>JBAYFO010000004.1:0-121870 GCA_041667115.1 Ignavibacteriaceae bacterium | reverse complement strand
TAACGTTTTCAATTCATCATCATTAAAGAAAATTCCGTGCGCGTAAAAAACATCTTCACCTATAAATTCAACTTCTTCCATTAACGCAAGTGGACGTTTTCCATGAATTGAAACGCAATAATCATCCTCGTCACTTGTCTCTGCGAGATGCGTGTGTAACCTTACATTATGTTCGCGAGCAAGCCGTGCTGTCTCTCTCATGTTTTCTTTTGTAACCGAAAACGGAGAACATGGTGCAAGCACGATCTTTTTCATCGAATCCTCGGATGCGTCGTGATACTGTTGAATAACGCGCAAACTGTCTTCTAAAATTTTCTTTTCGGTTTGCACAACAGAATCCGGGGGCAAACCGCCGTTCTTTTTACTAAGCGACATTGATCCACGGGTTGGAGAGAAACGCATTCCTAATTTATCGGCTGCAGAAAATTGTATCCCCATGAGATCACCGGTAAAACTATTCGGATATAAATAATGATGATCGGTCGAAAGCGTGCATCCAGTTTTCAGCAGTTCGCCCATCGCTATTAATGAAGAATAATAAACCGCTTCTTCGTCTATATTTTTCCAGATCTCATAAAGATAGATTAGCCAATCAAACAGTTTCGCGTTTTGAACTGCCGGTAAATTTCTCGTTAGTGTTTGATAAAAATGGTGATGCGTGTTTACCAATCCGGGAATTACAACACACGTTGAGCAATCCAAAACCCGGTGATCTTCTTTAATAGAAATATTCTTTTCAATTTTTTTAATTTTGTTGTTTTCGACAAGAATGTCATAGCCGGAAAAGTTTTGATCATTATCGAACGTTTCAATGTGAAAACAATTTTTTAGAAGCAGCATAAAACCTTAAACCTATTTATTCAAAAATAAACAATGCGTAGTAATTATTGTAAGTTTTACTCTTTATAAAGAGCGAGTAAAACTTTTTCCGGTGTAAGCGGAGCAGAAAATATAAATTCTTTTTCAGGTCGAAAAGCTTTTATCGCATTTTGCAAAGCGAAGAACGTGCCGATACCGTACATTAACGGCGGTTCGCCGATTGCTTTGGAATTAAAGATGCCAAGCGGATTATCAGAGTTCTCCAGAAATTGAACTTCAATTTCTTTCGGCGCGGAATGAATATCTGGGACTTTATATGTAGAAAGCGCGTCAGTTAGTAGCTTGCCATCGGAATTGTAAATTATCTCTTCCATCGTCATCCATCCGATGCCCTGCATAATAGCACCTTCAGCTTGTCCTCTGTCTATCACATTAGCAAAACTTTTTCCAAAATCATGCACCGCTTTTACGGAATCGACAACATATGTTCCGCGAATGCAATCAACAGTTACCTCAACAACTGCTGTTCCAAATGAATAATAAGCAAAGGCATTACCTTTATTCTTTTCTTTGTCGAAATAAATTCCGGGAACAGCGTAATGAGCATGAGCTGAAAGATTAACTCTTGTAAAAAATGCTTTTTGAATGAGCTCTGTCCACGTCAACCCGATTGCTCTATCATTGCAAAAAACTTGCTCGTCACGAAATGCAATTTTATCTGACGAAGAAAATCTCAACTCTTCCTTTATAAAGACCATTAACCGTTCTGCCAAGTTTTTACAAGCAAGTTCTGTTGCTTTGCCGTTAAGATCAGCGGCACTGCTTGCGGCTGTTGGAGAAGTATTTGCAACACGCGTAGTGTTTGTTGTTTCAACTTTAATTTTTGCTTTATCAATTGAAAATATTTCCGCGGCAACCAACCGGATTTTTTCGTTTACCCCTTGACCCATTTCAACCGCAGCAGTACTCACTCCAACGCTTCCGTCGGAATATATATGAACGAGCGCCCCGGCTTGATTCATAAAAGTATTTGTAAATGAAATACCAAAACAGATCGGCATTAATGCGTAACCTTTTTTAACAGTTTTATTTATTGCATTAAAACTTTCAACATTTTTCTTAATCTGTTCAAAGTTGAATTTCTCCTTTGCCTCAAACCAACAAGCTCGCGCTTTGGAATTTTCCGCCAATTGTCCGTAGTGAAATTCATCTTTTTCTTTCAGAAGATTTTTTTCTTGAATCACCGAGGCGGCAACGCCCAACGTATCTGCGGCTTTTTGAATTGCGGCTTCAAACGTAAACATTGCTTGTGGACCACCGAATCCACGGAATGCCGTGTTTGGCGGAAGATTTGTCCTACAGCTTAAACCTGTTGCTTTTACGTTTGGGACGAAGTAACTATTCGTTGCATGAAAGAGTGTTCGATCCAAAATTGCAGTTGAAAGATCGGCTGCGGCGCCTGCATTTTGGAAGAAGGTTACTTCGTATGACAAAATTTTTCCGTCGTTTGATAATCCCATTTTAAAATCGGCAGAATAAGGATGACGTTTGCCGGTCATACGCATATCTTCTTGCCGGGGAAGAATTAGCTTCACCGGTTTTTTCATTAAAAAAGCCGACACAGCCGCCATAGCCGCCCACGCGTTTGCTTGATCTTCTTTTCCACCGAATCCGCCTCCTAACCGCATAACATCAACCTCAACTTGATGCATGTGCAAACCTAATACTTTACATGCTGCTCTTTGTGTTGCGGTTGGTCCTTGTGTTGATGAAATTATTTTTACACCGTTTCCTTCTGTAGGGAAAGCGATCGCTCCTTGCGTTTCAAGATACAAATGTTCTTGCGCTCCGGTTTCGATTGTTCCATCGACCACAACATCGCAATGTTTAAAAGCTTCTTCAACGTTTCCATTTGAAAAAATTCTCGGAGGAACGATAAGCATTCCCTTTGCATACGCTTCTCTCGGATCGGTAACGGGTTTAAGTTTTTCAAATTCGACTTTTATTTTCTTTTTTGCTTCCCGAGCAATGAGAAGAGTATCCGCAAGCACAATGGCAATTGGTTGTCCGCAAAAGTGAACTTCATCTTCTGCAAGGAGCGGCTCATCTTGAATAATTCCGCCGATTTGATTTTGTCCCGGAATATCTTTAGCGAGAATAACTTTTTTCACTCCCGGAAATTTTTCCGCTTCGGAAAAATCAACAGAAAAAATTTTCCCATGTGCAATTGGAGAATCAAAAACCGAAGCGAAAAGCGTTCCTTCCGGAACATTAAAATCATCTGCAAAGAGCGATTCACCTCTAACGTGCCGTGTTGTATCGTAGTTTTTCATACAACCTCCTCAAGCGAAATGATCTCCGGAAATAATTTTATGAAGTGCGCGAAGAATAATTGGCGCAATAATAACCGCTTGTATTCAGCCGAACCGCGCGCGTCGCTTATTGGAGAGATTTCTGCTTCAATAATTTCAGCGGCTTGTTTAAGCAATTGCGGAGAAATTGTTTTCTTCAAAAGAAATTCCCTTGTCTTTGAAAGATAAAGGGGATAAGGCGCAACTCCGCCTGCTGAAAGATGAACATTCTTTATTTGCAAATTATCTTCTTCTAAATAAATTGAAGTGTTGACACTTGCGATATCCAAAAATGTCCGCTTGCTAACTTTTTCATAGTTGAAGTGAGAATTTTTCACAGGGAGTTTAAAACTTATCGATATTAAAATTTCATTTTCTTTTTTATCGAATTGTTTGTACCCGTTGTAAAAGTTTTTTAGAAGAACAACTCGCTCATTCTCTTTTTCTTTTAAATGAAGCTGTGCGTCCAGAGCTAAAAGAAAATTTGTCATGTCTCCGATTGGAGAAGCGTTGATAATGTTTCCGCCAACAGTAGCGCGATTTCTTATCGGGAGCGACCCGAAATATTGAAAATAAATCGCGAGCTGTGGAAAATATTTATTTAATAACGCCGAAGATTTGATCTCTGAAACAGTTGTTCCCGCATCAATAAAACAAAAATCATTTTCTATTCGGATTGCCGGAACCAAATTATCTCGTTGAAGAAATTGAACTTCGCTTGATAAAAGTTTTTCCCATTGCTGAACAAATAAATCGGTTCCACCGGAAACAAAGACATCGTTTGTGGGCTCATTTATAAAGGGTTGAATGGCAGTTAATCTTTTTTGAATCCCGAGGAAATAATCGGGAAGAACTTTTAGTTCCAAAAGTTTTTTAACAGATGAATGATTTTTGTTCATCGTTATTTCAGCCGTAACTTTTTCTGTTGAACGCTTTATGGAGGCGTAACCTGTGCATCTGCATATGTTTCCGTCAAGCGAATTAATCGCTTCTTCGGCAGAATAGACATCGTTCGAAAGAAAATATCCTGTTAGTGACATTAAGAATCCCGGAGTACAAAATCCGCACTGCGAAGCTCCCTCATCAACAAAAGCATGTTGCAAGGGATTCAATTCTTTCTGATTGATCCCTTCAACTGTAACAAGATGCTTCCCGTGAAGCGAAGCAAGTGGAAGAAGGCATGAATTCATCGATTTATAATCAACATCGTTTTTGTTCAGCTCACCAACAAGCACCGTGCATGCGCCGCAATCACCTTCGCGGCAGCCTTCTTTTGTTCCGGTTAAGCGCATATTTTTGCGGACAAAATCGAGAACCGTGGTTGCCGGATGCAGCTCAGTCGTGATCTCCTGATCATTACATATAAAGTGAATTTTCTTTTTCATTTGTTAAAAAATTTTGTGCTCCAAAAGTAATTCTTTCAAAAATTATTTTACCATTTTCCTGTAAAAATTTTGCAGTGTATAAAACGCCTGCTTCTTTTCTCCTTTGTCGGAGATCAATCCTTTTCTGTTATACATATCCTGTATTCCGGGAAGCGGTCTTCTCGGTGAACGAAAATCAGTAAGAATCCAGGGACTCATTCCGCGCAGGAAAGGAATCTTCTTCAACATTTCAATTTGATTAGCGTAAACATTCGCTTGATATTCTTCGGTAAAACGGTCGTGCGCATCTCCGTGTAAATTGAATTTCGCATCAGCGCCAAACTCGCTAATAATCAGCGGCTTGTTAAATTTTGATTCCCAACTTGTTTTAGGCGCATCTTCAGCGGTTCCGCCGTACCAACCGATGTATTCGTTAACGCCGATAACGTCCAGCAAGTTACTAAGCGAATCGCTTAAAGTGATTTTATTTTTTTCGGAATGAATCTCCGTCGCGGCAGTTATCAATCGTGTTTGATCCAACTCCTTTGCCGTTTTAATAAGATGATATAAAAAATTATACCGCGTTTGACCAACCGGTGTTTCATTCGCAACCGACCAAATGATAACCGGTGCACGATTTTTATCGCGTGTGATCATTTCTGTCAATTGCTTTTCGGCGTTTGCAAGTACGTCTTTGTTTTCCCATAGTATCGTCCAGTAAACGGGAATTTCAGCCCAGACCAACAATCCAAGTTGTTCAGCTTTGCGAATCATCTTTTCGTTATGCGGATAGTGCGCAAGTCGAACAAAATTACAGCCAAGCTGCTTCGCCCAATTTAAAAGTGTGTCGGCGTCTTTTTCGGAATTTGCTCTTCCGCCGCCGAACGGAGCTTCCTCATGCAAAGAAATACCGCGAAGAAAAATTGATTTTCCATTTAGTAATAATTCGTTTCCCCTTGTATCTATTGAACGAAAACCGATTTTATCTTCAATTGAATCTGTTTGCGAAATAATTTTTATCGTATAGGTTTTGGGGTTTTCAGGAGACCATAATTTTAAATCGACAGAAAAATGAAATTCAGCAAAACCGTTTTCATCCGTTTTTATTTTTATTGTTTTTCTAACTTCAGGAATTTCAATTTTGATTTCTTGAAGTGTTTCTTTCCCTTCGAGTTGAACCCAGCCGAAGATTTCGTTTAAAGAATTTTTCTTCAGTTGAAGGAAATAATCTTTGATGAATGTATCTGGGACATCAATTAAATCAACATCACGGGTAATGCCACCGTAATTCCACCAATCAGTATTTAGTGTGGGAACACCTTCGCGCTTTCTTTTATTATCAACCTTCACAACAACGAAATTCTCGCCTTCAACAAGTTCATTTGTTGCTTCAAAATTGAAGGGAGTAAACCCACCGACATGTTCGCCGAGTTTCTTGCCATTCACGTAGACAATAGCTTCGTAATTTACTGCACCGAAATAGAGGAAAGAACGTGTGTTGTTTTTCTTTTTATACTGAAAAGATTTTTTATACCAGATTGTCCCTTCGTAAAGAAATAATTTTTCTTTTTGTGTATTCCAATCCCCCGGAACGGTAAGCTCTTCAGAATTATCAAAATCATATTCAACTAATTCCGACTTGTCTTTTGGTTTTCTATTCTCAAAATATCCATCCGTGCGTGGTTGATAACGGTAATTGTAATATCCGGTTTCGTACGGATCGATTATTATCTTCCATTGACCATTTAGACTTTGCTTCTGCCGGTTCTCAATGTTGGTCAAAAGATTTATGTCTTGCGCATAAAGGTTTATCACAAAAATGAAAAACATGACAATTATACGAAACGGGTTCATACTTCTTTCTTCTACTGCTCGGATGATATTTAATGTTTATATTTTGATTATAAAATTATTAAAAAAAAAGTTATAAACGGCTTCCTTTTAGAAACGAATTAAAAGCCCCTTGGAACAAAAAAACAGACTAAAACAGATTGAACTCCTTTCTCCGGCAAAAGATTTAACAGGAGGAATTGCCGCTATCAATTGCGGCGCCGATGCAGTTTATATCGGTGCACCGAAATTTGGAGCCCGCGCAGCTGCCGGCAATTCTTTGCACGATATTGAAAAACTTGTTCAATATGCTCATCAATATTGGGCAAAAGTTTACGTTACGGTAAATACAATTTTGTATGATGATGAATTGGATGAAGTTCAGAAGTTAATTCATCAATTGTATGAAGCCGGTGTTGACGCGATCATTATCCAGGATATGTCGGTCCTCGAAATGGATTTGCCTCCAATACCGCTTTTCGCTTCTACACAAACAAACAATTATTCAATTGAGAAAATAAAATTTCTTGAGCAATCCGGGTTGCAAAGAATTATTCTCGCCCGCGAGTTATCACTTGAGCAGATAAATGAAATAAAATTAAATACGAATGTTGATTTGGAATTTTTCATTCACGGCGCATTGTGTGTTAGCTACAGCGGGCAATGTTATTTCAGCTTTGCCACAACAGGCAGAAGCGCAAACCGTGGCGAGTGTTCGCAAGCGTGCCGGATGCTCTATTCGCTTGAAGATTCCAACGGAAAAATTATTAAGGATGAAGCTTTTTTGCTTTCGCTTAAAGATTTGAACTTATCCGCTCACTTGCGCTCGTTGATAGATGAAGGAATAACTTCTTTCAAAATTGAGGGAAGACTGAAAGATGTTTATTATGTAAAAAACATAACGGCTTACTATCGTCAAAAGTTGGATGAAATTCTTTTAAATGATTCATCTTTTATAAAAGCCTCCAGCGGAAAGATTAACTATTCTTTTATTCCTGATCCCGAAAAAACTTTTAATCGGGGTTACACCGAATATTTTCTAAATGGCGGGGAGAAAGAAATGGCTTCTTTTGGTACGCCCAAATCAATTGGAAAATTTGTTGGAGTAGTGAAAAAAATCGGGAAAAATTTTTTTGAAATTGAGACGGAAGAAAATCTTGTAAACGGTGACGGCATCTGTTATTTTAATGAGCAAAACATTTTAACAGGAATGAATGTAAACCGGGGAGAAAAAAATAAAATCTTTACAAAAGAATTAGAGGATTTATTCCCTGGTGTAAAAATTTACCGCAATCACGATCATCAATTCATAAAAGAATTATCGAAAGACGAAACAAAAAGAAAAATCAGCTGCAATATTGAAGTTCAAATCGACGGAGAGAAGTTGATGATTTCTGCTACAGATGAGGACGGAAACAATGTCTCGTTAAGCGAAATTATCGAGCTAATTGAACCGGAAGATTCGCCCAAAACAATCGCGGTTATGGAAAATCAATTTAAAAAATCGGGTGGAACAATATTTACTATTGAGAGTGTTGCTATAAAATCCGGCAAAGCTATTGTTCTTCCCGTTTCAAAATGGAATGAATTGAGGAGAACAATTTTGCAACTTCTTCTTGAAGAGAGAATTAAAAATTATCCGGCACAAAAATTTGAAAGAAAAAATAATTCGGTCCCCTTTCCCGTTAAAACCTTAACTTACCTTGGAAATGTAGTTAATGAAAAAGCCAAAGAGTTTTATAAAAAACATGGTGTCGAGACTATTGAAAACGGATTTGAAAAACTAGAAGAGTTCAATGGTAAGAAGATAATGACTACAAAATATTGTATTAAAGAAGAACTTCATCTTTGTCCATTTAAAAATGAATATCCAACCACCACCGCTATGAAAGAGCCTCTCTACTTGAACGATGGCAAACAAAAATACAGATTACATTTTAACTGCCAAAAATGTGAAATGGAAATCTATTATTAGGCGAAGAAGAATGCTGGACAAAAATTCCAAAGAACAAATCCCAAACAATAAATGAAAAGCAAAACCTAAATTGAATTTTGTTTTTTGCGTTTTGGAATTTTATTTCTGTTATTTCCCAGCGGGGTTTTCTTCTTTATCGAAATTCAATGAAGCCGAATTTATGCAGTATCGCAAATGTGTCGGTTCAGGTCCATCGTTAAAAACATGTCCCAAATGTGATCCACATTTTTTACAAATCACTTCAAACCGGATCATTCCCAAACTCGTATCTTTTCTCAATTCAATTGCCGAACTTGAAGAGACGTCGTAAAAGCTAGGCCAACCGCAGCCTGCATCAAATTTTGTATCGGAAGAGAAAAGCTGTGCACCACACGCCGCGCATTTGTAAGTACCCTTTTCGTGGTTATCCCAATACAACCCTGTAAAAGGACGCTCAGTTGCTTTCTCACGAAGTACTTTGTATTGTTCGGGAGTTAAAAGTTTCTTCCATTCTTCATCGCTTTTAGTTACTTCTTCCATTGACGATCCATCCTTGCTGGTTAGTGAGTCGAGCAACAAATAATTTGTTGTTGCGGTAGTCGAAATTCCTTTTAAAGGATAGGTGAAGTAAAGAACGAAAAAAAAAGTTACAAATAAAACAACCGGTAAAATCATTCTGTTTGTCATTTTATCCTCAAAGGAAATTTTGATAATGTTTCTGGTTTATACTGATATTAATTATAACAAACATTCGATTAAAATGGTTTCTTAATTTTGGCTGATTCCCATATTCTTCACGCTTTCACCGTTCTAAACTTTAACCGCAAATGATTCATGACTATCAAAACCGGCAATACAATTCCCGGTTTTTATTAATTCAATAACACTTTTCTTATTAGAGTAATAAAACACTCGTACATTTCTTTTGTTGAAGTTAAAGAATTTTCTCTATTTGCAGCTTTGTTAAGGCATAAAATTTGTCCTGTTTTTCGATAAAGAAATTTTGGTTTTAGATAACTTTAACCGTCAAATTCCGGCAACTTTCAATAACATGCGAGCATATTATGAAGCTTAACAAATCGTCTCTCCTATTTCTCTCTTTGTTGTTTTTACTTTTTCAAAAAAACATTCTCTCTCAAAGCATAAAAACAATAGAAGAACGAGTTGATTCCGTTTTAGCACTCATGACACAAGAAGAAAAAATCGGGCAGCTTGTACAATTCACCGGCGATTGGGACACCGGTTCACATTCAACAAAGCCAAAAGCGGGAAACAAAGAATTGATCGCTCAAGGAAAAGTCGGTTCGTTCTTAAATATTTTTGGCGCCGAAACAACAAAAGAATTACAAAAAATTGCTCTTGAAAAATCACGATTAAAAATTCCCTTAATTTTCGGCTTAGATGTTATTCACGGATTTCGCACCACCTTTCCCGTCCCGATTGCTGAAGCAAGTAGCTGGGATCCGGCGGTTGTTGAAAAATCTGCCCGTATGCAGGCAACCGAAGCATCTTCGTCCGGAATTCATTGGACATTCAACCCGATGGTTGATATTGCCCGCGACCCGCGCTGGGGAAGAATTGTTGAAGGAAACGGCGAAGACCCGTTCCTCGGTTCCGCTATGGCGGTTGCTCACGTAAAAGGTTATCAAGGGAATGATCTTTCTGCCAATAATACAATTGCCGCATGTCTAAAACATTTTGCCGGTTACGGCGCCGCTGAAGGTGGTCGTGATTATAACACCGTTGATTTTTCGGAAAGAACATTTAGAGATGTTTATTTAAAACCTTTTAAAGCCGCCGTAGATGCAGGTGCGGCAACACTCATGGCTTCCTTTAATGAAATTGGAGGAGTCCCTTCCTCAGCTAATCATCAACTGCTTACAAAAATTTTACGAGACGAATGGAAGTTTGATGGCTTTGTTGTTAGCGATTGGAATTCTATCGGGGAGTTGATTCCCCACGGCGTTGCGAAAGATTTGAAACAAGCCGGTGAACTGGCTCTAAATGCCGGACTTGATATGGATATGGAAGCAAGTTCTTATACAAATTTTTTAGGTGCCTTAATTGCGGAAGGAAAAGTGTCTCCAAAAACTCTTGATGAAAGTGTTCGAAGGGTTTTAAGAATTAAATTTCGTCTCGGTCTGTTCGATGATCCTTTTAAATATTGCGATGCCGAACGTGAAAAGGAAACAATTCTCAGCAAAGAAATGAAAGCTGCCGCACTTGAGGTTGCTCAAAAATCAATTGTTCTTTTAAAAAATGAAACCGGACTTCTTCCTTTAAAGAAAGAACTTAAAACCATCGCACTTATCGGACCGCTTGCAAATTCAACTACTGACCCGCTTGGACCCTGGAACCAGCAAGGAGATGCAAAAGAAGTAATCTCCGTAGTTCAAGGATTAAAAAACAAACTAGGAACAAAAACTAAAATTCTTTTTGAACAAGGTTGTTCCATCAACGACAATTCAAAAGATGGTTTCGCAAAAGCTGTTGATGCCGCCAAAGAAGCAGATGTTGTAATTTTAGTCTTAGGCGAAAGTTTGGATATGAGCGGCGAGGCAAAGTCGCGCGCAACACTTGATCTGCCGGGCGTACAAGAGGAGCTTGCAGAAGAAATTTATAAAACCGGAAAACCTCTTGTTGCTGTTTTAATGAATGGTCGACCGCTTACAATTAACTGGCTTAACGAACATGTTTCATCAATTATGGAAACATGGTTTCTTGGAATTGAATCCGGGAGTGCAATTGCCGATGTTTTGTTTGGCGATGTCAATCCGGGAGGCAAATTACCCGTTACTTTTCCGCGGTACGTTGGTCAAGTTCCCTATTATTACAATCACAAAAACACCGGAAGACCCTACAATCCAAGCAATCCGCAGTATACCTCGTTTTATATTGATTATGCCAATACACCCCTTTATCCTTTCGGATATGGATTGAGTTATACTAAATTTGTGTATGATAATCTGAAGTTATCTGCTAAGAAAATTTCTAAAGTTGATCCGTTAAAAATTTCTGTGAAAGTAAAAAATAACGGCAGCTATGATGGTGAGGAAGTTGTGCAGCTTTACCTTCGCGATTTAGTTGGCTCCGTTACCAGACCCGTTAAAGAGTTGAAAGGATTCCAGAAAATTTTCTTGAAGAAAGGTGAATCGAAACTCGTTGAATTTACCTTGACCGAGGCTGATTTGAAATTCTATGATATAAACATGAACTTTGTTTCTGAACCGGGAACATTTAAAGTTTTCGTTGGAACAAATTCTGTTGAATGTCTTGAAGACGGATTTGAGTTGACGGATTAAAATTTTTCAAAATGGATACAAAAATCCGTTTGATCCGCGGAATCTGCGTGCTATAGTTTTAAAAATTATCTAAAGGAAAAAATGAAAAAGTTATTGCTCTTACTTGTTCTAACAACATATTTCGGTTGCGCCACTGATCCAAAGACAGAAGAATATCAAAATCCAACAACTATATCCGGCGTGGTTAAAAATGGCAGCGGAGAAGTTGTAAGCAACGCGAAAGTTTCTTTGTCGACCGCGCAAACGTATGAAGGAGTTTTAACCAACGAACAGGGACAATTCACACTAAAAGATTTTCCTTCCGGCAAACATACTCTTAAAGTTGAACATATAGGATATGAAACATATCTGGCGGAAGTTCCTTCGGCAATTAACGGTTACTCAACTATCAATCCGGTTTTAACTTTGAAAACTTATAACGTTCCAACGGTAAAGCCGTTAAGCACCGGAGCCGTTCGTATCAACAATAAAAAGCTTGAAGTTGATTTTGACGGCGACGGAATATATCAACCTTATTATGTAAAAGGAGTTTCTTATTCAATTACTCCGATTGGCGGCAAACCGATAACCTCCGCACTTGAGGATAGGAGTATTCAACATTTAAAAGCAATGAATGCGAATACGGTACGCACTTATGGAGTTCCCGGCAAAACAATGCTTACAAAAATGGCTGCGCAAAATATTCGTGTAATAGCTGGCTTTTGGGTTGAAACAAGTTACGATCTATCTCAACCGGCAATTCGTCAACAGGTGAAAGATGATTTTGCAAAAATGGTAGTTGACCTTAAAAACAACCCTGGAGTGTTAATGTGGAATCTCGGCAACGAACAAAATTATCAGAACGGTAACACTCCTTATTGGTACTCGCTTTGCCAGGAACTTGCAATTGTAGCATATCAAATTGAGGGAGAAAAATATCACCCGGTTTGTATTAATAACGGGAATATTTATAACATTGGAAACGTTTCGATGAACGCGGACGATGCAGCGCTTTCTTATGTTGATCTCTGGGCGACAAATATTTATGAGATTAATCTTACGCCAAAGTTTGATACATTCCGCACGAAATCAAATAAACCTTTGGTAATAACCGAATATGGAATCGATGCGCTAGATAATCGTACAAAACAAGAATATGAATCGACTCAAGCCGCGTTTGATAGTTTGAATTGGTCGCAGATCATCTCCGCAAGTAATGTTGTGGTCGGCGCAACTGTTTTTGAGTACACAGACGAATGGTGGAAAGCCGGTGATGATCAAAGTCATGATTATGGCGGTTATGCCACAGGCGCACATCCTGATGGTTATTCAAACGAAGAATGGTGGGGAGTAATAGCAGTTACACCGGATGCAAATAATGACGGCTTTGATGAATGGAGACCAAGATTAGTTTATTACATGTTCCAACGAAATTGGAAATAACTTAACTGTAGAAAGTGGATAGTTTTTAAACCAATACCGATATAAATTAAAGGATACAAAATGAAAAAAGGAATTATTGTTTTCGGTTTTGCATTTGTCGGGGCGTTATTATTTTTCGGATGTTCTTCAACAAAACAAACACAAAGACAACCTATGGGTCAACAAGAAAAAACGTTTTCAAAGGAAGTTAAAAAGATGGTAGAAATAAATTACCTCCTTTACCTTCCAAAGGATTATAATTCGGCTCAAGAAAAATTCCCGCTGATGTTGTTTTTACACGGCTCCGGTGAGCGCGGACATGATCTCAACTTAGTCAAGAGACATGGTCCTCCAAAACTCATCGACCAGGGAAAAGATTTTCCATTTATTGTCGTATCACCACAGTGTCCTGAAAATGTCTGGTGGTCAACCGAAGATTTATCTGCATTGCTGGATGATCTTGTTCAAAAATATAATGTTGATGAAAAAAGAATTTACGTTACCGGGCTTTCTATGGGCGGTTACGGAACGTGGGCATTGGCCGAAAAATATCCCGACAGATTTGCAGCGATTGCACCGGTTTGCGGCGGTGGAAATCCTTTAACGATTTGTAAAATCGGGAAACTTCCCGTTTGGGTTTTTCACGGCGCAAAAGACCCTGTTGTTCCGGTGAAAGAAGCACAGCAAATGGTCGATGCGCTGAAACAATGTGGAAACGATGTTAAGCTTACTATTTATCCTGAAGCTGGACATGATGCTTGGACGGAAACGTACAACAATCCCGAATTGTATGATTGGTTATTGAAGCAATCAAAATAAAATTATAGCATATGAAAAATTTCTTTCTTCTCCTTTTTGCTTGTTACTTTTCACTTTTCCCTCAGAGAAGTAATTCGGAACGACCGTGGAAAGGGAATGCAATACTTGGCAACGGAAATCTCTGTGTTGTTTATTCGGATGACGCTAGAATAAAAGCCCGGACAAACTATTCCGGGCTTCAGCATTTCTACTTTAACGATTACACCGTTGATTATATTGCCTCTTCTTCATTCGAACTCTCTGATGAAAATGGAAATCTTGAAAAAGGAAAAGAAGATATTGTCGATCTGAAAAATTTCTTTACTGCAAGAACAAAATCATTCTACAAAAACGGAATTCAACAGGAAATAACTTGTTTTGTCCATCAAAAGGATGCGGTAGTCTTATCAAGTGAAATAAGGGGAAACGATGTTAAGCAGCGTTTTTCTCTTTTGCTTAGAAAGAACTTTGTCTCGGACAGAACAACCTCTCTCGTTTCATTAACAAAAGAAAGGAATATCGCGGTTGCGGTTTGGTCAAACAACATTTCAATTGCTGTCGCTTCTACGGATAAAAATCAATCTATTGAAGTTAACGATTCATTAATTCTTTTTAGTGGTAATGCAACGGGAAAAGTTGAATACATCATTGCCGCAGGCGCTTCGGTGGAAAAAGCACGACAACTACTTCGTCAACTTCTTTCTGAAAAAAATCTTTCAGCTGCAACCGCAAAATATTGGACTGACTGGATGATGAAAGGAAAACTTCCAAAGTTCAAAAAGAAGACCAAAAACTCGGAGCGTTATCTTGAATTTTATAAACAGACATTATACGCCGTAAAATCAGCTTGTTTGAACGGTCAAATTCCGGCGGATATGACCGGACAATTCGTTACCAACAACATGCCGCAGCTTTATCCCCGCGATGCAATGATGTCCGCGCGGGTTTTTCTTAAAACCAGACACTATGAAGAAGCAAAAAGTATTATCAAATTTTGGGGTGACAAAAAGATTCCGAAAAAAAGCAAAGGAGAATTTTTTGCGCGATACGATGCTTATGCGCAAGCTGTTGATGCCGGAAGCGGCGCCCGTTACGACGAACCGGAATGGGATGCGAACGCTTTTTTCATTCAACTTGCAAACTGGTATCACCAAGAAAAAAATGAATGGCTTGCGGATAAAAATTTTCTTTATGAACTCGCCGATCTGTTTGTAAATAAAATTGATCATTGGGGTCTTCTTTATGAAGGAGGAATGGTTGAGTGGACGGGCTATCTTCCGCTGACAAATATGGAGTGTGCCGCAGCTTTAAAAACTATTTCCGATCTTGCAAAAAACTTTGGGGATTACAACCAGGCAAAAAAATATTCAACTGCCGGACAAACAATTACCGAAAACCTTTACCGCATATTTGATACTACAAGAAATACTTTTGCCGCAGTCCGCTTTACAGGAATTAAGGCACAAGACGGGACGAGTCTTGCTGAGAAAAAGGGAAAGTCGATGTTTTTGTGGGACGGGACTTCTCAATTCGCAGCTCTGTGGGGCTTTCAAAATTCTGATTTGATAAAAAGATCAGTTCAGTTTTCGGAGAAGAACAGAATAGTTTTAAATGGCGGGCTTCAATATTTCGAAGCATCAGACAATGCATGGTTATCGGGATATGGTGGCGATGCTTTCTTTTTTACTACCGCCGCACTTGCACAATATTACAGTTTAACCAACCAAACGGATAAAGCAAAAAAGCATATTGATTGGATGATCAAGAACGCAAACATTTACGGGTTAATGCCGGAAAGAATTTATTTGAATCAATCCGACTGCGCCGACGCTTCTCCTTTAACCTGGTGCAACGCCGAGTTTGCTCTTGCGGTTTTAACGTGGAGCGAAAATTTGTAACAACCTCTCTTTAGGGTATGGATTTCGAGGCTAAAAATCATATCTTATTTCTATCGACGCGAAATTTCCTTATTTTGCAGTCAAAATTAAAAGAAGTATCAAAACCGCTCATCGGCGGTTTTATTTTAAAGAGAATTATGAAGAAACCTTTAGCAGTTATTGCTGTAAGCGGTGGTATGGATAGTTGTGTTACCGCGGCAATCTTAAACGAAAAATATGAGTTGGCATTTGCCCACTTTAATTATGGTCAACGGACAGAAACGCGCGAGTTAAAAGCCTTTAATGATGTTGCCGATTTTTATAACGTGCAGCATCGTTTGCTTATCGACTTTTCTCATTTCCACAAAATCGGCGGTTCTTCACTTACCGATCTTCACTTGAAAGTTGAAAAAGCCGATCTGGAAAACAAAGAAGTTCCAACCTCCTACGTGCCGTTCCGGAATGCAAATATTTTAGCGGCTTGCGTAAGTTGGGCTGAAGTTATTAAAGCGGAAGCTGTCGGAATAGGCGCTGTTTATGAAGATGCCAGCGGGTATCCTGATTGCCGCCCCCAGTTTTATTCCGCATTTGAAAAAATGGTTGACGAAGGAACAAAACCGGAAACGAAAATAAAAATTATCACTCCGATAATTAATTTATCAAAAGCTGAAATTGTGAAAAAAGGAATCGAGTTGAACGCTCCGCTTCACTTAACATGGTCGTGTTACCAGAGCGAAGATGAAGCTTGCGGCGTGTGCGATAGCTGCGCGTTTCGTTTGCGCGGATTTCAGCAAGCGGGAATTGAAGATCCGATTCCGTATAACATTAGACCAAAGTATGAATAAGAAAAAAAGTTGATGGTGCAATGAAGAATATTGAGCAAAAAAGTTTTTACATTACAGTAATGGAGAAATTATGTGTCAGTATATAACAGAAAAACTGAATGAAACTGAGTTGGTTTATGGAATTAACGTTTGGGATGTTCAAACTTTGGCTAAAGAGAGAATAGGAAGAGAGCTTAATTTTTCTGAAATGAATTCCGTTAAAAAGGGGATGGAATGGGGATTTTTCGATTGGTTTGAAGTTGTTAACATTGCAATAGATAGTGCAATTGAAAAGAATATAGACAAAAAATTGAATGAAAGATTTTGATGAGTAAGAAATCAAAATTGTATCTTGGTGATTCAAAAGTAGTTTTGAAAGATTTTGAAGACGATGTTATTGATTTGATTTTCACATCACCACCTTACGCTGATAGCAGAAAGAATACTTACGGTGGTATTCATCCTGATAAATATGTCGCATGGTTTTTGCCCATTTCTGAACAATTGCTCCGCGTCTTAAAACCAACTGGCACATTTGTTCTTAACATTAAAGAAAAAGTTGTTGACGGAGAAAGACATACTTATGTGATTGATTTGATTCATGAAATGAAAAAACAAGGTTGGTTGTGGACAGAAGAATTTATTTGGCACAAAAAGAATTCTTACCCGGGTAAATGGCCAAACAGGTTTCGAGATTCGTGGGAAAGATTATTGCAATTCAACAAAAAAAAGCATTTCAACATGTTTCAAGAAGAGGTTATGGTTCCTGTTGGTGATTGGGCCAAGTCAAGATTGAAAAATTTAAGTACTACTGACCAACTCAGAGATAATGCAAAAAACGGAAGTGGATTTGGCAAAAATGTTTCCAACTGGATTGGTAGAGAGATGGTTTACCCAACAAACGTTTTGCACTTAGCTACAGAATGCAACAATAAAGACCACAGTGCCGCTTTTCCTGATGAATTGCCCGAATGGTTCATTAAACTTTTTACAAAAGAAGGTGACGTCGTGTTGGACCCTTTTATGGGTTCCGGAACAACAACTATTGTTGCTCAAAAAATGGGTAGAGTTGGAATTGGAATTGAAATAGTATCTGAATATTACAAACTGGCCGAAAATCAATTAAGTCAAAATTTATTCGCAGCAGAACCAAAGGTGAAATATGGCAAAACTAAAACTGGAAGACGTAAGAAAGTACATTGAAGAAAATATCGGTTCTTTTCATGAGTCAAGAGAAAACTCTCTAGGAGAATTGAAACTCTCGACCATACTTCTTAAAAAGAATCCATATTTATTTAAAGCAAAGAACATACTTACGAGCGAAATGTTTGTAAGAAAATTGGTCGATGCTTACTTATCTTCTCAAGAAGAAACCATGTTTGGTGCTTTCTTAGAACAATTAGCCATTTTTGTTTGTAAAAAAGTTTATTCGGGTAGAAAATCTTCCGCTGAAGGTCTTGATTTAGAGTTTGAAAAAGAAAATGTTATTTATGTAGTAACCGTAAAATCCGGGACAAATTGGGGAAACGCCTCACAAATTGCAAAAATGAAGGACAATTTCAGACAGGCTAAGCAAAGACTTCGTACCAATGCAAAAAAAATTCCAGTAGAAGCCATCAATGGTTGTTGTTATGGGAGGATTGTTAAAATCGACAAGGGAGAATATCAAAAAATTGCAGGTCAAAGATTTTGGGAATTCATTTCTGATAATGAGGACTTATATACAGAAATAATTGAACCACTAGGCCATAAAGCAAAAGAAAGAAATGAAGCATTTGATGAATCCTACGCACGAATGTTAAATATATTCACGGTACAATTTTCAAATGAATTTTGTGTTGATGGCGCAATTAATTGGAACAAATTAGTCAAATTTAATTCGGGTAAAGAAAAAGTTAAGGTTAAGATATGAACTCCAAACAAAAACTATTAGTCCTCTTTCCAAATCCAAACCCGGAAAGAAATTATAAAATTATTCACACGGCGCATGAGTTTACTTCCGTTTGTCCCGTTACCGGGCAGCCTGATTTCGGAAAGATCACGCTCGAATATATTGCAGAAGGGTTATGCGTGGAATTGAAGAGCTACAAATTTTATCTCCAATCCTTCCGCAACGACGGTATTTACTTTGAAGCCGTGACAAACAAAATTCTAAACGATCTTGTTGAATTGATGCAGCCGAGATATATGAAAATCATCAGCGACTTTAACATGCGCGGCGGCATTTCATCCGTTATTGAAGCGGTTTATCAATCTCCTAACTACACCGCATAATACCAACATGAAATCAAAAGAAGAGATACGAAACGATTTTTTTGCAAAGAAAGAAAAACTTTTTACTGCACAAAACATAGTAAACGACCCGCTTGCTTTTTCTTTTGAGTACAGTGTTTTGGTTGAAGATCTGCTTAGACAAATTTCCATTGATCTTCATTATCCCTTTGCTTTAGCTTCTGCCGGAAGTTTTAGCCGCCGCGAACTCTCTCCTTATTCCGATATCGATATCATGTTCATCCTTCCTTCGGGTCAGGCAAAGGCTGATGAGCCTTCGGCTCAAAAGGAATCCGAAGAAGGAATAAAAGATATTATTACCCGCTGTTGGGATTTTGGTTTGGAAGTATCTCACACTATTCGTGAACTGTCGGACATCAAACGCTTTTTAACGGAAGACTTGCACACCTTCACCCAGTTTTTTGAAACACGGTATCTCTTCGGTTCGCTAAAACTTTTTAACGAATGGAATGCTCTCTTGTTCAAAACCATAACAGACGATGTGAAAAAACAAATCTTTACCGAATTTCTTACCGACCGCGATGAACGGTACGAGAAATATGGAAACTCACCAAAAGTTATCGAACCGAACGTGAAGCTCTCCGCCGGCGGACAACGTGATATTCAGATGATCGAGTGGATTTATATTTTACTCAACAAAGAAATATTAAACAAGCAGTCGGAGCAATCGCAAACCGAATCGTTTATCTCGCTTCTTTCGGAAAATGATTACACAACTCCTAAAGAATGTCTTCGCTTGTTAGCCGGATTCAAATTTATTCTAAAGATTCGCAACCTTCTTCATTTACTTCATAAACAAAAAAACGACCGGCTGGAGTTTGCCGACCAGTTGGTAATTGCAGACCTTTTGCACTATGGCGAAGACGGTTATAAGAAACTGATGAAAGAATATTTTGATTCGTCAAATGTGATTTATCGCTTTAATCGTTCGTTCACAAAAAAAATGCGCGCTGATATAACTACCTCACTTCCCGATATTCTTTCAATTGATCTTGATGATGATTTTAAATTAAAGGGTGACATCATTTTCTTTTCCGGTCACCGTTATTTAACTATTTCCGAAATCTTCCGCGGATTTTATTACCGTGGATTATATGATGCAAACTTTGATGAGCATTTCAGAATGCAGATTATCGACAGCCTTGACCAGCATACGGTTAAAGGGGACGCCGAGTCTTCTACTTTTTTCAGAGAGATTCTCCGTCTTCCAAAAAATATCGGAAAAACCCTCTCCGTTATGAACGAGCTTGGCATTCTTGATGCTTTCCTTCCTGAGTTTCACGACATGAACGGCTATATCCAGCACGGCGTTTATCATTGCTATACTGCCGATGAACACACGATAATGACAATCCAGAATGTTGAAAAATTAGAAAACGATACAACCGAACTCGGAAATATTTATAACAATTTAAAAGAAAAAGAAATTCTTATCCTCGGTTTACTTTTTCATGATATCGCAAAACCGATCAATATTAGCGGGCATGAAATTATCGGGGCTGAGATGGCGGCTTCAATTATGCAGCGCCTCGGTTACGGTGATGAAGAAATTGACAAAGTTTCATTCCTTGTCCGGTATCATTTGCAGATGGAACAGATCGCTTTCCGTAGAAATTTAAATGATGCCGAAACTTTAAATAGTTTCGTTGCTGCTTTCCCGAGTGTTGAGCAATTGGAACTTCTTTATTTGCTCACCTACGCCGATCTCTCCGCCGTTAATCCGGCGTTGTGGACCTCATGGAAATATGAAATGCTGAATGAGTTGTTCCGCAAAGCTAAAGCAATGATCGAAGATCAGATTTCCGGAGAAGAGTTGTTGTTTGCCTCAACGCTTATTCAGCCGGAAGAAATCTCTAAATACTCAGACGCTATTTCCGAAGACCATGTTAAGGATCATATTGATTCTATTAACGATACCGGCTATACTTCTCTTTTTTCCGATGAAGAAATTGCTTTCCATATTGAAGAAATTCTTTCGGGCGTTCCGGTATCCGTTTCATTTAAAGAAACGGAAAGCTTTACCAACATCACCGTTATTTCAAAAGATTCTCCCGCCCTTCTTTCAAAATTATGCGGCGTCCTCTCCATAAATGATTTGAACATTCACGATGCAAAGATTTTTACGCGCAAAGACGGAATTATCATTGATAACTTTAACGTAACCGATTTCCGTTCAAACGAAAAAGTTGACTCCGGGCGTTACGCTAAAATTGAAGAAGATTTTTCTCTTGTTCTTTCCGGCTTAAAGGAATTAAGCACCGAAATGAAAAAGATGAAAACAAAATGGTGGCGCATAGAAAACAAATTCTTCAAGCGTCCCGGCAAGGTAAAGATCAAATTTGAAGAACAGGAAAAATTTACCATCATTGATGTCTTTTCTCCCGACCGTCTCGGATTTCTTTATCATGTTACCAGCAAACTCAACGAACTTGGACTGAGTATTTACTTTGCCAAGATCGGAACGCGCGGCGACGATATTATTGACGCCTTCTACGTGTTGGACAATAAACAGAAAAAAGTCTCTAAAAACTTTTACTCTTTTATCGAATCGGAATTAACCGAAGCGATCAACCAGATTTTATAAGGAATAGATTTTTGAACTTCATGGAAAAAGCAAAACCGATTGGCGTATTTGATTCCGGTATCGGCGGATTAACTGTCGTACGGCAAATCGCTTCAACACTGCCGAACGAAAGCATCGTCTATTTTGGAGATACCGCACGCGTTCCCTACGGTTCAAAATCGAACGACACCGTTATTGAATACGCACTGCAAGACGCTCATTTCTTAATTGAAAAAAATGTTAAAGCGATTGTTGTTGCGTGTAATACGGTTTCGGCAATTGCGTTAAATGTTTTAAAAGAAAAATTCACCGTGCCTATCATCGGAATGATAACTCCCGGTTCGCAGCTTGCGTTAAAGCATTCGCAAAGCAAACGTATTGGAGTTATCGGCACAAGAGCGACCATTTCTAATCACGCTTATTTAAATGAATTGAAGAAAAACGATTCAGGTGTTGAAGTGTTTGAGAAAGCTTGTCCTCTTTTTGTTCCCCTTGCCGAAGAAGGCTGGATAGACCACGAAGCCACGAAATTAATCGCCGAAGAATATTTGAAAGAACTCCGCGGCTTGAACATTGATACACTTGTTCTCGGCTGTACCCATTATCCTATTCTCGCCAGGATCATTCAAGAAGTTATCGGCAGTGAAGTTAAATTAATTGATTCCGGCGTTGCCTCGGCGGAAGTTGTCCGCCAGGAAATTAACCGCATCGGATTGGAAACAAACTCTCACGCCCTCGGCTATCAAGATTTTTACGTAAGCGATATTCCAACAACATTTAAGAAAGTCGCCGAATTGTTTTTGGGGCAGTCCATTCTTAACGTAAAAAAAATTGATTTGGAAGAATTACAAAAGTGAGTTAAGTTCTCATAAATAAATTTGAGATAGTTATGAACGCGATTACACAACAATTAGTAGATCAATTATTGCAGCTTCCTGCGGACGAAAGAATTTCGGCGGCAAGACAACTTTTTATCAGCATTGATAATGAAATTGATAAAGATTCGGAACTTGAATGGGAAAAGGAAATCCAGAAAAGAATTTCTGAGTTAGACTCGTGCATTGTAGCGTCCGTTCCGTGGGAAGCAGTTAAAGAAAAGATCGAACTTAAATATCATGCATCAAATTGAACTGCATCCGGACGCAGCAATTGAAGTTGAAGAAACCGTAAGCTGGTACGAAGAAAAAGTTAAAGGGTTGGGGTTAGAATTCCTCAATGATTTTGAAGATGTGTTAAAGAAAATAGTACACAGTCCGAACTTTTGGTTAAAATATAAATTTGGCACATTCCGGTTTTTCCTTCACCGGTTTACCTTATGCAGTGATTTACAGAAGCAGTAAAAAGAAAATTCAAATTGTAGCTGTTATGCATTTACACCGCAAACCGTTTTATTGGAGAAGTAGAAAACAATAAGTAAGATTAAATAATTACTAAACCCAGGGATTTTCAAATATGAAAATTTATCTAGCACTCATAATTGTATCCTCCATTGTATTTTCTTCTTTCAGCTTAAGCCAAAACAAAGATACTTTGAACATTAAAAGTTCAAAGCTTACGGAACTCCAACCTAAAATCGGTTTTCAAATAGGCTCGCATTCCTCAAACTTAACTAAAACTAGCTCCGATAAATTCAATAGAGATATTGCTTTTGAATTATTTCTGAAATTTAATTTATCGAGTGAAGTTCATCCAATAATAGCTTTTACTTACTGGAAAGCAAAGAGTAATGAGCGTAATACTTTCTTTGGACAGATTCCTTCAGAAACGATGATAAGTAAAGGGCTGAAACTGGAAGTAGATTTCTCACTATTCAAAATTTATAGCGTTACACTCTCGGTCGGACCTTCAGTTGCAATTGAAAATATAACCGGAGCCACAAACACTGTTTTCTCGTTGGGAACAAACGCAAAGTTAGCTCTCCCGCTCTGGAATAATAAAGTTAATGTATTATCTATTGCCGGTTACCAAACCGGTGCCTCTGCCTTTGCCCTTGCAGGCGGAGGCGTTAATTATTCTTTCTTTAGTTACTTGGTTGGAATTGAAATTAATCTTGGCAATTAAATAGGAGGCAGTTACATTGGAATTAAAAAAAATCATGACCTTGACCGTAAATGGAATTATGAAAAAACATATTCTCTCTTTTGTGTTTGTTTGTATTGTACTTCTTAACCTTGGCTGTAAAAAATCTCCAACTGAAGTTATAGACAACACACAACCCGGCAGAAGAGATTATGTATGGACGGTGGATACGTTAAAAATTCCTTTTACTGTTCTATACAGTATTTGGGGGAGCACTCCAAATGATGTCTGGGCTGTTGGACCAGGCGGGGGACTCGACCAAACAATTTGGCATTATGATGGTGCTAAGTGGAAAACGGACGGTATATCGAGAGGAATAAGTCCTAATGTTGTTTGGGGTTTTGATAAAAACAATGTTTGGCTTGGTGGCAATGAGGGGAGAATCTGGCATAATAACGGAGAAGGATGGCTTGAAAGTATCAATTATAAAAAAAACGGATATAGAATAGGATTTTTTGATGTTTGGGGAGACTCATCCAACAATCTGTTTGCAGTTGGTTATGCTGACAGCGGAACTGTGCGAAAGGGAATCATATTGCATTATAACGGAGAAAAATGGTCTGAAGCAAATATTTTATCTGTTCCCTATCAATTCCAAAGAATAAGAAGAGGGATAAAAACTAGTAATAACTACTATTTATCGGGAGCTGGTCATGATTCATACGCGGGTTTGTTTGATTTTGATGGATATACACTCCATTTAATTTATGAAGAACCATTTAGCCCATCAACCTGGACTGATGTTCATGAAGTTGATGGTTACTTGTATGCAATTATTGGAAAAGAAATAAAGATTGGTACTCCTCAAGGGTTAAGTTTATACTTTAGAGTAGATGATCCAAATTTTGGGGGGCAAATATTTGGAAGAAGTAAAAAAGATATTTTCATAAGGATGTTAGATGGCATAGCACATTACAATGGGAGTGATATAGAGTATTTGTATAAATTTAATAGTCAAACATCCATTAGCGGTGCTGCAATATTTGACAAAGAGGTGTTTTTTTTGGCGTTAGATGTTCCAAGTTTTTCAAACATAATAATCCATGGTAAACAAAAAGAATAACAAATTGGAAACAGAAAAAGGTGCTATAATATTAATTGGTTATGTCCAATAAATTATCCACGACCTCAAAAGCAATAAATACGTGGCTTATCTACTTTAGAAACGAGCTTCCGTAAAAAGGAAACAGCCTCCTCCATTCATAAAACTCTCATGTTGATTTGTGAAACTCCCCTCCGTAAAGATGAAACTCTCAACCCGATTCATGAAACACCCATCCATATTCATGAAACACCCATCCATATTCATGAAACACCCATCCATATTCATGAAACTCCCATCCGTATTCATGAAACACCCACCCGTATTCATGAAACTTTCATCCGTATTCATGAAACACCCACCCGTATTTATGAAACTCTCAATCTGATTTGTAAATCTCCCATGTTGACTTATGAAACTTCCACCCGCATCGAAGAAACTCTCGACCGCAAGAAGGAAACTCCCGACCGCAAAGATGAAACACCCATCCCAATTTATAAAACAAGCGCCTTTAAGGTTAACAAAAGATAAATTTATCCCTCAAAAACCTTCTTCAAGTCACTTTGTTTCTTCATTTTTCCTAAAGCAAGCATCAACTTAATCCTGGCTTTCTGCCCGTTTAGGTAATCGGAGAAAATTACTCCAAGTTCATGCAGCCACTTACCCGCGCCGGGATAGCCGTAAATGTCAAGTGTTTCTCCGGCGGGGCAGCGGGACACCAGCACAACGGGAATATTCTTCTCAACCGCGTATTTAATTCCCTCAAACGCTTTGGGGGGCACGTTCCCTACTCCCATTGCCTCCACAACAATTCCCGCAACCTTTGTATCTGCCGAATATTTAAAGAACTTCGCGTCCATTCCGGCGTAACATTTTATAAGATCAACGTTGGTTTCAATTTTAGAAGTCTTTATAATTTCAAGTTTACGCGGCAGACGGTTGAAAATAACTCTATCATGCTGTACAAAGCCGAGCGCTCCAAAATCAAGACTGTGAAATGTTTCAATATCATCCGTGTGTGTTTTAGTAACCTCGCTTGCGGCGTTTATCTCACCGTTCAAACAAACAAGCACTCCAAGGTTTCTGCCGTTAGGGTTTAAACATATCGCAATTGAGTCTTTTAAATTTGCGGGTCCGTCCCAATCCGGTTCAGAACTGTTCTTCATCGATCCGGTAAGGACAACGGGAATTGGCGTATCGAGAGTTAGATCAAGAAGATAAGCAGTCTCTTCTAGCGTGTCGGTTCCATGAGTAACAACCACGCCGTCGAATCCGTTTTTATTTATTTTCTGTTGGATTTTTTTTGAAAGCGTAAGCATCAGTTCCGGGGTCATGTGGGGACCGGGATATTTTCCGAAATCGAAAATAGTCACATTCGCCAATTCATAAATTTCCGGCATTAGCTGCATCAAGTCATTCCCGGAGAAATGAGGAATAGCTCCTCCGGTTTTCTCGTCTATCTTCATTGAGAACGTTCCGCCTGTAAAGACGAGCAAGATATTTTTCTTTTTCACTACATTAATCCTTTGTAAAGTCCACCGTCTATTTGAATTGTATTTCCGGTAATATAGGAAGCTTGTTCCGAAGCGAGGAACACAATAGCCGAAGCAATTTCTTCCGGACGCGCCATTCTGCCCAGCGGAATTTCTTTTGTCATCCCCACTAAAATTGTTTCGTGCGATTCACCTGTAACCTTAGCCTTGTTCACAGCAAGCTCATAAATCCTTTCCGTCAACGTATAACCCGGCGCAACACTATTAACCGTTATGTTATGTTTTGCTAACTGATTGCTTAATGATTTGCTCAACCCAATTACACCCGAACGGAATGTATTTGAAAGAAGCAAATTGTCAATTGGCTGTTTAACCGCTACTGAAGTAATGTTGATGATCCTTCCCCAATTCTTCTTTTTCATATTTGGAAGTACCGCACGAACAAAACGGACAACACTTAAAAGAACTTGTTCGTATCCGAAGTTCCATTTTTCTTCGTTCAGTTCATCAAAAAATCCCGCCGAAGGTCCGCCGCAATTATTCACAAGAATATCAATCCCGCCGAATTTCTCTTCTACTTTTTCCACTGTGTTTTTTATGTCGGAAGGATTATTCAAATCGCACACGATCCAGAATATTTCGTTATCATACTTCGCTGAAAGTTCCGCCGCGGTTTTCTCAAGCTCAACCGCACTGCGGGAACAAATAGCCACGTTGCATTTTTCCGAAGCGAATAATTCAGCTGCCGCTTTTCCTATTCCTTTACTTGAAGCGGTTACAAGAACGGTTTTGTTTTGTATGCCTAAGTTCATTTTTCTATTCCAATAAAATTGATTTTAAATGCTTGGTTCAAAAATAAGAAGAGTTTGCGTTCTTTGCGTCTTTGCGCGAAACAAAAAAACGACTTTTTAAAAAGGGAAACTATAAATATTTTACCAGCACTAAAGTAATATCATCATGCTGTTCCTCATCTCCGCAAAAAGTATTTACTCCATTAATAATTTCACTTTGAACTGTTTCAAGAGATGTGTTCGCGTTATTTATTAAGATTGTAATGATATTTTCTTCTCCAAACTCTTGTTGCTTTTCATTCATTGCTTCGCTTATTCCATCCGAATAAACAGCGAGTATGTTTCCCTTTTCAAGCGGAATTTCAATTTCTTCAAGAGATGAATCAAAGACCTCTCCTTTATTTAATCCAAGTCCTATTCCAGCCGGTTTAATTTTCTCACAACTATTCCCGTTGATAAGCAAGGCGTGCGTATGACCGGCACGGCAAAAACGGACTTTCTTTGCACCGGCATCAATTAAGGCTAAAGAAACTGTTATGAAATAATTCCTTTCCATCTCTGCGAAAAGATTTTTATTGATCTCTATTAAAATTTCTTTCGGAGATCTTTCAACAGAACAAAACATGCGAATCATTGTTTGCAATTTAGAAATATACAGTGCGGCGCTTAAGCCTTTTCCGGAAACATCTGCAACGATGATATACAACTTGTCGTTGTTTAGTTTGATAAAGTCGTAATAATCGCCGCCGACATGCTGGGCAGGAATAGTAACTCCGCTTAGTTCTAAATTGTTAATAGAAGGAATTGTTTTTGGCAAAAGACTTTGTTGAATGTGCCGCGCATTTTCCAAGTCACGCTCGAGACGCTTCTTTTCTACTTCGGAATGATAAAGTCGTGCGTTCTCGATTGAAATTGCAGTTTGATTTGAAGCTGAGATGAGCAGGTCTAAATCCTTTCCGGCAAATTGAGATCCTGTTTGCTTCAATCCAAACAATAACAAACCGATGATCTGATCGTTTATCATTAAAGGAATAATAGTGAAAATAGCTTCGTTGATAAAGACCGAGGCATCTTCTTCCAGGACGGAAGAAAAATTTTGACGCTCTAAAACAATTCTTTGATTATTCTTTTTCCGTTCGGAAAAATAGTTAGATACGTTTTGTAAAGATTTTAAAGACTGTGGAGCAAATTCGCTTATTCCGTGCTGCTGAAGAAGGTGAAATAGTCCTCCATTCTTTTTAAGCATTAAACCATACTTACTTATCCGCAATGAATCAACATAAAGCTCTCGAGTCGAGTTCAGAATATTTTCAATGCCGACAACTTTAGCAATATCTCCGCTGAATTTTAACAACCCTTTCTGAAATGCAAATTGCTCCGGATAAAATTTTTGAGTTAAAAAATCCTGAAAGCGGTCTTTAGATGATTGAAACACAATCGCAAATACGATAAACACAAATCCGGCTATCATACCCTGATACTGCGTACCAATTGCACTGCTGACAACTTGACCCAGCAAGAGCATAATGAGAAAATAGACTACTGCAATTGAGACAGTCGCCGTTCCGTAAACGATTGTACTTTTCACAGCTTCTCTGATATCCATTAACGAGTATCTAAAAATTGCATACCCGAAGGCAACCGGAATTACTGCGATCAAGATGATGGGCATAAATAACAAAGGGTCGTTAAAAATTACCTGGTTGGTTGTTGCAGTAAAAAGAATAATATAAATGATAGCTCCCAATCCTATGATAAAAGCCGCTATAATAATTCTAAGGGCACGTTTTTCATTTATCGATTCAACTTTTCTATAGCCGAGTACGAGTAGAATAAAGCTTATAAGTAGCGAAGAGAGAATAAGAACGTTAATAACAATATTGTTCACTATTCCCATTGTTTGAAGATTATCAATAATGACAAATTTAATGTTCACAGCCATAAGCAGTAAGAAAATGATCCAAGGAGAATAGACTAAAGTTTTTCTGATCCCCGATTTTTTTTCAAGTTTAGTTTCGATAGGAAAGACGCTGAAAAATCTAACCATGCTGAATGACCAGAATATTCCACCGAAGAAAATCAGTATGTTAACACCCCTGAACAATATCATATTTTTCAAAATTGGATTATCAACTTGAATGCCTCTATTCAACAAACTGCTCATTGCAAAAAGAACCGTAAACGCTCCCACACTATAAAATAACCGTTGAATTTTCCCTTCCGGCTTTGCCATTAAAACAAAGAAACCGACAATCAACCAAAAAGTAGAAAATAAAGTAAAGGCGAGGTTGTTGAATCCGATTAATTTTTTTACGTAGACGTTAGCGGTAAATTGTTTTCCGTTTCTTTCAAAAACATAAACGGCATAATCACCGGAAGAAACTTTATCTAAGGTTCTGCTCGCATCCAAAGTATTTTTGCAAAGAATTCCGTTTATCGAAACAAGCCGGTCACCATCCCGTACACCGGCAGCCCAGGTTACGCCGCCAACCTTAACTAGCGCGAAGGTAATGACGTTATTCTTGCCAGCAGCCTTAGAATCGCGCCATAAACATTCATCGTTAGATTGTGCGGTTACATCAAAAATATAGAATAAATTCAACGCGCAAATCATCACAAGAATGGCTGAAAGAAAAAGAATGATGTGAGAAAATTGTTTGTTCAAAAAGATTTTGATCTTCGCTATCATAACTTCACCTTTTGTCCGGGAGCGAAATGGGAAGGGAATAATCATCGAGGGAATAAGGCGCTCCTCTTTTTTTTATTTCATTAAACTGATGCTTTGAAACATCGTTTCTGTTAACGCAAACAAAACTTTTGCGGAATAAGAAATATTTTAAGTTCTTGAGATCGGTCATAGTAACAACACCGTCTTTTGTTTATTGCAAAAATACTTAATTCATATTGAATAGCAATTTGAGAGAGATAAAAGCTAAATGAAGAAATGCTAAAAAGTTAATTCGGTAGAAAATCAAAAATTTGCCATTTAGCGAGCAGAGGAATGAAAAGCCCGGGAGACAATCCGGGCTTTCAGTTGGAATGCTCTATCTTAAAGTGAAGAAACTATTTCTGCAGTATCCATTGCGATAACTAATTCTTCATTTGTAGGAATGCGGAGGACGTGAACTTTTGTTCCTTCTTTCGATAGTTCATTTTGTTTGGCTTGATTTTTTTCTTCATCGATTTCGATACCGAGAAATTCAAGTCCGGTACAAACCGTACTTCGTACAAGAGAAGAGTTCTCACCGATGCCGCCCGTGAAAACAAGTGCATCAATTCCCCCCATAGCCGCGGCGTATGCACCGATATATTTTTTTATGCGATACGTAAAAACATCAAAAGCGATTTTTGCCCTTTTATTTCCTTCTCCTATCGCCGTTTCAATTTCGCGCATGTCGCTGCTTTCTCCGCTTATACCGATAAGTCCACTGTGTTTGTTCAGTAACACGCCGGCTTCGGAAAGCGAAAGTCCCTCTTTTCCCATGATATAAAGAATAACGGAAGGATCGATATCACCGGCTCTTGTTCCCATCAATAAGCCTTCAAGGGGTGTAAATCCCATCGATGTATCAACAGAAATACCTTTATCAACTGCGGCCATGCTGCATCCGTTGCCGAGATGTGCGGTAACAATTTTTAATTCTGTGATCGGCTTTCCCAACATTGAGGCGGCAATTTCAGAAACATACCGATGGGAAGTTCCATGAAAACCATATCTTCTAATTTTGTGGCGTTTATAAAGTTCGTAAGGAATGCCGTACAAATATGCTCTTGCCGGCATTTTAATATGGAACGAAGTATCGAAGACAACGCACTGTTTCGTTTCCGGCATTATTCTCGTAACAGCCTGGATACCTTTAATGTTCGGAGGATTATGCAGTGGCGCTAATTCAATATTTTCCTGGAGAACGCTCATCACTTCGTCGGTCATCAGCACAGAACCGGAAAATGATTCACCTCCGTGAACAACTCTATGCCCCACCGCATCAATATCCGATTTATCTTCAATAACTCCATGGTTTTTGCTGAGCATTACGGCAAGCACGTATTCAATAGCCATAGCGTGGTCTAAAATTTCCGCTACAATTCTAACGTTGTTTCCATCGTGTCTTGTGTGGCTGAGAACGGCACCGCTCATTCCGATTCTATCAACAATACCTTTTGCAAGCGCAAACTTTTGGTCAGTGTCTATAAATTGATATTTAATTGATGAACTGCCGGAATTTAAAACTAATACTTTCATATTTATATTTTCACTTTCATTATCAAATAAGAATTTCTTATTCCTTAATTGATTTTAATTTTGAACAAAACCAACGTATGAATGAATGTCTGAATGATTGCATGAAAAGCATTTACTAAATCGAAATTTGAGCCATTCATCCATTCACTCACTCACTCATGCTTTTGAATTTAAGTTTTAATACATTTACTTTTTTCTCAATAACATTCACTAATACACTATTTTTCCGTTCACGTCGTATTTATAAAATCCTTCTCCGGTTTTTTTACCGAGTTTTCTTTCACGAACGAGTTTTCGTAAAATAGGACAAGCGCGGTACCGCGGTTCGCCAAGAGTTTTCCAAAGTGTATCCATCCAGGCCAAGACCTCGTCCAAGCCCATCATATCAGCCATTTCCAACGGTCCGTTTTGAAAATTATATCCAAGTTTCATTGCAGTATCGATATCTTTTGCCGTCGCAATGTCTTCAAGTAAAATATACATCGCTTCGTTCAACAAAGGAACGATTGCGCGGGTAGTAACATAACCGGGGTATTCATAAACTTCAATGGCGGTTTTTCCAATCCGTGTAGTGAATTCTTTAACTTTAGCTACCGTTTCATTTGAAGTGTCTAACGCTTTAACCAATTCTACCAGAGGAACTTTTGGAACAGGATTTAAAAAGTGCATCCCGATAATTTTATCAGTCCGCTTCGTTACTTCGGCAATTTTCGTTAAACTAAGCGTGGAAGTATTTGAGACAAAAATGGCTTCCGGCATAGCAATGTTATCAAGTTGCTTAAAAATAATCTTTTTCAGTTCCATATTTTCGTCAACCGATTCGATGATCAATTTTGTTTCGGCAGCATCGGTTAATTTCAATGACCAGGAAATTCTGCTTAGAATGGATTTCATTTCTGAAGATGTCATTGCCCAGCGTTTTATTTCCCGTTCAATATCTTCCGCTAACCGGCTCTTTCCGTAATCAAGATGTTCCTGGTCTTTTTCTATTACGAGAACATCTATTCCTGCGGCTGCTATGGTTTGAGCAATCCCTTGTCCCATAATTCCAGCACCAATTATTGCTACAGAATTTATACCGTCATCATCGTTGGCAATTTTTGCGTTGCGAACCAGTTCCTCAATTTCAAACTTTTCGTTCATTTCTTTTCTCTTTTAATCTTAAAAACAATTCACTTTAACAAATATTATTCCACTTTTTACAGACTTGAAACAAACTCTTTAGGGGGTTACTTCTTTCAAAATTCTCATATTAAAAAAAAATAAATCCAATAATGGAAAACTTAATAGTCATTCTTTTCAAAAAGATAAAATCCCGCATACAGCACAATCATTAAAAAAAGAGCTGAACTGATGAGTATTTGCGGTTCAATGGTCCCTTCATGCAGGGCAAGCATTTTGGGAATGTTTTGAATTTCGTGCAGTTTTGGAAGCGCATAATAGAATCCATCCACAATTGCTTTTAAGGTTTCTTTCCCCTGAAGAAAGAGGAAAATTTGCTGACGGTTTGCCAAAAGCGGACTTACAAACATCAACAAATAAGCTAACATCATGCTGATGCCCGAACTTTTTGTAAGGACACCGAAAAGAAGGAGTACTCCATTCAGAATGGCAAAATAGAAAAGGGAACTGAGCAGCAAAGGAAAAAAGGAGAGGTCCCAATGACCATACTTTATTCCCGCGATCAACCAAATTCCGCAAATCAACACAAAAATGTGAACGAAAAAGATGAGCAATCCGCCGAGATATTTCCCGAACAATAACTGAGCGCGGCTTATAGGTTTTGAAAGAAAGAGATCGATTGTTCCTTTTTCGAGTAAGGATGGAATAAAGCTTGCGCACGCAAAAATTGAAAGCAAAAATCCAAAACTAAGAACGAAGTTTGCAGTCCCCATTTTAAAGAGGATCATCATTTTGTCAAAACCCAGGGGATTTTGTTTTAACGTTTCTCCCAATCCTAACGAAGCCGCAAAGAAAACGCCCACAAGCATCAGCAGGACAAAAATTGAGAAAGCGATGAAGACTTTTTTCGAAATTGACTCACGCATAGTGTAGAGCGTCATCAGCCAGATATTTTTCATGATCGTTTCTCCTCTGCTTGAACCAGCGAAATAAATACATCTTCAAGCGAATTTTTTTCCTGCGCCATTTCTTTAATTGATACTCCTTTGCTTCGCAGATGATCTACGAAATCATTCACCGGTCTTTCTTCATCTACGTGAAAGAGATACACCGACGAAGAGACTTTTTGCAGCGCATATTTTTCTTTGATATCATTATTAAGAATAATATCGAGATCTGCATCCACAACAATTTTGTACTCCTCTTTCTTTTTTGTCAATTCGAGTACATTGCCTTCACGGATAATTTTTCCTTTATGAAGCACCGCAACGCGGTCGGTAATCAACTCAACTTCCGACAGCAAATGGCTGTTTAGAAAAATAGTCTTGCCCCCTTCTTTTAAAGCGAGCAATACGTTGCGAATCTCTTTTCGCCCAATAGGATCAACGCCGTCGGTTGGTTCATCAAGAAAAAGAAGATCGGGATTGTTCAGCATTGCCTGCGCCAGCCCAAGACGCTGCATCATTCCTTTTGAGTAGGTTTTAATCTTGCTTTTGCTCCACTTTGTCATTTGAACAAGGTCGAGCATTTCGTCAATCCGTTTTGCGAGATAAAGATTTTCCAATCCGCTTAACTTGCCGAAAAATGTTAAGACTTCTTTCCCGGTCATGTAGTTTGGGAATTTATGATTCTCCGGCAAAAAACCGATTCTCTTTTTCAAGTGAATGTTTGTAAAATCTTCTTCGAACATTTTACATGAACCAGAAGTTGGATAAACAATTCCAAGCAAAACTTTTATCAACGTAGTTTTGCCCGCGCCGTTTTGCCCCAGCAAGCCAAAGATCGTTCCTTGCTCAACCGATAAGGTTACATCATTTAGCGCGGTCAGTTTTTTCTTCCCGAAAGAAGTTGAGAAATCTTTCCTCAGGTTTTCAATTTCAATTATTTTCATTAGGGGTAGTTTCAATTTTGAATAAATACAATAACAAATTAACAACTTACGCAGTGCTAAAAAAACGGAGTGCGTTATATATGCTAAAGGCATGGATGATTGGATGAATGACTGATTGGGGTGATGGTTGGGCCGAATGTCTGAAAAATTATTTGATTTTTGGGATTTGTCTTTTGTGATTTTAAAAATGCTCGTCCAAGCCCTATTTCCCGTATATTTGCAGTGCAAATTTATGCTCAAAGTAAACGAAATATATCACTCCATCCAGGGCGAAAGCACTAAAGCGGGACTTCCATGCGTTTTCATCCGTTTAACCTACTGTAACTTGCGCTGCTCTTACTGCGATACGGAATATGCGTTTTACGACGGAAAAGACCTTTCGCTTGAAGAAATTCTCGCCGAAGTAAAAAAATATAACTGCAACTTAGTTGAACTTACCGGCGGCGAACCTTTGGTGCAAAGTGAATCGTTAGATTTGATGAAATTGCTTTGCGATGCCGGTTACGAAGTTCTTCTTGAAACCGGCGGAAGTCTGCCGATTGAGCGCGTCGATCAGCGGGTAAAAATTATTATGGATTTGAAGACTCCTTCAAGCAATATGGAGAAGAAAAATCTTTACGAGAATATTCCGTTCCTTAAAAAAAGTGATGAAGTAAAATTCGTTCTCGGCTCGCGCGAAGATTATGAATGGACGAAAACCATTCTTATTAAGTATGATTTGCAAAACAAGTGTGAAATTCTCTTCTCCGTTGTGTTCGGTAAACTTGAACCGCCAACCGCGGTAGCATGGATTTTAGAAGATAACTTACAAATAAGATTTCAACTGCAGATGCACAAATTTATTTGGCATCCGGAACAGAAAGGTGTATAATGAAAATAGCTAAAGCATTCGATTGGGAAATGGGACACCGGCTCCCGTTCCACAAAGGAAAATGTAAAAACCTGCACGGACACTCGTACAAACTCCGCCTTGAAATTGAAGGCGAACCCGACGAGCAAGGGATGTTAATTGATTTTTACGATGTAAAAAAAATCGTTAACCCGATCATCGAGAACCTTGACCACGCTTTTATGGTTTATAAAGAAGATAAAGAATTGATTGACGCATTAAAGAAATTAGATTCAAAAACTGTTGTTGTTGGTTTTCATTCCACCGCGGAAAATATTTGCAAATACTTCGTTGATGAAATAAAAAAGCTCTCTCTTCCTGCAAACATAAAAAAAGTGACTGCAAGAATTTATGAGACGGAAGACTCGTACGCAGAACAGAATTACGAATTAGGAATTAGAAATTAGGAATGAAAGAACAGAATGTTCTAAAAGAGAAAAGTTATCAATTCGCTATCCGGATTGTAAAACTTTATCAATTCCTAAATGAAGAAAAGAAAGAATTTACTCTTTCTAAACAAATTTTGAGATCGGGAACTTCAATCGGAGCCAATGTTGAAGAAGCGATTGGAGCGCAATCTCAGAAAGATTTTTATATGAAATTAAATATTGCATATAAAGAAACGCGTGAAACGTATTATTGGTTAAGAATTTTACATGATACAAATTACATTGATGACAAACAGTTCCAATCAATTATAAATGATTGTGATGAACTCTTAAAAATAACCGGTACAATTATTAAAACCATGAAATCAAAATTATTTCCTAATTCGTAATTCCTAATTCCTAATTTAAAAAGAGCGTTATGTCCAAGTTTAAAATGTTTATAGAGTACGACGGCACCCGCTACAGCGGCTGGCAAAAACAGCGCGACAGCAAGACCGTCCAGGGAACACTACAGCGAATTGCAGAAGATATTTTCAACACCCGTGAAGTTGATATTCAAGGAGCGGGAAGAACCGACGCCGGTGTTCATGCACTTCGGCAAGTTGCCTCGCTTGATGTACGAACAATGCTCGCTCCCGAAATTATCAAAATGAAGTTTAACGATCTGCTTCCTTACGACATTAATGTTATTGAAGTTGAAAAAGCGCACCCCTATTTTCACGCACGCAAAGATGTTGAGATGCGCAGTTATCTTTATCAGATTTCTAAACGGAGAACCGCGTTCGGGAAACAGTTTGTTTGGTGGATAAAAGATAAACTCGATACGAATAAAATGAGATCAACTTTGCAGCTTTTTGTCGGCATGCACGACTTCGCTTCCTTCACCGACAAAAATATGGAAGATAAATCAACAAAAGTTTTAATAAATAATATTACCCTTACTGAAATTGACGATCTGATTCTTATCAGAATTATCGGTTCACATTTTTTGTGGAAGCAAGTCCGCAGAATGATTGGCGTTACCGCAGAAGTTGGGCGCAATCATTTAACCGAAAACGATGTGATAAAATATCTCACTTCGCTTAAGAACGAGCCGGCAAAATTCACCGCTCCACCTTCGGGTTTGTATTTAGAACAAGTTATTTACAAAGGAGAAAAGTTTAGAGAAGAATTTTCTCCGCTGATTAAAATATCCAGTAAGTAATTAACTGCATTAATGCTTTGCCCCGACATTTATGTCGGGGGCAAGGATTAATACCAAAACTTAGGCTTTAGCCAAAACAAAACAGATCGTTTGGCTAAAGCCGATCTATTGGGGTATCTTTACTCCACGTCCCGAAAGCGTTCGGGCGTGGCTATTCATTAATTTTGTGCAATGCCATGAAGCAAATGTTAATTATCTTTATCTAAAGAAAATAAATATTTAACGGAGCGGGTTTTATGCCAACTTATTTTTTGAAGACACAATTCCTTCTTTTTGTCTTAACAAGTTTCTTACTCCTTAACATCGGTTGTAAGAAGAGCACAACCGAACCGGTTGAAACACTTGCCTTAACTATAGAAGACATTACTTGCACCGAAGCTTGGGTAAAAATAACAACTACCAATTACCAAACACCAAATACGCTAACCCTTTTTGTGAACGACAAAGCTGACCAAAGCATTACGCTTGTTAGTTCCGATACTTTGCTTTACGTTGATTCTCTCCTCCCAAACCAAAGCTATAAAATAAAAGCAGCCTTTGTTAGTAACAACCAACTACAAACCACCAACGAAGTAGTTGCCAAAACGATGGATAGCACTACCCACAACTTTTCCGCCGGAGGCGGATGGCAAACTTTTACTTTTGGCACACACAGCAGCAGTGTGCTTTACGATGTTGCCATAATAGATGAGAACAACATTTGGGTTGTTGGTGAAATATATATGGACGATTCTCTCGGCACCCCAGACCCGATAGCATATAATGTAGCTCATTGGAATGGTACTATTTGGGAAGTGAAAAAGATTACAGTGCTATTTAGAGGAAATTATATAACCCCACCATTAGAAGGTATCTATGCATTTTCGAGTAGTGATATTTGGTTTATTGGAAGCTTACCTATTCATGGAGATGGGAATAATTGGACGATATATGATTTACGCACAACACTAAACCCCAATTTATCATTATCGAAAGCATGGGGATCTAATTCATCAAATATTTATTTTGTTGGAAGAGTAGGAAGTATTGCCCACTACGATGGAAAGAACTGGCAGAAGATAGAAAGTGGAACAACAACGAATATTTATGATGTCTATGGCCTAACCGGGAAAGATGGGAGCCAAAAAGTTTTTTGTGCGGCATCAGATTTCGAAACTCCCTTCAAAGGGATTCTAGAGATTTCAAACAATCATATCAATACATTAACCTCAAGTATTTTCGGTAATATTTATACTGCTTGGGCACCCAATACAAACCAATTATATGCAGGCGGGCATGGATTATTTAAATACGCAAATAATGTATGGACTAAGGTTAACATTGAGGCAAGTTTAATTTACCGAATACGGGGAGATGCCGTTAATAATATTTTTGCCGTTGGAGGTTCCGGGTTAATAACTCATTTCAATGGGGTAAACTGGCAAAACCAATATGTTGAAGCAAGTGCATCATTTAAGTCATGCGATATAAAAGGGAAAACAATAGTTGCAGTAGGTGAAAAAAACAGTAAAGCTATTATAGCAATAGGTAAAAGGAATTAATTATCCAAATTTAAGGAGATAAATCGCCAATAAAATAAAGTCCAGCCAATTATAACTATCTTTTCCAATCCCGTTAGGGATGAAATATTGGTAGAAATAAAACGCCACCATCACCCAAAAGTTCCGAAGGAACGAAATATCCCTAATTGACACCAAAAAGAGGGTTTGTATAGGAAAAGAAGAGCATCATTTATCCTCCGAGCTTATAACTTTCCTCTGCGAGATGAAAGTTTTCCTCCCTGAGACCAAAGTTTTCCACGTCGAAAATAAAAGTTCCCTCGCCGAGATCAAAAATTTCCGCTCCGAGAATAAAATTATACCTTCTGAGATGGAAATTATATCCTTTGAGGATAAAACTTTGAGCAAAAACCAATTCTGTTCAATATCAAACAAAAAAGGGCAGCCATTACGGCCACCCTTTTTCTATCACATTGATCGAGGGAAACTATTAAACATCATAGTACAAGCTGAACTCGTACGGATGCGGCTGGAGTGCCATCGGTTTAATTTCTTTATCGGTCTTATATTTTATCCAGGTATCAATTACATCTTCGGTAAATACATCTCCTTTAAGTAAATAGTCGTGATCTTTTTTAAGGCATTCCAACGCTGCGTCAAGACTTCCCGGTGTTGACGGAACATTTTTCAGTTCCTCCGGTTCCATATCGTAAATATCCTTATCAAGCGGTTCACCCGGGTCGATACGGTTGATAATTCCATCCAATCCAGCCATCATAATTGCGGAGAAAGCTAGGTACGGATTTGTTGAAGGATCAGGGCAGCGGAATTCAACACGTTTCGCTTTCGGACTGTTGGAGTACATCGGAATTCTGATCGAAGCGCTTCTGTTCCTTTGTGAATACGCTAAGTTTACCGGAGCTTCAAATCCGGGGACAAGTCTCTTGTAAGAATTTGTTGTCGGATTGGTAATAGCCAGCAAAGATGGCGCGTGTTTCAGGATACCGCCGATATAATATAATGCCATTTCACTTAAACCCGCGTACCCGTTACCGGCAAAAAGGGGTTTTCCTTTTTTCCACAAACTTGAGTGAACATGCATGCCGCTTCCGTTATCGCCGAAGATCGGTTTAGGCATAAACGTTACGGTTCTGTTATTCTTTTTAGCTGTGTTTTTTATAATATATTTGAACATTAATAATTGATCGGCAGCTAAGAGTAACGGTTGAAAACGGACATCAATTTCGCATTGTCCGCCGCTTGCAACTTCGTGATGCTGCGCCTCAATATCAAGTCCGGCGTTCATTAAGTTGATAACCATTTCATTTCTTAGATCCATAAGTGAATCGGTTGGAGGAACCGGGAAATACCCTTCTTTGTATCTAGGTTTATAGCCAAGGTTCGGACCTTCGTCGCGTCCGCTGTTCCATTTACCCTCTACCGAATCAACAAAATAAAAACTGCTGTTCTGTGAAGAATCAAAACGCACATCGTCAAAAACGAAAAATTCTGCTTCCGGTCCGAAATAAACCGTATCGGCAATTCCGGTTGAGAGCAAATACGCCTGAGCCTTTTGCGCAATGTTTCTCGGGCAGCGTGAATATTTTTCTTTTGTCGCCGGTTCGTACACATCGCAAGTTAAACTAATGGTTGGCGCAGTAATAAACGGATCGAACCACAACGTATTTGGATCGGGAATAATTAACATATCGCTTTCGTTAATTGCTTTCCAACCGCGGATGGAAGAGCCGTCAAAACCGAAACCGTCTTCAAAAGATCCTGCATTGAATTGTGAAACGGGAAAAGTAATATGTTGCCATTGCCCCGGCATATCCATGAATTTTAGATCCACAAATTGTATCTTTTTCTCTTTGATATATTTGAGGACTTTGTCTATTGCAGACATTTCCTTAGCCATAACTAACCTCTTATTTATTTTTTTTATTTGTTTGTTGCGTATTTAAGCTTATTTATTTCAGTGCAATTTTTGTCGATTCTTTAATTGATGAAAGGACGAAGAATGATTTTGTGCTTACAACACCGGGCCAAGCTTGAATTTCAGCGAGTAATTTTTCCAACGCTTCGGTGTTCTTCGCTATCACTTTAAGAATGTGGGAACCTTCACCGAGAATAGAGTGGCACTCAAGAATATCCGGATGCTGCTCAACTTTTGTCGCCAAAATTTTGTAATGCTTTGAGGAATCCATTACCAGCAGAATAAACGCCATAATATCATACCCGAAAGCTTTCCGGTTGATCTTTGTGTAGTAGCCTTCAATAATTTTTTTGTCTTCAAGTTTGTGAAGTCTTTCGCTAACCGAAGGAATTGACATACTTACGGCTTCAGCAAGCTGGTTCCGTTTTGTTCTTCCTTGTTCCTGGAGGAGTTCTAAAATTTTAATATCTAAGTTATCTATCATGTTGCACCTAATTTTTTTAGGGAAAATTATATTATTGGTTGCAAATATAAGACATTATTTAAATAAGAGGCAAATAAAAAGAAAAGATTTTATGAATATTTCTGTAAAGATTCCGGTTTTTCTTAAAAGGAAAGCGGGAACCTTCCCCTTTGACAGTAAACTTCAACAAAATGAAACTCATTGAAAGGATGGCGAGGAGTCGTTGGTGATTATAATTTTACTGGATTGACTTTTTATTTTGAGTTCGCCTCCCCGTTTTGAACGCTTTGTTTTTCTTTTTTCCTGTTGTACGTTTTTTTAGTAGAAATAACTTTAGGAGGTTTCTGCGGAAGCGGAACTCTCTTTTTTTTCTTCTTGATTGTTATTTTAATCTTCTCGGCCATGGCACATCTAAAAGTCGTGTCAATTAAATACAGATATTTTAAAAATGTCTATTGGGCAAGTCATATGCAAAATGGTCTTCATTTACGCTTCATCAATCTTAACCGGTTTTACATTCCAAATTAAATTAGCATATTCTTGAATTGAACGGTCGCTCGAAAACTTGCTCATGCGAGCAACGTTAAGCAATGCTTTTTTATACCACTCCTCTTTGTTTTTGTAAAGAGCGCTAACTTTTGCTTGTGTTTTTACATACGATTGATAATCTGCAAGCAGAAAGTAATAATCAACGTTTAATAATTCATCAACAAGTGACTGGAAAATTCCCGGCTCAAAAATACTAAAGTAGTTGTCTTGGATCATATCGAGCACACGTTTTAGTTCCGGAATTTTTTCATAATATTCTCGCGGACGGTACCCGTTTGATTTCAATTTCATCACTTCATCCGAAAGTAAACCGAAGATGAAAATATTATCGTCGCCGACTTCTTCACGCATTTCGACGTTGGCTCCATCCATCGTACCGATAGTTAAAGCTCCGTTGAGAGCGAACTTCATGTTACCGGTTCCGGAGGCTTCTAATCCGGCAGTTGAAATTTGTTCGGATAAATCTGTAGCGGGAATAATCTTTTCTGCAAGTGAAACGGAATAATTTTTAAGGAAGACGACTTTTAACTTATCCCCGATAGTGTGATCGTTATTAATAACATTGGCTACGTTGTTGATCAATTTGATAATAAGTTTTGCCTGAAAATATGCCGGCGCCGCTTTCCCGGCAAAAATGACGGTTCGCGGGACAAACGCAGCACGCGGATTATCTTTTAATTTGTTATACATCGTAATTACATGCAGCACATTTAACAACTGCCGTTTGTACTCATGAAATCTTTTTACATGAACATCGAACATCGAGTCGGGATTAATTTTAACTTGATGCTCAGCTTCGATATAATCAATCAAAAATTTCTTGTTCAGCCACTTTGCTTCTCTGAAAACTTCCATGAACTGTTTATCGTCAATCAGATTTTCAAGCTTTTTAATTTGAGTAAGGTCTTTCGCCCAGCCGTCGCCGATATGTTCCGAGATTGCTTCGGATAAATAAGGATTGGCAATCTTCAGCCAGCGGCGTGGAGTAATTCCGTTAGTTATGTTTTTGAACTTCTCCGGGAAGAGTGCAAAAAAATGAGGAAAGATATTATTTCTAAGAATATTCGTATGAAGCGCGGCAACGCCGTTTATCGAATGACAACAAACAATTGCAAGATTCGCCATCCGGATTTTTTTATCTGCTCCCTCACGTACTATTGAAAGCTTTGAGATAATTTCTGGATCTGTGGTGTACTGTTCCTGAACGTATTTCAAAAACCGGGCATTAATTTCATAGATGATCTGCAAGTGCCTTGGTAAAAGCGATTCCATAATACTAACGGACCATTCTTCCAATGCTTCCGGAACGACTGTGTGGTTTGTGTAAGCAAAAGTTTCAATAGCAATATCCCATGCGTAATCCCAGCTTAAGCCTTCTTCATCCATTAAGATTCTCATTAACTCCGGAATTGCAATAACAGGGTGTGTATCATTTAATTGAATTGCGGTTTTTTGCGAGAATGCATCAAAATCGGCATGTCTGTATTTATACTTTCTAATAATATCTTGCAACGTAGCCGAACTAAAAAAGTATTGCTGTTTTAAACGAAGAAATTTACCTTTAACCATCGTATCATTTGGGTAAAGAACTTTTGAAATGTTTTCCGATTCATTTTTTTTCTGAACCGAGGCTACATAATTACCGGCATTGAATTCCTTAAAACTGAATTCATGTGTTGCCTTAGCCTGCCACAAGCGTAAATTATTTACCGTGTTTGTTCGAAAACCGGGAATCGGCACATCATAAGCAACCGCAAGAATATCTTCTGTGTTTTTCCATTCAAATTTCATTTGACCGTCAGCTTGTTTGCGCATTTCAACATCACCGTAAAAACGGATACGGTAGGAAAGTTCGCGGCGAAGAATTTCCCAAGGATTTCCGAAACTCAGCCAGTTATCAGGCTTTTCAACTTGATATCCGTTCTCAACATCTTGTTCAAAAATTCCATATTCATAACGAATGCCGTAACCGAAAGCAGGCAGCTCAAGGGTTGCCATAGAATCTAAAAAACATGCGGCAAGTCTTCCTAAGCCGCCGTTTCCAAGCGCCATATCATGCTCTTGATCTCTGGCTTCTTCCAGATGATACCCGGCGTCTTCAAGAATTTTGTCACTCTCGTCGTAATAGTCCATGTTAATAAGTGCATTGCCCAGCAGTCTGCCCATCAAAAACTCTAGTGATAAATAGTAGACCCGCTTTACATCATCAACATTATATTTGTGCATGGTGCGAAGCCATTTACGGACAAGGCGATCGCGCACCGACATCGAAATTGAATAATAAATATCGTCTTTAGTTACGGAGACTTTATCTTTCACCAAAATGAATTCAAGATGTTCCGCGAACTGATTTGCAAGGGAATAACTTTCGAGTTGTTCCTTATCGGTAAAAAATATTGATGAATCTATCAGGCTCATAGAACCTCCTTCTTATAAAAGAAATCTTTTTCTATTTCAGAAAATTTTTTGCCGAACAAATCTTTCGACGAAAGCAACGGAGAAGAAACTTTCCAATCGATATTTAACCGGGCATCGTTATAAAGTATCGTCCGCTCATCATTTTTGCTGTAAAGTGCGGTACATTTGTAAGAGAAAACAGCTTCATCCGAAAGCACCGAAAACCCATGCGCAAAACCGGCGGGAATCCACAATTGATAATGATTTTCTTCGGAGATTTCAGCTCCATAATATTGTCCGAACGACGGGGAATTAAAACGAATATCCACGGCAACGTCCAATACTTTTCCCGAAAGCACCTGCACTAATTTTCCTTGTGCAGCATTTCCAACTTGATAATGCAAACCGCGTAGTGTATTCCTCACCGATTTAGAAATATTATCCTGTACAAAAGGGATATTAATCCCAAGTTCTTCGTAACGGGAAATGTGAAACGACTCATAAAAATAGCCGCGGTCATCATCAAAGACTGAAGGTTGAAGAAGCAGTAATCCGTTTAGTTGTTTATCAATTATTTTCATTCGGTATCTGTAAGAATATTTTCGAGGTATTGTTTATACTGACACTTGGGCATGCGGTGAATTACTTTTTCAAATTGTTCCTTTGAAATAAAATTCATGTAATAAGCAATTTCTTCTATGCACGCAACTTTTAAACCTTGCCGGTCTTCTATCGTTCCGAAAAAGTTTGATGCTTGCAATAATGCTTCCGGTGTGCCGGTATCAAGCCATGCAACACCGCGTCCGATTTTTTCAACGCGGAGTTCCCCTTTTGCCAAATAGGTGTTATTTACGTCGGTAATTTCAAGTTCGCCACGTGAAGAAGGTTTTAAGTTTTTAGAAATCGTTACAACCTCATTGTTGTAAATGTATAATCCGGGAACCGCAAATTTTGATTTCGGGCTTTGCGGTTTTTCTTCGATTGAAAGTGCTTTACCATGTTTATCAAATTCAACAACTCCGTAACGTTCCGGATCGGTAACACGATAACCGAACACCGTTGCGCCGGAATTATTTTCAATCCCTTGATAAAAGAAATCGAGATTGCCGTAAAAAATATTATCACCAAGGATAAGAGTAACGGAATCACCACCGATAAATGTATCACCAAGAATAAAAGCTTCTGCTATCCCGTTCGGCGCTTTCTGCAGAGCATACTCAATGGAAAGACCGAGATGTGAGCCATCTTTAAATAATTTCTGGTAGTAAGGAATTGTTTCTTCGTTGGAGACGATCAAAATTTCTTTTATTCCACCAAGCATTAAAACGGAAAGCGGATAATAAATCAGCGGCTTATCGTAAATCAAAGTAAGCTGTTTACTATAGACTTGCGAAATGGGATACATCCTCGAACCGGAACCACCAGCTAGAATTATTCCTTTCATAAAAATTTTTTCCTTTTCCTTAATACTTTGGATTTTGATGCCACTGCCAGGCAGTTTGTAAAATATCTTTTAATTTGAATTCCGGATTCCATCCAAGAATTTCTTTTGCTTTTTTATTATCGGCGACTAACACCGCGGGATCGCCTTCCCGGCGCGGCGCAATTACCGATTTAATTTTTCTTCCGGTAACTTCTTCGGCAACGGAAATCACTTCCTTAACAGAATTCCCATCTCCCGTTCCCAAATTAATAATTTGTGATGAATTTCCTTTATTTAAATATTCCAACGCTTTTACATGAGCTTCTGCTAAATCTTCAACATGAATATAATCCCGTATGCACGTGCCATCCGGGGTGGGATAATCATCACCGTAAACAGAAATGCTTTCCCGTTTGTCAAGAGCGGTGAATAAAACCAAAGGAATTAAATGGGGTTCGGGAAAATGGCTTTCGCCAATCTCTCCGCCTACCGAAGCGCCGGCGGCATTGAAATATCTAAGCGCAACGTGTTTCATTCCATAAGCGGAATCGTAGTCGGCAAGAATTTGCTCAATCATTAATTTAGTTTTTGCATATGGATTGATGGGCTTTGTTGTTTCTTCTTCCGAAATAGGAATATGCAATGGATTTCCATACAAAGAACAGGTTGACGAAAAAACAAAATGCCGCACACCTTTTTCTTTTAATGCGTTAATCAAATTAAAGCTGCCGGAAACATTATTGCGGTAATACATTTCGGGGTTTTCAACCGATTCACCAACGTACGCAAATGCCGCAAAGTGAATGACCGAATCAATGTTATGTTTTTGAATTACCGCTGACAATTTCTCACGGTCCAACAAATCAACCTCTTCAAAAATAACATTTTGCGGAAGCGACGCTTTATGCCCGCGCGAAAGATTATCGAGGACGATAACTTCAATTTCTTTATTTATCAACAATCGTACAACATGCGAACCAATGTAGCCCGCACCGCCGGTAACTAAAACTGCCATTAATATCCAGATTTTTTGTTTGAGAATTTTGTGGAAGAAATTTAACGTAAAAAATCGTTTTAAAAAAAGAAAAAGGCAGCTGGAAATCTGCCTTTTAGTTTTTTTGATTTTCAAAAAAATCAAAGTTTTTTGAAATGTTTTCGAACAATAATAATTATTGTGAATAAGCTCCTATTATTGCCTTTAAAACTTTGTTCACTCTTTCGGGAGTTTTTAATGCCTTAACAATATCATTATCTATAGGAAAGAGGACTTGTTCGTTCCGCATGATTTTCGCATAAGGATTTTTCCTGGCTCTGGAATAATCAAAATTATACTCGCCTTTTAGCTCATCAGTTTTTCGTTTTTTTTCACCAACTGTTTTCTTCATAGTCTTGTTTTTCTTTTCTAGTTGCTTTACGTGCACTTATAATTCTAATATGTTGATTTCTTTCTGTAAAAGAAACAATGATAATTTTATTCTTCTTTGTATGCCCAATTATCAAAGCTCGTTGCTCAGTTCTTGAGTGTTCCTCATCATCAAAAATAAACGCGAGCGGGTCTGCAAAAACAGTCACCGCTTCTTCAAAACTTAATTTATGCTTTTCAAAATTAAGTTTTGCTTTATTTTTATCCCAAATGAAATTAATCATTTTGATTTACGCCGCTGCCGATGTTTGCGGCGCAGGCTGCCGTGCTCCTAACTCTCTATCCAGCATAAGCACACCGTAATTGTTATCGCCGATCATTTTCAAATCATCAATAATTTTAGTTACGTTTGCTTCTTCTTCAACTTGTTCGGTAACAAACCATTGTAAAAAAATATTTGTCGCGTGGTCCTTTACTTCCAAACTTAAATTTACCAATTCATCAATGCTTGCGGTAATTAATTTTTCATGCGCATACGTATCTTCGTAGGCATCAAGAACAGATTTCCATTCCGTCTTTGGGGCTTCAATGGCTTTAAGCACAACTCTTCCTCCCTTCTGGAGAATATATGCATAAAATTTTGATGCATGCAGATGCTCTTCGTCGGCTTGAATTTTCATCCAATTTGCAACTCCATTCAAACTTTTACTTGCAAAGTAAGAAGACATCGAAAGATATAAATAAGAAGAGAAAAACTCTTTATTAACTTGAGCGTTTAATGCGGCTTCAATCTTTTCGTTCATCATAAGAACCTCTCAATATTGTTGAAAAATTGTAGGGACAAACTAACAAAAATTGAATTGTGCAACAAGATAAACAAAAGCAACACGGATGTTTGGATTATTTCTTCATAGCGGTAAATTTAGACAAGTAAATTTCATCAATTGAAAAGAGGAAGTTATGAGTCTTGCCGAATTGCAAAAAATCGTTAAGCAAAAAGCAAATAAACAACAAGCTGAAATTCTTATGCGGTTCTTTAAAACCGGTCCTGGAGAATATGGAGAAGGCGACATGTTTTACGGAATAAAAGTTCCCGTGCAGAGAACTATCGCAAATCAATTTCATCACCTTCCGCTTAATGATTTACAAACTTTGCTGAAATCAAAAATTCATGAAGAGCGGTTAATTGCGCTGCTGATTTTGGTCGCAAAGTATAAACACGCAAATGAAGAGGTTCGGGAAAAACTTTTTACTTTTTATTTGAAGAATTCAAAGAATATAAATAATTGGGATTTAGTTGATCTTTCAGCGGATAAAATTGTCGGCGCTTTTTTAATTGATAAAGACAAATCGCTTTTATATAAACTAGCAAAATCTACCAATCTTTGGGAACGGCGGATCGCAATGATCTCAACATTCTATTTTATTAAAAATGGAATCTTCGAGACATCTTTCCAAATTGCAGAACTTCTGCTGCATGACAAACACGACTTGATTCAGAAAGCTGTAGGCTGGATGTTGCGCGAAATCGGAAAGCGTGATCTAGAACCCGAAGAAGAATTTCTTAAACTTCATTATAAACAAATGCCCCGCACCATGCTTCGCTACGCGATTGAAAAATTCCCCGAAACTAAACGACAAGCTTATTTAAAAGGAACCATCTAATGAATAATCAATTGACAAAAATTTTCTTTTTCTTATTTATACTTTCATCCTTTGTGCTTCCGCAAAAGAAAGAGACAAATGTTCTTTACCAGTATTCCGTAATTAACGCCCTTTCCGCCGGTGTGTATGAAGGCGATCTCTCGATGAGCAAATTAAAACACCTTGGCGATTTTGGACTTGGAACTTTCAACAATATTGATGGCGAAATGGTTGTATCCGATGGAAAAATCTATCAAGTAAAAACTGACGGCACTCCTGTTGAAGCAGCAAAGAATCTGCTTTCTCCTTTTGCTGCAGTTACGTTTTTCAAATGTGATACAACTCTTGAAATAAAAAACCCTCTAACACTACAACAAATAAAACAATTAATTGATGCGGCTGTTCTGTCTGAAAACTATCTCTACGCCGTAAAAATTTCCGGTAAATTTAATAAAGTAAAAACGCGGAGCGTTCCGAATCAACAAAAGCCTTTTCCGGATTTAGCGACTGTAATTAAAAATCAAGTTACGTTTGAGAAAGATAAAGTTAGCGGAACGGTGATTGGATTTAAAATGCCTGAATTTATCGATGGAGTAAACGTGAAAGATTTTCACTTTCATTTTCTTTCAACAGATAAAAAGTTCGGCGGACACTTACTTGATTTGACTCTCGAAAAAGGAAAGATCGAGATCGGAATAATAAAAGAATTCCGTTGCCAGCTTCCTTTAACAGAAAATTTTACTAAAACGAAATTCGTAAAAGAAGAAAATTATCTGCAAAATAAATGAGTATAAGAAAATAGTCTCTTAATTAATCGTGTGAGAGGTTGTCTTGATTCTTAAAAACGAAACACGTAAATCCATTTTTGCCATTCTGTTTATTGTTTCCGGCGCTGCGGGATTAATCTACCAGATTGTCTGGTTTAAATATCTCGGATTATTCCTCGGCAACACAACCCATGCGCAGATGATCGTTCTCGCAACATTTCTCGGCGGATTAGCAGCGGGAAATTATGTGATCGGGAAACGCGCCGATGCATTGAAGAATCCGGCAAGGTTTTATTCCCTCCTCGAAATTGGAATTGGGTTGTATTGTTTACTTTATCCCCAACTCAGTGTTGGTTTGGGAGAACTATTTTTGAGAATTGCTGGGAATTATTCAATCGACAGCACATCATTTCTTTTTTATTTCTTTCGATTTTTGCTTGCGGCATTGCTGTTGTTCATTCCAACATTTGCAATGGGAGGAACGCTTCCTTCGTTAAGTAAATTTTTTGTTGATGATCTTAAATTCGCCCGGCGTGATACCGCTGTTCTTTATTTTCTCAATTCATTCGGCGCAGTTATTGGGGTGTTGCTTGCTGGATTCTTTTTAATAAAACTATTTGGATTGCCGACAACAATTTATGCTACGGCGGTGGTTAATTTATTTATCGGTCTTGTTGGACTCATTGTTTCCCTAAACTATAAATCCGATGAAACAAAGAATGAAGTATTTCTCAACTCATCGGAACAACATGAAATATCATTTACCAAAACAACCATGTTCCTTGTTGTTGCCACAGCGGGAAGTTCGGGACTTGCAGCGCTTTTATATGAAATGGTTTGGGTTCGATTATTGGTAAATATTCTTGGCTCATCAACGTACGCGTTTTCGTTAATGTTGATGGCGTTTATCAGTGGCATTACGCTCGGCAGTTTTCTTGTTTCACTTAAATTTATCCGCAAGTATGATAAAGTGAAACTTGTTATTTTCTGCCAAGGCATGATTGCTCTCAGCACAATGGCGGCGCTTCCGTTTTATGAACGGCTTCCCTATTACTTGTGGAAAATTTCCTCCTATTTTGTGAGAAACGAATCGACGTTTCCAATTTTTCTAACACTGCAATTTTTGATCTGCTTTGTTATGCTTATTACTCCAACGATTTTTATGGGAATGAATCTTCCCGTAATTGTTGAAATTTTTTCTGCTTCTCAAAAGAAGATCGGCGTATCAATCGGAAAAGTATTTTCAATTAACACACTCGGTACGGTACTTGGAGCTTTGCTAAGCGGATTGGTGTTCATCCCCGCGTTCGGCATAAAACATACGTTTGAAATTGGAATAGCAATAAATTTTGGAATGGCTCTGTTGCTTATTCTTTCTTATCGGAAGATAAGTCCGATCATTAAAACAACCTTTGCCTCCGGCGCTGTTCTTATTTATCTAGCTTTTGTTTTTCTTATTCCCTCATGGAATACTACAATTATGGTTAGCGGAGTTTTTAGAAATTTTAGTTTTGTCCCACCACCAACGTACAGCGATTTTCAAAAACAGTATTTAACCAGAAAAATATTGTATTATAAAGAAGGCATCGGCGCAAATGTTGGCGTTGCACAGCTTGACGATTCGCTGCATACAAAAGTTTTAATGATTAACGGTAAGCCGGATGCGAGCAATTCCGGTGATATGAATACACAAGTCATGCTCGGACAAATACCGATGATGCTTCACCCAAACGCAAAGAATATTTTTGTTGTCGGATTCGGAAGCGGTGTAACTATCGGTTCGGTGTTAACACATGATATTAACAAAGTTACCTGCGCGGAAATTTCTCCCGAAGTAATTGAAGCGGGCAACTTGTTTAAACTGGAGAACGGAAATTGTCTCGCCGATAAACGCGTAAACGTTGTGGTAGAAGACGCTTTAACTTATCTGAAACTTGCAAAGAATAATTTTGATGTTATCATCTCCGAACCTTCCAATCCCTGGATTGCCGGAATCGGAAATCTTTTTTCAAAAGAATATTTCGAACGATGTAAAATAAAACTTTCTGATGATGGGCTGATGGTTCAATGGTTTCACACGTATGAGTTGAGCGACGATATTATGAAACTGATTCTTCATACTTTCAAAGTTGTGTTTCCTTATGCGCAGCTTTGGAATCCCCAGCAAGGCGATATCATAATGGTTGGATCGAAAAAGCCGATCAATCTTAACGCCTTGCAGCTTGAGCAAAAGTTTCAACTAGAAACAGTAAAAAGAGATTTCGCCAAAATTAAAATTGAAAACATCTTTACGTTTCTTTCCTGCGAGGCTTTTTCTGACGAAGGTTTTTATACTATTTCAGGTAACCCGACAGTTAATTCGGAACTGCATCCCCGGCTTGAGTTTGAAGCCCCGAAATCATTTTATCTCAATCAATTTTCGACAATAACATATCAAAATGATGAGCGTTTCAGAACGTCAACCAACCATTTGTTGATTCGTGATTACCTGGAAAATCATAAGCCAACAATCCCGGAATTATCTTCAGCCTTGGCATTTCATTATAACGAGACAAACAATTACCGGTTGAGTTACGGAATAGCCAAAGTTCTGCAAGAAAAAAAACCCGGCGATTACAAGACGGAAATAACATTAATTAATTCCGAGGAAAAACTTGGAATACACAAACTTCGGTTAACAGAATTGGAAAACCTTTCGCGTCAATTCCCCGATTCTTCTTCTGTTGTGCAAAATTATGCTAACGATAATATCGCGGGAGCGCTTTTTGCTGCTTCCTTTTTGAAAAATTATCCGATAGATTCTTATGCTGAAGAAATTTTGAGAACGACTAAAAAAGATTCCGCCTCGCAGATCAGGGCATACGCAAATCTCGCAAATTTGTATCTTGAGAACAGTCAACCTGAGCAGGCATACCAAATGGCTTCGCAAGTATCACACATGCTGGACATGAATAAACATTTAGGAACGCTCATTCCGCTTGATGAATTTTGTTATACTTATTCAGCGGCAAGCGCGTACACGTTACATTACAAAACGGCAATTGAATATCTAATGGGTTTAACAATGGTTAACCGTCAGCATCCTAAAAAAGAAATGCTCGGCAGAATGATTGAGTGGAGAATGAAGAATTAGATAAATGCTATCTCCATTTCACCCCCAAAAACAAAAAAGCCGCAGATTGCTCCGCGGCTTTTGTATCAGAAATCAGGAAAGAGAATTACGCGATGGTAACTTCTTTTGAGAGATAAACATCTTGCACTAAGTTCACGATTTTTATTCCTTCAGCCATTGGACGTTGGAACGCTTTTCTTCCAAGAATCAAGCCCATACCGCCGGCACGTTTGTTAATTACCGCAGTTTTGCAAGCATCGGCAAAATCATTTGCACCGGAAGCGCCGCCGCTGTTAATTAATCCTGCTCTGCCCATGTAATTGTTCATTACCTGGTAACGGGTTAAATCGATCGGATTATCGGTAGTCAATTCGGTGTAAACGCGTTTATCAATTTTTCCGTAGGAAACACCGCCGGTATTTAGCGCTGTGTAGCCGCCATTATTTTCCGGAAGTTTTTGTTTGATAATATCCGCTTGAATAGTAACGCCGAGATGATTTGCTTGTCCGGTAAGATCAGCCGAGACATGATAATCTTTATCACTTTTAAATTTTGGATTACGCAAGTAGCACCAGAGAATTGTTCCTAAGCCTAATTCGTGTGCATACTGAAACGCTTCGCTCACTTCAACAATTTGTCTTGTGCTCTCATCAGAACCAAAATAAATTGTTGCGCCAACTGCAGCGGCGCCCATATCATATGCTTGCTCAACACCGGCAAACATAACTTGATCAAATTTATTCGGATAGGTAAGCAATTCGTTATGATTAATTTTTAAAATGAATGGAATTTTGTGCGCGTATTTTCGTGAAACCATTCCAAGCACACCCAAGGTTGAAGCTACTGCGTTACAGCCGCCTTCAATTGCTAACTTAACAATGTTTTCAGGATCGAAAAAATCGGGATTCTTTGCGAAGGAAGCTCCGGCAGAATGTTCAATTCCTTGATCAACCGGTAATATGGAAACATATCCGGTTCCTGCAAGCCTGCCTGAACTGAAAATCCATTGAAGATTTTTCATAACGTTGATGTTTCTGTCGCTCGGACTAAAAATTCTATCTACAAAATCTGATCCGGGTAAATGTAATTTTTCTTTTGGAACTTTAGCTGTGTAGTTTAGGAGGGAATCGGCTTCTTTTCCAAGTAGTTCTTGAATTTTGTTTATCATTATAGCTCCGTTTTTCTTTTAATAAATTGTACACTTCAAAAATAACTTGAAAAGAAATCAATTCAAACAGAACTGCAATAGGAATGAAGAATAAAGGGAAGAAAATTCATTTAAATTGAATGCTTATCCGCAAATATAATTTATCCTCTGCGATTCTATTAACAAATTTTAGAAGACGTTCCTACTCTCTGTTTATTGAAATTAAAATAGTCTCAATAAATAAATTCTTTTCCTTGTTAGAATTGATTATTAACCGCCAACCATTTTTACTAAGAAAGTTAGAGTTTTTCCATTTCTCTACGTAACGTAAGATTATAACTCTTAAGAAAATTGGAATGAAGTTTTTGAAAGTGGAATATTATTGCCCCAAAGAAATAAGCATGAATAATATTTCGTCTATTAAAAAAGAATGTCCCCATAATCAATTTCCAGAAATACCTTCTCTCTTTTCCTCTAATACCGGCAAAATAAATTACCCGCAAGACGGTAAGGAGATCATTAAAGTTAATTTCCTTTTGAATGGGATTCTCAACTTTATACGTTCCATAATTAGATAAGAATTGATACGACCGTTCAAAAACTCTTGCCGGTTTGTAAATGGTATCTAATATTTTTTTATAACCTTTAAATAAAACCTCTTTATTCATCTTAGTAATTATATTTGTTTTGTTTTCGTCAAAATCAAATGGTTCAATTATTCTATTTTCTTGAAGGAGGTTCTTATACAAGTCGGTTCCGGGAGGAGCTTTTAAAATATTCACGGTTGCCATAACAATTCCGCTTTTTTGAATAAAATCAATCAATTGATCAAAAATTGTTTCTTTATCGGAATCAAATCCTACAATAAATCCGGCGGTTAAGATAAATCCCTTTTGCTGCAACATTTTAACATCATCAAGCATGTTTCGCCGGAGGTTTTGCCTTTTTTTACAAGATTCCAAACTTTCTACATCGGTAGTCTCAATACCAACAAAAATGTGTCTAAACCCTGCCTCAAGCATTAAATTCATCAACTCTTCATCGTCAGCTAAATTAATGGTTGCTTGAGTAGCAAATCCCGGCGCTGTTTTATTTAATCTTCTCCATTTAATTAATTCGGGAAGCAGGGAAAGTTTCAATTCTTTTCGGTTACCGATTAAATTATCATCAGCAAATAAAATCATTTCAGGATGCCCTAACGCCAATATCTTGTTTAGTTCACTGATAATTTGGTTGGCGTTTTTGGTTCTTGGTCTTCTACCGAACAAAGCCGTTACATCACAAAAATCACACTGGTAAGGACAACCACGGGAGTATTGAACAATTGCGTAGGCGTATTTACTCATATCTATTATATCCCAATCAGGTAAGGGAGATTGAGTAATATCCGCAAATTCCTTGGTTGTGTAGTACTTTTTCGGAATTCCTTTTTTGAAATCGTTAAGAAAAAGTGGAAGGGTAATTTCGGCTTCATTAAGGACAAAATGATCGACTTCAGGAAAATTTTCATGTGAATTTGTAAATAAGGGTCCCCCTGCCACTATTGTTTTACCATATTTTTTGCATTCCCTAATTGCATTACTAACATATTCTGTTTGAAGATTCATTGCCGAGATAAAAATAAGATCAGCCCACGCAATAGCAACCGGATCGAGCGCCGTAAAGTTTAAATCAATTAGTTTTCTGTTCCAGTCAGCGGGCAAAAGGCTGGATATAGTTAAAAGTCCCAAAGGGGGATAACTCGTTTCTTTTGAAATCATTTTCATTAAAGATTTCATCGACCAAAAAGTATCAGGCATTTTAGGATAAAGAAGCAGAACATTCATCTTACTTGCTTTCTCATAATTAAACATTTTGTTATTTGTAATACTCTTGAATATTTACTAAAACAATGAACTATGAAGTCTTTTCGCATTCTAACAAACAATATAAGTAACAATCTAATTCCTTGTATCCTCAAGGTTTGTCAAAGCAACTAAAAAAAAAACATCCGGAAATCGTTTTCTTTCAGTTCAATGAATTTCTATCCGAAAAAAGTTTTTTATAGATTGCTTTACTCCTCTTTACCTTTTATATTTGCAGAAAAAATTTTAGAAGATTGAACAAACCAAAAACAAAACCGAATAATAAATTTTCAAGAGAATAGCCGCTCCGCAAGGGTGGCTTTTTTTTTATCCAGAAGAAATAAAATGATTAAACAAAAAGCAAAACTAATTTTAGAAGACGGCTCGGAATTTTCGGGTTACGGATTCGGCTCCAATAAAAACGTAACCGGTGAAGTGGTTTTTAACACCGGAATGGTTGGCTACCCGGAAACGATGACAGACCCTTCATACTGCGGACAAATTCTTACGTTCACTTTCCCTCTTATTGGCAATTACGGTGTTCCCGGAAAAGAAAGAGAAAACGGACTACTGAAGAATTTTGAATCGGAAAAAATTCATCTGCGCGGGATTGTCGTTTCGGACTATTCTTTTGAATATTCACACTGGAACGCAAAACAATCGCTGCACGATTGGATGATTGATGAAAATATTCCCGGCATTTACGGAATTGATACCCGAATGCTCACCCGCAAGCTCCGCGAAAAAGGAACGATGCTCGGCAAGATCGTTTTTGAGAACACAAAAGATGAATTGAGTTTTGAAGATCCGAACAAATCAAATCTCGTTGGTGAAGTTTCAATTAACGAACCGGTTGAATATACAAAAGGGAAAAAGAAATTGGTCTTTGTGGATTGCGGAACCAAGAACAACATCGTGCAAGCGTTCTTGCGGCGCGATATAACGGTAATCCGCGTTCCGTATGATTATGACTTCCTTTCAATTAAAGCTGATGGAATTGTTTTATCGAATGGACCCGGCGACCCGAAGATGAATCCCGTAACAATTGAAAACACAAGACGAGCAATGGAAAAAGGAATTCCGATGCTAGGCATTTGTCTCGGCTGCCAGATAATGGCTTTAGCCGCCGCCGCCAATACTTATAAATTAAAATATGGACACCGTAGCCACAATCAGCCGGCGAATGAATCGGGAACAAAACGTTGTTACATTACTTCACAAAATCACGGTTACGCCATAGACTCCGCAACCCTTTCCGAAGATTGGCGAGAGTGGTTCCAGAACGATAACGACGGCACGAATGAAGGGATCATTCATATTTCAAAGCCCCTTTTCGGAGCGCAGTTTCACCCGGAAGCTTCTCCCGGACCGGATGACACAGAATTTATTTTCGATTTATTTGTGAGAGCAATATCATAGGAAATAACAAAAAACAAATTTCAAAAAACAAAAAAAGAACAAACAATATTTTTATAATCTAGGATTAAAAAATTATGAGTGAGGATGGTTCAAAAAAAGTTTATGATTTGGAAGAACGTTGTTTTCAATTTGCTAAAAGCGTCGCCTTTTTCTGTAAGAAATTGCCGCTGGATATTATTAATCGAGAGTATATTAAACAACTCGTTAGATCTTCAAGCTCGATTGGAGCCAACTATATTGAAGCAAATGAGTGTTTAGGAGAAAAGGATTTTATAATGAGATTAAGGATTTCTCGAAAAGAGGCGAAGGAAACATCATTCTGGCTTCGTTTAATAAAAGAGACAAACGCAGAATCCTTCACAGAAGAAGGAATGCTATTGAATAATGAATCAAATGAATTAAAAAAAATATTTTCATCAATTATATATAAGAAAACAAAAAGCGATATTGCAAAAGAAGTATGAAATTAATTTTGGAGCTTGTTTTTTGTTTTTTGGATTTTAGCATAGTATGATAAAAAAAGGTAAACCCAAAAAAGTATTAATTCTCGGAAGCGGTGCGCTGCAGATCGGGCAAGCCGGAGAATTTGATTATTCCGGTTCTCAGGCAATTAAAGCGCTTAAGGAAGACGGAATCGAAACGGTGCTTATCAATCCGAACATCGCAACGATTCAAACGAGCGAACAATTTGCGGATAAAGTCTATTTCATTCCAATTAAAACCGAGTTTGTTGAAAAGGTAATTGAAAAAGATAAACCCGACGCAATCCTTCTCGGCTTCGGCGGACAAACGGCGCTTAACGTTGGCGTCGAACTATTCGATAAAGGAATTTTAGAAAAGCATAACGTAAAAGTACTCGGCACTTCGGTTGAAGCAATAAAAGATACCGAAGACCGATTCCTTTTCGCAAAACGCGTAAATGAAGTCGGATTAAAAGTTGCGCGAAGCAAAACCGTTGCAAATGTTGATGAAGCAATTGCCGCCGGAAAAATAATCGGTTATCCGCTGATGGTGCGTATCGCTTATGCGCTTGGCGGACTCGGCTCAGGCATTGTAAACAATAAAGAAGAATTAGTTGATAAAGCTAAGCGCGCCTTCTCGTTTACCAATCAAATATTAATTGAAGAATCACTCTACGGCTGGAAAGAAGTTGAGTACGAAATCGTCCGCGACCGCTACAATAATTGTATTACAATCTGTAATATGGAAAATGTCGATCCGATGGGAATACACACCGGCGACAGCGTTGTAGTTGCACCGGTGCAAACACTTTCTTCACACGAAAATTTTAAACTCCGTTCAATCGGAATAAAACTCATCCGTCATCTTGGAATTGTTGGCGAATGTAATATTCAATACGCGCTCGATCCGCATTCCGACGATTATAGAATTATTGAGGTGAACGCGCGCCTTAGCCGGAGTTCTGCGCTTGCGTCAAAAGCCACCGGTTATCCTCTTGCATTTGTGGCTACAAAACTTTCGCTCGGTTATAATTTAAATGAAATAGAAAACAGCATTACTAAAGAAACCTCCTCCTGTTTTGAACCTGCGCTGGATTACGTAGTTCTAAAATATCCCCGTTGGGATTTACAAAAATTCAAGGCGGTTTCAACACAGCTCGGCAGTGAAATGAAATCTGTCGGCGAAGTAATGTCAATCGGCAGAACTTTTGAAGAAGTGCTGCAAAAAGCAATGCGCATGCTCGATGTTGGCTACAACGGTTTTACCGTTAACGATCTCGACACAAAAATTACCGATGACTTACTTGCAAAACCAACAGACAAACGTATTTCGCTTCTCGCAAAAGCAATTGAAGAAGGTTACACCGTTGACCGCTTGCATGAGTTAACAAAAATCGACCGCTGGTTCTTATATAAAATGAAGAACATTGTTGATCTTCAGAATAAAATAAGAAAACCAAAACTTGAAAATGTTGATTCCGAATTATTACTCGAAGCAAAACAGAAAGGATTTTCCGACAAGCAAATTGCGATGCTTACAAATTCCGGCGAGTTTGAAGTCCGCTCAAAAAGAAAAGAACTTAACATCGTTCCTTTTGTAAAACAGATCGATACGCTTGCGGCAGAATATCCGGCGCAGACAAATTATTTGTACATGACCTACAACGGAAACGAAGACGATATCGCGACCAAAGAAGAAAACCAAATTATCGTTCTTGGTGGCGGCGCGTACCGTATCGGTTCTTCGGTAGAGTTTGACTGGTGCTGTGTTAATTCGGTTTTGACTCTTGGCAAACTGAATTACAAAACCATTATGATTAACTACAACCCGGAAACCGTGAGTACAGACCATGACATTTGCGACAAATTATATTTTGAAGAAATGAGCCTTGAGCGGGTGCTTGATATTTACGAAAAAGAAAATCCTCACGGAATTATCGTTTCGATGGGGGGACAGATTCCGAACAACCTAGCGGTAAAATTATTTAACAAAGGGGTAAACATTCTTGGAACCTCTCCTGCAAAAATTGATAACGCTGAAAACCGGCACAAGTTTTCGCAAATTTTAGATCAACTTGATATTGATCAGCCGGAATGGAATGAACTGACGAATTTAGAAGAAGCGAAAAAATTTGCGGACAATGTTGGTTACCCGGTGCTGATTCGTCCAAGTTATGTTTTAAGCGGCGCGGCAATGAGTATTGTACTTACGGAAAATGAACTTGAAGAATATTTGAAGAAAGCTTCGGATATCAGCCAGGAACATCCCGTTGTTATAAGCAAGTTTATTACCGATGCACGCGAAATTGAAGTTGATGCCGTTGCCGACAACGGCGAACTTTATTGCTATGCTATTTCGGAACATGTTGAAAATGCAGGCGTACACAGCGGCGATGCGACAATCGTTCTTCCGCCTCAACGGACGTATTTGGAAACCATGCGGCGTGTAAAAATCATTACAAAAGAAATTGCACGGGAACTGGAAATTACCGGACCATTCAATATGCAGTTTATTGCTAAAGATAACGACGTTAAAGTAATCGAGTGCAATCTCCGCGCTTCGCGAAGTTTTCCTTTTGTATCAAAAGTTTTGAAGATCAATTTCATTGACATTGCAACAAAATTAATTATGGGACAGCATCTTCCGAAGATCGATAAATCATCTTTCGACTTGGATTACGTTGGCGTTAAAGCTTCTCAATTTTCTTTTACAAGATTAAAAGGAAGCGATCCGGTGGTTGGTGTGGAAATGTCGTCAACCGGAGAAGTTGCTTGTCTTGGTGATGATTTTAACGAAGCATTTTTGAAAAGTATGTTGTCGGTCGGATTTAAAATTCCGCAAAAAGGCGTTTTGCTTTCAACAGGAACGTTGAAAGAGAAAGCGGAATTTCTTGAGGAATTAAAAACACTCCGCAAAATGGGATTGAAGTTTTACGGAACCAAAGGAACCGCCGACTTTTACGGTGAAGGTGGAATTGAAGTTGAAACGCTTCACCGTCCCTTTGATAATCAAGAACCGGGAATACTTTCCCACTTGCAAGACGGTAAAATTGATCTCGTTATAAATATTCCCAAAACTTCCGAGAAAGAAGAACTCGACAGCGATTACTTGGTTCGCCGCCGCGCAGTTGATTTGAATATCCCGCTTATCACCAATCTTCAATTTGCAAAGCGGTTTGTAAAATCTCTGCGCAAATATCTCGCCGGTGAGCTGCAGGTAAAGAGCTGGGATGAGTACATGTAAGTAGTGGAAAGTGGAAAGATAAAAGTAGAAAGTCATTAGTCAGTAGTCAATTGACATTAGTGAAAATGACCAATGACCAATTTGAACTTATAAACTCTCACATCTGTTGTAAAAATAAAAATCAAAAAAACTTATGGCAATCTTTTTCACGATATTTTTACTCGTTTACGGCTCGGCAAACTTTTACGTTTACGTAAGGGCAATGCAGGCATTTCAGTTTCATACACTCTACGCAAAGCTTCTCTTTTCGGCACTATTTATTTTAGCGGCGTCTTCATATGTTTTGACAAAGAGTCTCCTCTCAAATGTGAACTCGATTTTGTATGATACGTTCCTTTGGATCGGCTCTTTCTGGTTCGCGTTTCTCCTTTATTTTATCTTATCACTCCTGATAATTGATCTATCCATGCTTGTCCACCGGATTTTTCCGTTTTTGCCACAGTTTCTTTTTCAAGATTATGCAAAAACCAAATTACTAACCGGTTTGGGTGTTCTTCTCCTTGTAATTGCAGTGGTAACCTACGGATACTTCAACGCCAACAATATCAAGTTGAAAACGATCCAACTTTCAATTCCAAAGAAAAATTCCGCTCTTACTTCACTTAACATTTTATATTTCTCAGATTCACATTTTACGCCGATAAATAATGGAAGAATTGCAAAGAAGATCATCGAACTTGCGGAAGAAGTAAAACCCGATATTATTCTTATTGGAGGCGATGTTATTGATGATAAATCAAATCAGCTTAAGCGAATTGGAATTGATGCCGAACTCCGTCAGCTAAAAGCCAGGTACGGAGTTTACACCATTAACGGGAATCACGAATTTATCGTAAACGTAAACGATGCGGACAAATTTCTGAATGAAAATAACGTAAAAGTCCTTCGCGATAGCATGATAACAATCGCAAATTCAGTTCAAATTATTGGAAGAGAAGATGGAAGTATTGTTGGCTTTGCCCACCGAAAAAGGAAGTCGGTTGCAGAATTAATCGCAGCGGCAAGGAAAGATCTCCCCATAATTCTGCTCGATCACCAGCCGTTCCATCTTGCTGAAACAGCAGCGGAAAATGTTGATCTTCAACTGTCCGGGCACACTCACCACGGACAAATGTGGCCCTTCAACTTTATCACCAAAATGATTTATGAATTGAGCTGGGGATATAAGAAAATTAACAACACCAATTTCTATGTTTCCAGCGGAGTTGGAACATGGGGACCCCCCGTAAAGATCGGGAACGATGCCGAAGTCATCAATTTCAAAATTGAGTTTAAGTAAAATTGGATTGATCAATTTCTTTTAAAACAAAAAACCCGACTTGAGAAAGCCGGGTTTTTATTTTCAGAAACACTTACTTTTAATTCAAATGAATTGCCGGAAAGTTTACGCCTTTTAGACTTACTTGTTCTACTTTTAACCTGGCAAGTCCTTTGTGCATCATCCCCAACTCATCAGCCGCCTCTTTAGACACGTCAATATTTCTACCGCGAACATAAGGACCACGGTCATTAATCCTTACAATTACGCTTTTCTCTGTCTTGAGATTGGTAAGCCGAAGAAGCGTTCCAAATCGTAAGGTTTTGTGTGCAGCCGTTAAAGCTTCTTGATCGAATTTTTCACCGTTTGCTGTTGTTCTGCCATGAAATCTCGGTCCATACCACGAAGCTTTCATTTCTCCTTTATTGATATAATTAATTACGGTAGTTTGTTCGTTATTAATTACATCACTAACAGGGACAGCTTCCTTTAGCTTTGGCTCGTTCTCCTCAGGGGTTGTCTGCTCAACTGCAGTAAAACCGGCCAAAATTAAAAGAAGGCTGAAGAGCAATACTTTTGCTAGTGACTTCAAATAATCCTCTTTTTTGTTTTTGAACGGTACAAAGATAGAACGATGAGGATTGGATTTCAATGCCTTGGTCTATCCAAAAGGCTTTTTACGGAAAGACCAATTATCCGACTTTTGGGGTTTGTCGGTCGGGTTTTAGGAATATCACGTCCCGACAGAGGAAAGAAATCTAAAACCATTTTGTTGCAGAAACTAATTTGTTAAATTTCAATTAAGATTTTAAAATGATAGGTCAACTCTATGAAGCCGAAATATTTTTGTGCGGTGTTGCTATTCCTCCTCTTAAATTCACTTCTTTTTTCACAGGATGAACCTCAAAAAAAGTTTTCCCTTTCGAACTACTCCACTTTTGGAACGGGAGAAAAGATTATCGTTTCGCTATACGCCCCACCGGAGGTAAAAAGTTTCACCTTCCGGCTTTTACGGCTTAGCGATCCGGTAAATTTGTTAAAAAGCGGAATGGCTTCCCGCATGCGAAACAATTTTGATATCTGGGGAAAGGATAAAGAGCTTCTCACTAAATACTTTTCACTTGAGCGGGAATGGAATGAGGTTCTCTCAAGAACCTCAGGCAATTGGTACGATAACAAAATCAATATTAAACCGGTTGATAAACCTGGGATTTATGTCCTCCAAGCTCTTCGTGATGACCAGGTTGCTTACTGCCCGATTGTTGTAACGAACTATGCAATGGTTTATAAGAATTCGAGTTTCGAGATTCTGACTTTATTGACCGATGCAAAAACGGGAAAGTTTGTTCCTAAAGTAAAATTCGATTTTTATATGGGAGACAGTTTGGTTGAATCGGGAAAAGCTAATGAGGATGGAATCTTTTTATTGAAAACCACAGGAGAGTTAAAATGGAAAGAAAGCTTTCTATTAACCGCAGAATGCAAAGACGAAGTCGTGTTCAGTAATCCCTATTTCTTCTTTGAAGATGAATCAGAGCAATACACTGCTTACACATTCATCAACCAGCCGGTTTACCGCCCCGGACAAAAAGTCTTTTTCAAAAGTATCCTCCGCAAAAAGAATGAGTTTGATTTCTCCGTTTTAAAAGATGAGGAATGCAAAGTCGTCATCCGTTCGCCCAAAAATGCGGAAGTTTTTTCCGGTACTTTTAAAACGAATGATTTCGGCAGCATTTGGGGTGAATTTGTTCTAGATGAAGAAGCTGAAATCGGATATTATAACATTCAAGTTTCGCATGGCGAGCAAATTTTTTACGGCTCGTTTCAAGTTGAAGAATACAAAAAACCCGAATACAAAGTTGAAGTTAACACCGCCAAACAGAATTACTCCGGTTTAGAAACGATCTCAGGAACTGTAAAAGCCGATTATTATTTCGGATCTCCGGTAACCTCGGCAAAAGTTACAGTGCAAATTTTCAAAAAAAGATTTTGGGTCCCCTGGTGGTATTGGTCGGAATACAGCTGGTTTTACGGAAGCTTTGATAAGATTGGTTATTCATCTTACGGACAACAGGATTTTGTTAAACAGATTGACGGCGAAGTAAACGAAAAGGGTGAATTTCAATTTGAATTTTCTGCTGAGAAACCAACCGAATTTGATTTTACGTATGAAATTTCAGCCCAAGTTGAAGATGCTTCACGGCGGGTAATTTCAAATTCAACCAGCGTTTTTGTAACGCGCGGAGCTTTTTCGCTTTCCGCTTCAACGGATAAATATTTTCTTACGCTTGGTGATTCCGTCAATCTTCGCATAAATGCTTTTGACTTTTCTCAAAAGCCGGTACAGACGGCATTTAAGGCAATCATAAATAAACTTTCCGGTCCGGAAAATAAAATTGTTGAAACGGTTGAAAAGTTTTTCGGTTCAACTGATAAGAACGGGAAAGCAAGTTTTACATTTCTTCCGAAAGAGGCGGGTTATTACCAGTACAGCGTGACCGCAATAGACAGCGGCAAAAATGAAATTTCCGCTTCCGGTTCGTTCTTTGTAAACGATAAAGAAAATTTTTATTACAAGCGGACAAGCAATGAGATTGAAATTATAACGGATAAAGATTCCTACGAAAAAGGAGACACGCTTACCGCAATTATTTCTCTTCCGAAAAATAATCTGGATGTTCTGGTTTCATTCGAAAAGAATTCGATCCTAAAATTTCAGAAATATTCGGTCGAAGGAAATACATTCATCATCAAAGAAAAACTGTCGGAGAAGTACAGTCCGAATTTTTCACTTGCAGTCCTTTTTGTGCATGAGAGAGTCCTCTACTCAAATTCAAAAATGGTTGTAGTGATGAACAAGGACAATTATCTTTCGTTGGATATCAAACCTTCAAAAAAGATTTATAAACCGGGCGAAAAAGCTTCGTATAAAATTTCGGTTAAAAACAGCGCCGGAAAACCGGCAGCGAAGACCGAACTTTCTCTCGGTTTAGTTGATGAGAGCATTTATGCAATTCAAGAAGAGCAGGTGGAAGATATTCAAAAACACTTCTACAAACCTGAATATAGGTACATCCCAACCGGTTCGTCATTGACGGCAACCGGCTTTTCCTCTTCCAGTAGAAAAACATCCCTGCTTGATAAAAATCTTTTAACAATAAAGGAACGAAAGAACGCCGGGGATTATTCTCTTGAAGGAAAGTTGGTTTTCAACAATGAAAATCAAGACACAACTACAATTTATTTTTTATTAGTAAGTGAAGACGGTTATTACATCACCAAAGCAAGACCAAAATGGACTTTCAAATTCGCTAATATTAGCAAAGGAAATTACGACCTTTGTTTGGTAACCGGAGATGGGATTTTCAGATTTCTAAAACAAATTACGGTTGAAAAGAGGAAAGCCAACATCGATGTAAAAATTCCTGCCGATTTTTATTTGGCGGAGATTTTAGGCGGCGGGCAGCCGGTTATGTTTGAAGCCAATCAGGCTAATATCCGAACCGATCGAACGATAGCTTCACAAACAGAGGCTAAAGGTGCGGTGCTAAAAGGAAGCGCTACGGGAAAAGAAAAATTAGTATCTCCCGAAGTCCGCAAGAATTTTGTTGATGCCGCTTTCTGGCAGCCGAGTTTTGTTACCGATGAAAACGGCGAGGCGGAAATTTCTTTGACACTCCCCGACAATTTAACTTCGTGGCGCGCAACGGTTCGCGGAATAACTAAAAAGACTGAAGTGGGACAAGGAACGAACATCATCATCGCACGGAAAAACTTATTGGTGCGAACAGAGACTCCCCGCTTCTTTAGAGAAGGCGATACGCTTTTGATAGCTACGAACATTCACAACTATCTTAATGAAAACAAAAAAGTTAACGTTGCTTTCAAATCGAAAAACGTTAAACTCCTTTCATCAAGCCTTGGAAAGAAGAACGAAATTTTAGTTAAAGAAAATGATGAAGCGAGAGTTGACTGGAAAGTTTTTGTGGAAAAATCGACGGGCGATGCAGAGATTTATGTTGAAGCGTTGACGAATGAAGAGTCCGACGCGATGCAGGTTTCCGTTCCAATTCTTCCGTATGGAGTAAAGCAAACTATTGCGTTAAACGCTGTTGTTCAGGAAAATTCTTCCGAAGAAAATATCCCGTTCACTATTCCGAAAGAGGTTGATCTTCATTCCGCCGGAATTTCTTTTTCACTCAGTCCAACGCTTGCGGGAACAATCCTAAAATCAGTTGATGATCTGGTTGCGTATCCCTACGGCTGTGTTGAGCAAACGATGAGCAGATTTCTTCCGGCGATTATTGTTGCGAATACGTTTAAGGAATTGAAAATTCCTTTAAAAGAAAAAACAACAAAAGAACTCCCCGATGTCATAAACAAAGGACTAAAGCGTCTTTACTCGTTTCAGCACGGAGACGGCGGCTGGGGCTGGTGGCAGAATGATCAAACCCATCCCTACATGACCGCATATGTGGTTTACGGATTGAGTCTTGCCAAACTTGCCGGATATGAAATTAGTGAAGAAGTTTTTCAAAGAGGAAAAGAAAATCTTCTCCAACAAATAAAAACCGTAAAGAAAGAGGAGCAGACAACAATCGCGTTTATGTTTTATTCATTGGTTACGGCAGAAGTAAAAGATTTTGGAGACGCCAAATCTTTACTCGATGAAATCTCTAAAAAGGAATCAAACGCTTATACCCTCGCGCTGCTTGCTTCGGTTTATCAAAAACTTGGCGACAGGGAAAACGAAAAGAAAATTTATGAACGGCTGATGAACAACGTAAACACGAGCGATAGATTTGCCTATTGGGGAGGAACTTCGTGGCATTACACCTGGCAGGAAGATAAAGTGCAAAGCACAGCATTTGCGCTTAAATATTTATTGTCAACCGAAGCAAAATCTCCGTTGATCCCGAAAATCGCCGGTTGGCTCTTGCGTCAGCAAAAAGGATATTCATGGAATTCTACACAACAAACGGCTTCCGTACTTTTTGCGCTGACCGATTATCTAAAAATAACGAAAGAGTTACAACCCGATTACACCGTTGCTGTTTTATTGAATGATGAGAAAATTGCAGAGAAGCAATTCAACACAAAAAACATCTTTGACGAAAACGAGAAGCTTTCGTTCGGTGCGGATCAACTAAAGCGGCTGCACACCGGAGAAAATAAACTTTCCATTATAAAAAGCGGCAAGGGAACCCTTTATTTTAGCGGCTATAACCGTTACTTTGCCAAACCGGAATATGTTGTAAAGCAAAATTCTTTTACCGTTGAAAAGGAATATTACAAACTGACACAATTCAAAGGTGAAAGCGGCATCATCTATAAAAAAGAAAAAATAAATAAACCGTTAAAGAGCGGAGACGATGTTTTTGTTAAGCTTACTGTAAAAGCAAATGAAGAAGGGTTCCAATATTTTATGCTTGAAGATCAGTTCCCTTCCGGATTTGAAATTGTGAAAGACGAAGAGCATTACAACATTGACGGAGAAGACCGTTACATGGGGAATTTTATCCGGCGTGGAAAAATTACCCCGTGGCGATGGAATTATGCTTCTAAAGAAATCCGGGATGAAAAGATCGCATTCTTTGTAACCTATCCGCAAAAGGAAATGGAATTTACCTACATCATCAAAGCACAAATTCCCGGAACATATTCTTGGCTTCCGGCGGAAGCGAGTTTAATGTACTACCCGGAGGTGAATGGATTGAGTGAGACAAATTTCATAAAAGTGACGGAAGAGAAATAGTTTCTATTCCATTAACACCTCGATTAATCGAGGTGTTAATAAAAGATGACATTAACGCAACAAGAAACGGTTCTGAAACAAAGCGGAAATCCTCTATTACAAAGCAAAAGCGGAACGGAGCAACGGAGAAATGCAGGCTTACAATGACGAGTTGCAGCTTTACAATAGAGGTTTACTTTGACGCAAATCACAAGTGCAGCGTTACAATGGAAAATGGGAGAGTCGCAAAACCAAAGTACAGACTTACCAAGGGAAAAGGGAGCCTTACAAAGTCCGTTTACATTGACGCAAATCACAAATACGTGGTTGCAAAGTAAAAAGGAAGAGTTACAAAGCCGGATGGAAGTGATGCAAAATTGAAATTTAAGATAAAAACATTGAAAACGAACTAAAAACGAAGGAATTGAGCCTAAAAGAATTAAAACCCGTTTAATTCAAAATAAAAGAAAGGATAAAACAAAATGACTAATAGAGAAGAAAACAGGTATAATATGTTTAACTCTGTAAAGGCTGTTTTGGATGCTAATACGAATGTAACATCAACTATACCTGTCTTTGAAGAAACGATCGCCGAACTTCGCGGGCTTATTGAAGAGGTAAAGACCACCGATATTGAATTTAATAATTCAACGACGGGGAAAGCTTCGGTAGTACATGCAAAAGAAGAAGAGCTAATGAAAGTTTTTCTTCCGGTAAAATCTGCTTTATACACTTACGCGGTAGTAAAAAAAGACGAAGAACTAAAGGCGCTTACCGAAATAAGTGAAAGCAAGTTGAAGAGAATGCGGGATTCCGAACAGCTGCTGAAAATAAAATCTATCTATGAAAAAGCTGTAGCGCAAACCGCAAATCTGCAGGCATACGGAATAACGGCAGAAACGTTAAGCACCTTAAGTGATAAAATAACGGCTCTGGAAAATTCCGCAGCGAATAAATCAGCCGGGCACACAAGCAGAAGCTCATTAAGAACAAAGCTTGATGACCTGTTTGAAAGCACGGATGATTTACTTAAAGAACGGCTGGATAACCTTGTAGAACTGCTGCGTGAAAAACAGAGCGTGTTTTACAATCAGTATTTTGCCGCGCGCGTTATTTACGACCTCGGCGGAGGGAACTCAACCCCGCCAACTAACGACGAGACGCCACCACCCCAACAGTAGTCTTGCCGGTTACATAATAGATAAATAGTAATAACTTAACAGTGAATTAAACGGGTTTTTTGTTAAGGAGAGAAAAGTTACAGGGGATGAGTAGACGGCGAAAAGAACGTTTGCTATTGATTGAATAAAAAAAGTTTTTGTATAATTGGATTGGCGTTAGAAATTTTTCTTATACATTTTTATTAATTAAGAGAAAAGAAAAGTTACCAGCATGGATACACTTTATGCCTAAAGGGAAGATCTCACAAAGTACACACGAAAAAATTTACCGGCCGATATACCGATCGGAACAATTTTGTTGGCTGACCACCATACAAACAAATCAAACTTTAGCGCGACTAACATTTAACCATCTTCAGAAATTTTTATGAGGTGAATTTTGGAAATAACAATTTTAAAAGAAATCACACAGCGTATTGGTAAGAAATTACCTAGAAAAGAAATTAAAGAAGAACTACGAAGCCAAGAAGAAACACTGAAACAGGAAGTGGAATTTGTATGCCAAAATAAAGCTTTGCTTGTTGAATTGGTAAAGAATTTGTTTCTGGAGAGAAAAATTATCGCAAGAGAAATTTTTGATGTAATAAGTGAAATAGAAGCACACTTAAACTTTAGAAAATATTCTAATGAATTAGCTGCAAAAGTATTTATTGAGGTTTTAGCTGGATTACAAAAAAATGAAGTCCATAAAATTTTAAGTGAATTAGAAACTCCCGATAATATATACTTTTGGAGCACACTAAACACTTTACCATTTGTCTTAAGTGAATACAAATTGGACGGAGAGTTTGCTGCTAACTTGTTTTACAAATTAGCGGATAGGGTTAAAGGGGATTTAGCAGGTGGAGATTTATATAAAGCGATAGATAATTTCACATTTAAATTTCCAAAAGAAGCAATAAAAATAATAGACATCTATTTTTCTAAGGAGTATAGTGATATTTATAGGGTTCTTAGCGGTATAGTTTTAGGATCGTTAAGAGCAGCTATAAGAACAAATCATGTTTCAACTAGCATTTCAGATTTAGAGGAAAAACTCAAAAATAGCATGGATCCAAAACAAAGAGTGATTTATCTTAATTCTTGGATAACCACATATAATAGAAACGTTGCCTCTCTTGAAGAAATTTTAATAATAATAAATTTAGCAAATCGAGCCAATGAAGATGAGATTAGCGAGGTATATAATCTCGTGTGGCGTGTAATTACTAAAGATCTAAACGATGAAAAAGTTGTCAAATCATTATTGGCTTGGCTTGAGAAAAACACCAGTCCCAAAATTCCCCCAAATGCAAAATTCTACGTTGCGCAAACGCTTTATTGGTTTGCTACTTTTGCTAAACCAGAAACAATAGAATTAAGAATAAATAACTATGGTTCTATTTTACAAAAAATCCTGCCCGTCGAAAGCGAAAAAAAAGGAATCTGGGCAAAAATCGAAGATTTTTTAGTTAGTATAATTCGTGTAAATAAAAATCACTTTACTTATTTATTAGACATCATTATAACAGAGTCATTCGATGATTTTATAGAAATGTTAAATCAAGATTTTTTTCAAAGTTTAGAAAATAGTTTACCAGGAGATCTGGCTAATAAAATATTTTCAAACTTTTTATTCTCAAAAGATAGAAGGAATATAAGATTTGCGTTTGAATTGTTTAGAAAAATAGAAAAAATTACATTAATTGAGTTTGAACAAAAACCTAGCGAAGAAGAACTAAACCTTATACTGGATGAATTCGCAAAAAATATTTTGTTGGCAAAAAACACTTCAAAATTCTTGCTTTTAATTGAACAATTGTTTGTTGGTGTTTCCAGTGCTCTTAAATATAAATTCATGAATGAAATGTTATTCCAAGCCGTTAATTACCCTGGAGCTTGTTTAAGCGAATGGAAAAAATCTACAAATAGATCAGAACTATTGACAGAAGTGATTGATAAAGCAGAAAATTATTTTTTAAAAATTAATGTAACAAACAAGCTGCCTGTTATATGTTATACACACTATGAATTCAACAAAGGAGCAGAATTAGAAAGAAAATTTTTAGCAAGAAACGTCAGTAAAGGTGTACGAAATAAATCTGTTCTATTAAACCTAATAAAACATACTCAAATCCTATATGGTGATAGTTGGTCATTTCCGGGAGATATAAGGGGAACAGCTCCTAATAAATTCTCCACGATGAGTTATGAAGTTGAATACCCAAGAATAGAGATTCTTGACCCTGAAGGAATGGTTTTAAAAAGAATGCTCATTAATTCGAAAATAGGCGAAAAGTGAAAGATTATTTTAACCCTTTAGATTCTTACAATAATTTCAAGGATTTCCTAAGTAGATTTAACGAATATGAAGAATTAGACCAGTATGTTATCTTTTATCTGGATAAGTGTTTACAAAAAAGAGTTATTAGAAGACCCGCAAAGGGACGAAGTGGGGAACAAGGTAAAGATATCGTCGTTGTTGATAGTGAGGAGGAAAAAACATATTGCTCTTTTGTTGTCAAAAAAGGCAATTTGGATAATTCGCTTGACCATCCACGGAATGGAGTTTTAAAACAAATGAATGATGCAATGTTTATAGACCTCGAGGAATCAGAATTTAAACGCAAAAAAAGAACGGTCGTAGTAGTATATAATGGAATTGAAAAAAAACGATCTACAATCACGAAGTATGAAACAACCAGAACCGAGATTGAAAATTTGGCAAAAAAATCAAACATTCTTTCAAGAGAGATTGAAAGATGGAATATTGATATTCTGGCAAGCAAACTCTTTCCTTACAGGGAATTAATATCAGATTTTGAATCATTTAAAAACCTGGTAAGTGCTGCCAAAACGGCACTAGATATTGTTGTGGACTTTAAAGTGAAATTTGAAGGAGTCATATTATATAATAATAACAAACTGGGCGCTGATGCGTTGTTAGCCGATACAATCAAAGAAATATCTAAGTTAGAAAATAATTACGGTCCATTACAAAAGTATGTTCAGAAGAAGGTTTAAAATGAGTAATAAAATTAATTTTATAAATTCCTATTTGGTTAGTTTGAAAGAACGAACACGAAACGAAAAGGGGGGATTACAAATAGGTTTTGATTGGATTATTTACAACTTAGGTATTACAAAAGGGTGGACCCCCATTGAACTACCTTTTTTTAGAAGTCTGGAGCAAACAGACTTTGTAACAAAAAACAAAGCGCAATTCGGAATAGATATGTCATTTATTAAGGATTCAGAATTAATAATATTTGTATTAAAAGATGAAGTATTAAATAATTCAAACTGGATTAGACACAATTTCGACAAAGACTTACGAATGGCTAGCGCGCCTGATTTAACAACCTTTGAGAAAAACGAACTTAAAAAAGTTAAAATCATTTTAACTTACAACAAAGACGAAGACGACACGGGAATAAAGTTGTATGAAAACCTAATAAATACTTTTCCAAAATTCATTTATGATAATGTTGAGTTAATATACGAACGATGGAATTTAACAAAGCTGGTTGATGAAGTAAGCAATTCGTTAATGACTCCAGACCTGCTCCCTCAACACTTATCGAGTTTACTAAATTATTTGTGTTCGTTAATTAAAGACGTTGAATTTGGCTCTGAAGAGTGGGAGAAAATAGTCATACCCAATTGGAAGAATTACTTAAAAATTCTTTTTTCGGATCAAGTCGACGATAAGCGACTTAGGTTGATACCGGTCAGCCTTTTTATTATTGACAACTTTAGAGATAAGGAAAAAACCACCACCTATAGCGGCTGGATTGACTTAATAGAATGGGCAATACTCATTGCCTGGGATAAGGTTAATTTGTGTGAAGAAATTAAACTAAGACAAATAGTATTCGTTGAACTATGGCACTCGCTTTACCTGGTTGAACTAGAAAGATATTTATTATTTAACCAAAGTATTTTTTATACCGAACACGCTATTAATTCACGGGGAAAAGTTGGAAATTTAAGCCCGTTAAATGATGCATATATAGCATATTGGTTGATAGGTCGAATCGGAATACTTCATTTGGGTTTTCAAGAATTATTTAGTCAGGAAGAATTTTCAACAAACGAAACAATTGGCAAATTATTAAATCGAAGTCAAGATTGGATAACAAATTTGTTCAAAAACAATCCGGCAGCATATCGACCTTTAATAGATTTAAATCATATTGAACTATTCTTAGTCTGGATGATTTATTATCAGGTAAGTAATAATCAAGCGATTTATAAATGGTTAAGTGAATTAGAATCAAGACTAATAACTAGAAGAATAGGGCATTATAAAATTCCATTTATCGAGGGGAGAAATAGGTATGATCTTGTAGCTGAATATGCTGCAACTTTTTCAGAAACTAAAGAAAAACCATCAGAATTTACTGATTCAAGCTCATATTTATTATTTATGCTCGTTGAGTTAATGTTTTCTTTAGATGAAGCAGATAGAGATGAATTAATTGGCAAATATTATAAACATTTGGTTTTGGGCATAGGTGATGATGACCAATCACTAATTGAACCAAATTACGAAATTGATCTATTCTCATGGAGTCCACCTGACAATTGGATGGAACGAATTTACAAAGAAAAAATTAGTGATGGGATTTCTCTATCAACTCAGAATTTTCATTCTTCAGAAGATTTACCATTAGTCGAAAGAATTAAATCGTTCGTCGATTGGTCAGAAAAAACTTATCCAAGTAATCTGAAGTTTAATAATCCACTATCGACTTATGTACTCGCCTGTATTAAAAATCAATCGCCATTGCCCCCTTCGTTTTGGCGGGGTTCAATCTTTAAACCCGATATACAAAAAGATGACAAAAATTAATTTATGCTAACTTCTTCAACGATAAAACAAGAAGCCGTTACGGTTCGGGAAAATTAAATGTGAAGAATTACAAAAACCGAAAATCCTAACTTCTTTTGTGTAAATGAGAATTAAACACACAACAATTAAAACTACTTCACCCCATTTTGTTGATATTAACAAAATGGAGAAATTTATTCATCAAGTATTTCTAAACGAGAACCGTAATTTTAAAGTGGTGCAATATGAGTAAAGAAAAAGAAAATGAAAATTATACATATAATAACCGCAATAATTTACAAGTGCTTAAAAATGAATAACTTAGACCAAATACTACTTCCGGATAACCCCAGATGGTTAAACAATGAGCAATTGGGAAATAAAAAGTAAGGTAATATGAGATTAAAGTCCCCTCTGCAGAGGCAAGGAAACAAGCTTTAAAATGTGTAGATTTTGCTCAAGAAAAATTAATACTGAATGAAAAAAAGTTCTTGACTTTTTGCTATTAATATGATATCATTGTGATAGCAAAAATAAAGGAGTTCAAAAATGGAAACCATTACCGAAAAATCCGCAAATAAAGTGAACGGATTCATTGTTCTTTTTTTAGTTATTGCTCTACTTTGTTTCAATATCTATATGTTAACTTTGGGAATAAAAACCGAAGACCTCTCTTTCCTCTGGATATTCATTCCCGGAATGCTTCTCTTTTTTATCATGTTTGGAAGTTTTACTGTTGTGCAACCGAATGATTCCCGCGTGCTTGTGTTTTTTGGAAAATATGTTGGAACCATTCGGGATTCCGGTTTTTGGGGCGTTAATCCTTTTACAGAAAAAAGAAAAGTCTCACTTCGCATTCACAACTTTAACAGCGATAAAATTAAAGTAAACGATTTGCACGGAAACCCGATTGAGATAGCAGCCGTTATCGTGTGGAGAGTTGTTGATTCTGCCCGCGCGGTGTTTGATGTACAAAATTATGAGGGATTTATTGCTATCCAAAGTGAAACCGCGATCCGCGGACTATCATCGGAATACGCCTATGATTCATCCGACGAAACAGAATCACTTCGCGGCAATCAACAAGCGATTTCCGAAAATATGAAAAAACAGTTGCAACAAAGACTACAAATTGCCGGTGTTGAGGTGATAGAATCGCGCATTACCCATTTGGCTTACGCTCCGGAAATTGCACAGGCAATGCTGCGCCGTCAACAAGCCACTGCGGTTGTAGCGGCAAGAGCGAAGATTGTTGAAGGTGCCGTTGGTATGGTTGACATGGCTCTTAAAGCATTGAGTGAACAGCATATTGTTACGCTTGATGAAGATAAAAAAGCAACGATGGTGAACAACCTTTTGGTTGCGCTTGTTTCCGAAACGCAAGCTCAGCCGGTTATCAATACCGGAACCTTGTATTCATAAAACAAAATGCGGAATTGTCATGAAAGAATTATCTGAGTATTTAAATCAACCGTTACATTTGAAACAAGTTTCTTTTTTTAAAAGATTCTATGAATTAAAAACAAGTGAAGAAATTATCGGCTCAATGCAAATTCGGGGATTCTTCGGCAACTCCGCAGAAGTAAGTTTCGCAAATAAAAAATGGGAAATTTATAAACCGAGCATCTGGAGGCGCGGCTGGGATGTTCGGGAAGTCGGCTATGAAACCCCATTTGCTCATTATGAAAGAAAATTTTTCCGCAAAGCAAGTTTTGTTTCGCTTCCGGTTGGAGAAAAAGTGCAAATTGTTTTTCCAGCATTCAAATCAAAAATTGAAATCCTGACCGAAAATGGAACTTGCCTGATTAGAATGACACATAAATTTTCATGGATCGACAGTACGGAAGTAACCGTTACGGAAAAGTCGGTAACGATAAACAAGTATCCATGGTTGATAATGCTGGCTAAACTCGATGCAATCGAAAGGAAACAATCTAGAACCGCAGGCGCGCCAATATTGTTTGGTGGTTTTAAACTTCCTATTTGAACTAACAAACAAAATTACGTGTGATATATGGCTGAGAAAAAAAAATTTCTTTTACGAATAGACGATAAAATTTACGCCGCCCTTGAGAAATGGGCGGCGGATGATTTGCGTAGTATCAATGCGCAAATGGAATTCTTATTGAAAGAATCCCTCTCAAAATCCGGTCGAACGATAGAAAACAAAACTCCAACAACCCCTACCGATAACCTCAGCGATTAGGTGTTTCCGTTCATAATTTCTTCAAAAAATGATTACTTCTCATTAATTGGAAAAAGAAACTTTACATTCTTCTTATAATTGGTAATTGTACAGTAATTTAATTCTTTTTTCATACTTTAAAGAGAATAAATACTTTAACTATTACTGGCATATAAGTTGAACTTTTCAAATCATTAAAAATGAGGTTTTTATGATAAAAGGAACTGTTCTAATTAACACTGAAACATGCAAAGGCTGCGAACTTTGCATCGTTGCCTGTCCGCAAGAGAGTCTTTCTCTCTCTCAAAAAATTAATCTCCGTGGTTACCGGTATGTTGAACTTTCTCAGGACAACTGCACGGGCTGTACCAATTGTGCTATCGTTTGCCCTGACGCAGCAATAACCGTTTACCGGCAATCAAAACAAAATTATAAAAAAGCTGTTTAACAATTTTGAAAGAAACCATGGAAACAAAAAACACAGAAATTCGTTTAATGAAAGGAAATGAAGCCTTAGCCGAAGCCGCTATCCGCGCAGGGCTTGATGCTTATTTCGGTTATCCTATTACTCCTCAATCGGAGGTACTGGAATACTTAACAGAACAAATTCCAAAACGGCGGGGAGTCGTTCTTCAAGCCGAAAGTGAAGTTGCTTCTATCAATATGATTTATGGAGCTGCCGGCGCCGGTGCAAGAGTAATGACCTCTTCTTCTTCTCCCGGCATGAGTTTAATGCAGGAAGGAATTTCATACATCGCCGCGGCGGAACTTCCCTGTTTACTTGTAAATGTTGTACGCGGAGGTCCGGGACTTGGAACAATCCAGCCTTCTCAAGGTGATTATTTTCAGGCAACCAAAGGGGGCGGACACGGAGATTACCGTTTAATCGTTCTCGCTCCATCATCTGTACAAGAAATGTGCGATTTTGTATTTGATGGTTTTAAACTTGCCGAAAAATACCGCAACCCTACGATGATCTTATCAGACGGGGCACTCGGACAAATGATGGAAAAAGTTGAATTTCCTGAAGAGGGTTCGCTCCCTCATCAAGTTCCTGCTTGGGCAACAACAGGAAAAAAAGGAAGAGAACGAAATTTTATTACTTCATTGCACATGGAACCTGAACAGATGGAGGAAATTAATCTTCACCTCCAAAGAAAATACAAAACAATAGAAGAAAACGAAGTCCGTTACGAAACTTTTGAAGTTGAAGATGCAGAAATTGTTCTGGTGGCTTTCGGGTTACCGGCACGTATTTGTCAAAAAACCGTTGAACTTGCCCGCGAAAAAGGAATTAAAGCAGGCTTAGTACGGCCGATCACTTTGTTTCCTTTTCCTAAAAAAATCCTCTCCGATCTATCAAAAAAAATCGACCACTTCCTTGTTGTTGAATTGAACGCAGGGCAAATGGTTGAAGACGTTATGCTTGCCGCTAACGGAAATTGCCCCGTTCATTTTAAAGGAAGAATGGGGGGAATGATCATGCAGCCAGAAGATGTTTTGGAAGAGATTGAAAAAATTGTTGAACAACCAATTCCGCTTGTTGCGGGACAGGAATAGGAGAAGTTATGTTAGAAGATACTGTATTAGAATTAGATGGAATGCAATGCGTTTATCAAAAACCATCGACTTTAACCGATGACTATATGCATTACTGCCCGGGCTGCGGTCACGCGGTCGCTCACAAAATTCTTATGGAAGTAGTTGAAGAGATGGGCATCCAGGAAGATATTATTGGCGTTGCACCTGTAGGATGTTCTGTATTCGCTTATAACTATATGAATATTGACATGCAGGAAGCGGCTCACGGAAGAGCCAGTGCTGTTGCTACAGGTATTAGAAGAGTACTTCCCGAAAAATATGTTTTCTCGTATCAAGGTGATGGAGACTTAGCCGCCATAGGAACGGCGGAAACTATCCATACGATAAACCGGGGAGAAAATATTCTAATTGTTTTTATCAACAATGGCATTTACGGAATGACCGGCGGACAAATGGCTCCGACTTCGTTGTTCGGTCAAAAAACTTCTACTTCACCCTACGGAAGAGATATAGAGCATAACGGCTATCCGCTAAAAATAACCGAATTAATCGCCCATCTTCCCGGTGCATATTATGTTACCAGGCAAGCGGTACATACACCCAATACGGTTCGAAAATTTAAAAAATCTCTAAAAAATGCTTTTGAGTACCAGAAACTAAAAAAGGGAACCTGTTTTATCGAAGTGGTCTCCAACTGTCCAAGCGGTTGGAAGATGACTCCGAAGGAAACCCTTACATACATTGAAGAAAAAATGCTGCCGGAATATCCTCTTGGGGATCTGAAAGTTCCGACTCAAAACAAAAATTAACCAGAAGAGGAAACTATGTATAGTACCGATGAAATTATTATTGCCGGATTTGGAGGACAGGGAGTTCTTTCGATGGGTAAAATTCTTGCTTATGCGGCAATGATGGAAAATAAAGAAACAAGCTGGATGCCCTCTTATGGTCCTGAGATGCGTGGCGGAACTGCAAATTGCATAACGATTATTTCCGAAAAAAAGATCAGTTCCCCGATTGTTTCAAAATTTGATTCTGCAATCATTCTTAATCAGCCTTCGCTTGATAAGTTTGAAAATCACGTTAAGCAAAATGGATTTCTTTTTTACGAAGCTTCCACGATTATTAATCCTCCTACCGGCAAAGACATTATGGTATACAAAATTGCCGCTATAGAAGAAGCGAACAAAATGGGGAAGAAACAAATTTCAAATATGATTATGCTGGGAGCTTTTTTAGAAATAAAACCACTCGTAAAAATGACGAGTGTCTTGGCTGCACTTAAAAAAGTTTTGCCCGAACGGCATCATCATTTGCTACCTGTAAATGAGAAAGCTTTATTAAAAGGAAAAGAACTAATCGAAGTTAATTATCATGTTTCTGTTTAACAAATTAAACAGGGGAGCCCTATAATGGTTGAACATAATATACGATGCGATCACACATGCAGAGATTCGTGTGCGATGCTGAATGAAGCACTCAGGAGAGAGACCGCTTCAGTCCGTTTTTACGAGAACGTTTACGACGACTGCAATGCGCCCGAAGTGAAAAACTTTGTTGGCGAAATTGTAGATGAACGGCGGTCTAATATTTTGAAAATAATTCAGAAGTTGAATGAGTTACGTGCCGGGTCGCAAGCAATGGATGGAATTGCAAACAGTTTTTCTTGATGAAAAATTGTTTCATTCTGTGCCACGATTAGTTTTTCCCAAGAAGACTTAACTAGTTATTGAAAAGCATCACTGCAACAAAACAGCGTGATGCTTTTTAACCATCCTTCAGAATCACCCAAATTCAAACTTTACAATATCACTTTAGCTGCAAAAACTAAAGTAAACTCACTTTTATGCGATAATAAGTCAAGGATAATTTTATCCTTGACAAGTGTTCGTATGAACACTATATTTGTAGTGAACAAAATAACACTATAATGAAAAAAGAATTAACAGACCGGCAGCAAGAAATTTTAACTTTTATTGAGCAGTTCCGAAACGAAAACGGATATCCGCCAACGCTTCGTCAAATAGGAAAGCAGTTTGGTATCTCCTCAACGTTTGGCGTAAAAAGGCATATGGATGCTTTGGTGAAAAAAGGTTATATCTTAATTGAAAGTAATGCAAGCCGTGGAATCACCGTTCTTTCCAATTTTGAAGGGTTGCGATTACCTCCAACGTTTGATGATGTGGAAAAGCTTTTCAAAAAAATTCCTATCATCGGACGCGTGGCTGCCGGTGCACCTATAACCGCCGTTGAAAATTTTGAAGGCGATGTTGTAGTTGATCCTGCAATGCTAAAGGGTTATCAAACTTGTTTTGCTCTTAAAGTAAAAGGCGACAGCATGATAAATGCAGGAATTGTCGAAAATGATTATGTGATTGTCGCCGCACAAAATTTTGCGAAACATGATGATATTGTGGTGGCTTTAATTGATGACGAAGCGACGGTAAAACGTTACTGGCAAAAAAACAATGAAATTAAATTGATCCCAGAAAACGACAATTACCAGCCAATTGAAATTGTAAACAAGGAAATTTTTAATATCGCCGGAAAAGTTATCGGTGTCATCCGCTGGTATAATTAAAAAGGGAAAGTATATGAAATCTGAAATTTTTTATAATGCAATTAAACAAAGAAGAAGAGTCCGCTTTTATTACGGATTGACCGAAATAATTCTTGACCCTTATTTTATCGGCATGGATAGAAGCGGCAAGAAATTTATTTACGGCAAAACTCCAAGCTCGATGGAAGTTGAAAAATTTTCATACGAAAGAATTGCAAACATTAAGGTGTTGAACAATATTCGCTTTTCACCCGTTATTCCTATTATTCCTTTTCCAACATATGTTAATTAACAATGTACAACCGGAAGAAAAATATTGACCTACTTGTAAGCCATTTGTGGAAACTTGGCTACACGATCATAAAGCGTAAATTAGGCACGTATCTGTCCGAACCGCCGCAAGTAAATGGTTACGATATTGACATTGTCGCTAAGCTTCATCGTCAATATGCAATGGGAATTTGTATTGATAAAAGAGATTTAAAAGATTCCAAATTGCTAGAAAAGTTAAGTTACCTGGCTTCCCGGAAAACAAAAACAGGAAACAAAGACGTACTCCTCTTTCTCGGCTTTCCTTTTGAAATCTATAAGACCGTCAAAGATCTGGTCTCCTCTTTAGATGATTCAATAAAAAGAAACATTTACTTCGTTCCCGTTTATGAAAGAGTCCAAAGTGATTTATTTAGTCCAACCTACGATATCGTATTTCAAAAAAATGTTGAAAGAATTCAATAAAACAATCAGCCCCCATTCTCTTTTCCCCGCTATAGCCTTTACTACAAAATCTTAATTTCGGAAAAGAATAGTCATTTCTTTTTTCCTTTTCATAAAAAGCAATAATTACGTACTTTTACACTCTTGAATAGGACACTTTTGTGCTTAATCATAAATAGATTAGAGTTCTAGAGATAATTACATTTAAAGACATTGAATAAAAAACAGCTCAATACAGACCAAGCCGAACAAAAAAACCTTAAAGAGTCAGGCTGCATTCCAAATCATATAGCGATTATTATGGATGGAAATGGCAGATGGGCGAAAAGCAAGGGATTACCCCGTTTTGCCGGGCATCAAGCCGGTGTAGAATCGGTGAGGGATATTGTCCGCGCGTGCGTCCAATTAGGAGTAAAGAATCTTACCCTTTACACTTTCTCTACGGAAAATTGGAAACGTCCGCAAGATGAAGTATCAACCTTGATGCGTCTGCTTGTAAAAACATTACAAAAAGAGCTTGATGATCTGCACCAAAACAATGTTCGCGTAATGATGATCGGCGATATGTCCGCATTACCTGGTGAAGTGCAAAAACAACTTAACGATGCGATTGAGAAAACAAAAAACAATGTTGCTTTGAATTTAGTGCTTGCGTTAAGTTATAGCGGAAGATGGGAAATCCTTGAATCGGTTAAGGAAATGATGAAAGACGCTCAAAGCGGCAAGTTAAACATAAATGAACTTGACGTTGCACGGTTTTCGTCTTACTTAAACACAAAACAACTCCCCGACCCCGACCTGGTAATTAGAACCAGCGGAGAATTTAGAGTAAGCAACTTTTTATTATGGCAGATTGCATATTCGGAATTTTTTATTTCCGAAACACTGTGGCCTGCATTTAAGCGAAAAAATTTATATGACGCCATTCGGGATTTCCAAAAAAGAGAACGGAGATTCGGGAAAGTAAGCGAGCAAATCAAACAAAAGGAAACAGGTACATAGCATGCGGATCCTTTCACGGAATCATTTTTTAAACATCATTTTTCTTTTTCTTCTTTTTCCTTTTTTCTTAGCAGCTCAAACGGCTCCAAAGACATTAAAAATATTAGGAATTTCGGTTGAAGGAAACACTTCGGCGGACGCCCGTACCATAGTAGCCAACAGCGGCTTGAAGATCGGAGATGAAATTCAAATCCCCGGCGACCAAACCATCGGAGCAATTAAACAACTCTGGTCTTTGAATATTTTTTCCAACGTTGAAATCTTAATTGAAAAAGAACTTCCCGACGGTGTTTTTCTTCTTATAAAGGTTGAAGAATATCCCCGTATCGAGAAGGCTGTTGTTGAGGGAAATGATGAAATAAGTACGAGTAAGATTGAAGAAAAAATAAATTTTATTCGCGGGCAAATTTTAAAAACTCCCGAAGTTCAAAAAACAAAACTAAAGATCATGAAACTGTATGAAGATGACGGCTATTTTAATGCTCAAATTACTCCAAAGTTTTTTCAGTTTTTTCAAGCCGATACTTCCGCAGATAAAATTATCACTCACTGGAGGAACAAAAAAGATCTCTCCGAAGAGTATAAACTTGAATTTGATAGAGACGATAAGACTTACACGAATTTAATCGATAAAATAAAAGACCGGATTCTTCTTAAATACGATATCATTGAAAACGATGTTACGAAAGTCCGTAAAATTGTGTTCCGGGGAAATAACGATTTTTCCGAAAGCGACTTAAAGGGCGCCTTTAAAGAAACCGAAGAATCAAAATGGTGGAAGTTCTGGAGCAGTGCAAAGTTTGATAAAAACAAATATGAAGAAGATAAAAAACTGCTGCAAAAGTTTTATTTGAAAAATGGATACCGTGATGCGGAAATTGTAAGTGATTCTCTCGTCTATTCAAACGACAAAAAAGATCTTGAAATAATCGTCAATGTTTCCGAAGGTCCGAAATATAAAGTCCGAAACATTACATGGGAAGGGAACACCATCTACTCCGCGGATGTGTTGAACGAACGCCTCGGTTTTAAAAAAGGGGATGTTTTTGATTATGAATTATTTAATCAAAACTTGCGCGGCAATGAAAAACAAAACGACGTTGCAGCTTTGTATCTTGATAACGGGTATCTCACTTTCAATATGAAAACTGAGGAAACGAAAGTTGCAGCAGATTCAATTGATGTAAATATTCAAGTTTCAGAACGGAACCAATTTAAGGTTGGCAAAGTTGATATTTTGGGAAATGATAAAACGAAAGACAAGGTCATCAGGAGAGAACTCTACACTATTCCCGGAGATTATTTTAACCGCGCTTATATGTTCAGAAGTTTGCAACAACTTGCTAATCTTCAGTTTTTCAACGTAGAAAAATTGTATCAAGAGGGTGTTGATTATCAACTAGCGAACGACAGCACCGTTGATGTTGTATTTAAAGTTGAAGAAAAATCAAGCGATTATTTAAATGCTTCGGTGGGCTATAGCGGAAGCTATGGATTCAGCGGTTCGGTTGGTGTTACGTTAACCAACTTTTCGATGGCAGAACCATTTCAACTTGGCGGTGGACAGGTTTTAAGTTTTAATTGGCAATTCGGCGTTGGAAATTTATACCGGACTTTTTCTCTTGGATTTACCGAACCCTGGATGTACGATACTCCCACACTTATCGGATTTGATTTCTTCGATACACGCCAACAATATATTTATGATTTAAGCCAGTCGGGTGCAAGTATGCGCCTCGGAAGAAGATTAAAATGGCCCGATGATTATTTTTATGTTCAGGGAACGCTTAAATATCAATCGAACAATGTTATTAACGGTGGAAGCTATTACCGCGAAGGTCGAACGCAACAGTTTACCCTCGGCGCCAGCATTACAAGAAAAAATGTTGATAACCCTATCTTCCCTTCCATTGGTTCTTCAATCGGATTAGACGCAGAAATTTCTGGCGGACCTTTTCTTCCCGGAGATGTTGATTACTACAAAATTAATTTCAAGACCGAATGGTATAAACGGTTATTCGGTATAAGTAAATTAGTTTTATTTTCTGTTGCAGATTTAGGATATTTGGGAGAGTTAAAAAAAGACACTCCGATCCAGCCGTTTGAATATTTTTATATGGGTGGAAACGGATTAATCGTTGCCACAACACCATTACGCGGCTATGAAGATAGAACCGTCGGACCAATAAATAAAACCGGTGATGTCTACGGAGGAAAAGTCTCTATCCGCTATACCTCCGAATTACGTTTTGCTGTTGCGTTAGAACCCATCCCACTTTACTTGATTGCCTTTGCCGAAGCGGGGAACGTCTTTGCAAGCATTGATGAGACGCAGGCATTTAATCTACGCCGCTCAGCAGGTGTTGGCGCACGAATTATGATCAACCCGATTGGATTAATTGGTTTTGATCTTGGATATGGTTTCGATAGAAAAGCTGTTGACGGAAAAGATCCTTCATGGGTTTTCCATTTTCAGTTCGGAAAAGGTTTTTAATTAGTTATTTTTCATTTATAAATAAAAAAAAGGATACAGAGTGAAACGTTATTTTTTAATCTTTGCATTATTCATCTTTGCGGCAAGTACATTTGCACAAACCCCGGCTGTAATTAAAATTGGTTTCGTTGATTCCGAAATCATTCTCAAACAACTTCCTGAAGCTATTAAAGCTCAAGGCGATTTGGACGCGTTAATTCAAAAATGGAACGCACAACTTGACAGCATGGGACAAACTTTTCAAGAAGCTTATACAAATTATCAAAAGCAAGCCGCCACGATGAAAGAAGCTCAGAAAAATGAGATCCAACAAAAATTAGTGGCTCAACAACAATCTGTTGAAGAATTTAGAAGATCAAAATTTGCTACCGGCACAGGTGAAGTTTATCAGAAACAGGAAGAATATTTGAAACCGGTAAAAGATAAAGTTTTGAAGACTATTGAAACGGTTGCAAAAGAAGAAGGCATGCAGTTTGTCTTTGATAAAACCGAACAAGCAGCAATTTTATTGTATGCAGATTCCGCTTACGAAATTACGTATAAAGTCCTCGACAAATTAAAAAGAGGAAAATAGAGTTAAATAATTTCCAAAAGACAAATTCCAAAATTCAATTGGTTTCTTTTGTTGGTATTATTGTAGTTGGAATTTGTTTTTTGTCTTTTGGGATTTGAATATAAAACAAGGTTATTTATGAAAGCAAAATTAATTTTCGGTCTTTTCATTTTTTTCGGAATCTTCTCTGTCTCATTTTCTCAGTTGAAAATAGGCTATGTTGATTCGGACGCAATTATGGAAAAACTTCCCGATGCCCAGGATGCACGCCAGCAGCTTGACCAAATCATTCAAGAGTGGCAGACCGAGCTAAAAAAACTCGAAGCCGATTGGAAAACAAAGTTTGACGACTATGAAAAACGCAAGTTAATCATGTCCGACCAAACCCGCGCTGAGACCGAAAGCGAATTGATGAAAATGGAACAAAAGATCACTGAATACAGAGATAAAAAATTCGGCACAAGCGGCGAACTTTTTCAGAAACAGGATGAATTGATGAAACCTGTACAGAACCGTTTATTCACCGCAATTAAACAAGTTGCCACCGAAGAAGATTATGATTACGTCTTCGACCGCAGCGGACAAATTTTAATGCTGTTCGCAAAAGAAAAATATGACATCACAAATCTTGTTCTTGAAAAACTGAAATAATGAAATTACCAATTGCTGATATTGCAGCACTCACAAATGCAAAAATTGTCGGCGATGAAACTCTGTTCATTTCCGGCTTAGCAAAAATTGATGAAGCAAAGGAAGGGGACGTAACCTTCCTTTACTTACCGAAATATGAAAAATTCTTCCCTTCAACAAAAGCGTCCGCTATTTTCGTTAAACCTGATTTCAAAAAAACCCGCAAAGATATCACTTATCTCGAAGTCCCCGATCCAAACAAAGCTTTCTTCAAAATTATCACCACCTATTTTTCTCCTAAATTTCCTTTGGAAGGAATTGACAAAACGGCATTCGTTCATCCAACCGCATCGGTAGGAGAAAATAGTGCATTAGGAAAAAATGTTGTTATTTCGGCAGGTTGTAAAATCGGGAAGAATGTTAAAATTTTTCATAATACCGTTTTATTAGAAAATGTTGAAGTCGGTGACAATTCCCTTCTTTTTCAAAATGTAAGCATTCGCGAAGAATGCAAACTCGGTAAAGGTGTAATAATTCATCCCGGAACCGTTGTTGGCTCTGATGGTTTTGGCTACACAATGGAAAACGGAGCGTATGTAAAGATTCCACAAATCGGAAATGTTCTTCTTGAAGATGATGTTGAACTCGGCTCAAATGTTTCCGTTGACCGCGCAGCAATTGGGTCGACAATAATTAAAAAGGGAACAAAGATTGATAATCTTGTGCAAATTGCTCACAATGTTGTCATCGGCGAACATACTGCAATCTCAGCACAGTGCGGCGTTTCCGGCAGCACAAAAGTTGGGGACTACTGTGTGTTTGGCGGTCAGGTTGGCTTTATCGGACACATTGAAATAGCCGACAAGGTATTGATCGGGGCACAATCGGGTGTTTCCAAATCGGTAACAAAATCCGGCACCTATTTCGGCGCTCCATTAAAAGAAATCAAAGATGCCTTCCGGCAAGAAGCTCATGTTAGAAATTTAGAAGATTACGCAAAACGCATTAAAGAGCTCGAAGCAAAAGTTGCTAAATTATCCGAACAAATTAATAAATCTTTAGAACGATAACGTCGTTCTTCAGTTATATTAATTTCATTTCAACTATTATTAATTATTAATTTCCAAATGCTTACAGAAAAAGAATTCATCGCAAAAGCCGTAGAGGTTTTAAACAAGAAGGGAATAAAAACTTTTCCCGATGAATTCCTTTCTTCACCTGCAACGAGAAACATTTCCGTCCCTTCAAAAACATTGATTATGGGAGAAGAATTTTTCGGCAGTTATGAAATTCTTTCAGCCGACCGAAAAGTGATTTATCAAGCTTCAACATATAGCGAAGCAAAATATCTTATTTATGCGAGCCGGAAAAAGTCGTCGACAATTGCAATCCCTTTAAGTAAAACGGAAATTCATCAATCGATTTTACAGTACGAAAAATATCTCGATTCAATTATGAAAGAAATTGTTTCTCTTTATAAGAAAAATATTCCGGAAGGGAAAAATTCGTTATTCATAATGAATGAAATTTTGATGATCCTTAATTTAGTCCGTTACTAACCCGACAATGATTCCAATAAGCGATAAAATTGCAGAATACCTTACCAGCCTTTTCGGCGCTGATGCAGTTACTCTTTACAGCCAATATTTAGAAGACGATCCGGCTTATTACTTACGGTGCAATAGTATAAAAACCAGCCGCGATGCTATACAAAAAAACCTTTCTACTAATTATGGAATTACCACCGAACCGGTTTCTGAATTTGCAGATGCTCTAAAAGTTGTCGGCGATAAATCTAATATCGGAAAAACTTTAGAACACAGCATCGGCGATTATTATATTCAAAGTTTATCATCAATGATTCCGCCCCTTGTTTTAAATCCTCAACCGACCGACAAAGTGTTAGATTTATGTTCTGCCCCCGGCTCAAAAACAACGCAGCTTGCCGCATTAATGCAAAACAAAGGAACGCTGCTTGTGAACGAAATTCAACTTGATAGATTAAAAACACTCGTCTTCAATCTTGAACGAATGAATGTAGTAAATGCCGGAGTGATCCACTCAAAAGGTGAGGTGCTGAGCCGGTTTTTTCAAAATCATTTTGATAAAATTTTAGTTGATGCGCCTTGCAGCGGCTTGGGCATTATGCAAAAGAAAAATGAAGTGAGCAATTGGTGGACAAAAGAAAAAGCGGAACAGCTTAGTGAGCTACAATACCGCTTGCTTCTCTCTGCTTTGAAGATGGCGAAAGTTGGCGGAGAGATTGTTTACTCAACATGCACGCTCTCCGTTGAAGAGAATGAATTTGTTATCGACAAGCTCTTGAAAAAATTCCCGATAAAACTTCTACCGGTTACTCTTCCGGTTCATTCTCACAACGCATTCACACAATTTCATGAAGTGCGGTTGGACGAATCACTTCAACATGCCAAACGTATCATTCCGTGGGAAGTCAATTCGGAAGGATTTTTCGTTGTGAAAATTTTAAAGGAAGAGGAGATTGAAGTAGAAAATCCGGCAGAAAGAAAAAGGCATCCGTTTACTTTTATATCGGCAAGAAAACTCAGTAAGCAACTCGATTTTATTACAACTATTTTTGAAATTAAGAAAAGTGCATTTGAGCGCTATAAATATCTTCAAAAAGGAAATGATATCTTTTTTGTTAACGAAGATTGGAATGAAGAAAACCTGATGATGTTTGAACGGATCGGGACTAAATTCGCAAACATTGATAAATATGGAAATTTTATTCTACACACACAGGCTGCCGAAATTTTGCAAAATGAAATTCACAAAAACATTGTTGATCTTTCAAGCAATGAAGAATTGAAAAAATATCTTGACGGCGGTACAATTAAAAAAGAGTTTCCCTTTAAGGGACAGGCTGTTGTAAAATTCCGCAATGCGCTTTTAGGAACCGGGGGGATTTCTGTCGATGGACTGAAGAGCCGTTATCCGCGATCAAAAAGGACCCAAGAAATAGAATATTAAATTCCAAAAGCCAAATAACAAATTCCATTTATAGAAAAAAAATCTCGCATCGTTAAGACGTGAGATTTAATTTTTTAACACGCTTTAATAATGCCGAGGAACGAATCAGCCTTCAAACATGCGCCGCCAACAAGTGCGCCGTCAATATTTGGTTGTGAAAGAAGTTCAACTGCGTTATCCGGTTTTACGCTTCCGCCGTATTGAATAATAATTTGTTCTGCAACTTCGCTTGAATACAGTGTGGTTAATTCTTTTCTGATAAAAGCATGAACTTCTTCAGCTTGTTCTTTCGAAGCAACTTTTCCGGTTCCTATTGCCCAAACAGGTTCATATGCAACGATAAATTTTTTCATGTTTTCGGCATCAACATTTTTCAAACCTTCAACAACCTGACGTTTAACAACATCAAACGTAATTCCTTTTTCGCGTTCTTCTAAAGTTTCACCAATGCAGAATATTGGAAGGAGACCGCTTGCCAATGCTTTGTGAATTTTTTTGTTGATGGTTGCATCGGATTCGCCGAAGATCGTTCTTCTTTCCGAATGTCCGAGAATAACATATTCGCATCCAACACTTTTTAACATCGCTGCGGAGATTTCTCCGGTGTAAGCGCCGCTTTCTTCAAAATACATATTTTGTGCGCCGAGTTTTACGGACGAGTTTTTAACCAATGTTGAAGCGGTTTCTAACGAAGTATATGGCGGGCAAATGATTACTTCAACGTTGCTTGATGGGGTTCCGAGTCCGTTTTTAATTCCGGAAATCAACGAGATTGATTCTTGCAGATTCAAATTCATCTTCCAGTTTCCGGCTATTACTTTTTTACGCATTTTATTTCTCCAGAAGGTTTTGTGTTAAATATTTCTACTACAAACTTAAGAAAGATTCAGTCAATTAGGAATTAGGATTTACGCGGTGCAAACGGTGTGGACTGATGAATATTGCAAGCAGTTCTCTTTAATTAATAAAGCGATTTGTTTCAAGGTCTTGAGTAATCGTTCCACGCTACCAATCATTAATAAATAAAAGTGCCGTTGTATTAAATATTAATCTATTCCTTAATTTGTCCAATGAAAACATAAATTTTATCAAAGGAGTCATTATGAGCGAAATACCCGATGAACTCATTAACGAAATGGATGAACTTTATAAAGCAGGAATGATAGGACAAGCAAAAATGGAAGCGCTTGAAGAGGATGCAACGAAAGCTTTGAAGGAATTTGCATTAAAACATTATCCTGAAATTCATAATCTTGAAAAAGAAGGATTTGAAGCTCTTGATGATGCCATCTGGCATGTTGTTGACCGGTATGTACGGGATATTGACCGCATCACTTATACTATGCAAATAAAAGAATAATGGCAGTAAAAAATCTCCCCAAACAAGTCATCATCCTAAGCCTCGTTAGTTTGTTCACGGATATCGCAAGCGAAATGCTGTACCCGGTTACTCCGATTTTTATGTCGACCGTCTTGGGCGCATCAATGGCTGTCATTGGCTTACTTGAAGGAGTCGCGGAAGTTGTTAGCGGATTTTTTAAAGGATATTTCGGCGTCCTTTCCGACAAAGTAAAAAAGCGGGCAGTTTTTATATCTCTTGGCTACGGTCTATCAGCACTCTCGAAACCGTTGCCGGGAATTTTTCCAACTCTTTCCGCAATTATCACCGCAAGAATTTCAGACAGACTTGGAAAAGGTTTGCGCACTGCTCCTCGGGATGCACTGCTTGCAAGTTATGCAAACGGAAACAGCGGTGCAGTGTTTGGATTTCACCGCGGAATGGATACGCTCGGCGCAGCAATCGGACCCGCATTGGCTTTGCTTCTTTTAGCTTTCTTTCCTAAAAATTATACATTGATTTTTCTTATTGCGTTTGTTCCTTCGCTAATCGCCGTTTCATTTACTTTTTTTGTAAAAGATAATTTCGTTTCAAAAGAAGGAAAAAAGAAAATCGGTTTCCGTTCTTTCCTCAGGATGGCTCCGAAGGAATATAAAATTATTTTAAGCTTACTTGTACTTTTTTCCTTTGCAAACAGCAGCGATGTTTTTCTTATTTTAAAATCGAAAGCAATTACCGGCTCGGAAACACTAGCGATTATCTGCTATATTTTTTACAATCTTGTATATGCGGCTAGTTCATATCCGCTCGGTTTGTTATCAGATAAAATGGGGAAGAGAACTATTTTTTCGTTCGGGTTGTTGATTTTTTCCGTCGTCTATTTGGGATTTGCAATTGCACATCATTTTGTTTTTGCACTACTACTCTTTGCGCTCTACGGCATTTATGCCGCTTCTACCGAAGGAATTACAAAAGCGTGGGTTTCCGATATCGTTTCTGATGAAATGCGCGGAACGGCAATCGGCTTACTAACAATGCTTTCAAGTTTTGCTGTTATGTTCGGTTCGTTCTTCGCCGGCATTCTGTGGGATGCCGTTAGTCCGAGTGCTCCATTTTATTTCTCCGGAGTTATTGCACTGTTCTTGGCAATTTTCACTTTTGTCGGAAAGAAATCACTAAAATCTTGAAAAAATATTCTCAATTGTAATTTTTCTTTTTGCAGCGGAATATTGATTTGCTATATTACCGCTGTGAAAAAATCATTTATAAATATCACCGTTATTTCTTCTTTCGCATGGCGCGCCCGCGCCTAATATATTCCCCCGCAATCTATCATTTTATTTAAACTAACTTTTCGTGCCTAAAGCGCATGTTGATTCTTTTATAAGACAAACATTAATATTTTAAAGGATTCTCTACAATGAGTAAGACAAAAAAATTTTTACTTCCAGAAAATGAAATACCGGAAAGCTGGTATAATATTCAAGCAGATATGCCTAACCCAACATTACCGCCGCTTCATCCGGGAACAAAACAGCCAATCGGTCCGGTTGATTTAGCGCCGCTCTTTCCAATGGAATTAATTAAGCAGGAAGTATCAAAAGAACGGTGGATAAAAATTCCCGAAGAAGTTCGTGATGCTTATAAAATCTGGCGTCCAACACCGTTGTATCGCGCCTATAATTTTGAAAAACTGCTTGATACTCCGGCAAAAATTTATTATAAATATGAAGGTGGTAGTCCGGCAGGTTCACACAAGCCAAACACTGCCATTCCTCAAGCGTATTACAATAAAATGGAAGGCGTTAAAAAAATTACTACGGAAACCGGTGCCGGACAATGGGGAAGCGCCCTCAGTTTCGCTTGCCAAATGTTCGGAATTGAGTTGGAAGTTTACATGGTGAAAATCAGTTATGAGCAAAAGCCTTACCGTAAATTAATGATGAACACGTGGGGAGCAAAAGTTTTTGCTTCACCAACGAACTTAACCGAATCGGGCAGAAAAATTTTAGCTGAAGACCCGAACTCACCGGGAAGTTTAGGCATCGCAATTTCAGAAGCAGTTGAGCGAGCTGCAACGGACGCAGATACAAAATATTCGCTTGGCAGTGTTTTGAACCACGTATTAATGCATCAAACCGTTATCGGACTTGAAGCCATAAAGCAAATGGAAATGGCGGGAGATTTTCCGGATATCGTCATCGCACCGTTTGGCGGCGGTTCCAATTTTGCGGGTATCTCTTTCCCGTTTTTGCGTTTAAATTTTCAAGAAGGAAAAAACGTCCGCTGTATTGCCGTTGAACCTGCTTCTTGTCCTAAATTAACCAAGGGAGAATTCCGTTATGATTTCGGTGACTCTGTTGGTTTAACTCCGCTGCTTCCCATGTACACACTTGGACACACGTTTGTTCCAGCACCATTGCATGCAGGTGGATTGCGTTATCACGGCGCCGGAGCTATTGTTAGTCAGTTGTTAAAAGATAAAATTATTGAAGCACAATCAGTACAACAATTAGCCTGTTTTGATGCCGGAGTAAAATTTGCAAACGCGGAAGGAATTATTCCGGCACCGGAATCAACGCACGGCATCGCCGCGGTTGTTCGCGAAGCGTTAAAAGCAAAAGAAGAAGGAACGGCAAAAACAATTTTGTTTAATCTTAGCGGGCATGGACATTTTGATATGGCTGCTTACGAAGATTACTTTAGCGGGAAATTGGTCGATCACGAATTATCGTATGATGAACTTCATCAAGGATTGAATGAGTTAAACGCACACCCGCTGGTGTAAATACTAAAATGTAGATAATAAAAAAGCCGCCGGTAATGCGGCTTTTTTTCAATTCAAGAAAGATTATTGACCAATGTTTTTGATTTCCACATTTTAAAACTAAAACAACTCCAAACTTACACACCCTTCAAGCGCTAACAATTTTTCTTTAACTTTTGGTCCGCCGCCGGAAAAACCGCCGAGCGCGCCGGAAGCTTTAATGACGCGGTGACAAGGAATAATTATCGGCACCGGATTAGCACCGACTGCATTGCCAACGGCGCGGTAACTCTTTTCGTTTTTGATCCGCACGGCTATATCTTTATAAGTAACCACTTCGCCAAAAGAGATATTCATCAGTTCGTTCCACACCTGGAGTTGAAAAGTTGTTCCTTGAATATCAAGTGGAACCGAAAATGTTTTTAATGCTCCATCAAAATAACGCACCAGTTGTTCGGTTAGTCCAAAGAAGTTTTTGTCACCCGGCGGCAGTTTGCTTTTCTTTTGAAACAGTTTACTGCCGGATTTTGAATTTAGATCAATATGGCAAATACCTTTAGGAGAGGCGTAAATGATAATTGAGTAGCCGCTTATCTTTAGCGGTGTATAAAATATTTTTTGGTCAGATTGTTTCATAGTTTTTCCGCGGTTACATTAAATAGTAATTTATTCCGGAACAACACTTGAAAAATAAAAGCTCTGTTTTGAAACTCTTAAGCTGAGATCACTTCAATTACGGGATTAACTTCTTTCTTTAAAAGATTTTCAATTGCGCGGAGCGTTCCCGAAATTGCACTTGGACAACTGCCGCACGCGCCCTGGTAGCGGACTTTAAGCGTTATTCCGTTCAATCCTAAAACTTCCAAACCGCCTCCGTCGTTAGCTAGTGCCGGACGAACTTTTTGATTCAGCACTTCATTTATTTTTTTCAACAACTCGTTTGAATTTGCATCCAATCCTTCCGGTTCTTTTTCAGCGGGAATTAAATTTTTATCAAACTCTTTTAAAAAGGCAACCAACGGGCGTTGAATTTGTCCCCATTGAGTTTCCCGGGATTTTTCCACGGTAATAAATTTATCCATATAAAAAACAGAAAGAACGCCCGGTAGTTCAAATACTCCGCTGGCAAGCGGATCGCCTGCGGCTTCTTCTTTACTGTGGAAGTGTCTCGTCTCATATTTTAGTATTCGTTCATTTATAAGAAATTTTAACGCATGCGGATTAGGCGTTAATTCAACATCAATAACTTGTATCATTTTTTCTCTTTCTATAAAATTATAGTACAAATGTAAAGGACAATTACTTGAAAGACAACAGCAAAACTAATTAACCGGGATTGCAAGAACCGGTATGCGTACATTGTGTCTTAGTTGATCAACAGTTGAACCGTGGATCATATCATCTATCAGTTTGTGTCCGTGGCTTCCCACAATAATCATTTCAATCTTATCTCTTTCGGCAAGTTTAGCAATCGCATCTTCCGGTTCACCACCGCTGATGCAGAGTTCTGTTTTGAAATTTTTCTTGTTTAGAAAGTCTGAAAACTTTTCCAGATAAATTCTCATTCGCAAAGCATCCTGGTCATCAACTGCTTCACCAAGAAATCTTCCCGTTGGTGACTCGACACAGTGCATTAAGAAAATGGTATTTTTTTCCGCCTGTAAGAAGGGCAGAGCTTTTTGAATAATCTGTGAGTCATATCTATACTTTCCCTCCAACGCAATTCCTACACGCTTTACTGAAGTACCGCTTTCAAGTGATGTAAACTGCGCCGTTGTTGCGCTAATAACTTCATGAATTTTCTCTTTGGTGAGATACGGTTCAAAGATTATCCACAGAAGCAACCCTAAAACAAACAGCATAAAAGGGATCACTAAGATTTTTATTAATAAACCGGTTACACCGGGAGCAGAAATATTTTCCAGCACCACATCCGAGACCAATTTTAAATTTAAAGCTATAATAAGAATCGCGGCAGCCCAAGCAAGAATTTTAACTTTTGTTCCGGAAGCAAACTCACCCATTTTTTCTTTACTTGATGTAAAGTGAAGCAGCGGAATTAACGCAAAGGGAAGTTGAATTGACAATATTACCTGAGAAAGAATAAGCAGAAGATCGACCGATTTGTCTCCCGAAAGATTAATTACAATAAGCGCCGGAATGATAGCAATCAACCGGGTTATCAATCTTCGCATCCAGGGACGAACTTTTAAACCGACGAATCCTTCCATGATAATTTGTCCGGCAAATGTTCCGGTTATCGTTGAAGATTGCCCGGCGGCAAGCAACGCAAGTCCAAATGCAAACGGAGCAAAGGAACTCCCGAGAAGCTTTCCAAGAAGAGAATGAGCATCCATTATTGACGCAACATCAGAATGCCCGGTTGTAAAAAATACCGAGGCAGCTAAAATTAAGATGGCGGCATTCACGAAGAAGGCAGCATTTAAGGCTACAACCGAATCAATTAAATTAAATTTATTTGCTTCTTTTTTTCCTGCCGAAGTTTTTTCAACATCACGCGATTGTACTAATGCCGAGTGAAGATAAATATTATGGGGCATAACCGTGGCGCCGATAATACCAAGTGCAATAAATAAGGCTCCGCTTGACATTGCGGTAGGAATAAATCCGGTTACAACGTCACCAAGAACCGGCTTCGCAAGTAGTAATTCGAGAAGGAAACAAATTCCAATCATCGCAACAAGCGAGACAATCACTGCTTCCATTTTTCTAATACCGTAGTTTATGAGCAGCAACAAAAGCAAAACATCAAGCGTGGTAACTACAACACCCCAGACCAAAGGAATGCCGAACAGCAGGTACAAACCTATTGCCGACCCCAACACCTCTGCAAGATCCGTTGCCGCGATTGCGATTTCAGTAAAAACCCAGAGAATATAATTTATTACTTTTGGATAACTGTTGCGGCATGCTTGTGCCAAATCTCTGCCATAAACAATTCCAAGCCGTGCGGCGAGCGTTTGAAACAAAATTGCCATCAGGTTTGCGAGGAGAATAACCCAAATTAATTTATATCCAAACTGCGCGCCTCCGGCAATATCGGTTGCCCAGTTTCCAGGATCCATATAACCAACGGAAACGAGAAAAGCCGGACCGGAAAAAGCAAAAAGCCTTTTTAGATAGCTCCCCTTATTTGTTTTTACGGTTGAGTGTACTTCCGATAAAGATTTATCCATTTACAAATTCGCTTTTCACTTTTTACTTTCCACTTGCAACTATTGTATTAAATTCCTCTTTTGTAACAGGCTGAATACTTAAACGGTTCCCGCGTTGAAGCAGTTTCATGTTTTGCAATTTGGTATTAGATTTTATTTCATCCAGCGTAACCGGTTTGGAAAATTTCTTCACAAACTTAATATCAACCATAAACCACGCGGGATTTTGCAGATTGCTTTTCGGATCGAAGTGATTGCTTTCCGGATCAAATGCGGTTTGATCGGGATATCCATCCTTAACAACTTCACAAACGCCAAAAACGCCGGTGGGTTCTACGTTGCTGTGATAGAACAAAACCTGGTCACCGGTTTTAATTTCGTCGCGTAAAAAATTCCGCGCTTGGTAATTACGGACGCCATCCCAAAAAGTTTTTTTATCTTTTGCCAGATCATCAATTGAATATGCGTCCGGTTCAGATTTGAAGAGCCAATATTTTTTTGCCATTTACTTTTTTCTTTCAGTTATATAATATCTAACACGAAAAAAATGTGTACGGTTTCATTAAACTTAGTTTTTCTCTTCTAAAAATAGAAAATAAAAAGATGTGGGTGAAATATCGGTAGGTTCTAAGATCACAGACTGAAGTCTGTGTTACGAATTTTTGCGTAACATAAACTTCAGTCTGCGCTTATAAATTAAAACTCGCTCCTACAACCACCGTTCTTCTTCCAAAGTAACTTGAAATTTCTTTCCTTTCGGAATAATCCGGCGAATAGTAATATCCAAATATATTTTTAAGATCAAGAATGTTTAATCCTTCAAGGTAGAAGACGGTACTGAGCCTATCAAATAGCGTTGTGAAATATGTGATTCGCAAATCCAACCGCTTATAATTTTGAAAACGTGATGAGTTTTTACTCCATAAACAGGCTCATAGACACTTTCGGTTAAACGATAATCCGAGCCGATAACAGGCGTGTAAGGTCTCCCCGTTGCGTATTTAAAGTTTATTCCCACCTGCCAATTCGCCGCAATAAAATATTTTGCGATCAACGAAAAGTTGTGTGTAATATCGAATGAACTGCTTGTTAATTGCTCAAAGTCCATCCATTTTCTTTTTGTATTGATAAATCCATAAGAAATCCACCCGCTCCATCCGTTTGTCAATGTACCTTTTAGAATAACATCAATACCATCCGCATAACCTTTTCCATTATTGTCATACTTAATCAAAGAATTTTCTAGCGGAAGATTTTTATAATCTTTGTGGTAAAGTTCAACACGGAACGAATTATCATCGTTAAAAAGATAATCGTATGAAAGAACGTAATGAATCGCCTGCATCGATTTCAGGTTCGGATTGCCGTCAACAGGATTGAATAATCGTGGATCGGGAAGTTGATTAAAAATTCCCCAAGCTGTTTTTAATGTTGAATGCTCGTTCAGTTTGTAAGATAAATTCACACGCGGATTTATCCAATCAAATTTTAGAGAAGGAATACGGTCATATCTAATTCCAATTGCACTTGCAAAATTTTCTATTCCAATAGTATTGGCTGATTCAAGTTCAAAATACCCACCAACTCTTGAGCCGAGGATATCGGCATCTATTACTTTTTTTTGCGCATCGGGACGGATGTTGTAATCATTGTTAGGAATTTGTCCGAGATAGTTTACTTTTCTCTTTTCATATTCAACTCCGGAAAGCAAACGGCTACGCGAACTAATAAAATATTCAAAGTCATTTCTGAATGAATAAACTTGATCCGTTTTTGTCAAATCAAGAACACCCAGTTTCCATTTATTTAACTAGCTGCTAACGGAAAGACTGTTCTTCATTACAAGTTTAGTAAAAAGAACATTTGAATGTTGGAGATTGATGAATTTACTCTGCGTATTTCCATCAAAGGTTCCTTCGTATTCGGTTTGTTCAACACTCACACCTTGAATATCTCTTGCGTAAATACCGAATAATTTTAATTTACCGGTTTTTGAATATGCATAATTCACGCTTCCGGTAATATTTTTAGAAGTCGGTGCAGCAGTAAATTTTTCCAATCCACCGTTCAGCCAAAAAATTGGTTTGGTAAATGATTGATCAAAATTGAAGCTGAAGCCAAGTTTGTCCTCTATCAAAGGAACTTCGGCGGAGAAATTTGTATTCGCTAAAGAAATCCCAAAACTGCTGTACATAGATGTTGGAACTCCTTTTGTTTCGATATCTAGAACTCCTGAAAGAACATTTCCATACTTAGCAGAGAATCCGCCGCTTGAAAAAAACATTCCTTTGATGAATTCGTTTTTCAGGTTTGAAAACAAACTCCCGTAGGTCGATTCGTAAGAAAACGGATGATAGATTAACGCTTGATCTATCATGGTTATTGTTTCAATCGGATCGCCACCGCGCACGTAAAGTTCGGCGCTTTCGGATACTTGAGTAATTCCCGGCATTGTTTTTAGCGATTGAAATAAATCCGCTGCACCACCGGGAGTTGTTAAAACATCGATACGGCTTAAGACCAAACCCTTTCCTTTTTCAGAGCCGAATGAACTTGCCGACACAACCGACTCTTTCATCTTCAGCGCAGATTCTTTCAATTCAATATCGAAGGTAATTTTCTTTTGATCTTGTAAATCCAATTCTTTACTGAATTTTTCATACCCGATCAGATTTGCATTAAGAATAATTTTCCCTTTCAATTTTGTCGAGAAGGAAAATTTTCCTTGATCATCGCTCATTACTCCGTCACTCGAATTAGTGAGAAAAACCATAACCATCGGTAATGGTTTTTTATCATCATCAAAAACAGTTCCTTCAATTTTTATTTTGGATTGAGAAAATAAGTTTCCGATCAACAGCAACGCGATTAAAATTATTTTAGATTTCATTTGTTTCCTTTTTGTCTATCAACTTCTTATTAAAAAGTATTCTTTGTTCCGTTTTTCGATTTCTCTAATTTCGGGAGCAGTACATGTTTGACCCAAGCAAATTCGGGTTCAATCGATAGAGCTTTTTTATAAACGAAGATTGCCGCATCTGACATTTCTAATTTTTCGTTAGCAATTCCTGTCCATGCTAACGCATCGAGATATCCCCAATTCACCATAAGTGTTGAATCATTTTCTTCTTTTTCAAAAACTGAAATTGTTTTGGAAAAATTTTCAAGTGCTTCTTTTGTGCTTCCACCAAACGCTGCCGGAGTGTTAAACTTCATAATACCATAAACTAGATTGGCTCGCGGATTGTCTCCATTAATTGCAAGAGCCTCACCCAGCAGCGCATAGATTCTCGGTGAAAGGGTCATTGCTTCCGCCCAATTATAAGTTATTTTCATCATCAAGATTGCGGCGAATAAAGTTTTTCCTTCAGAGGTAAAATCTTTTGCCGAAGAAATTTTTTCTGCGTGATTGACGGCTTGAACGACATATTTATCAAACAATGCTTTTTCACGCGCGCCCATTTCTAAAAATCGATATTCTACATACGTTAAATTGTAGAGGGCTGTAAGATCGGTGGAGTCGGCTGAATAGAGCTTTTCAAATATGTCGTGCGCCTTCATGAACGTTTCTTTATCATACACGACGTAAGCCTTTGCTGCAAGTGCTTTCCCTTCTTTTAAAAGTTCTTTGGACGATTGAGCATAGAGTGATGGAAAGAGCCAGGCAAAGAGAAGAAAGAACACGAACAGTTTTGTCGAAATTGAAGTTTTCATTTTTGATCCTTTTCTATTGTTGTTATTAAATAAAGTGCTTTGATTTACAAAGTTGATAGATAAAAATTTTTATTTTTTAATTAATTTTTCTAATTGAGCTACGTACAATTCAAATGCTTTAATTCCGGTTTTCGTAAGTGAGTAAACCGTCTTGGGTTTACGGTCAACAAATTCTTTTTTGACTGAAATATAGTTAGCTTCTTCAAGTTTCTTCAGATGAACACTTAAATTCCCATCGGTTGCGTTCACCTTTTCTTTTAGAAAATTGAATTCCGCTTCTTCCACCGATATTAGCAATGCCATTAAAGCAAGACGAATTCTCGAATGAATAACATCATCGAGTTGTTGATAATCAAAATCGTTCACAGTTTTGCCGTCATAGTTTGTTTGTATTTTCTATAAATAATTATTCCCGGTAGTGCCTGGAAAAAGAGCATTAACAAAGCCATAATCAAAAACGAATGAATAGAAGTAATAAAGAGTAATACTATTCCGCCAATCCACCACCCGAACGATAAATTACCGAGCCATTTAACCTCTACAATTTTCCCCGTAACGAAATACGCACTACCCATTATTATACAGGCAATCGGACTGATCGCCATAGGTTTAATTGTTCCAATCATTGGTCCGATAAATCCGATGATCGTCATAGCAATTCCGGCAGCAGCCCAAACAGCGCCTATCAACTTTCCGGAATATGTAGAAGGATGTTTCTCTCTTAGCTTTATCCGATTGTAAATGGAAAAAATCCAACCTATTGGGATGAGCACAACCCAAATCCAGAAGTAGTTAAAATAAAGACCACTCATATGAAATAGATATGTCGACATCATCCCGACAATAACAAGTACACTCCAAAAGATATAATCCTTGCCGTTATAGATGACTGCTTTTTTTGTTTCTTCAATTATTTTTCTAATAAATTGAAGTTCTTCAAGGGCTGATTTTTCATCCATAGAAACTCCGTTTAAAAAATTATTTTCACTCATTGAGCTATTTCATTTTTTTTTGAACCAAAATAAAAAATAAATCCGGGAATCACTTGTAAAAACAACATCATTAAAGCCATAATTAAAATTTGATTGATATTAACGACAAAAAACATTCCTATTCCGCCAAGCCACCAGCCTACAGATAGCAACTTCACCCATTTAGAGTCGTATATTATTCCACTTATAAAATATGCCGCACCCAATACGGTTGAAATAAGAGGACTGACTGAATAACCTGGAATCATCCCGGCGGCAGTAGCAACAAAGCCAATAATTGTCATCACAATTCCGGCGCTAACCCAAACACTCATTAAAATTTTTCCGGCAAAAGTTTTAACCTGTTTTTTTCGCTTCTTTATTAAATTGGCAATGATGGTGTAAGCCCACCCGAAACCAATTAGAATAATCCAAACCCAATTTGAATCATAGGGTAAATCAAAAACAATTTTAAGATAAACAGACATCAATCCTAAAAAGACAAGAATTCCCCAGAAGATAAAACCGATTCCGTTTTCAGTTACAGATCGCTTGCTATCCTCAATTACTTTTCTTATAAATATAAGTTCATCAATTGCAGTTCTATCGTCCATTCGAATCCTCGGTTAATAAAGTACTTTGTTTTGCAAAGCAAACATACAAAACAAAATCTCGTTTGTCAAGGGGATACTGTGATATTTTTTACATGAGCAACCTTAAGGTAAAAAAACAGTTTCCTTTTTCTTGATAAGCGGTTTCATTATTCCACAGATGTTGTTTATTAACCAAAAGGAATTTGCTATTTTTTCTTAATAGGAAAAATTCTTTCTTCTTCGTCTAAACCCTTGAAGAAGATAACTTTTATAACTAAAAAAAGGAGCGATATGAAAAATTTCTTTTCACTTGCTTTGCCGATTTTCTTTTTTTCTGCAATCGGTTTAAGCAACTATGCGGCAACAAAGCCGTTTCCTTATCCAATTGAGCAACATAAAATGGCAAACGGACTAAATGTGGTTACCGTAAAATTTGATAGTCCCGGAATTGCCTCATTCTTTCTCGTTGTCCGCGTTGGTTCGCGTAATGAGGTAGAGGCCGGCGTAACCGGATTTGCCCATTTCTTCGAACACATGATGTTCCGCGGAACGGAAAAATATGATAAAGACAAATACAACGAAGAATTAAAAGCAATCGGCGCTTCAGCCAATGCAAATACTTCACTCGACAGAACAATTTATCACATGACGGGTAATGCACAAAAACTCGAAAAAATGTTTGAACTTGAATCCGACCGTTTTCAGAATCTACATTACCCAATTCACGATTTCAAAACAGAAGCAGGTGCTGTTAAAGGCGAGTATACAAAAAATATTGCCTCACCGTTTGCGCAGTTGGAAGAAAACATTGCAAATACTGCTTTTGATGCACATACGTACAAACATACAACAATGGGATTTCTGAAAGACATTATTGATATGCCGAATCAGTACGAATATTCTTTAAAGTTTTTCAATCGATTTTACAGACCGGAATACACAACGCTTTTGGTTGTTGGCGATGTAACCCCTGAACAGGTAAATAAACTTGCGGAAAAATATTTCGGAAAATGGAAACGCGGAAATTATGAAGCGAAAATTCCCGTTGAACCGGAACAAAAAGAAACCCGCTATACGCATCTTCAAGACGGCAGTATTCCTCCGTTTGTTAGCTTGAACTATAAGGGACCGGGGTTTGACGCAAAAGGAATGGAATCACCGGCACTTGATATTTTATGTACAATACTTTTTTCTAATAACTCGAAACTCTATCAAAAACTTGTACTTCAGGAACAGAAAGTACGCAGCCTTAACGGCGGAATTTATGACACCCGCGATCCTAATTTGATTTCTGTTGATGCTTCCATTGTGAAGAAAAACGATATGCAATATGTTAAAGATGAAATAACAAAAGCTCTCGAAGCGGTGAAGACAAATGGTGTTGATGAAAAATCACTGGCAGAAACAAAATCCAGATTGAAATACAGTTTTGCAATGGGTATAGACAATCCATCATCGATTGCAAATATTCTAAGTCATATTATTCAGCTTACCGGCGATCCGGAATCGATTAACTATCTTTATAATAATTATGAAAAAGTAACCGTGGAAGATGTAAAAGCTGTCGCAAAAAAATACTTCACCCCGGAAAGATTAACCGTCGGCACAATCTCAGCCGATGCAGAAGGAGGAGTAAAATAATGAAAACTTTATTGCTTGGAATTCTCTTGTTCGGTTCTTTACTTGCGCAAGAAGTGGTTGAGTTAAAACTGCCGCACACTAACAAGGTAACAATTAAGTTGATGTTCAAAAACGGTTCGGTATGCGATCCGGCAGGAAAAGAAGGATTAACCTATCTCACTTCCGCGCTGATAACACAAGGTGGAACGGGAGATTTAACTTACTCCGATATTCAAAATAAAATTTATCCCTGGGCGGCAGGATATTCTTCATCGGTTGATAAAGAAGTCTCGATCTTCACGTTTGAAGTACATCAAGATTTTCTTAATGATTTCTATCCAATCCTTAAAGGATTAATGCTTCACCCCTCATTTTCGCAAAATGATTTTGACCGTGTAAAAAGAAATCAGCAAAATTATGTTGACCAGGTTATCCGCGCTTCTTCCGACGAAGATTATTCTAAAAAAGCGCTGGAAGATTTTCTTTTTAGAGGAACAAAATATCAACATATGATTCAAGGGAAATCAGAAAGCGTAAAAGCGATAACCCTTGAAGACGTGAGAGATCAGTACAAAAACTTCTTCACAAAAAATAATGTTATGATCGGGATTGCCGGAAATTATTCAAGTGCATTTCTCTCAACGTTGAAAAAAGATTTGCAAGAACTTTCTGCTGTAAAACCTCTTCTTCCCGCAATAGTAAAACCTCAGATGCCAAAAGGGATAAACGTTGAGATTATTCAAAAAGATAATGCGTTTGGTTCTGCAATATTCGCCGGATTCCCGATGAACCTTACACGAAAAGATAACGACTTTGCTGCGATGATGGTAGCAAATTCATATCTGGGCGAACATAGAAAATCTTACGGACAACTGTATCAAAAGCTGCGCGAAACCCGTTCGATGAATTACGGAGATTACTCTTACATCGAGTGGTACGATAACGGCGGAAGAAATATGCTGCAGCCTGCGGGAACACCGCGAAACACAAATTATTTTTCTTTTTGGATTCGCCCTGTGCAAATTGCAAAACAGTTGAAGAATCAATACAAGGAATTGGAAGATATTAAAATCGGGCATGCACATTACGCAATTCGTTTGGCTGTTCGCGAAATTGATAATCTTGTAAAGAATGGAATGACAAAAAAAGATTTTGAAGCAACCCGCACATTTTTAAGAAGCTACATAAAACTTTATGTGCAGACACCTTCAAGTCGTCTTGGTTATTTGATGGATTCTAAATTCTACGGAAAAAAAGATTACGTTAACGAAATGGATAAACAGCTTGCAAAACTTACCCTTGCTGATGTTAACCGCGCAATTAAAAAATATTGGCAGACAGAAAATATGGATATCACCATTATTACAGATAAGAGTGAAGCAGAACCGCTTGCAAAAAGCTTGAAAGAAAATCTTCCTTCACCAATGAGTTATTCAAATGTTGTGAAGGCGGGACTACCGAAATCTGTTTTGGATGAGGACGACGCTGTTGCAAATTATAAGTTGAATGTGAATGATGTAAAGATCATTAATTCGGCAGATACGTTTAAGTAAATTTTTTTAAGACAATGGGACGCAGATTTATCTAGGAAGAAATTCCAAAAAGCAATTTTCAAAAAACAAAGTATGTTTGGGTTTTGGGATTTGTTCTTTGAGATTTCATTCTTCATCTGCGTCCCATTTTTTTTATTTCATAAGATCGTTGAATTTTATTGACTGGTGTTTAAGCAAATCCTCTAACATTTTTCTACTCTCAACAACCACAATTGAAGCGTCTAGGTGTTTCACTAAATCATCGAGCGGGTTTTCTAATTCAATAATAATTTTTGCATGATTGTTCAATTTTTTGATTCGCGAGAGAAGATGCAATGTCTTCACATCCGGGTCTTTAAACCGAATATTAGCAAAAACGAAAATGTAATCCGCCTCATTAATATTTGCTTTTTTCAAATTAAGCGGATTAATGGGAACACCCTTCACAAAAAAATGCTGCAGATATGGATTCGTTTCTACTAAATCGGTAACAATAACAACTTCCTTGCCAGCCAATCCTTCCATTTGTGGCAGCTCTTGAATCAGTTCATCGGCAAACGCCGTGTATTCGCAAATAACAATATGATTTTTACATTTAACCTGAACTAACCCGCGAAGGTGTTTTTCAAATGATCGATGCACGGTTTCGGCAATGATGGTTATGATGTTTGTGTAAAAAAATACTCCCACAAAAATTGAAATTATTGCGGCAATCCTTCCGGGTACGGTTATCGGAACTACGTCGCCATACCCCACTGTTGTTGAACTTACCATCCACCACCAGACAACGTCAAAATAATTGTGCACGTGTGGGTTAATGTTTTGTTCATAATACCAGAACACAGTTGTGTTAACGGCAAAACTAATAGTCAATAAAAAAAGTAAAAAGTAAATTCTCGATTTCATAGTTCAACTTTAGAAATTATCTAATAAATCTGAAATTTTTTTTATCGTATAATCGGGATTTTCTTTAGCAAGAATTTCTTCCGGGCGGTAACCATACGTTACCGCACAAGTTCTAGCCCCGGCATTTTTCCCGCACTGTACATCAAGTTCTGAATCTCCAACCATGAGAGTCGCTTCCGGCAAAATCGAGAGGGCATTGCAAATAAAAAGGAGCGGCTCGGGTGATGGTTTGTGTCCCATTCCATTTCTTCTTCCAATGATTTCATCAAAATATTGTTCCAATTTGAAATGATGAATAATGCGCCATGCCTGCTCCTGTGCTTTAGTGGTGAGTAGAGCAATTTTCTTCCCATTCTTTTTCAATGTCGAAAGTGTGTGTTCTACCCCTGGATAAAGTTTTGTAGTATCGATAAAATCAAAATAAATTGTTTTATACACATCAATAAATTTCTCAATATCGGCAACCGGAATTTCCAGATCATCAAATATTGTTTGAAAATGCTCGCCGATACGTTTGTCTAATTCTTCTTTAGGAAGATGAACGTTCTGACCAAACTGCTCGAACGTTTTCATTGTTGTTTGGTATATGGTTTCGGAGGATTCGGTAAGCGTTCCATCTAAATCGAACACAAAGAGTTGTAGATTTTTCATTTAAACAATTGACCCATCTGCATTAGTAATGATAATTTTACTTCCACTTTAATTATAAAAATATTCTTCGGGAATGGTTTTTCTTTCGGCAAAACCTCCTTCGGTACCGTGATAATAGAGGATTGCCTCTTCGTCACTGCGCCAGCAAAGAAAAACTTCTTTCCCATCTATCACGGAAGGGAAATCAACTAACCCGATAGAGAAATCCCAATCTTTATAATAGCAACCGATATCCAGCAGTTCTTTTAAATAGTCTTGCATTATTTTTAACCGTTCGGAAATCCCGGGATTACGTTGAACATCGCCTCCAACTTCATCCATTAATATCTGTATTTCTTTTCCGTCGCGTAGAATATCTTTAACAATTTTTTTTACAAGCGGAAGCGTTTTTGCTGCTTCTTTCGGAGTAAAATATTTTATTTCGGTCATGATATTTTTTGTTGTTTTCTAAAATCCATAAATAGTTTTTTCAAACTACAATAATTACAATTTTCTTGCAACCACAACGACGGTTTTCAATTTGTCTACAACTGCCGAAGCATCGCTCATCGCTTCAAGATAAACAATATACATCCCAATGCGAAGAGGATTGCCGCTATCATCCAAACCATCAAAAATAATCGAGCCCGACTGTCCGCTTGCCTGATTATTAATAAGTGTCCGTACTAACCTTCCTTTCGCATCAAATATTTTAATTCGCGTTTGGGAGATTGCCTGCGACAAGTTGTAGTTGATAATTGTAAAATCTTCAACTCCATCGTTGTCAGGTGAAAAAGGATTGGGCGAAACCGAAATATTCGATCCCCTGTTTGTGTTTTTTGTATAAATGCTGTTTAGTCTTCCCGGTGTAGCTCCTACCACTGCAACAGAAGTGCTCCAGTTGGCACTTAAGTTTCCGTCAAGGTCAGGATTTATTCTTTCAAGTGATTTGTTTTTTGTATTCAATATATTTTTGTTGTGCCAAGAATCGGAATAAACAACCGAGTCGATAGCCGCGCCGAAAATATTTTTAAGCTGGATCAGTTCCCCGGTGTTTGTAAAACCAAGTGATGGTTCAGTTGCAATGGAAATATTTAAAAACGAACTTAACTCAGGATATTTTTGCAGCACAACTGAATCAGCCGCGAAGAGAAAAAACTCACCCGGCGGAATCACAAATCCGGTTTCAGAAAGTTTATAAAAATTTCCTTTTTCATCTTCAAAGCGCCAGCCGCCGATGTTTATTGAGTCGTTCGATATATTTTGAAATTCAATAAACTCACTATTGTCAACATCGGGAGCGAACATAATTTCGTTTATAACAATTGCATTTCGCTTTAGGTTTTGATTCGGGAGAAAATTTTCTTCTCCCGCCGAATTACCTTTTAATGCTAGCGAGGTAATCCAACTTAGACTGTCGCTTGTACCGATAACGTGTTCAATTGAAAATCCCTTTTTGCCTGCCCACGTGGATTTATAATGCATTCTATCAATAAGCGCGTCGCGGAAATCATAAACATGAATGCCGTCTTCAGTGTTGCTAAGCGAAGGAAGATAAACCGGAATAAATCGTGTATTTGCAGAAGAATGATATGCATTAAAAAACGAAATGGAATCTTTAGCAAATACAACAAATTCGTTTGGCGAAAGATAAAAATCGTTGTATGTGATTTTTACTTTTGTTGGAGTTGAAAGGGAATCAGTAATTGACCAGTTTTTCAAGTTGAGTGAATCGTTTGCTTTCAGTTCGATCCATTCTGGTTCATTATCGTTCGGATTGTACATCACTTCATTTATAACAATTGATTGACTGCGATATCCCGGTTCAAAATACTTTTCAGCATAATTGTTTAACGAATCCGCATCATCCGCAAAAATAATTTTTGAGGCAAACAATGTCTTTTTCGAAATCGAACTGTTAACTCCGGAAAAAATCTTTATCGAATCCCCGCTTTGAAGTTGCGCAGAAATAGATTGTGTATCGAACAAATTATCCACCGCCCGGTTTGAATCTGTGTCAATAAAAAACTTCACGCTGAACTGCTGAATCACATTTCTTCCGATATTTTTCACCATTGCATAAACCAAAAAACTTTCATTTTCTCCAAAAGCCGATTGATCGGTTGCGAGTTTTGAAATTGTTAGATCATATTCTTTTGGCGTTTGGCTATTTATTCTCCCGGGTGTGCTTTGCTCAATATCCAACGAACTCCCCCAATTGTCCTGATAATTTGCCGGCACCGATAATAATTTTCTTTCAAGCGAGAAGCCGTTTGTTCCGCCCCAACCGCTATAATAAAGGACGGAATCCATCATAATCGCGCGGTTATCTTTTAAAACAACCCCATCGGCATCATTATTTAAAACCGGTAACGTTAGTTTAGCAATGTTTGAAGGAATAGTTCGGTGGTAGTTAATGATTGACGAATCTTTTGCTAACACACCGAAAGCTTGAGGAAGTAAAATAAAATCTCCGGAAACTTTTCCGTATGCAGGAGTCGTATAAACATCGTTGATCGTCCAATCTTTTAAATTGATCGTATCGGTTGATGCATTAAAAACTTCAACCCATTCCGGCTCTCCATTTACGGGCGTGAACATCACTTCGTTTATCAACACACTACCGGAAGGAAATCCCGCAGAAAGTGTTTTGTAGAAAGAATTGTTTGTCGTATCGTCATCTTGTGCAAAAATCCCTTTCACAAAAAATCCTTTTGTCCCTTTGAAATTATTATAAACATAATTGAACGGAACGGAAAGCGAATCAAGCGGAATAAGTGTAAACGAATCAGAAGTTATTGCTCCTGCGTCGGGAATTGAATCAAGGTTTTCATCAAGATAGAGTTCGAGCTGAAATGAGAGTTCATTCTTCCCGGGATTTTTTGCTTTTGCTGAGAATGAAATATTGTCTCCGGCAATTGGATTTTTCGGAGAAAAAGAAATATCTGTTACCGTTCCGTCAAAATCTTTTCGTGTAACGGAATTTATTTTGCCCGGCGTAGCTTTGTAAATCCCGGTTGAAGTTTTCCAATTCGATTGATTTATCGCAGGTTGATCCATATCAATTCGCTCAAGGGATCTTCCGCTTCCGCCACCCCAACTCGAAAAATAGTAAACGCTATCCATCAAAATGTTAAGCGAATCTCTTAACACAACCGCGTCATCGGTGTTGTTTAATGCGGGTAAGCTTAGCGTTATAACTTGCGAAGTAATGTTATAATAATTGAGTACGGTTGAATCTTTGCTCAAAACTATATACGACTTTGCCGGGATAAAAACATCAATGTTGCTTATTGCAACCGGGGTTGCGTTGTCGGAAATTTTCCATTTTTTCAAATTTATCGGTTTTTCAGAACGATTGAAAAGTTCCACCCATTCAGGCTCGCCGGTGGTTGGTGCATACATTATTTCGTTGATAACAAGATCATTAAACGAATTAGGTTTACCCAGAACTGTAAACGCGGCAAGTTTTGAATTGTTCGCCTGATTCTCGTCTGCCTCCAATGTTATTGAAACGATGATTTGATAATTTCCAACAACCAAATTTTGAAGTTGACAGAGAATAGTTGTTGAGTCATTTGGATTAAGAGACAATTTTTGCTCGAAGACTTTTTCTTCTGTTTCCCCCAAAGAGTTTTTATTCGTATCTAAAAAAACTTCCGCTGTAAAATTTTGAACCGATGAAATTCCATAATTTTTAAGTACTCCCTCTACCTCTACGGTACTGCCGACAATTGGAAAGATGGGTGTAACAGTAATTGAAGAAACTCCAACATCAATAGTCAACGGAGAAACGGAATTTCTAAACCCGGGTGTTCCATTTACGTGCAGCGCATTGCCCCAGTTAGTTGATGAATTATCTTTGCTTAAAATTTTCTTCTCGTCTGAAATTCCGGTTCCGTTGTTGGCGGAATAGAGATACGTGTCAAGCGTATCACCGGCGGATGAAATTAACTTTAATTCCCGGTCTGTTGTGTTTGCCATTCCGGAAGTACCAAAAGAGTTGTCTGAGATTTTTAAAATCAATGCGGAAGACGGGAGAAGATTTTTATAAATGCCGGACGCTAGATCATAATCTCCCTCAAATATTACTGCAAAACCGCGGGGAGATAGTTTTGTTCCTGCTCCGGTTGAAAAAAGCCCATCCGGATTTGAAGTATAATATTTTATTTTAAAATTGGCGAGGTCTATCGAATCGGTCAAGCTTGTATTGTACAACTCTATAAACTCGTTATTCCCTGAAGTTGGATTGAACATTATTTCTGAAAAGGTTATCGGCAAACCACTCTGTGCTTGACTCATCCCGGCAAAAACCAGGAAGAAAAAAAACAACCGGGTTAACGCAGAAACCTTTTTCATTTTTTTAACGGCTTCTTAAGTTGTATTTGAGAAAAAATATCAAACAACCAATTCGGCATGATTTTCAAAATTTTTACTCCCAGTATAGTTCCGAACGTAAATTGAATTATCTTTTTCTCTTTCTTTATTCCATCAACAATTATCTTTACGGCTTTTTCAACCGGAATAATAAACGGCATTTTAAATTCATTTTTATCGGTCATGGGAGTTTTAACAAATCCGGGTTTAATTGTTAAAACTTTTATGTTGTAGTTTTTTAATTCTACTCTAAGACTTTCAAGATAGGTTGAAGCGGCTGCTTTGCTGGCACAATAAAATCCGCTGCGTGGAAAACCCCGGCTTTCAGCCAACGAAGAAACACCCACGATCATCCCATTTTTAGCTTGAATAAAAGCAGGAATTACCTGGCTGGCGCAGTAAATCATCCCCAACACATTTACAGCAAAGGTTTGCACGGCTTTTGCAGATTCATCTTTTCTTACATCCGTTCTAAAACTGACCCCTGCATTAAGAACAACAATATCGATTGAAGAGAAAAATTTTTTTATTTGAGAAAAAACTTTTTTTACTTCATCCTCATTCGAAACATCGCATTTATAAACTTTTACCATCACATGATACTGCGAAACTTGCTGCGCAAGGAGTTCCAGTTCGTCAATTCTTCTTGCAAGCAAAACCAAGCTACATCCTTCTTTTGCCAACTGCAGAGCAAGATTTTTCCCTATACCGCTGGAGGCGCCCGTAATAACAACATTTTTTCCGCTTAATTTCATCGAGCAAGTTCCCTAATTTGTCGGTTGAAATTTACTTATTTTTTTTTGAATAGCAGAACTTGTTTAGTCCCGTTAACATTTTTTGTTTTACAAAAAAATTTATAATTCCTTAAGAAATTCTTATCTTTGAACAAAAATTATTCCAATGTTTAATAGCAATTTTATATCGATAAACGACGTTTTACTCCGCAAAGAAGTGGTGGAGACTCCATTTGTCTGTAATCTCGACAAATGCAAAGGTGCGTGCTGCACGCTTGAGAGCGATTTTGGGGCTCCGCTCACAGAAACTGAAATACTAGAAATGGAAAAAATCCTTCCCCTAGTAAAAGACATTCTTCCCGAAGAACATTGGGATGAAATTGAAGAGAATGGATTTTACGAGAAAAAAGAGGGTGAATTATTAACGCGCAGTGTAAACAGCAAGGCATGCGTTTTTGTTTATTTCGAAAATGAAATTGCTAAATGCTCTTTGGAAAAACTCTTTTTTGAGAAAAAGACAACCTTTCAGAAACCGATTTCATGTCACCTCTTTCCGATCCGGGTTTCAGATTTCGGTGGCGAGGTTCTCCGGTTTGAAAAATTTTCAGATTGTGGACCTGCTCTCGAAAAGGGAAAAGAAGAAAATGTAACTGCTTTCGAGTTTTGTAAAAGCAGTTTAGAGCGACAATACGGTAACAACTGGTATAAAAAAGCAAAAGAAATGATTGGTAAATAGGTATGCTTTCTCTCTCCCAACGCTTATCACAGCAGCAAAAACTTTCGCCACAGCAAATTCAATATCAAAAACTGCTGCAACTAAATACGATGGCTCTAGAGCAGCGCATAAAAACCGAACTTGAGCTCAATCCGATTCTTGAAGAAGATTTGGAATTAAAACAAGATGAAAAAGAACCGGATGAAATCGGAGAGGAAATTGAAGATTCCGATTACAGCGAAGAAGATGAATTCAGCATAGAAGATTATATGAATGACGAGGATTATTTTGATGATCCCTCTTACAACAACAATACCCAGGCAGATGAATCAAAATTTCAACCAACGGCACCGCAAAGAGAATCTCTGCAAGAGCATTTGCTCAACCAGCTTTACTTACTGCAGCTTGATGAACCGCTTGTACTGCTTGGTGAAGAAATCATCGGAAGCCTTGACCAAGACGGATACTTAAAACAAGACCTTGGAACCATCGTCAGCAATTTGGAAATGTTCGAGCATGCAAAGGTAACTCTGGAAGATGCCGAAAATGTTTTAAAAGAAATTCAAGTACTTGATCCTATCGGAATTGCCTCCCGCAGTCTGCAAGAATGTCTTATCATTCAGCTTCAACACGGAACGTTTGATCCTTATTATTCCTATCTAGCTGAAGAAATGCTTAAAAATCATTTTGATGATTTTGTTCAAAAAAGATTTGACTCAACAATGCAGAAGATGTCTCTCAGTTCTGAAACGCTGCGCGCCGTTTTGGATTTAATCCAAAAACTAAATCCCAAACCGGGCGAAGGAAATTTTGAAATTGCAGAACTCAACCAAATAACTCCCGATTTCCTCCTTGAAAAAGTTGACAACAACTACATTATCACCTTAAATGACCGCTCTATGCCTTCGGTAACCGTTAATGCGGCATACATCGAAATGCTGAACGCGAACAAGGGGAAAAAGAAAATCTCGGATAGGGAAAAAAACACCTATAAATTTTTACGCGAAAAGTTTGAATCTGCAAAATGGTTTATCGCTTGTATTGAACAACGCCGCGAAACATTGCTGAAAGTGATGCGGGCTATCCTGGAAAAACAAGTCGCTTTTTTTGAGAAGGGTCCTAAATTCCTCCGCCCGATGATCTATAAAGATATTGCCGAAGAAATTATGATGGATATCTCCACGATAAGCCGCGTGGTAAACGGAAAATTTGTACAAAGTATGCAGGGCGTACACGAGCTGAAATATTTTTTCAGCGAAGGGCTAGCAACAGATTCCGGTGAGGAAGTTTCAAACAAACATATCAAAGAACGCATCAAAGAAATTATTATCAAGGAAGATAAACAATCACCTTTAAGCGATGATAAAATTGCCGAAATTTTGAACGAAGAAGGAATACACATTGCGCGCCGAACCGTTGCCAAATACCGCGAGCAATTGCGGCTTCCGGTTGCCCGTTTGCGTAAAACATTATGATCCTTTTCGGAAATGTTCTTCTTATTCTATTTCTCTTTTTAGTTTTTGGATGGTCACATTCGTGGCTGGCTTCAAATAAAATTAAAGAGGTTGTGCGAGTTTCCTTTCCGCGGTTTCTTCCTTTTTACCGGTTTACCTACAACGTGGTTTCACTTTTTACGTTTTATCTCGTTTGGATTTTCTCACCAAAGCCTGATATTATTCTGTACGACCTTTCTTTTCCTTTCGATTTACTGATCCTCATCCCTCAAATTGCAAGTTTGCTCGGATTAGTGTGGACCTTAAAATTTGTTGATGGAAAGGAATTTCTCGGCATCAGCCAAATACTGCGCTGGAAAGCCGGCACATATAAAGAAGAAGACCTTGATGAGGTATCTTCATTACGAATTGAAGGACCATATAGGTTCAGTCGTCATCCTATTTATTTGTTTTCAATCTTATTTCTTCTCTTTCGCCCGACAATGAACCTTTTCTACTTTCTCTTCGTCCTATGTTTAACCATATATTTTTATATTGGTTCGTGGTACGAAGAAAAAAAATTAGTCGCCCGTTTCGGAGGTGAGTATGTTGCTTATCAGAAAAATGTTTCTAAAATAGTTCCGGCAAAACCACTGCTTAAATTCATTGTTGAGCGATTTATCTGGAAATAACGAGTCGCTTTTCTTATTCACTTAAAAAAAGTTAATTTTGCTAAAAGATTTTAAAGGATTATTATGCCAATAGATATTAGATCAACAACCATCATCGGGGTTATCCACAATGGTGAAGCCGCTCTCGGAGGCGATGGACAGGTAACACTCGGTAATACCGTGATGAAACACAATGCAATGAAGGTGAGAAAAATTGCAAACGGAAAAGTCCTTTGCGGTTTTGCCGGCGCATCTGCCGATTCATTTACACTCATGGAACGTTTTGAAGATAAGCTTGAACAGTTTCGCGGCAACGTAAACCGTGCAGCCGTTGAACTTGCAAAAGAATGGCGGACGGATAAATATCTCAGAAAATTAGAAGCCATGCTTGCCGTAATTTCTAAGGACAGCGCTTTTATTATTTCCGGCAACGGAGATGTAATTGAACCCGATGATAAAATTGTCGCTATCGGTTCCGGTGGAATGTATGCCCTTGCCGCCGCTAAAATGTTGAAAAAATACAGCAAACTTTCTGCAAGTGAAATTGTTCTTCAATCATTGCAAACCGCTTCGGAAATATGCATTTACACAAACGATAAAATTCATGTTGAAACTCTAGACAAATAAACAGAAATGGAAAAAATTTTGCGAAACGAATTAACGCCCACACAAATTGTAACCGAATTAAATAAATTTATCATCGGACAAAACGAAGCGAAACGCGCTGTTGCTATTGCTTTGCGAAACCGATGGCGGCGTCAACAGGTTGAAGGAATATTAAAAGAAGAAATAATGCCGAACAATATTATTTTGATCGGACCGACCGGCGTTGGAAAAACAGAAATTGCCCGCAGACTTGCAAAACTTTCCGATGCCCCATTTATTAAAGTCGAAGCGACAAAATACACCGAGGTCGGTTATGTTGGGCGCGATGTGGAATCGATGATCCGCGATTTAACCGATGTCGCCGTCAACATGATAAAAGCCGAAAAAACCGAAGAAGTAAAGGCGAAAGCTGAACAACTTGCCAACGAAAGAATTCTTGATTTGCTTATTCCCCCTGTAAATAAACCGCTTGAAAACGGCGAGGAGAACAAAGCCGAGGTTGCTACTTCTGAAGACGATCCGGTTATGAATCAAAAAACCCGTGAATGGATGCGAACTAAATTGCATGCAGGAGAAATTGATAACCGCTTAATCGAATTTGATATAACAACTTCGGCGGTTGGTATGCAAGTCTTAGGTCCAATCGGCGCGGATGATCTGGGAATTAACATCCAGGAAATTATGTCATCAATGCTTCCAAAGAAAAAGAAGAAAAGAAAAACAACTATCGCCGAAGCGAGAGAAATATTTTCTGCGGAAGAAGCGCAAAAATTAATTGATGTTGACGCTGTGCAGAAAGAAGCGATTGACCGGGTTGAAAATTCGGGAATTATTTTTATTGATGAGATTGATAAAATTGCCGGAAGCGGCGGACGCTCCGGCGGCGGACCCGATGTTTCCCGTGAAGGCGTTCAACGCGATCTTCTTCCTATTGTTGAAGGCTCAACCGTGAACACAAAGTACGGACAGGTTCGCACCGATCATATTTTGTTCATCGCTTCCGGTGCGTTTCATGCTACAAAACCTTCCGATCTAATTCCCGAAATGCAGGGAAGATTCCCGATCCGTGTTGAGTTGAAAAGCTTAACCGAAGATGATTTTATTAAAATTCTTACGCTGCCGGAAAACGCTTTGCTCAAACAATACTCAGCTCTTCTGGAAACTGAAAACGTAACACTTCATTTTACCGAAGAAGGAATAAAAGAAATTGCCCGCATCGCTTTTGAAGTTAACGAGCAGGTTGAAAATATCGGCGCACGCCGTTTGCACACAATATTAACAACGCTTTTAGACGATATTCTTTTTGAAGTCCCCGACAAAATGCCGAAAGCTACAGTAAAAGTTGACGCGAAACTTGTTAAGAAAAAATTAGACGCGATTGTAAAGAACAGAGATTTGAGTAAGTACATTTTATAAATTCGCACCGCAGAATATTATTCTGCGAAACAGAAAATTAAAAAGGCTCGATCAATTCGAGCCTTTTTTAATATCCCCCCATTCTCTTCAATTTGAACTTTCTCTTGCTGACTAACGTTAATAAGTAAAAGGAGTTTTCAGTTTATGACAAAATATATTTTTCTTTTTTTTCTCATTTCACTTACAGCATGTAATAAGAGTAAGGATAATAAAAACTTTAAGGATCAGGAGATTATGGAAACAACAACTAAACTTGATACCGCTACATTCGGCTCAGGATGTTTCTGGTGCACGGAAGCTATTTTTGAACGGGTAAAAGGTGTTCACAAAGTTATTTCCGGTTATTCTGGTGGCACCACAGAGAATCCATCGTATGAGCAAGTCTGTACTGGAAAAACCGGACACGCGGAAGTCTGCCAAATCATCTTCGATCCCTCAGTCGTTCCTTATGAAGAATTATTAAAGATTTTCTGGAAAACGCACGACCCAACAACTCTGAACCGCCAAGGAGCAGATTCCGGGACTCAATACCGTTCTGTTATTTTTTATCATTCCGAGAAGCAGAAAAATCTTGCGGAACATTATAAACTTGAGCTTGATAAATCCGGCGCGTGGGAAAATCCCATTGTAACGGAAATTTCTCCGTTTACCAAGTTTTTTCCGGCTGAAGCTTATCATCAAAATTATTTTGCCAACAATCCAACGCAGGGTTATTGTTCGTTTGTAATTGCACCGAAGGTGGAAAAATTTGAAAAGGTGTTTAAAGAGAAGTTGAAGTAGGAGAAGTTAGTTATGTAGAGACGCGGCATGCCGCGTCTCTACTTTCAGTCTTAATTAAAGCTTTTTAGATGTTGAATGTAACTTGCAGCGCCGCCTTCTTGATAACCGGTAACACCAAGTTCACTCCCATCTTTTCTAAGCAAAACAATAGTTGGATATCCTTCCACCCGGAACTGCTCCGCTATTTGCTGGTTATAATATCTTGTTTCGGGTGTCTGTTCTTTTTCACGCGGGAAATCAATTTTAACAAGAACTAAATTCTTCTCGGCATATGCGGCGAATTCATCCTTTGAAAAAACCTCATCATTTAAACGCTTACACCAGACACACCAATCGGAACCAGTAAAATTTACGAGCACTGTTTTGTTTTCTTTTTGAGCAATTTTTAGGGCTTCATCAACATTATCGTGCCAGGTTAGCTTATCAGCGGTTGGTTTGCAGCCAAGGAATGATAACGAAAGCAAAAACACGAACGAGATAAAAAAAGTTTTCACGCAATTCTCCATTTTTAATTTTTAGTTTGATGATTAAAATCTATTTAAGATTCACCACCTTCTACAAGCTTAAACCGGAGACGCAACACTCCCTCATTAAAATCTGTTGAAATTATTTTGAACCCCCCTATCTCGCCAGTTGATTGAACATGATGACCAATGCAAGGGCAATCATCATAATCACCAACGGAAATAATGCGCAGAGAATCTCCGGCTTCGTCCGGCAGTCTCTCCAAATTAAATTTTGCCGAAGCCGTTTCTTTTGAAATAAAAGATTCTGTAACCGGAAGATTCGCTATTATAACTTCGTTCACCCTTTGTTCAATTTCGGATACTTCTTCCGCAGAAAGATTTCTTTCAAAACGATAATCGCATTTCGATTTTTTCTTTTCGATGTGTGCGCTAAAGGATCTTCCTTTGTTGAACATCCGAACCATTGTCTGATTAAGAATGTGTTCGGCGGAGTGCATCCGCGGGTTGTAATCTTTGCTCATAATTTCCGATCTATTATTTTTTTACAAAATCGATATGCATACTCTTAAATTCATTTCCGCCATCAATCGTAAACATTTCCATTTCACTATGGCTGTCATCAATGTATTTCATTGTCTCGCGGACCTTCATATCTTTCCCGGTTATCGGATCAACAGCTGTTCCTTCGTAAATAATTGTTTTCGTCGCCGGATCGTATTTTCCAGTCAGATACATAATGCCCGTGCCCATATTATCAACCCATGTACTGTAGAAAGATTTCTTGGCATTGTCATAAGCTTCAAGTCCAATTCCTTCCATCGGCATGCCGGAAAAATTACCGGAATGTTTTGATTGAAGATATCTTCCACCCAAAATCATTTCATTTACAGAACTGCCAACATTGGTCGCCGGCGGAGTATTGGGAGCCATCCACATTGTAATTGTTGATTCCCACGTTCCGACATTTTTTGCAAGTAATTTGTGCATTTCGCCCGGAGTCATATATTCCATCCATGCTTTCATTTCGGGAGTCATCTCTTGATTCATTTCTTGCGCAAAAGAAGCAACCGGAAAGAATATCATTCCCAGAACAAAGATCAATGTAAACTTTTTCATAAACACCTCTTTATTTAATGAAATTATTTAAAGCAACCCTATTACAAAACGAAATATAGATGTGAAAAGTTCTGCACAAAACATTTACCATTTCTCTAATATTTCTTTAATTGAATCGAAAACCGGAACGCCGCACTGCATAAGATTGTTGTGGTTTTGATGTCCGCTTGCAAGAAGAATACAGTCTGCGCCAATTTCAGTTGCGACATCAAAATCGTGGATTGTATCCCCAATTAAAAGCGCTTCTCCATTTTTTAACTCCAGCTTTTTCATCAATTCTTTTCCAAGCATTACTTTACTCGAAGCATAAATATTGTCTAAACCTACCAGGTGCGAAAAATATTTCGTCAATCCGAAATGCTCAACTACTTCAACTAAAGTGTGCTGGCTATATGCCGAAAGAATTGATTGATCAATCTTCATAGATGAAATTTTTTCAAGCAATTGCAAAGCCGAATCCGACAAATCGCATTCATGCTTTCGTTGTTCGTATTCATCCATCCATTCTTTCCCGATAACTTCAAAAGATTCTTTTTCAAAATTGAATCCCGCCGTTACATAATAATCTTTCACCGGAAAAGTGAAAATCTCTTTATACTTTTCACGAGAAAGTAGAGGGAGGTTTCTTTTTGAAAGGAGATTGTTGACGATAGAAACACAAATTTCAACATCGTTAAAAAGCGTTCCGTTCCAATCCCAGATAATGTGTTTATAGTTTGAAATCATTCTTCATCATTCTTTTCTTTTATTTCGATCACTTCAAATTTATTGCCGTCAAGATCATAGAAATTAAAAAGTGAAACGTCTTCCGAGGAAGCAAAGTTATCAACAACAATTCCTTTTTTCTTCAAGGTTTTAAAAACCTGTTCGGCGTTTTCACAATTAAAGACCGCATAGGTATTGCCCTGGCTTATGGTTCCCGCTGATTCATCTTCTTCAAGCTGCCAAAGTGTAAGTGTTGTCGTCCCCGCCATATCAAAAACGGTAATTTTGCTTTCATCATCGCTGTAAACCGGAAAGAAGTTTAGGTTCTCGATGTACCAACTTTTTGCCTCGCCTATATTTTTTACACGGACAATGAGGGTATCCAGCCGGTTAAATATCCCCGCTTTATTCACTTTTATCTTCAATATTTTCCTTTCAACATAAATTTTTGAATCTTCTCTCTAAAGCTAATAAATTGACACCACGATTTTTACCTAAATGATTTTTTCCGGTTGTAACCTAAGTATTTTTTTGTAAGTCTAAAAACATAAAGGAGTCAAAATGAAAAAAAATAAGACCATTCTATCATTGTTTGTTGCAGCAATGTTTGCAACGCTGTTTATGGGAACAGCTTTAGCACAAGAGCTATCACTGCTTCATGAAAAAACTTTTACTACAGTTCCCGGCAAGCTTTTGAAAGTTGATACCCAAAACGGTAGTGTTAAAGTTGAAACATGGGACAAGAACGAAGTTTATGTAAAAGTTTTTGCAAACAATAAAGCAAAAGAAAAATTAGAATTTAAATTTTCTGAAGAAGACTGGGGCGTATATATCGTTGCAAAAAGAAAAGACAGCTTTTGGGGATTTAACTGGGGAAGCTCGCTCCGTGTGCGCTTTGAAATTATGGTTCCGAAATCTTACAACGCCAAAGTTTCAACTTCCGGTGGAACTATCGGCGTTAAAAATTTAGCGGGAAATATTGAAGGAAAAACCTCCGGTGGCGATTTAAAACTTTATGATAATGTCGGCAACACCAATGTTTCAACATCCGGCGGAGATATTATTATTAAGAACAACAAGGGAAATACACGCGGATCTACCTCCGGTGGAAATATTTCCGTTACCGATTTTAACGGGGATCTCGAAGTTTCCACCTCCGGCGGGGATGTTGAATTGAAGGGGGGCAACGCAAAAATCAACGCTTCTACTTCCGGTGGCGATGTAAAGTTAGACTATTGGGGACAAAATCTCGGGATCGATCTTTCAACTTCCGGCGGCGATATTACTGTTTATTTACCGGCTGATTTTAGCGCGAGAGCAAATTTGAAAACTTCCGGTGGAAGTATTAGCTGCGAACTTACAACAAACAATGTTGTAAAAATTTCTTCTTCCCGTTTTGAAGCTGATCTAAACAAAGGAGGAAAAAGTTTGATTTGCCGTACTTCGGGCGGTGATATTGACGTTAAGAAAAAATAAATCGTGAAAAAAATATTTACCCGTGAAGGATTTTCCATCCTTCACGGTTTTTTTGCAACAGCTTTTATTTTAGAACTACCATTTTCCGGGTTTGAATAAAATCCCCGGTTTTCAATTGATAGAAACACACACCGCTTGAAAGTTGTTTGTTGTTAGTAGTTAGTCGTGTATTAAAGTTCACTTGATATTCCCCCGCAGGTTTTTCTTCATCTACCAACAGAGCAACTTCGTTACCAAGTATGTCGTATACTTTTAAACTCACTTTGCTGAAAACCGGCAATTGATAGCTAATTACTGTAGTTGGGTTAAACGGATTCGGATAATTCTGGTGCAGTTCAAATTTATCCGGTGAAATATTTAACCCTTCATTAACTCCTGTTGGTGTATAAGGGAAAATATATTCAAGCATAAAATCGATGTTGGCGCGCCACAAGCCCCAGCTGTGTCCTTCAGGTAACTCCGACCAATTAAATTCATAACCGATCAACTCAAGAGAATCTCTAAACTGGCGCATATTCGGATAAAGCGGTTCGTACGTTCCCCAGACCATCGAAAATTTCACTTCTTTTTTGGGCGACGAAATAAAAAGATTATATGCTTCATAATTGTTTTCTTGAAAAGCGCCTGAATGCAACCCGCAATTGCCAAATACTTCAGGGTGATAATAGCAAATCAACGCGGAAATATTTCCACCATAAGAATCACCCAGCACCAGTCTTCGTTTGGCGGCTTGTTCGGTTTTGTAAAACGAATCGATAAATGGAACCAACTCTTTTACAAAAAACAAACGGTATTGCGTCCGCTTTGAAAGGGCGTACTCATCATTCCGGTTGTTTGGTTTAACAAAAACCGCGATTACTTTTTCAATCTTCTTTGCGGCAATTAAATTATCAAGCACGTTTACTGCGCCGGCAAGATCAATGTATTCAAATCCGTCTTGAAAATAAACGGTGGGATAAATTTTATTTTCCGAGGGATTATAATCAGGCGGTAGATATATTTTTAATTGATATGTGGCACTTGCATTGGTACTAATAATAGTTTTCTGCTCAATCTTTCCATGTGTAATTGTTCCATCATATTTTATTTCTTTCGGTTGAATATACTCCGGCATGGCTAATTCGGAGTTTGGTCCGTATCCGCCTGTGCATGTGTTTGGATTGAGTGGGTCAAGATACCAATTGGTGTTATTAAGTACTATCTTATAATCAACGCGGGCATTTGGTTCAAAAAGTTTTGTAGCATAAAAGAAATTTGATTTCGTAACTCTTGTCATCAAGAAATTAGTTTGCCATCCGTTAAAATCTCCGGCAACAGAAACCGTCTGTGTGTATCCTTTATATAAAAATATTGCGTAATTATCTTCGGCAATCGGAATGCGCACTGCTTTGTGATATGTGATAAAACTATCGAGCACGATATTTTTTTGAAGAGAATCGGAGATACTATTCGCGTAGCTTAGAAAACTTTGAAATTGCGTCTGCCCTAAAATTGAACAATTAAATGTTATTAAGACAAAGGTAATCGCAAGTAACTTTTTCATTAAATATCCTTAATTTTACTAACGAAAAGTAGATAACAATTTCCTCAATAAAAACAGATTTATAAACCTTTCAGGGGTTTTACTCTAACATTTTTAATACCATGGGATTTATAGAAACACTTCTTCTCTCTTTCGGATTAGCCTTCGACGCTTTTGCCGTTTCTCTCAGCGCAGGCTCGCTAATACAAACCCGGACATGGCGCGATTATTTTCGTCTTCCGTTTCACTTCGGATTATTCCAATTTTTTATGCCGGTTATCGGTTGGTATCTCGGTTCTACAGTTGAGCAGCTCATCGAAAAAGTTGATCACTGGATCGCATTCATTCTTTTGGTTACAATTGGAACAAGAATGATTAGGGCTGCTTTTTCAAGTAAAGAAGAAACACAAAACTCGGATCCTTCAAGAGGCATATCCCTGGTGATGCTTTCTGTTGCAACCAGTATTGACGCGCTCGCCGTCGGATTTAGCCTTGCGCTTCTTCGTTATAGTATCTGGTATCCAAGTATTTTTATAGGAATCATTACGGCTATTCTTTCGCTGTTCGGGCTTTTAGCAGGCAGTCGCTTAGGAAATAAATTCGGAAAGATTGTAGAGGTTAGCGGTGGAATCATTCTTATCCTTATCGGATTTAAAATAGCGATCAGCCATGAACCTGCGTTGCTGAGAATGTTTCAATTTTTTTAAATCATTTGTTTTCGTCTTGATAATGTCAATATAAAGTTGAAGTTTTCTCTTGAAAAATTAATAAATTGAATGAGGTAGTTATGGAGCTCGATCTTTCAAAGTTCAGAGTTGTTTCTAAAAAGAAATTCTCTCTTTCCAATTACTCGCCAGGCTATTCAGGCAAACTCAAATCGAAAGAAAGCGCACAGAAATTTCTTAAAAAAAACATCGAGCACATGGTTGAGTTGCAAAACAAACTTTACGCGGAAAACAAGTGGGCGTTGCTCATTATTTTTCAAGCAATGGATGCCGCGGGGAAAGATAGTGCCATTAAACATGTTATGAGCGGATTAAATCCACAAGGAACCGAAGTCTTTAGTTTTAAACAGCCCTCTACCGAAGAACTGGATCATGATTATTTATGGCGCATTACTAAATCGCTTCCGGAACGAGGACGCATAGGTATTTTTAACCG
>JBAYFO010000003.1:0-131939 GCA_041667115.1 Ignavibacteriaceae bacterium | reverse complement strand
TTTAGCCATAGAAGCCGGAACGTTGATAATACTTGGCATGCTTGATTGAGTCGCACTTACGATAGTTGCAAAGTTAGCGATGGTAGTATCATTTGAGATAGTTCCATCAAATAAACTGTTGTTGAACTGTCCGGCGCCATACATGCAGCGAACCATAACTTGTCCGGTTATTAATCCGTGCGGAAAATCGAGGACAGCTTTGGGAGCTAAAAATGCTGCGGTAATGTTGATGTCAGAAACTTTTATAGTATCGGCCTCATAAAAATTGAGTAATACTTTATCTATTGAAGTGCCTTCAACACTAAATCCGCCTTTCCATTCAACGTAATTTCCTTTAATGTTTACAACTACAATAGAATTATTCGGAACGTGAATGGTAAAGTTATTAGCCGCGCTAATTAAGGAATCTTCAACAAAGAAGACGTTCTGAACCGGATTTGTTCCGGTAAGTTGCACGTTTCCCCAAGCGAAGCCAACGGTATCGGTTTCAGCTAAAGTGGAAAGTTGATTTGAGAGATTTTCTAAATAATTTTTAGCATGGGGAAAATCTACTACATGGGCTGTATCAATTCCTTCGTCTGAGGTGAATTGAGTTGTTGATGTAATATAATGCTCGTAGGTTGTTCTCCCGTTATAAACGCGTCCGCTGAAAAATGTTAAATGATTTCCAACGACAAGTACATCTCCGGAATGAGCCGGCAGCTTATCGCCAACGCTATAATTTCTAAGATCAGCGTAACCGCCTACAGCTACTTTTCCTTCTGTATCCGATGATGGCTGAATCAACGTATCAACAACGAATAAATTAAAAGGTGATGCAGCGCCAAGATCATAAACCGGGGCGGAAGCAGTACCATAGTTTACTTTTACTTTTATTTCAAGAGAAGTTGAATCATTTGCGTTAATTGTTCCGGCATTCCAGATTCCGGTGGTTGGGTTATAAACACCGCTTGGAGTGGAGGAAATAAAATCTAAAATGGAAGCTAATTGATCTGAAACTTGAACGTTTTGCGCGTTTCCGGTTCCTGTGTTTTTAACTTTTATTGTATAGGTGATAATATCGCCGTCCGTTACAACAGCTTTATCGGCAACTTTATTAAGCACCAAATTAAACGAATTACACCAGGTTACATTTTTTGTAATTGTTCTTGAAGCAATTGTAGGGGTAGCAAGAATAAGTTTCTGTTTTCCGTTTGGATCGGCAACATGGTAATATTTTGTTCCCGAAGGAATTCCTACAACACCGGTTGCCGTAATGGTGGCGGTTGTTTGTCCGCTAACCGGAGTTAACGTAACAGCCGGAGAAACGCCGGTTACATCGGTTGTTACCGTAGTTTGGTTTAATGTTCCCTGTGTTGCTGAAAGAGAAACTTGCACATTTCCCATTGCTAGTCCCATATCGTTAAAAGCTTGAACTGTAAAAGTTATGGGCGATCCGATAGCAAAAGATTGCGCCGGAATATTAATAACAAAGGTATTTAAATTGAAACTATGGGCATTAAGCAAAGCATCGGCAACAATCGCTAATGCTCTTGTCTTGATATCACCAATATTTGAGCCAGTTACAGTATTAATATCAAGGCCATCGGTAAAATGCCACAATGTTAACTGAACCGCCGAAGCCTCTCTATTGTTATCGGAGAGCTTTCCTGTATATGAAGTTTTGAAGGGATAATAATTATTCAATACATAAGAAAGAGTGTCATTTGTTGCTTCAACATCCTGATAAGGTGAATTATAGATCAGATTATGGTGCAAATCAATACAATACAAACTTGTTGCTTGACTGTTCACGGTGGCATTAAAAGTTCCGGAAAAAACAGTGATGTTATAAGGAGCAGGTAGTGTAACATTTACACCTTTATCTGTTCCTGTAACTTGAGCTGTGCTTTGAATTCCGGCATTCAAAGAGACATACGAAGATATGAGTAAGAATATCAGTAAATAAAAGAGTGATTTTTGTTTCATGGTATTTTTCCTTTGATTAAACATAATGTTTTCAGTCAGTATTTATGCCAAAAGGGAAAAACATGATTTTTATATTTTTTCAAAGGATTTTGAAAAAATTGAGTCTTTTATCTTGTTCCATAATGAGATATATGAAAAAAATGAAAATATAACTGCAGTTTCCGCTTGTAAAATGGGAACCTAAATTACCACTAACTTCTTATTAATTAATAAGTTAGAAAGGATTTGACGGGTTTGTAAAAAAGTTGATATCTTCTTAAAGATCAACCTAAAAGTGGAAGAAATTGGAGGTTAGGATTCAAAATGAAACAAAACCGACGGAAATATTATGCATGAATCTTGGGCTACGCACATTTATTAACAGAGTTTAATCCGGCAATGGCCGATCTATTAAAAAAAGCTCGATAAAATTTCGAGCTTTTAATGAATAATTTTAGGAGAAGTCGGTTTGGGTTGAATTTGTTTTGTCTTTTTTTAATTTGGAATGATCACTTAATCCTTTCCGAAAGCTGAATCATCAACATAACCGACAACTCCCATTTCGGGCATATCTAAACCATCAATTTCATCTTGTGCTTCAACTCTAATTCCAAAGAATTTGTGCTGAAGTTTGAAGAAACTATACATGGTTGCAAAAACAAAAATTATACAAGCTGTCGCTCCAATAAGCTGAGCCACTAACTGACTTGGATCACCGTAAAACAACCCTTTTACCGTTCCCGGAACACCATTCCAGCCGTTACCGTAAGTTCCGTCTGCAAAAAGTCCCAGAGCGATTATTCCCCATAAACCATTTACACCATGAACAGCAACAGCGCCAACCGGATCATCGATTTTAAGTTTTCGATCGATAAAGAAGACAGCAAGCACAACCAAAACTCCGGCGATTGAGCCGATAAGAACAGCAGCCCACGCAGGAACAAAGGCGCACGGAGCGGTAATGGCTACAAGACCAGCCAATAACCCGTTTGCCATCATACTAGGATCAGGTTTGCCAAATTTCCACATCATAAACAATGTGGCGAAAAGGGCTCCGGCGCCTGATGCAAGTAATGTATTTACCGCCACAACGCTTATGCGTAAATCGTTACCGGATAACGTTGAGCCTGGATTGAAGCCGAACCATCCGAAAGCCAAAATAAACGTACCGATAATTGCCATCGGGATATTGTGTCCGGGAATTGCATGCACGGAACCGTCTTTTCCATATTTTCCTATGCGGGGTCCTATTACAATTGCACCGGCTAAAGCGGCAACACCACCCACCATGTGTACGACAGAAGAACCTGCAAAATCGACATGCCCATGTCCTAACTCAAAGTTAACACCAAGTGTCGAAAGCCATCCACCACCCCAAACCCAATTTCCAAAAATGGGATAAACAAACATAGAAATAAAGAAGGCATAGAAAATAAACGCGTTAAATTTCCATCTTTCTGCCATAGCACCGGTTGGAATTGTGGCCGTAGTATCCATAAACACCATCTGGAATAAGAATAACGTAAATATTCCAACATCATAAGAGTTACTTAAGAAGAAGCCTGAAGCTCCAAATAAACCAAATGACTTTCCAAATAAAGTAATTGCTACTTCACTGGTTAAGCCAGGAGTTCCACCAAGTGCTGCAACGGCACCAACACCTCCAAACATTATGGCAAACCCGGAAATCCAGAAGCCAAGTAATCCAATTGCATAGACAAGGAAGTTCATCCCCATAGTATGTGCAACATTTTTTGCTTGAGTAAATCCGGTTTCAACCATTGCAAATCCGGCTTGCATAAACATTACTAAAAATGCGGTTATTAGAGTCCACATTATATTTGTTGCTATTTTATTATGCCCAACTGCCTCGGCAACTTCGGTTAACGTTGGTTCACCCGGCTTTGCTGCCGGTACATCGGTTATCGTTCCTGTTCTTGCTCCTGTTGGATCAGTTTGCCCATAGAGATTAGAAGGGGCAAGCGATGTTAAAAGAACGAAAAACATTACAACTGCTAAAAAGCGATTATTTATTTTCATTATTTTTTCTCCAAGTTGTTATATAAAAGAAACCGGGCAACTTTTTCTTCCTTGCGTGATAATATCAGATCAATTTTTCAAAACTGATTTTTGTTGATTTCAATCGTTACAATTAGCTTTTACGGTTCCGATTAAGTTATTCAATTAAAAAATGAAACTAACTCCAAACACAAGGTATGTTTTGTCTTGTGCGGGATTGCTGATATATGAGACTGTCAGAGGCAAAGCAAACTTGTCGGTAACGGCCACCGTTTTAGAAGCAGTGAGTCCCAGGTTTGTAAGTCCTCCTTTAGCTATTCCGTAATAAACGCTTTTTGAGGGAACAAATCCGGCAGAAAGAGTAAGCGTTGCATCGTCTACAGTGAATGGATATGCCGCCTGGATATAAGCTGAGTTATCCGGATCGTTTGAGAGATTAGTATAGAATGCTAGAGAGATTGGGAATTTCTCTGCACCCGTATAACTTAATCCTCCTTCTATAGTATGTGCGGCAACAGGATTACCGGTTGTTGGTTTGTAATAACCAAAGGGAATCCCTGCTGAAGGGAAGTAATAGTCAGTAAAAAGTGCTGAAAACGATCCCATGTTTTGTGTAGCAAAAGTATAGGAGGCAAAAAAATCATTTTCAGAATAGGTTGTTCCATTAGTTGGGAAAGCATATGAAGCCCACGCCCCAAAAGTCAATCCTCCGGTTGTATAAGATAGACTTGGCTGGAATGCGGGGGCATCGCCAAAGTCCAATCCTCTCCAGAGATATCGGCTGTATATATCAGATCCGAATTTTATCTGAGCGTGTGAACTGAAACCGGATAAAAGAACCATAGTAAATATTAATATGTTTTTTTTCATTTTGATTTTTCCTTCTTTTGTTTTTATAAAGCCGACGAACCTGATTCTTCCGTCCGGATTCTAATCGCATCGTCTACACTTTGAACGAATATTTTCCCATCTCCAACTTGCCCGGTTCTGGCATATTTAATTATAATTGAGATAACCGATTCTAATTTCTCGTCATCACAAACCAATTCTAATTTTAGTTTCGGTACGAACTCGATGTTATATTCCGAACCGCGGTAGATTTCCTTGTGACCTTTTTGTCTGCCGTATCCACGAACTTCTGTAACTGTAAGTCCGTTAAACCCGGCTTCTTGAAGAGCGCTGTGTACCTCATCAAGTTTGTGAGGTCTAATGATTGCCTCTATTTTTTTCATTGTTACTCCGCTTTTATTTAATCTGATTATTTAATTATTAAGCCGCTTGCCGCAGTTAACCTAAAGATATTAGGAAAAACATCAGCAATTATAATAGATAATAAGTTTAAAGTCAATAAAAACATTAATGATTAAATAAAAACTGCAAATTTTCCTAATTTTTTAATGATTTTATGCAGATTGAGGAATTTTCTGCTCAATTTTTCTTTACTTTTATTAGATTTGTTGCACAAATAAAAGAAGATTTAGACTTATGCTTTCGGAAAAAATTATTCAAGCTGGCGTTGTTGGCGCCGGTGGCGCGGGATTCCCTGCCCACGTTAAAGCAAATTCAATGGTTGAATTTGTTCTGGCGAATGGCGCAGAATGTGAGCCGCTTATTCACAAAGATTATGAACTAATGGTCCACTTTGCCAAAGATATCGTTCGCGGAATAGAGCTGATGCTCGAAAGCACGTCAGCAAAAAAAGGTTACTTCGGAATAAAAGAAAAAAATGAATCCGCAATTGAAGCCGTAAAAAAGGAAATAAAAAACAGTCCGATCGAACTCACGTTTTTGGGGGATTTTTATCCCGCTGGAGATGAATATGAATTGGTTTATGCGGCAACAAAAAGATTAATTCCTCCAGCCGGACTTCCGTTGCAAGTTGGTTGCGTGGTAAATAATGTTGAATCGCTCTACAATATCTCGAAGGCTGACGAAGGAATCCCGGTTACTGAAAAATTTCTCTGCATTGCCGGAGCTGTTAAAAAACCATCAACATTTTTTGCCCCGATCGGAACAACGTTTCGCGAATTAATTGCTCATGCCGGTGGAACCAAAGTAAATGATTTTGCTATTTATGTCGGCGGAGTAATGATGGGCAAGCTGACATTCGATCTTGATGAAGTGGTAACAAAAACAACTGCGGGATTGATAATCCTTCCCAAAGACCATTACCTTATAAAACGCAAAAACCAGCCGGAAGAAAACTTCGCTCGAATTGGAAAATCTGCTTGTGATCAATGCAGTTATTGTACGGAATTTTGTCCACGCTATTTGCTTGGGTATGATGTTCAACCGCATAAGGTAATGCGGTCTCTTCAATTTACAAAAACTGGCGCGGATGTGTGGAATCAAATGGCGGAACTTTGCTGTGCCTGTGGATTGTGTACCCTGTATTCGTGTCCGGAAGATTTATTTCCGAAAGAAGCGTGTGATAATTCAAAAAAAGAGATGAAACTACAAGGAACAAAATATACGCAGACGAAGCCCCCGAAAGTACATCCAATGAAAGACGGAAGGCATGTCCCGCTAAAACAGTTAATGCAGAAACTACAATTAAGAGATTATGATGGACACACTCCTTTTAATCCACAAAAATTTGAAACTGAAAATGTAAAAATTATGTTAAAACAGCATGTGGGAGAAAAAGCTGAACCGGTGGTTTCAATAGGTGATCAAGTAACTAAAAATCAACTTATTGCAAAAGTGCCGGAGGGTAAACTTGGCGCAAATATCCATGCGTCCATTACTGGCATGGTGACGCATGTTGGTGATGAATATATTAAAATAACTAAATGAACTAAAAACTGATAACTGAAGAATAAAAACTATGATGCAAATGAACTCGCTCGGATTAATTGAAATGAGCAGTATAGCCGCCGGAATGCAAGCCGCAGATATTATGCTTAAAACCTCTCACGTTGAATTGATCTTATCTCGTACGATTTGTTCGGGAAAATACATGACGTTGATCGGCGGAGAAGTAGCCGCAGTTTCGACCGCTGTTGAAGCGGCCGTGGATACAGTCGGATTTGGAGTGATAGATCATTTTGTTATCCCAAATGTGCACCGCGATATTTTTCCGGCAATTTCGGGACACACAAATGTGCAACTTCTAGAAGCGCTGGGAATTGTTGAATCGTTTTCGGTAGCCTCATTAATTGAAGCTGCGGATGCCGCGGTAAAATCGGCGAATATTAAATTAATTGAAGTTCGTCTTGCTATGGCGCTCGGTGGAAAAGCGTTTTTTACTTGCACGGGAGAAGTTGCCGCAGTTACAGCCGCTGTTGAAGCGGGTGCGAAAGTAGTCTCCGAAAGAGGATTGCTTGTCAACAAAGTTGTTATCGCACAACCGAGACAAGAACTGCTCAATGAAATGATTTAAGAAATTCCAAAAGACAAAAGACAAATTCCAAGAATCAAAGGTCAAAAGTCAAGCATTTGAAATTTGGTTTTTGAAAATTGTAATTTTCTCAAGATTGATAGAAATGAATAAATGAATAGACCTGAATTGATGGCTCCCGCGGGAGATTGGACGATGCTGAGAACGGCTGTAAACAATGGGGCAAACGCTGTTTACTTCGGTGTTGAAAAACTAAATATGCGGGCAAAAGCTAAAAATTTTTTGCTCGATGAGCTGAATGAGATCGTTTCTTTCTGTAAAGAACATAACGTAAAAACTTACCTTACGCTTAACACTATTTTATTTGAAGAAGAATTAGTTCAACTTGATGAAATTATTCCGGCGGCAAAAAAGGCCGGAGTTGATATGGTCATCTGCTGGGATTTCGGGATCATCGAAAAATGTAATCAGTACGAAATGCCCTTCGCCGTTTCTACACAAGCATCAATTTCTAATTCTGCTTCTGCAAAAGTTTTTGAAAGACTCGGTGCTAAAAGAATTGTGCTTGCGCGCGAATGTTCTCTTGAAGAAATAAAAAAAATTAGAGCAAACACTGAGCTTGAAATAGAAGCGTTTATTCACGGCGCTATGTGTGTAGCTGTTAGTGGAAGATGCTTTATGAGTCACGAAATATTCGGACAAAGCGCAAACCGTGGAGAATGTGTCCAACCTTGCAGACGCGAATATGAAATTTATGATGGAACAAAGGACGCTTCATTAATGCTTGGAAAAGACTATGTTATGTCCGCAAAAGATCTTTGCGCGATTGAGTTTCTCGATCAACTTATTGAGTCGGGCATAAATTCTTTTAAAATTGAAGGACGGAAAAGAAGTCCCGAATATGTGGCAAAAGTTGTTTCGGTTTACCGGCAAGCAATCGATCTGTATTTTGAAAAAAAGCTTACCGATGAGCAGAAACAAAAATTTTTAGTCGACCTTAACAGTGTTTACAATCGCGGGTTCTCTTCCGGTTTTTATTTTGATAAACCCGATGGAAAAGACATTATTAACAAACACGGAAGCATCGCTACAACGCGAAAAGAATATGTTGGCAAAGTTTTAAACTATTATAAGACTCCCCAAGTTGTTCATATACTAATAGAAACGGGAAGCCTAAAAGTTGGCGAGAACGTTTTAATTATCGGGGAAACAACCGGAGTAGTAGAACTTATGGTAAAACAAATTATAAACGAAGAAGTTGATGTAAACGAAGCTTTTAAAGGAGAAAAAGTAACGTTTAATTGCGAATCGTTAGTTAGACCCCGCGATAAAGTTTATCTGGTAAAAACCATCGTTGCGTAACACTTAAAACAATTTCAAAGTGAAAAGGTGTTTTCCCGATAAATGCATGCCAGCAAGTAAACATAAAGAATTATGTCTATTCCATTGAAGTAACAGGAAAAATTCCTAATAACCTACATTAGTTAGTGATGAGAAAGACTTGTGAGATCTTGAGAATAATTCAGAATTATTCTTCATCTCCATCCGTTTGTTAAAGTTTACTCTTGATTTATATTCTTTCGGCCAGTTCGTTTTTGCTTCTTGTCCAAAGATAAACCATCGCTTTGTATTTAAAATTGAACCACATAATGAATTGATAATCCATTAGCATGATTGAGGGTTGGAAAGATGTCCGACAGATTACCCTTTGTCTTATGCAGATAAGGAATGAGATACCCTATCGCACTTCCGACAACCGCACCTGTTAAAATATCTGTTGGATAATGATTTCCTGAAGCATAGCGAAGATAACCGACAACTGAAGCCGTTACCAATGAACCTGCCCAAATGTACTTTTTATATTTTGAGTCGGGGAAATAGCCATCGTAGACTGACGACAGAAAAACTGCGGAAGCGAATGCTACGGTTGTGTGTCCGGAGAAGAAAGATTTCTTAGCTTCTGCTTCAAGTTTAATTCCTTGCGGTGCATCAGCATTATAAACAAATGGGCGGACCCTTATCGAGGTTCCTTTTGCAATTGACGGGATGAATGTTGCAAAGAGGAGTGTTTCAAAATACATTGCACTTATTGTTTGAAAATCTTTTTGAACATTTTTATCAAGAAAAAGCGTGAGTGGGGAAAGCATTGTTATGGCCACACTTACATCGCTAAGGGTGGTTAAATTTTTTGACCAATTGTAGGTGGCGCTTCTATCAAACGCATTAACGTCGTTCCGGGAAAGCGCGCTTATCTCCTGGACTGACAGAGGATTTATTTTTTGTTCCAGCGAATATCCTAAAACAGAAACCGCCGTGCCGGTTCCTAAAATAAGGGCATCTTTCTCCCATGATATTTTATATGGAGACTGCGCCGGAGTGTTACTAAATAGAACAAGCACACTAATAAGAAGTGAACAAAATACTTTCATGCAAATTCTTTCATAATGATAGGGGAAAAGCAATTGTATTAACTTTCTAAAAAAGCGAATTCAATTGAATCTTTTTTATTAAAATGAACATCAAACAATACAAACCAAATATAATTCGGAAAAAAATATGAAAAAATTCTTTTTAAAGTACTGGAAATATGGAGCCGTTCCCCTCGGTGCAGCTGCCGGTTATGCATATTACTATTTCATCGGTTGCCAGAGCGGAACATGTCCTATCCAAAGCAATCCTTATTTTAGTACGCTTTACGGAGCCATGCTCGGAGGAATTTTTATTTTCCCTTCAAAGAAAAAGAAACCGGAAACCGTGGAGAAGAGAGATGAAAATAACTAAAGAAATTTTTATTGAAGATTTAGTTCGTGAGCTTCCCGAATCGGTTGAGTATTTGATGAAACACGGAATCCGCTGCTTGATCTGCGGCGAACCCGCATGGGGAACGCTTGAAACAGCTGCAAAAGAAAAAGGATTTCAGCCTGAGCAAATAGATGTTTTTGTCGAGGAATTAAATGCTTTGTGCGAAGTATAAAAAAAAGACGATCCAGTTTTTGTTTTTACAGTAATTTGTCAATAATTTCAACAACTTTATTTGCTTGATGTCCCGCGGTAATCATCACCCGTGGAGCCATGACGCCTTCAGTCATAAAATCAGTTTTGTTGTCTCCGCACACAAAAATATTTGTTGAAAGCTTTTTTGTTTTGATCGTGTTCGCGGAGCTATACCCAGCCAAACCCGACGCGGTTACTAAATATTTCCCCTTAAAAAGATTTCCGGCAAATGCTTTCACCAACATTGCTTTTTCAGAAACATTGTCGAATGCTTCAACAATGATATGAACTTCCTTGAAGATGAATTTTATATTTATCCCGTTTAGTTTTTCATAATGTTTTTCAATTTGAAGAAAAGGATTAATCATTTTCAACTTTTCTTCCAGCGCATCAACTTTCCGTTTGCCGATATCATTTATAAAATATTGTTGACGATTTAAATTTGTTGGTTCAACCACATCAAAATCAACAAGGATTAATTTCCCGATTCCGATGCGTGATAGCGCGATTGCAGCGTTACTGCCGAGTCCGCCGCATCCGGCAATTCCAATAACAGCTTTTTCTAATTTACTTTTTAGTTGAGGAGCATTTCTCGCGGTGAGTTGTTCGTAAGAAATTTTTTTCATTTCACCCGCCACCGGTTGGCAGAAATAATTTTACTCTGTCATTTTCTTTCAGAATAGTTTGGCGCGACTTCTCTTCATCGTTGATAAAAACGGAAATGAATTTCTGATGCTCTTTTCGTATTTGAAGTTTTGTCATAAAATCTGCTGCCGTACTGCCTGGTTCAACATCAAGGAAACTTTTGTTTTTGATCTCCTTGATGTGTAAAAGTCCGAGATATTCGAAAAATATTTTCATGCGATTTCTACTTAACCAATTTCAGAATAATTTAATCGAAAATGTTTCGCTTCTTTTTTATAGATGATTGATTGAATTTCTGCAAGAATACCGATAGCAATTTCGTTTGGAGTTTCACCGCCAATATCAAGCCCGACCGGTGAATAGAGATTTTCTATTGAAGTATTTTCTTTAAACGAGGCTTTCAATTTCAAAATTGATTCTTTCACTTTTTTCTTTGACCCGATCATTCCAACGTATTTCATTTCAGGATAACATCGATACAGATATTTAAGAACGTCGAGATCGTGAGAGTGAAAATGAGTAACCAAAAGAGTGAAGGCGTTTTCAGCTAACGGTAGAGAGGCTCTGTCGGCTTCCGCAAGTTTTGTGAAATCAAAATAAATTTGCTTGTTGTAGAGTGAGTCGTGCAATTCAGCTAAGAGTTCTTTTCGGTTATCAATAAAGACAACATAAAAATTTAACTGCCTCGCAATTTTTGCAACTGCCTGCCCAACATGTCCGGCGCCAAAAATGTAAAGTACTCTTTCATAGCGGAAAACCTCGTAAAACACTTTCATTTCACCACCACAAAGTGCATCCATCTGGGCAACATCTTTGGTCTTTACTTTTATCTTTTCTCCTTCGTTTTTATCCTGTGTCAGCAAAATGGTTTCAGAAAAATTTTGAACATTTTCTTCGAGAAGCTTTTGTGCTTTCTTCATGATATGAAATTCAGCGCCGCCACCGCCAACGGTTCCGGCAACTCTTCCTTCTTCTCCCACAAGCATTTTAAATCCAACTCTTCCCGGACTACTTCCTTTTACCTCTGTAATTGTAATTAACACAGATGGTTTGTTGTCTTTAATCCGGTCTTGCAGGGTTTGGAATATCTCTATCATATATTTCCGACTTCACTGTTAAATTCTTCAATCAACGAATCAATTTTTCCAGTTAACGAACGCGTGTTGTTCCAGTATTCTTCATCATTCCATTGAGCGTTCAATTCACTCAACTCGCGCTGTTGTTGTTCGATCCAAGTAAAGTATTTTAAATTGTGAATCCGCTTTTTATCTTGATAATTCAACTCAAGCATGTTGTCGGTTCTTTGTCCCTGCAATGATTTGTGAAATGATTTCACAGCATCAAGTTCGGAATACTTGCCATATTTATCATTCATTTCTTCAAGACGCGAACCGTATAATTCCATCGAATCAGTTAGGATGGTGAAAATAACATCGTTCTCATTTAGTTCGTAATATTTTGCAAGCTTTATTGCAGAAAGCACATTAGCTATTCCGGAAATTCCGGCAGCAGAAAGTTTTGCAATTGTTTGTTCATCGATTCCTTCTTTCAAAAGGAATTTTTTTCCTTCTTCATCATTGAACAAGCGGGAAAGTTCCATGCAATCTTCATCATCGATCGCGAAAACAAAATCGGTGTTTTTTACGTTGTGAATCCACGGAACATGTTTATCGCCGATACCCTCGATGCGGTGTCCGCCGAATCCGTTAAGTAAAAGCGTTGGACATTGCAAAGCTTCACTCGCGCCGATTTTGCACGATGGATATTTTTCTTTTAAATAATCTCCCGCTGCTATCGTTCCGGCAGAACCGGTGGAAGAAATATAACCGGCTAATCTTAATTTTCCGCCCAACGATTTTTTCATTGCTTCAAAAACTTCTTCAACTGCGCTGGCGGTAACTTCATAATGCCACAGATAATTTCCGAACTCTTCAAACTGATTAAAAATTAATACATCTTTCCGCGTTGCTTTCAATTCCCAGCATTTGTCAAAGATTTCTTTTACATTGCTTTCGCAGCCGGGAGTTGCAATAACTTCGCCGGCAAGATTTTTTAACCAATCAAATCTCTCTTTGCTCATCTCTTCAGGAAGAATTGCGATTGATTCGCAGCCTAGTAATGCAGAGTTAAACGCACCACCGCGGCAAAAATTTCCAGTTGAAGGCCAAACAGCTTTCTGCCAGGTCGAGTCAAAATTTCCCGTAACAAGTGATGGCGCTAAACAGCCGAATGTTGCGCCGACTTTGTGCGCGCCGGTGGGGAAATATTTTCCGGAGATTCCAATAATTTTTGCTTTTACTCCTGTTAACGAAGAAGGAAATTCAACATAATTTACACCGCCGAAACCGCCACCGAATTCTTTCGGTTCATTCTTCCATGTTATTCTGAAAAGATTGAGAGCATTGACATCCCATAAACCGACTTGCTTAAGTTGTTCTTTAATTTTTGCAGGAGTTTTTTCCGGGTGTTTCATTTGTTCAAAGGTTGGAATAACAATTCCTTTTTCTTTACAGCGTTGAATATTGTTTTTACGCGCTTTGTCGTTTCTTTGCAAGTTGATCATGAGAGTTCCTTATTACATTTTTAATAAAATAATTTTTCTGCATTCACTAAATCTGCTTCGGTGTCGATATCGAAACCGATTCCTAAATCTTCACTTAAAAAAGAATTTCCTGAAAACTTTTTCAAAACATCACGCAGGGTTGAGGCGCTGTCTTCCTTTTTAATAGCCGACTTAATTTTCTCGTTAGCTAAAATCGGATGCCCTTTTTTCCGTTTTCCGTTTTCAAGCAGTACTGCCGGTTGAATGAAATCGTATTGTGTCTCATCTTCAAATTTTGCCTTCATCAAATGGTATGTTTCAATTGAAATGAAAGGCATATCTGCCAGGGCAATAATTATATTTCCATGTTGTGCGTTCTCAGCGCCGGTTTTAATTGACGAGAACATTCCGTCTTGATATTGCCGGTTACAAATTACTTGTATGTTTTTTGTGTCAACAAGATTATTTTTTTCAATCAGCTCAACTAATTTGTCAAAGTTACAACCGCCAACAACAACAACTTCATCACAAACGGAAACCAATTTTTGTAATGAATGAAAAAGCAACGGAACATTTTGAATTTCGATTTCAATTTTCCACTTATTCATCCGGGATGAATTTCCGGCAGCTAGAAGAATTCCCGAATAGTGATTGCCGCTCATTTTAATTGTTCAGTTTTAATGCTTCAGAAATAATTTCTAAATCCGGAGGAAAAGTTTTTGGAAAATTAACTTTTTTAATTGCCGAATCAATGTCTTTCAATCCGTGTCCGGTTAAAAGACAAATAACCGTTGCATCTTTTGAAATTGTTTCTTTCATCTTCAACAAACCCGCAAACGAAGCCGCCGAAGAAGGTTCACAAAATAATCCGGTTCTTTGTGAAAGTATTTTTTGTGCAGAAAGAATTTCATCATCAGAAACCAAAACAGCATCGCCGTTTGCGGCTTTTAAATCTGCAACCGCGCAATAACCATTTCGCGCAACGTTCACTGAAATGGAATCAGCTACGGTATCGGCTTTGTACTGCAAATCCCACTTGTTAAAATGAAAAGCATCAAAAAGAAACCGGCTTCCTTCTGCCTGCACTGCAATGATCTTCGGTAAATTTTTTATCAGTCCGATAAACCGCAAATCGAGAAATCCTTTGATCACACCACTCAACACAACGCCATCACCGGCAGGAAGAAAAACATAATCAATATTTTTTAGTTGCGAAACTAATTCGAAGGAAGAAGTTTTTTTCCCTTCAATCGTCATTGGATTGTAAGCAGTGTTTCTGTTTAAGAATCCCGTTTGTTCTGAAAACTTTAGCGAAAGATCAAATGCTTTATCGTAATCACCTTGTATCGGAATCAAAGTTGCGCCATACTGCAAACATTGAACAAGCTTTGCTTTCGGTGCGGTTGATGGCATAAAGATAAATGCTTTTTGTCCGGCTGCCGCAGCAATACCCGCCATTGATGATGCGGCATTTCCCGTTGATGCGAGAACAATTTCATGCAAACCAAATTTCTTTGCGAAAGCAGAAACAAGAAATGATGCTCTATCTTTATAAGATCCGGTTGGATTTGCGCCATCGAATTTTAAATAAACGTTCTCAAAACCGAACTCACTTTTAAAATTATTCGCATGAATAAGGGGAGTGTTCCCGACAGGAAGGTTAGGGAAAAATTCTTTCTCTACCGGCAGATAATCGTGTATGTCAAACAGGTCATTTTCACTTTTTGAATTCCGGAGTGCTTCGGGAAGTTTGACTTTAAGAATTCCTTTTAAAGGTTTTCCTTCAAGATTTTCTTCACGGCACGCGGGACACAGCATCAAATCCTTGGTGATTTCATACTGTCTTCCACATTCGCTGCAAAGATATTTGAAATCGGAGTTGTTTGGATGCGATTCCCTTTTCTCCGTCACGCCGAGCGAAGTCGAGGGGTTATTTTTATAATGAGTATTATTCATACATTCAGAAAGAGTATGAAGCATTTCAAAATTTCCTTTGATCAAAGCTTCTTTCTTTTTATGACTCCAGTTCTTTAATTTTTTTTCACAAACTATTGCTTGAGCGATATCAACAATTTAGTTTAATACATTACTGCCGAACTGTAACTTTACATTTTTCACTAATACTAAAAACCGCACAAATGCCGCATTGAAAAGGGCGTCCGGTTGATTTGCGTGTTAGGTCGATATCTCATCTAATATCAAATCGTGATTTTTAATTTTCTTTTTCAGAAAATCTAATAAACTTAATTTCAGTTCTTTATAATTGGGAGTTAATATGTTGATTTTTAACTCATCATCATTAAACTTTATTTTAAATATTTCAAAAAAATAAGGCTTCATAATAATAACATCTTTTATCTCAGAAAGGTTATAGATGAAAATATCCTCATTTTTACAAATGATTATACTTTCTCCTTTTAATTCATAAAAACTATTTTTGTTCTCAAGGAAATAAAATATTGATTTTATAATACTTACAAATGCGATCGTTATAAAAAACATAATCATATACGTATTTGAAATGATATGTAAATCGTAAACGAATAATTTGTAATTAATGTAATATGCAAAGACAATAATTGACAACAACTTAAGAATTATACTAGGAAAATATTCGGACCAATCAAGATTTAATAATATTTTTTTTGATGGATATTGTGCATAATCTATAACAGCACGAAAGCCATTTTTTGTAAATTCCTTATATTCATCGTAATTATTAAAACCGATTTTTTTTGCCAATTCCATTTCAGCTATCAAGACTCTTTCAGGGTATTTATCCCTATCAATATCTCGTAAAACTTGTTCCAATTGACTGGTATTATAAGTGCTATATTTTTTTGAAATACCATCTTCCAATTTTTGATACTCCTTTTAAAATCAACCTAACTATTCTCAAAGAAACCCGCTTTGTGTTGAGCTATTCTTTGTTCCAGATTAGTCGTACAACCAGTATAATAACTTTCACCGGCACATTTTAATATGTAAACCCAGGCTGCCATTTTATTTTGGCCGCACCCTCATCTCTCGACTTCGCTCGAGATGACGCGAAAGGTTTGTTTCTGATTGACAACTCATGATCTATTTTGTATAATAAATAAGACCGAGCGAAGCCGAGGTCACATCGTTAGTGCCATTATTGCTTTTGCCGTATGCAAGCGATTTTCCGCTTCGTCAAAAACAATTGAAATGTCGGGATTATCTAAAATTTCATCTGTCACTTCATTACCACGATCTGCGGGTAAAGCATGCATCAACTTCACATTTTTGTCTGCGAGTTTAATTCGTTTGTCATCGCAAATCCACGATTTATATTTATCGAGATTGCCTTTCATTTCTTTTTTACATTCGGTTTCATTTTGTAAATATTGATCAACATCATAAAAACCGAAGCCGCCCCAGTTTTTGGGAATGACGATGTGAGCGCCTTCAAAAGCTTCATCCATATTATTTGTGAATTTAAGCGAACCGCCTCCGGCAGCAGCATTCTTGTAAGCTTTATCAACAATGTTTTTGCTCAACGGAAATTCCTTTGGATGCGCAACGGTAACATCAATGCCATAACGAGGAAAAAGAAGAATTTGCGTTTGCGGAACGGAAAGCGGCTTGCTGTGTGTGTCTGCGTAAGCCCAGGATACGGTTACTTTCAATCCCTTTGGATCTTTTCCAAAATGTTCAAAGATGGTCATCAAATCTGCTAAACCTTGGAAAGGATGATAAACATCATCCTGCAACGACATTACCGGAACGGTTGCGTTCGCGGCGAGTTCGTCTAAATATTTTTTCCCAACACCGTAAAAACAATTTCTGCATGCGATGCCGTGTCCCATACGGGAAAGAATAATTGCCGTGTCTCTAGCAACTTCACCGTGAGTGATCTGCATTTTGTCCGGCGTTAAATCGTGTGCGTGTCCGCCGAGCTGCGTCATACCGGCTTCCATCGAGTTTCTTGTGCGGGTTGACTGTTCAAAGAAAATTGCGAACAACGTTTTGTCCTGCAATAAACGGTGAGGTTCACCCATTGCAAATTTTCTTTTTAAATCAAATGCTACTTCAAACGCCGTGTCAAGTTCTTGCTTTGACCAGTCATCATCAGTTAAAAAATGTTTTTTTGAAAGATCTGAAACCATAATATTTCTCCGAATTTATTTTTCTAATTAAATTTTAATACATTTCACAAAACAATGCATAGAAAGCACTAGCTTTCACCAAATGTTCAACCGGCACTTTCTCATTCGGCGCGTGCGCCATTACTTCATTGCCGGGACCAAATCCGATCACCGGTATTCCATACATTCCATTAATTGAAATTCCGTTTGTTGAAAAAGTCCATTTATCAACAAGAGGTTTTTCATTAAACAAATCAGTAAAAGTTTTTATTCCGGTTTGAATCACCGGGTGGCTTTCTTCAAGTTTCCAAGTGGGATAATATTTTTCCATACCATATTTCAAGCCGGTGAAAGCTGTTTCATCGTAATATAGAACTTCAACTTTAGCATTCATATCTTTTACAATTTCTTCAACCTGCTTTACAGCCAGTTCTTTGTTTTCGCCCCAGGTTAATCTTCTATCGAGATGAATTTTTGCAAAATCGGCAACAGCACAAAGCGAAGGACTTGAAGAAACAAATTCGGAAATTGTAACCGAGCCTTTGCCGAGAAATTCATCAAAGGCTAAACGTTCATTTAATTTTTCAATTTCCAGAGCAGCGCGTGAAGCCATATAAATAGCGTTCTTTCCTCTTTCCGGGGCTGACCCATGAGCAGAAACTCCGAAAAACGAAACAACAATCTCCATTCTTCCGCGGTGTCCGCGATAGATATTCATGTTCGTTGGTTCGGTAACGATGACGCAATCAGGTCGAACATTTTCTTCTTCAACAAGATATTTCCAACACAAGCCGTCGCAATCTTCTTCCATCACCGTTCCCGTGACAAGTAACGTAATATCATTTGTTAAACCGAGTTCCTTCAAAATTCTTCCGGCAGTAATAGCAGCAATTGGTCCGCCTTTTTGGTCAACGCTTCCGCGTCCGTGAACAAAACCATCTTTTATTTCGCCACCAAGCGGATCGAAATTCCAGTTTTGCAAATTCCCTAAATCAACAGTATCAATGTGTCCGTCTATTGCAATTACTTTTTTCCCATTCCCGATTCTTCCGATGATATTACCGAGCCCGTCAATTTTCACTTCATCGAATCCGGCTTCTTCCATCATGCGTTTCAATTCATAGATGACATCTTTTTCTTGGGTACTGAGCGATTTTAATTTGATAAGCTTCGAGAGATTTTCTGCGGTGTACTGTTCATATTTTTTTGCGAGGGCAAGAATTTGTTTGGCGCGTTCCATGTTGTTTCCCGTTTTTAATTGTGATTTGCGTTGCGGCATGGCGAGAATGTCAGCCGTAGATGTGGGCGGTCATATTGTTTTACTAGTTGCACTAAAAAGTAACTTTTCATAATTGGACTACAAACTTACAAATTCTCTTAGAATATTTATAGGGATTGTTTAGAATATTCTGATTAATTTTGAAACGAAAAATCTAAGGGACAAAGATGATTTCTCCCGCTAATTCTCATTGATCTAATTTTCTGAAGGAAAAACAGTATGTCGGACCAAATGACGCCCATTCCTCTCAACCAACTTTTTGAGTGGATGGTTACAGAGTTCAAAAACGAAAAAACAATTTTTGGAATTCCTCAATCGAACTTTTTTTATAAAAAAGACAACTCGCACACAACGATTTTTAATAACAAGTTGGAGTTGCCCCTTGGTCCTGCCGCTGGTCCGCATACGCAGTTAACACAAAATATTATTACCTCTTATTTAGTTGGCGGAAGATTTTTTGAATTAAAAACCGTGCAAATCCTTGATGAACTAAAGGTGGATAAACCATGTATTGATATGCAAGACGAAGGCTACAACGTTGAGTGGTCGCAAGAATTAAAATTGGAACAATCGTACGATGAATATTTAAAAGCCTGGTTTCTTTTGCCCGTCTTAAAAGAATTGTTCGGTTTTTCCAAAAGTGAAGAAAGGGGATTTGTGTTTAACATGAGTGTTGGGTATAATCTTGAAGGGATTAAAACCGAACGCATGAATAATTTTATTGAGGATTTAAAAGATTCATCAAGGGACGAAAAGTTTCTTCAATATAAAGATGAATTGACTGCAAAGTTGAATGATGAAAATGTTCGTCAAATACTGAAACAGTCAATTAATCGTGAAATCAATTTTGAAAAAATGATAAGCGATCTCCAAAATATTTCGCCGAACATCTCGCAATCGGTAACGCTCTCAACAATGCACGGCTGTCCTCCCGCAGAAATTGAAGCAATAGCAAAGTATCTTATTAAAGAAAAAGGTCTTCACACGTATGTTAAATTAAATCCTACGCTTCTCGGTTATGAAAAAGTGACTTCTATTCTTCATCAACTTGGATTTCATTACATAGATTTAGATCGTGCCTCTTTTGAACACGACATTAGTTTTGCCGACGCCGTTCCAATGTTAAAACGATTGCAAAACTTTGCCAAAGAACAGAAGAAAGACTTTGGTGTTAAACTTTCTAATACCCTTGGAGTGAAGAACAAAAAGAAAGTCCTTAACGGTGACGATATGTATATGTCGGGGCGATCGCTTTTTCCGTTAACCATAAATGTTGCACGTTTACTCGTTGGAGAATTTCATGGTGAATTATCAATGTCTTTTTCCGGCGGTGCTACAATAAATAATGTTCAAGAGATTGTTGACTGCGGAATTTCTCCGGTTACGCTTGTTACTGATCTGTTAAAACCCGGCGGTTATGGACGATTATTCCAAATGGCAGAAAAAGTCGAAAAGAATAATTCGTTTGATAAAAAAATTGATGTTGATAAAATTAAAACACTGGCGGATAATTCATTAATTGATATGAATTACAAGAAAGAAAAAAGAGAAATCAGCACGGTAAAAATTCCAACAAAGTTAGAAATGTTTGATTGCTACGTTGCACCGTGTGAAGAAGCCTGCCCGATCCATCAAGATGTGGCTGCATACATCCGTTTGGTTGAAGAAGGAAAATATAATGAGGCGTTTGAAGTAATCGTTTCAAAAAATCCGCTCCCATTCATTACCGGGTACATTTGCGATCATCAATGTCAAACCAAATGTACACGTTGGGATTATGACGATCCGGTAAAAATTAGAGAAATGAAAAAGATCGCCGCGCAGTTCGGGTACGATGAATATTTTAAGAAAATATCCTCCGCCGATAAGCTTGGAGAAAGCAAAGCCGCGGTTGTTGGCGCGGGACCAGCTGGATTAGCATGCGCGTTCTTTCTTGCAAAAGCCGGACTAGATGTAACCATCTTTGAAAAAAGCACGCGAGCCGGCGGAACAGTCCAAAACGTTATCCCCGATTTCCGCTTGCCCCAAACCGCTATTGACGCCGACATCGAATTCATAAAGAAGCACGGTGTAAAATTTCAATTCGGAACGGATGAAAAATTCTCGATCGAAAAATTAAAAGCTGAAGGATACAAATATATTTTTGTAGGGATAGGCGCTACGAAATCCAATCCAATACAATTGGAAGGAGAAAACGAGGACATCCTAAATGCGATAGAATTTTTATGGCATTATAACAACAAAGAAAAAATCGAACTTGGCAAAAGCGTAGCTGTCATCGGTGGAGGAAACTCTGCAATGGATGCTGCACGCGCTTCCAAACGCATTGATGGTGTAGAGAAAGTTCACATCGTCTACCGACGCACAAAGGAATTTATGCCCGCGGATAAAGAAGAACTTGATGCAGCGTTAGAGGATGGAGTAATTTTTCAGGAACTTCTCCTTCCGGTTTCACACAACGGCAACATATTAAAATGCCAAAAAATGAAGTTGGACGAAGTTGGAAAAGATGGGCGAAGAGGAGTAACTCCGATTGAAAATGAATTTGTAGAACTGGAGATTGACACCGTTATTTCCGCAATAGGAGAAAGTGTTGATTACGATATTTTGTCCGACAACAACATTGCTTTCGACCAGAGGAAAAATATTCTAATCGATAAAACATCAAATGAGACCAATCTGGAAAATGTTTTTATCGGCGGCGATGCTTACCGTGGTCCTTCAACAGTTGTGGAATCAATTGCAGATGGAAAAAAAGCCGCAGAAGCCATTCTTAAAAAAGAAAAAGCGTCTCTTTCCTTTTCAAATAATTTTTCTCAACTTTTCAATAGTTCTATTTTGTTTGGAGACGTTAGCGCAAAAAAAGGAATTATCGAAGGAATAAATAGGGAGTCCCAACACGAAGCCAGCCGCTGCTTGAGTTGCAGTTTTATTTGCAATAAATGTGTCGATGTCTGCCCAAACCGCGCAAATGTTACTATTAAGATCGATGGATTCAAAGATGCGTTCCAGATTTTACATATTGATGGAATGTGTAACGACTGCGGCAATTGCGAAACTTTCTGCCCACACATCGGTGCACCGTACAAAGATAAAATGACTTTGTTCTGGAGTGAAAAAGAAATGCGCGAAAGTAAGAACGACGGATTTTATTTATTGAAATACCATGGAACGGCTTTTTTCCTTGTTAAAAAAAATATTTCGATTTCAGAAATTGAAATTGATCCTCAAGACTATAGCGTTATAACTCATCGCGGAGATGTTGATGATTCCGAGGCAATGTTAATTTCAGAAGCATTTAAAAATTATCGTTACTTATTTTTATAAAACATGGCGGCAAAATGATCATACTAAAAAACGCAACCGTTATTCAATTCTATCCGGCGCAGATAACAAGCGGAGTAGATGTTGTAATTGAAAATGAATTCGTCAAAGCAGTTGGAAAAAATATTGCGGCGAACTACAAGGCTGACAAAATTATTGATGCTTCTCATAAAATTGTTGCACCGGGAATTGTCTGCGCGCATAATCACTTTTATTCTGCACTTGCAAGAGGGATTCTTGCGGACATTCAACCTTCCACAGATTTTATCAGCATTCTTAAAAATTTGTGGTGGCGGTTGGACCGCGCGCTCGACGAAGAATCGCTTTACTACAGTGGAATTATTGGCGCATTGGAAGCGATAAAATGCGGAACAACTTCTGTTGTTGATCATCACGCGTCGCCTTCTTTTATAAAGGGTTCCCTCTCGATTCTTCAAAAAAGTTTTGAGCAAGTCGGACTGCGTGGAATTCTTGCGTATGAAATTACCGACAGAAATGGTGCAAAAGGTTTGCATGATGGAATTGAAGAGTCGGCTCAATTCACACAGAAAATTCAAAACGAAAAAATTGAGGGCAAATTACATTTAATTGAATCGGCAATTGGCGGGCATGCGCCGTTTACTTTGGATGACAAGGCTCTTCAGCTTATGGCGGAAGTTGTTTCTGCAACTAAAAGCGGAATTCATTTGCACGTTGCTGAAGATGAATATGATTCTTCTTTTTCACACCATCACTATGGAAAAGATATTCTTGAACGGCTGGAAGAGAATACTTTGTTAAATGAAAAAGCTATTCTTGTGCATGGCGTTCACCTTACAAATAATGATCTGGAAATTCTCAACCGGCACGATGCTTTCCTTGTTCACAATCCACGATCAAATATGAACAATAGTGTCGGGTATATGAACAGACTTCATCAAGTAAAGAACCTTGGAATCGGAACCGACGGCATCGGCGCAAACATGTTTGAAGAAACAAAATTTGCTTTCTTCAAAAATCAGGAAGCAAAAGGGAAACTCTCTTATTCCGATTTTATGAAAATATTGCAAAACGGGAATGAAATTCTTAACCGATATTTTAATTATTCCTTCGGAAAAATTGAAGAAGGATACGCGGGTGATGTTGTTATCCTTGATTATCAAACGCCAACGCCGTTGCAAAGCGAAAATCTTGCCGGACATTTTCTTTTCGGTTTTTCTTCACGCGATGTCGAAACAGTGATTGTAAATGGAAAGATTGTTTATGAAGAAAGAGCTTTTGCGTTTGACACTTCCGGTATTTATAAGGAAGCACAAAAGGCGGCAAAAAAACTCTGGAGTAAAATGAATGCAATTAAGTGATACACATTAGAGTGTGAACGTTTCTCCAATTTGCTTGAGTCCTAAAGTCATTCCAAAATTTTTATATCCGTCTGTAAGCCGGTTAAGCGGTTCTTCGATGGGCTCGATGCCTTGTTTAAAAGTATTTGTATGGATCGGAATAAAGATTTTTGCTTTCAACTCTTTTGCCATTTGTAGCGCTTCTTCCGGCGTGCAATGATTGAAGCGCCAAGGGTTATATGCTCCAATCGGCATTATTGCAATGTCAACCGATTCATTTGTTTTCTTAAATTTATCGGTTAAAGCAGTATCGCCGCCGAACAAAATTTTTATTCCGTTTCTTTCAAGAATATAAGCGTTATAACTTCTTCCGTTTTGCATGAACCCTTTCGAGCGGTCTCGTTCCCATGGGAATCGCCAACCAAAATGTTTTGTCTCAACTGCTTTGATTTTTATTTCATTAATCTCAGTCGTTTCAGTCCAATCAATTTCTTTAAGAGATTTCCACTTTAAATCGTCAATAACATCAGAAGTGTTAAAAGCGGTAAGGCAATCAATTTGATTTGGAAATCTTTCAGAGAGAAGCATTAAAGTTTGATAATCCATGTGATCCATATGTGCGTGTGAAAGAAGAAGCAAATCCGGTTTTGGTATTTCATCAACGGTTAAAGCAGGTGCGGTGAACCGCGAAGGACCGTAAGTAATTCCAAGAAAATAAACTCCGATACGTTCAAGCAGAACAGGATCTGTAAGAATTATTTTCCCGTAAAAATTTAAGAGGATGGTTGAATGCCCGAGCCAGGCAATATTTATTTCGTCTTCTTTCCAGAGTTCGGGTTGAGGTTTGCATGCCGACTTTGCTGCCGAAGCCTCAAACTTTTTCATCAGGGGAGAAAATAAAAAAGCTCCTAAGGATAATTTAAATGTTCTTCTTACAAAAGTTCTTCGTTTCATAATTAGCTAAAACATAAGTTTGGATCAAATAATTCCCATTTTTCCTGTTCAACTTCAATAGAAAAAGTTCTATTTTAAGCGGTAAAAAATAAAGAAAATATGAGGAGATAAAAATGATTTATAAAAATTTTGCGCGGTCGGATGAACAAGTTTCACTTCTTGGATTTGGCTGTTGGGGAATTGGAAAATCAATGTGGATTGGTGCCGAGGATAGCGAATCTAAAAAAGCTTTACACAAAGCCGTTGAACAAGGCGTTACGTTGTTCGATACCGCCTACGTTTACGGTATGGGACACAGCGAACAACTCGTTGGTGAAGTAGAAAAGGAATCGGGGAAGCATTTGTTTGTCGCTTCTAAAATTCCTTCTAAAAAATATGAATGGCCCGCGAGTGACTCGTCAAAATTTTCCGACAGCTTTCCGAAAGAGCATATCATTGAAATGACGGAAAAAAGTCTGCGCAATTTGAAGCGCGATTACCTTGATCTTCAACAGTTTCATGTCTGGAATGATAAATGGGCTCAGGAAGATGAATGGAAAGAGGCGATCTATCAATTAAAGAAAGAGGGAAAAGTTCGCTTCTTCGGAATTTCTATCAACGATCATCAACCGTGGAATGGTATTGAAGCCGGAAAGACAGGGTTGATCGATAGCTTTCAAGTTATCTTTAATATATTTGATCAATCTCCAACAGATCAACTATTTTCTTTCTGTGAAGAAAATAATATTGCAATTCTTGCACGCGTTCCATTTGACGAAGGAAGCTTGACCGGAAACATTACTCCTGACACAATCTTTCCGAAAGAAGATTTTAGAAATCAATATTTTGGAGGAAACCGCAAAAAAGAAGTCTACGAACGTGTGTTAAAGATTAATGAGGATGTTAAAGACGAAACCGAAAATATTGCGGAGGCAGCGTTACGCTATATTACAAGCTTTAATGCCGTTACATCCGTAATTCCCGGAATGAGAAGTGAAAAAAATCTTTTAGCAAATTGCAAAGCAGTCGAAAAAGGAAAACTTTCTCAATCGGCATTGGAAAAAATAAAAGCGCATCGCTGGATTAGGAATTTTTATGCTTGATAACAGTATCGAAAATTCACTAACGTCCGATCGCTTATATAAAAAAGGACTGCGGTTAGAATATTTTACCGTAGGATATAATATTCTTGAAGCTATTGCCGCCCTTCTTTTGGGCGGCATTGCCTCAAGCGTTGCCCTTATCGGTTTCGGTCTAGATAGTATTGTAGAATCACTTTCCGGAGGAGTTTTAATCTGGCGGCTATCAAAAGGAAGAACTCTCTCAAAAGAACATGAAGAAAAAATTGAAGTGCGTGCACAAAAATTTGTTGCGGTTACATTTTTTGTACTCGGTGGGTATGTGCTTGTAGAATCAGTTTTGGCGTTGGCGGATGGAAAACCGCCGGAAGAATCAATCGGTGGAATTATTTTAGCGATTCTCTCCTTAATAATAATGCCGTTACTCGGAAAAGCAAAAATGAAGGTCGGCAAAGAGTTAAACAGCCGCGCTCTTATTGCCGACGCAAAAGAAACTTTCGCATGCGCATTTCTTTCAATTGCATTATTGTCGGGTTTAGCCGCAAATTATTTCTGGGGATTTTGGCAAGCCGATCCGATTGCGGGACTTGTGATCGTTTATTATCTCTTCAAAGAAGGAAAAGAAAATTGGGAAGGCGAATGCGAATGCCATGAATGATGAAATTGCAAAACTCAAAAGTCAAATTTCAAATCCATTCCAATAATCAAATTCTAAAGCAAAACGTAATTATTCGACAATAATAGTTTCCGGTGTTGTTATTTGATTTTTGACCTTTGGAATTTACCCAACTATAGGTCAAAATTCCCTATATTTGCATCGTTAAAAACCAAAAGGATTGTATGGATTTCCTCGAAAAGTTGAGAAAAATAAAAGAGAAATATGATAGAATAAATGATCACCTCTCTGACCCCGATTATGTAAAGAACACCGATAAATTAATTTCACTTAGTAAAGAGCGAAGCGAGCTTACGCCGATCATTACTGTCTATGATGAATATTCTAAAACCATGTCCGACATTGAAGGGAACAAAGAAATTATTGATTCCGGTTCTGATAAAGAATTGGCAGAACTTGCCGAAGCTGAATTAGATGATCTGAAAATCAAAAAAGAAAAATTGGAAGACGAGATCAAAGTGCTCCTTCTTCCAAAAGACCCTAACGACGACAAAGATGTTATTGTGGAGATCCGTGCAGGTACCGGCGGAGATGAAGCTGCTCTTTTTGCGGGCGATCTGTTCAGAATGTATTCCCGTTACGCCGAAACCCGGGGTTGGAAACTTGAGTTGATAGACATTAATGATACCGCCGGACTCGGTGGAATTAAAGAAGTAGTGTTCTCCGTAACCGGGACAAGCGTCTTCGGAGATTTGAAATTTGAGAGCGGTGTTCATCGTGTGCAGCGCGTTCCCGCAACCGAAGCAAGCGGACGTGTACATACTTCAGCCGCATCAGTGGCGGTTCTGCCGGAAGTTGAAGATGTTCAGGTTGATATTAATCCAAGCGAATTAAAAATTGATGTTTACCGCAGCGGCGGCGCCGGCGGACAGAATGTAAATAAAGTTGAGACCGCTATCCGCATTACTCACTTGCCCTCTGGTTTGGTCGTACAGTGTCAGGACGAACGTTCTCAATTAAAGAACCGGCAAAAAGCGATGAAAGTTTTGAAAGCCCGTCTGTTCGATATGAAACAGCGCGAGCAAAATAAAGAAATTGCCGCGGTAAGAAAATCAATGGTTGGCAGCGGCGATAGAAGCGATAAGATTCGCACTTACAATTATCCCCAAAACAGAATTACCGATCACCGAATCGGATTAACGCTCTATAATCTTTCCGGCATCATGGAAGGCGATTTGACCGAACTCATCGACCAAATTAAAATGGCGGATAGAACCGAAAAACTGCAAGCGGAAATGGAGTAAGAAGGTTTTAGTTTTAATTCGGTGAAAATTTAGTGAGATTTAGCATTTTCAGTAAAGAAAATATTCATAAAAACTAAAGAGAAGCATCCAATTTCTTTTTAATTACGTCATCAACAATTTTAACAAATTTTTTCATCTGCCTGAAATATGTTTTAACTTCAGTTTTATTAACAAAAACATAATCATGATAATCAGCAGCATTTCTTCTTTCAAAAGAATCGTTAAGAATTTTGCCAACATCTCTGTTGATTAAATTGTTTTTTAAATATGTTCGATTAAAGTAACCAATTAATCCTTGATGCTTAGAAAAATTTTGCTGATCCAGCAACGACAAAGCATTGACTATATAAAAACCGGCATAATAAATTCTATTCATTGCTATGGCTAGCATTTTTTGGTCGATAAGAACTTCTATGTGGCGTAATGTTTCAAATGCTTTTTCTCTTCTGTAATTTATCAAATCAACCTGGTGTTTTTCAAATTTCATACAGAAACCCCTGTTTCTCTAACTTCATGAATGAACGGCAAAAAAGAATATTTCACTTCATATTCATTTTTTGTGAAAATTTTGGGATCGAATACAATATCAGCGGTAATTCCAAAATCATAAACAAAATTTTTTATTGCCCGTTTTTTTTGCCATGAAATTGGTTTTTTGGTGAGAAGCAAGATGTCAAAATCACTTTCGTAATTTTGTTTGGTAATGCGGGAACCAAAGCAAATTATGTCAACCACAAGACCGGGAAACTCTTCATGGAGAAGTTTTTTTAATCTTTGTATTAGTAGCCTGTCTTCTTTGTTAAGTATCATAAGAAAGATTTTTTTTGATAGATAACTTAATAGAAGCAGAAGCAAAAACAAACATAATTCCTTTTTCTCATCCAACAATTTTCTTTCCCGGTCAATGAACGACCTAAATTTATGTTCGCAGTCTTTGTTCAAACTAATGCAGGCAAGAGAGAAATGAAATAACTGAGCCGGGAACGCACAAAACGAACAATCTTTTAAAGTTGCCGGAATCTGATGACTGAAAACTTTTTCTTATATTTCTTCAACTTAAAATCAATTATTATTTCACGGAAAACAGATGATGAAAAAATTTTCGTTTAACACATTGCTTCTTTTCTTTTTTATTTTTTGCTTTGAACTACTCCCCCAACAAAAAGAACTAACGGTTGAATTAATTCAAACCAACCGGGATTTCTTCGGAAAGAATTTAAGCGGTGTACAATGGTTTTCCGGAGGAGAAAAATTTTCTTTTCTGAAAAGAGATCCCGTAGCAAAAGCAACCGCAATTTATGAACACGATTGTAAAACCGGAGAAGAAAAAATTCTTGTTTCCGGAAATGACTTAAAATTAAAACCTGAGGATCAACCGTTCGTGATCCAAAATTATGAGTGGCTCCCGAATGAAAAATATATTTTGTTTACCGGCACGCTGCCTGCCCGTTCGCTTAAAACCGGGGGAGCTTTTTACATTTATGAAATTGCGAAGAAGAAATTTTTTGAACTCGCCTCTTCCGAAAAAACCCAGGAGAACGCCCGCTTTTCTCCAGATGGCGAAAAACTTGCCTTCGTTCGAGACAACAACGTTTTTGTAGTTGACATCCAATCGCAGAAAGAAACGCAAATAACTTTTGACGGAAGTGCAACACTCTTAAACGGAAATTTTGATTGGGTCCATGAAGAAGAGTTTGGAATTATTAACGGAATTGAATGGTCGCCCGACAGTAAGCGGATAGCCTTTTGGCAGCTTGATCAATCGCAAGTTCCCGAAATGCACATCGCAAAATGGGATTCACTCTATCTCAACTTTCTTGACATGCGTTATCCAAAAGCCGGCACACGCGGCTCGTTTGTAAAAATCGGAGTAGCGGAAATTACTTCACCTAAAATTACCTGGGTTGATCTGGGCGAAGAAACCGACATTTACATTCCCCGTATAAAATTTACCGAAGATGCAAATTTGCTTTCCATTCAACGCCTAAACCGGTTACAAAACAAGCTGGACTTGCTCTTTGCCGACGCAACAACCGGCAAGACAAAAACTGTTTTTACGGAAACCGATTCGTGCTGGATAGACATTAACGATAACTTGAATTTCTTAAAAGATAAAAAACATTTTACATGGACTTCCGGTAAAGACGGTTTCCAGCATATTTATCTTTTCGATTACAACGGCAAACAGATCAAACAACTTACAAAAGGAAATTTTGAAGTTGATAAAATTCTCGGCGTTGATGAAACGAACAAGCAAATCTTTTTTACTTCTAACGAAAGAAATACTATCAACACAGATTTGTATTCAGTGAGCTATGAAAGCGGCAAACGAAATCGCATAACAGAAGCAAAGGGGTGGCATAGCATTAATCTTTCTTCAAATCAAAAATATTTTATCGATCGCTACTCGAACGCAAATCTTATCGGCTCATCATATCTTTATAATACAAGCGGTGAAAAAGTTCGTGATCTTGTTGTGAACGATATGTCGGCATTCAAAGAGTACAACCTCTCTCCCGTTGAATTTTTCCGTTTCAAAACTACCGACGGAGTTGAACTTGACGCCTCAATTATAAAACCGGCTAACTTTGATCCATCAAAAAAATATCCGGTACTGGTAAATAACTACAGCGGACCCGGTTCCAAAACGGTGATGGATTTGTTTGGAAGAGATCTCTGGTTTCAGCTTCTTGCGCAAAAAGGATACATCATCTTTGCGCTTGATAACAGAGGCACTGGAGGTCGTGGCGAATCATTTAAGAAAATGGTTTACAAAAATTTAGGATATTGGGAAGTGAATGATCAGATTGAAGGTGCAAAATATCTCGCTTCGCTTCCGTATGTTGATGCAAGCCGCATAGGTATTTGGGGATGGAGTTACGGCGGTTATATGTCGGCGTTAACGTTAGTGAAAGCTGCCGATTATTTCAAAGCGGCGGTTGCAGTTGCACCGGTAACCGATTGGAAATTTTATGATAACATTTATACCGAGCGGTATATGTCAACTCCGCAGTTAAATCCAAAAGGATACGAAACAAGCTCGGTCTTAACTTACGCCAATAAACTCAAGGGCAAATTGCTGCTAATTCATGGAACTGCGGATGATAATGTTCATTTTGAAAACTCCGTAGCACTGGTAACAAAGCTGGTTGCAGAAAACAAACCGTTTCAGACGATGTATTATCCTGAAAAAAATCACGGTATTTACGGCGGCAAGACACGTCTGCATCTGTATGAATTGATGACAAAATTTATTTTAGATAATTTATAAAAAGAAAAAATTGAGGTAGATATGAAAAAGAGAAAACTTGGTAAAATTGGACCCGAAGTTTCCGCTATCGGATTAGGATGTATGGGCATGTCGGATTTTTACGGAAATCCAAACGATGCAGAATCAATCTCTACCATCCACAGGGCAATTGATCTTGGAATTAGTTTTTTAGATACGTCCGACATGTACGGTCCGTTCAAAAACGAAGAACTCGTCGGCAAAGCGTTAAAAGGAATTCGCGGCAAAGTAACACTTGCAACAAAATTCGGAATTGTGCGAACAAGCGATCCGAACGTCCGCGGTGTTAACGGAAGACCCGAGTATGTTAAAGCTTCGTGCGAAGGTTCTTTGAAACGGCTCGGAGTAGATTACATCGACCTCTATTATCAACACAGAGTTGATCCGAATGTTCCGATTGAAGAAACAGTCGGCGCTATGGCGGAACTGGTTAAAGAAGGAAAAGTAAAATATCTCGGACTTTCTGAAGCGGGACCCAAAACCATCCGCAGGGCGCATCAAGTGCATCCTATTTCGGCATTGCAGACCGAGTATTCGCTCTGGAGCCGCGATCCCGAAGATGAAATTTTAGCGCTTGTAAAAGAACTTGGAATTGCGTTTGTCGCTTACAGTCCGCTCGGAAGAGGATTCTTAACCGGGCGTTTCAAAAACTTTGAAGACCTGGAAGAGAATGATTACCGGAGATTTTCACCTCGATTCCAGGGTGAAAATTTCGATAAGAATTTAGCGCTTGTGAAAAAAATAGAAGAGCTCGCACAATCAAAAAATGTGCTTCCGGGACAGTTAGCTTTAGCGTGGGTTCTTGCTCAAAGTGAAAATATTATTCCGATTCCCGGAACGACAAAGCAAAAACATATTGAAGAAAATGTTGCAGCAACGGAAATTGTTTTGTCAAAGGATGAACTAGAGCTGATCGAAACCGTTTTTCCGAAAGGCGTTGCAAGCGGATTGAGATATCCCGAAGCGATGATGAAAGTTGTGAACCAATAAAATAGGAACAAGTTAAAAGTAGAAAGTAGAAAGTAGAAAGTAAAAAGTTGAAAGTTGTTTTTATTACTTTCCACTTGCAACTTTACACTTTCTATTAAAAAAGGAGTTTATGAATAGAGAACTGATCGAAAACAAATATCTGCGATGGCTTTATCATTTCCTGGGATTTTTTTTCCTGGGTCTTGGTATCCTTGGGATAATGCTGCCGGTTATGCCGGGAATTGTCTTCATTGTTATTTCCACCTACTTTTTTTCGAGAAGCTCGCATAAGTTTCATGATCTTCTCATCAACAATAAATATGTCGGCAAGTATATCCGCGATTATTATTCCGGTGTACCGATTCCCTTAAGAACAAAAATTCTTGCGGTACTTTTTATGTTGATCTCGCTTGTTGTTGGGATTTATTTTCTGTGAGGCAAAAATGAACATTCAAATCTTTGGAACGAAGAAGTGCAGGGAAACGCAAAAAGCTGAACGCTACTTTAAAGAAAGAAAAATTCTCTACCACTTCCGCGATCTAACGGAAAAAGGAATAAGCAGAGGGGAACTTGAAAATATTTCCTCCGTTGTTCCGCTTGAAGAATTGATTGACCGTGAAGGAAAGCAATTTGAAAAACGGAATTTGAAATTCATGAAGTACGATATTACGGATGAATTGTTGAACGATCCGCTTCTGTTACAAACTCCCGTTGTAAGAAACGGCAGACAAGTTACCGTTGGGAATAAACCGGAAATCTGGAAAACGTGGGCGTGAAAAAACAACTCTACTTTTTTGTTCTGCTAAGTTTTGTTCAAGACTTTTGACGAATTGCGGAAATAAGATTATGAACTTAAATAATATTTTTCTAATAAATCTTTGCATCTCAGTTCTTCTTCCCCTTTCCAGTTCATGAGAAAATGCTTTCGAAATATCTCAGGAGTGCTTTTTATGCGTCTCGGAATTTCATATCTAATTCCAAAACTTGTAGATAAAAAATGTTTCCCTTGGGGTTTAAATCCACAATCAAAAAGTATGTCCAAATTTTCTTGGGCAAATCCAAATCCTAAAAAAACTATCATTTTTGCTTCATCAAACAATTTACTAACCTCATCTTTTTTGGGGTGATTTCTCCTTTCATAAATGGTCTTTATGTTTTTGGTTGCTTTAGGCAAGTCTTCTAAATGTAAAGCTCCACCTAAGGGCATTCCGCCTTCCCAAATCCCATTTTCTGTAACTAATTGTCCTAAATCACCATAGATATGATGGATTTTTATTGTTTTAAATAAATCGTATATCTCCTCTCTTGACATTTTACCATGAAAATGTGATAACATATTCCAGAAAAGGAACTCTAACGATCTTTCATAATTAAACGTAATAAATGATACCTTGTTCTGTTTAAATTTTTCAAAATCTTCCTTTCTATTTCCACTAATGCCACTAATTATAAAATTACTATATAAATATTCTACCCAGTCAGTTTTTCTAGGGTTTCTTACCAAATCCATTTCTTTTTCACTCAATGCTAAAACTATAGCTTCTTTCCCCAAGTTAACAAGCTCTTCATGCGTGGCCAAAAACAAATCTATTGAATCAGATGTGAAACCAGTAAAGTAATCAGCGAAATTATTAAAATAATCAGTATCTCTATTTTCATACATCTGAATATAATTATTTGCAGGTAAATTTTTTAAAGCAAAGTATCTCTTTGAAGTATTTTTAATTATATCTTCCTTTAATTCTTTCGCGGTTGGAAACCCATAAGGAGCACTTGCTCCAGCTCCTAATATGAATAGTGTTGGTTCGTTTATCATAATTTCTCTTTATTAATCTCCTCGAAATTAATCAAATACTTTATCCTAAAAAAAATTAGGATGACTTTCATTTCCATCCCGTTAGGGATAAAACATTGGTAGAATAAAAACCACCCCACCACCCCAAGTTCCGTAGGAACGAAATATCCATAATTTCAACTAAAAAGAGGGTTTGTTAGTAAAAAAGAAGGGATTCTCCGGGTCTTCGAAGCCAAAATTTTCGTATTTTATGCGATAATTATCGACAATTGCGCGATAAGTTTCTGCAACCGTTCAAAAAAATTCTGCAAACGTTCAATAAGATTCTGCAACTGCTCAAGAAGATTCGACAACCATTCAAAAAGATTCTGCAATCGTTCAATAAAATTCTGCAACTGTTCAGAAAGATTCGACAACCGTTCGGAAAGATTCGACAACTGTTCAAAAAGATTCTGCAACCGTTCAATAAAATCCAACAACCGAACCAAAAGTTTCGGCTCCTCATCCATGAATTCAAACAACATTAGCGGAGGAACATGAACAAATCACAAAAAAAATCTACTCCCAAGATAAAATTTTCTACGGCAGACAGATCTTTCCCAAAATAGTTGGTCTAATCGCGCCGGTAACACGCGGAATATTAGCCGGATTTCCCGACAAAGTTTCGTTTGCCAGCACCGCAAAACAGATCGCTTCTTTCGCGTCGGATGAAATTCCAAGATCTTTTACGTTTTTTATTTCAACCGTTTTGCCGAAATATTTTTTCAACGAGTTCATTACAAATTTATTTCTCGCACCTCCGCCGCTTACAAACAACTCCACAATTTCCGTTTCATTTTTTATAAATTTTTCATAATTGCGGTAAACGGCGTAAGCGGTAAAATCGGATAGAGTCGCAAGCAAATTCTCTCTCGGAACACCGCGGAAATTTTTTAACAAAGGAGATAAAAATTCCGCACCGTAATATTCTCGCCCCGTTGATTTCGGGATTTTTTTCTCAACATAGTTATCGTGTTTCTTTAGCCAGCTAAAAATCTCTTCATTAAACTTTCCGCTTGAGGCGATGTTCCCGTTCTTATCATACTCAACGTCACAATATTTTTTTGCGATGAGGTCAAGCATCATGTTGCCGGGACCCGTATCAAAAGCGATGACTGAAGAAGCATCGCCATTCTTATTTAACACAGTAATGTTTGAAATACCACCGATGTTGAGCAGCGTTCTGCTTTTTTTATTTGAATGAAACATGATGTAATCGAAATAAGGAACCAGCGGCGCCCCTTGTCCGCCAAGCGCAACATCGCCCACACGGAAATCACCAACTGTTAAAACTCCCGTTAATTTTGCTATTACGCTTGGATCGCCAATTTGCAATGTCGAACCGAAAGTGTATCCATAGTAGTTTTTTTTCTGCGGAAGATGGTGGATGGTTTGTCCGTGCGAACCGATCAGATCAACATCCGGTAATTTGAACTTACTTTTATTGCAAAGTTCTTTTACGGCATCAACATAAAGATGTGCTATGAGAAAGTTGAGTTTGCAAATTTCCGTAACATTGCCGGAGTTTGGAGTTGAGTTCAATAATATTTTCTTTTTTAATCCACGCGGAAAAGGATAGGTAATAAAACCAAGCTGCTTGATCTTCGTTTTTGTTCCGCTGCCGGAAACCTCTACCAATACTGCGTCAACTCCGTCAAGGGAAGTGCCGGACATCAGCCCGATAATGTTTTTCTTCTTTTTAGAAGCGAGTGTTTGAAGTTTGTTGATATTCATAAGGCAAATATATAAAATGCCGGACAATCTTGCCGACTTAGGTTTTCGTAAGCAGCAGTTGTAATTTTGTAACAAATATTATTTACAAATATAATAAGGTTCGTCAATGGACATTCAAAACAAAAAAGTTTTAGTTCTCGGCGGCTGGGGTCTCGTCGGTAATGCAGTCACCAAAAAATTGATTTCGGAAAAGCCGAAACAAATCATTGTCACCTCTCTCCGCAAAGAAGAAGCCTTCGAAGCGGTAAACAAGCTCAAAAAAGATTATCCGCATCTGCCAAAAAATTATTTTGTGCCCTGGTGGGGAAATATTTTAGTCCGGGAAGAATTTAAGGACAAGGACAGGACTGAAATTCTTGCCGACCCGAAAAAAAGAAAAATTTTAATGCAGGATACACTTGAAGAACTCGGCGGGGAAATATTAAAAAGTTCGGCTCTTTATAAACTCATCAACAAACACAAACCCCAAATTATTGTTGACTGCATCAACACCGCGACGGGCATCGCGTATCAGGACATTTATACAACGTACAAGCGTGTAAAGCATAAACTAAATAACAAACCAAAGATTGAAGAAGTTATTGAAGAGACGGAAAAAATTCTCTGCACGATGTACATTCCGCAATTGATAAGACACATTCAAATACTTTACAATGCAATGCATGTGGCAAAAACGGAAATTTATTTTAAGATCGGAACAAGCGGAACAGGCGGAATGGGATTGAATATTCCTTATACGTGCAGTGGAGAAAAACCTTCGCGCGTTTTGTTGAGTAAATCCGCTATTGCAGGAGCGCACACACTTTTGCTTTGGCTGATGGGAAGAACTCCCGATTCTGCAATTGCAAAAGAGATTAAACCGACAGCGGCAATCGCCTGGAAAAAAATTGAATTCAACACGGTAAAGAAAAAAGGAAAACCGATTGAACTGTATGACATTCCTTTTGAAGATCAAATTCCTTTAAACAATAAATTAAGTTTTCAATTAGAGAAACCTTATGCTCCAAGCGGGAAGGTTTTGAAATCGGTTTTTATTGATACCGGTGAGAACGGTATTTTTTCACGCGGCGAGTTTGAAGTTATTACCGCGCAGAAACAAATGGAATTTGTTACCCCCGAGGAAATTGCCGAGAACATCATCTATGAAATTAAAGGGCGCAATACCGGAAGCGATATTATTAACGCGCTCGATAATGCAACGTTGAATCCAAGTTACCGCGCCGGGTATCTTCAGCACTTTGCGGTTGATATTCTTTCCGACCTTGAAAAGAAACACGATATTCACAGCGTGGCGTTTGAAATGCTCGGACCTCCGCGTCTTTCCAAATTGTTGTTTGAAATTCAATTAATAAAAACAATTGCCGGAACGATGAAAAACATTCCTTCTTTTTCCGCAAAAAAACTTTCTCAGCTTTGTACGGAATTAGTAAAAAATAACCACGACCTGCGGAACGAAATGCTTTCAATCGGAATACCGATTTTACTGCCCGATGGAAAAACGTTTTTGCGCGGAACTGAAATGAAAATTCCAGCCTTTACAGGTGATAAAGAAATTCCGCTCGACAAAACAAAAATAAACCGCTTTGCTTACGAAGGCTGGCTTGATCTGCGCCCTTCAAACATGAGCGCCTGGTTAAAACGGATAAAAGCAATTATGGATGAAGCGGTAGCGATCAGCGAAAAGGATACAAGTTCGCTGCATGTGCGCACAAAACAATATTGGAATTATTTTGAAGAGATCAGTATTGGTAGGGTGGTAAGCTGGATATTCATCCACGAAGAAAAAGGAACGAGGATGAAAGATTAAAGCAGTAGAAAGTTTCAAGTGAAAAGTTAAAAGGTTTTCCTCTTCTACTTTTAATTCGCCGCGACAGAGCAATTATCTTTTGCGTGTTGCGGCGGATTGCTTTTATACTTCGCTGTCGTGTGTCGGCATTACTACCCAGAGAATGATGTACACAAGTATTCCCGGGAATGCAATACTAAAAATAGAAATCAGTACATAACCAATCCTTACAATTGTCGGATCCCAGCCGAGCCATTCTGCCAGACCGCCGCAAACTCCCGCGATCATTTTATTGCTTGATTTTTTTAATGCAGCCATAAATTTCCCTTTTGTTTAACGCAAGTTATTTCAAAAATATCAGAACTTCAACTCCCACCGCAAAAGAGAGAGTTGCAAAACCTCTTCTACTTGACTAATTTTTGTTCAATTATTTATCTGATTTTACATAACCGAACGAGGTTTTATTTTGACAGCGCAAGAAGAAATTTATCAAAAAGCGGAAGAACTCTCTTCCGAGTTTAATTACAAGGCAAAAGAAGTCTCAATTATTTTAGCCGCGGGACATGGAAAAAGAATAAAATCGCACCGTTCAAAAATGCTGCATGCCATCTGGGGCAGTCCAACCGTTGAACGGGTTTATAACGCATCAAGCCGGGGAATTCCTTCGGTTAATTCAATCCTTGTTGTTGGTATCAAAGCTGCCGATGTTATGGCGGTAATTGGTAAGCGTCAACAAACCCTCTTTGCTTATCAAGCTGAACAAAAAGGGACCGGTCACGCAGTACAGGTAGCGTTGGAAAAAATTGACGCGAAGAAATTTGACGGAAGTGTTTTTGTGCTGCCTGGCGATATGGGACTTATCAATAAAGAAACAGCGGCAATGTTCCGTGATGAATTTCTTAAATCGAAATCAGACATGATGGTGCTGACGGGAATCTATGAAGGAAATCCGGCGGAAAATTCATACGGAAGAATTATTCGTGTAAAGGGAAAAGACGTTGATGGAAATCCATGTGGAAGTGACTGCGGAAAAGTTATCGAAATAAAAGAACACAAAGATATTCTCTCTCTGCCCGATAACGCACCATATCTTGTAAAATATAAAGGAAGAACTTTTTCTTACACAAAACAAGAGCTGATAGAGATCCGGGAATTTAACTCCGGTGTCTATGCGTTTGACTTTAAAAAACTTGTCGCTCAAATCAAGAATCTTAGCAGTGATAACGTTCAAAATGAAATTTACATTACCGATCTTATTTCATTGTTTAACAACTCGGGCTATACAGTTTCGGCAATTAGTCCCGATGACCATAATGTTGTGATGGGCTTTAATGATAAATCCGTTTTGAAGGAAATGGAAAATATTTTCCGGAAGAAAGTTTATGATAAATTAAAAAACATAATCGAAATAGATGATAATGAAGATTTCTTTATTGATGAGTCGGTTGTTGACCATATATTAGAAATGGACAAAGCCGGAACTCCGCTTGACATCAGAATCGGGAAAGGGGTTTATGTAGGCAAAGGAACCCAACTTAATTATAACTTAGAATTGAAGAAGAACGCGCGTGTTGATGGAAATGTGATCTTTGGGAGAAATGTTCATGTTTGGGAAAATGTGCATCTTTCCACTTTGCCGCATCAACAGTTCGTTATTGGTGATAATGTTGAAATCCTGTGGGGTGATATTATCAAGGGAAATATTGAAATAGGGGAAAACACAAAAATTGAATCAAGCGTAAATATGACCGGCAGTGACGAATTTCCATTGCGAATTGGCAAGCATGTTCTTATCAAAGGGACAAGTTATATCTTCGGATGCACAATCGAAGACGACATTTTTATAGAGCACAGCGTATTGATCAAAAAGAAAATCAATAAACTTGTTAAACGGAACGGAGAAGTTCAGAGAATAAGATTCTTCCTTCCGATGCCTTCGGGAATTGATGCAATAGAGAATTTATAAAGGATTGAAAAAATCCCGCAGTAAAAATCTTGCTGCGGGATTTTTATATAAAAACTTTATTCTTTGGTTTCAACTTTTGGTGTTGCAACAACAGAATTGAAATGTTTTGTTAAAGAGGCTTTTCTTCTGGCTGCGGTGTTTTTATGGATTCTCCCCTTTGCAGATACCTTATCTGTATAAGCAACGGCTTCTTTATAAGCTTTTTCAATTTCTTCTTTTTCTGAGATACCTAACGCTTTTTTAGTAAGTGTTTTTAATTTTGAAAGGGAAGTTTTGTTTTCTACTCTTCTTCTTTCGGTCACTTTTATTCTTTTCTTTGCAGACTTATGATTTGCCATTACGACCTTTATTTAATAATTCATTAAAATTTCGCCTCAAATATAGAGATTTCGCCTTTCGTTGTCAAACTTTTCTTTTAAGGATCAATTTTTACCGAATAGGGGTAAATCTTTGTTAATCTCTTATAAGTGAACGACTTAAAGGAATTGGCTAAAGAATAAAGCGAAAAGAAGCCTAATTTTATATTGATTTCCCCCCCCTTTAAATCGTATATTTGCATCTCCGATTATGATTATTTAAAGGATTATTGCTTTTGATGGCTTTGCACAAAAATTTCACGCTCTTTACAATTCTTTTGTTGCTTTTCATCTCGAAGATTATTCAGCCACAGATTGTTTTTAAAGAACTTCCCCATTATTCCGTAACCGAAAAAGACTTAAATTTTATCGAAAATTCATCCGTTCGAAAAACTATGGTTTTAAACGGTCTTTGGAAAGTTTACAATAGTAAAGATGAAGAAAAAAAGAAGACGACAGTTGCTGTTCCCTCTCTTTTTGAAGGAAATGCCGAAGTTGTTTACGAAAAATATTTCGAACTTTCGAAATATGATATTCAAAACAACAATTTTGAACTCAATTTTTTAGGAGTAAGCTACACAGCGGAAATCTCCATTAATAATTCAGTAATCTATTTGCATCCGGGGGGAGAATTCCCTTTTTCGGTTTTGTTACCGAAAGATTTGTTGAAAAGCGATAAGAAAAACGTCCTCAGGGTAAAAGTAAATTCCAAACTTGATGCGACACATACAATCCCTTATAAAAATGAATTTTTGGCACCGGAAAGATTTGGCGGAATTTTCAGAGACGTTTATCTGACGTTTGTTCCAAATGTTCACATTTCCCGGTTTACTTTTCACTATGGAATTATCCAGAATTCGTCCCGTGCAAAAGTTTTTGTTTCCGCAAATATTGCCAACCAAGAATTCCGCACTAAAAGCGATTCAACGGGAACCGATAATTTTGAAGTAAAATTCTCGGTACAAAATCAAACAGAGCTTACTTCAAATGGCTCGGTAAGTGCAACAATTCAATTACATAAGGGGAAAGAAAAAGCTTTCTCACAAGCGTTTGAGGCTTCAAATTTAATAATGTGGAGTTGTAACGCTCCTTATGCGTATACTATCACCGCTCAAATTTTGCAAAACGGAACAGTGATTGATGAAATCAGGCAACCGGTTTCTTTTTATAATTTTTCAATTCAAAAAGATTCTCCTTTCCTAAACGGTGAAAAATTTCAATTGAACGGGGTGACCTACTTTGCTTCTAACAAAAGTTATGGAAGCATGATGACCTACGAGCAGATGAAGAATGATCTCAGGCAAATTAAAGATTTGGGCTTTAATGCAGTCCGTTTTCCCAAGTCAGCGCCGCATCCCTATTTACTTTCTTTGTGTAGTGAACTTGGTCTGCTTGCATTTATAGAATCGCCGGTATCGTCACTTCCAGAAAATCTTGTAGAAGATCAAAATTTTATCTCTCTCTCAAATAATTATTTAAGAAGATTTATTTTTTCTTATGGTAATTACAGTGCAGTTGCCGCAATTGGATTAGGGGGCGGATTTCTTCCGAATTCTCAAAGCCATATTCTTTATTTAGATAATCAAGCGGAAGAGATCAGAAAAACCATTTTCAAACCGGTTTATGCCTCCTTTGTTTCCGGGCACTTTAACGAAATTCCGAAATTGGATTTTATCGGGATTGAGTTTTTCGCGTCGTCCTCTTCGGAATTAAATAAAGTGTACAAACCGCTTCAGGAAGAATTAGGGAAGGGAAAAGTTTTTATTAGTGAAGCTACCTATATGGTAACTCAAGGAAGGTCGAGCGGTTATACGAATCCTTCCACCTTTGAAGCGCAGGCAAAATTTTTCAGCGATCTCCTTTCTTATTCAGAAGATAATGAAAACGCAGGCTACTTTATTAATTCGATGTTTGATTACCGGTGCGATTACTATTCGGTTCTTTCTCAATACAATGATGAAAAAATCCTTACATTGGGAATCTGCGACGAAAACAGAAACACTGAACGTCCTGCATATAAAGTGCTTTATGCAAAACTTCATAATCTGGAACAAGTAACCGTTCCTATCGGTCTGAAAAAAGACAAATCACCAATGGCTTTTATTATCAGCGGATTGTTGCTCGCTCTGCTAACTGGGTTTTTAATTAACTCCGGGAGAAAATTCAGAGAAGATACTTCGCGCGCATTGCTTCGCCCGTATAATTTTTTTGCAGATATTAGAGATTTGCGGATTATTTCCGGGCTGCATACTACCGTTTTGGCATTTATCATTTCGGCAATTGTCGGAACGTTGTCGGCAAGTCTTTTCTTTTTCTTTAAAGACAAAATTCTGTTTGAACGTTTTATTCTTTCTATCGGGAGTGAACATTTTAGCCAAATGATGAGTTATCTTTCATGGCATCCGCTTCACGCTATACTTACTTTGACGATAATTTTCTTTATTAAATTGCTTGTTATTTCGTTGTTGGTAAAATTCTTTTCCTTCTTCGTGATGAATAAGATCTTCCTTGCAAACGCGTATTACACGGTTGTTTGGTCGTTTCTTCCTTTTGTGCTGTTAATTCCCGGAGCAATTATTCTCTACCGTTTACTTGCAATGGATACAATTAACCTCTACATCTATAGTATTCTTTTTCTCTTCTGCCTGTTGTCTGTGTACCGGTTACTTAAAGGCATTTACGTTATTTACGATGTCTCCCCCGGGAAAGTATATTTCTATTCGATCGTCTTTCTTGTCGGAATTTCAGTCGTCTATTTAATTGTAATGCAGACGTACAACGCAACGGTTGATTTTTTTATGTATGGTTTAAAAGAATTTTTGGCAAGGGGATAATTTTTGTATTTAAAGAAACTTGAAATACTAGGCTTCAAATCTTTCGCACAAAAAACGGAAGTAAATTTTCATAAAGGACTAACGGCAATTGTTGGTCCCAACGGATGCGGTAAAACGAATATTGTTGATGCGATCCGCTGGTGTTTGGGAGAGCAAAAGAGCAGCACACTCCGTTCCGATAAAATGGAAAATGTTATTTTCAACGGAACCGCATCGCGCAAACCGATGGGGATGTCGGAGGTTTCGCTCACCATTGAAAATAACAAAGGGATTCTTCCTACCGAATATTCCGAAGTAACTATTTCAAGAAGAATTTTCCGTTCCGGTGAAAGTGAATATCTCCTTAATAAAAATCTCTGCCGGTTAAAAGATATTACAAATCTTTTTATGGATACCGGAATTGGTTCGAACGCATATTCGGTTATTGAATTAAAAATGGTGGAAACTATTCTTAACAACAAAGCCGAAGAGCGCCGCAATATGTTTGAAGAAGCTGCCGGTGTGAATAAATACAAACTCCGCCGCCGCCTTACCTTGAAAAAACTTGACGAAGTTAAAGGGGATTTAACCCGCGTAAATGATATCGTCTCCGAAGTTGAAAAGAAAGTTGCTTCACTTGAGCGGCAGGCGAAAAAAGCCGATAAATACAACAAGATTTCTACTACACTGCGCGAACTTGAAATTGATCTCTGCGAGCGGGAACTTGCTCTGTATACCGCGCAAAAAGATGAAGTTAAATTTAAAAAGGAAGAATTTTTTGCAAAAAAAATCCGGCTTGAATCTGAACTTGCCCAACTTGATGATAAAATTAAAGAAGTTAAAGAAGAGCTTTATGCTATCGAGACACAACTTGCCGCAAAAAGAAATGAAATAACCAAGCAGACGGAAAAGATTTATTCCGTTCAACGCTCCATTTCTGTTGCCGAAGAAAGAAAAAAATCGTTAGAAAAAAATGTCGACAAGTATTCGCAGGAGAAAGAAGAACTCGCCGTTCAATTAGAAATTACACTTGAACAGATTGAAGAATTTAAAGAGAAGATAGAAGAAACATCCGCTTCGCTTCTTGCAAAGCAAAATGAGCGTGAAGCGCTTTCGATTAAAGTTGAAGAACAAAAAACCACTTTGGAAGAAAAACGGGTAGCTTTAAAAAGTTATTCAGAAACGATCCTCTCTAAGTTTAAAGAGATCACAACAAAAGAAAATGATCTTGCCAACACCGAAGCCGCGTTAAAGCGAACGAACGAGGCATTAAACAAAACCGATCTCAGAATTAAAACGTTAACCGATACCATTGCCAAAGTCGTCGGATTTATCGGTGAACTTTCCGAAGATAAGATTGATGTTGAACAAAAGTTGGCGGAAGCGGATTCTTTTTTTAATCAAAAACAAAAAGAAAAAGACGATCTTGAACAAAAACTTTCCAGCTTTAGAACAAAAGAAGCCGAAGCCAAAACGGTGATACATGCTTTAAAAGATAAGATCGGATTCCTCCAAAACTTGATCAACAATCTTGAAGGCTTCTCTAAAGGGGCGAAAGAACTAATCGCCAACCCGGAATGGAAAACAAAAGACAAAAATATTCTTGCAAACATAGGCAACGCAAACGATAAATTCCGGTTTGCCGTTGAAGCTGCACTGAAAAACAACTTGAACAATATTCTTGTTGAAACAATTGATGATGTAAAAAAGGGAATTGAGTATCTAAATACGTACGACTACGGAAAAGCTTCGTTTTATGTTTTTGGCTTTTCGGAAAGCGAAAAAAAATCTTTTCTCGAAAAACTCGAAAATTATTTTCTTGTCCGCAAGAGCAGAAGACTTGAAAAAGAAACTTCTTTTTTAGGTTGGGCGGAAAATTTTGTAGAAACCGAAGACCGCTGGAAACCGTTTTTTCAAAAACTCTTAGTGAACACAGCAGTTGTTGATACGCTTGAAAATGCTTTTGCTCTTTCAAAACAATTCTCTCCCTTTAATTTTGCAACGCTTAACGGCGATTTCGTTCATAATTCAGGCGTTATTGAAGCCGGCTCTGCTCCAAAATTAGATGACACGCTTTTCGGGAGAAAGCAATTGCTCGAAAACTTGAAGAAAGAAATCCCGCAACGCGATGCGCAGTTACTTGAAATTAAACAAACACTTGAACAGCTTGAAAATGAAATTGCTTCTATAGATTTAAAAGCGCTTTCCGAAAACGGGAAAATCTTATTAAATGATTTACGCAACGTTGAAAAACAAATTGAAAAATTTGAATTCGAAAAAAGCAAAGCGTACGACGAGTCTGAAAAAGCACACCAGGAAATGCAAGTATTAGTTGCACAAGCAAATAAACTTGAAGGAGAACTCGGCTCTCTCTCTGATGTTTTGCGCGGGCAAATTGAAGAAAAACAAAAAGCCGACGAGACACTTCGTTCTCTTGAAACAGATTTTTCAACTTCTGAAAATGATTACAGACAGCTTTCCGCGCAACAAAATCAAGTAAACCTGGCGCTTGAACGTTTATCCGGCGAGAAAAGGAATTTTGAAAACGGATTGCAGCGTTCGCATGAATCCGTTGGAACAATCCGCAAATCAATTGAAAAAAGAGAAGAAGATGTAGCTTCCGCAAACGAAGAACTACAAAGTCTTCATGCAATTCTTGAAGAAAAAAATGACGAACTTTTCGAACTGAATGAAGTACAAGGATTATTGAAAAGCGAAGAGGTTGCAATTGATGGACAATTTAAACTTGTGCGGAGTAACATCGCAAGTTTAGAGTATCAGCAAAAAAATATCCGTAACGAACGGGAAGAAGCTGTTAACGCGATTCATCAAGCCGATATTTCGTTAAAGGAATTGGATTTCAAAATTGAAAATTTGGAACAGCATATCCAGGAAAAATATTCATTGACCCTTACGCTAAAACCGTTTGATGATCTGGATGCGTTTGATTTTAAGACGCGGCAGGAAGAAGTTGCAAATTATAATCAGCAAATAAAAAACCTTGGAATGATTAATCCGCTTGCCTACTCGGAATATGAAGAAGAAAAAGAACGGCTTGACTTTCTTTCTAAACAAAGAAACGATCTGCTTGATTCCGAAAGGGACTTGGTGCAGACCATTGAAGAAATAAATGTTACGGCGCAGCAGTTGTTCATGGAAACTTTTGAAAAGATCCGCGAACATTTTATTAGAATTTTTAGAGGATTGTTCAATCCCGGTGATGAAGCCGATTTAAAGTTAGAAGAAGCGATAGATCCGCTTGAAGCAAAAATTGAAATTATTGCAAAACCGAAAGGGAAACGTCCGACATCGATTGAACTTCTCTCCGGAGGAGAAAAAACATTAACTGCAATTGCGTTGCTGTTCGCAATTTATCTTGTTAAACCAAGTCCGTTTTGTATTCTTGATGAAATTGATGCCCCGCTTGATGATGCAAATGTTGATAGGTTTACCAAAATTTTGGAAGACTTTAGTGAGAACACACAGTTTATTGTGGTTTCACATAACAAAAGAACGATGGAGGCATGCGACACGCTTTACGGCGTTACCATGCAAGAAGAAGGAGTTTCAAAACTTGTGAGTGTCCGGTTTGATGAGGAGTTAAATGTTGCTTAGTTTCACTAAAATATTTTTCAGTAGAAATAAATTTGCTCCTTTTGTCTTCCTTTTTTGTCTCTTGATTTCATCTACGGGTTATAGCCAGTGGATTACAAACTCTGAATTGAATACCCAGCTTGTCTTTGATGCCAAAAATGCCGTAAACATTTCTTCCGTAGAAGATGGAAACGGCGGAGCTTTTCTTTTTTGGCAGGACTCAAAAACTAATGCCTCTGCAGATATTTTCTTTGTACACTTCGATAATGACGGAAACGTAAGTTTTCGCGCCGATGGCAAAAGCGTTAGCTCGATAGGTGGAGAGAAAAAAAATCCTCTCGCAGCAGGAAACAATTCGGACAATGCAGTTGTTCTTTGGAATGATTATTCATCTACAACCCGCGGTGAACTATACGCCCAACTGGTTAAAAGCAACGGAATGCTTTTGTGGAGTGCTTCCGGTTTGAAAATTTCAAACGGACAGAATATGCTTGTTAACTGTGGTGCAGCTTTAGATCAAAAGAACACTTCGTATTTTACCTACATTGAAAAATCCGATGCTGCGCCGACAGAATATTATTTAAAATTGCAAATCGTTTCGGAAGCAGGCATCCCAAAGTTTTTGAACGATGGAGTATTAATAAATAAATCCTTCTCCGCAAAGAACAACGCTTCGGTTTATCCAGACGAAAAGGGTGGATGCTTTGTGTTGTGGGCAGAAAATGAAAATAAAATTTATCAGATACATGCTCAGTATATTAATGAATCTGGAAAACTTGTCTGGAAAGAAGTTGTTGATATTTCAGGGCATGCATCGAGTATTGCCGGGTACCATGCGTTGCTTGCAAAACCGGGACTCCTCTATGTTTATTGGCAAAATCTTGGGAGACAAAAAACTATTTCTCATCAATTGCTAACATCAAGCGGGAAAACGGTATTAGAGGAGAAGCGCACGATTGTTACAAGACAAAAAGGGAATCAGGTAAATCCTCAGGCTGTTTTAGCGGGAGATTTAACGTTAGTAATCAGTTGGGTAAATGATTTTAAGGGGAGAAAAAACATTTACGTTCAAAAATATAAAACGAATGGAACGGCAGTTTGGAATCCGGGTGGAATTCCTATTACAAAAACAAAGAATGATCAATTTGGTCAAGTAATCGCTTCTGATGAAAAAGGAAATACAATACTCGCCTGGCTTGATCAAGCAAATCAGTCGCAGAAGCCAGCCATTTATGCTCAAAAAATTTCCGTCAAGAAAGAATTATTGTGGAATGAAGAAGGAACGCCGGTTGCCGTAGATAAAAATTCAGATAAAAGTTATCTCTCTCTTTTTTCTGATCAAAAAGGGGGAGTGATTGTGTTATACAAAGAAACTCGAAAAGAAGGAACCGGTATTTATGGGCAGCGGTTATTTAGTCCTAAAACATTGGTTTCCCAAATAACGGAATTTTCAGCGCAAGTGGTTTCTGATTCAGTTCAGCTTACGTGGAAGGTAATGAATGAATCTGATTTATTTACTTACAAAATTGAAATGATGAATAAGCAGGATGCAATTGGAAATGTTTGGCAGCCGGTTGCCACGGTGTTTACATCTGAAGTAGGAAAAACAAATAGCTATCAACTTGGCGAACCGTTGGAAGATGCCGGAATGGTTTACTTCCGGTTATCTCAATTTGATAGAGACGGGAAGAAAAATTTTTCTGCGATAGAAAAAATCACTTTTGCCCCCGCAAACGCGGAGGAAATGTATGTTGTTCAAAATTCACCGAATCCGTTTTCAGGAAAGACAACGATCATCTTTAATTTGACAAATCCGCAAAAAGTAAAACTTGAAATATTTAATTCGAGAGTTGAAAAAGTAAATGAGATTTTGTTAACAGATACTCAAGTAGGGAAAAATAAATTTGTGTTCGACGGAAGCGATCTTCCTGCTGGAATTTATTTCTACCGTTTTACGTCAGGCGATTTTGTTGATGTGAAAAAAATGGTGATTACAAAGTAGCTGTATGAAGAAGCTTTCTAGAGAAATGTTTTTATGAGTGTTGACTCCGAACAGGTAAAACGTGTTTATAAAATTTTTGTTGATTTTGACGGGACAATAACACAACAAGATATCGGCGAGCAGATTTTTTTGCAATATGGTGATACTGAAAAAGCGGAAGCGATAATTAAAAGTATAAGCTCACGGGAGCTTACCTCGGTTGAAGGCTGGAAAGCATTGTTTGGAATATTGAATCCGGTCTCAATTGATGAGTTGACAAATTTTGTGCGTTCTTTCAAAATTGATGAGGCATTTCACCGGCTTGTTTCATTTTCTCGGGAACATAAAATTGAGATGGTAATTCTGAGCGACGGGTTTGAATTTTACATCAAAACAATTTTAGAGAGAGAAAATATTGCCGGTATTCCAATTTTCTCAAATCGATTAATTGAAAATGGAAGCGGAAAGCCTGAACCGGTTTTTCCGTATCGCGATGAAGAATGTAAAGACTGCGCAAACTGTAAGCGCAACCACATAATTGAAAACAGCGGCGATGATGAGTTTACGATTTACATCGGTAACGGAAGTTCGGATGTTTGTCCCGCGCAATATTGCGATTTTATTTTTGCGAAAGACTCGCTCCGTAAATTTTGTGAAAAAGAAAAAGTAACCTTTTTCCCGTACGACAATTTCAACGACGTTGTTTCCCGATTGGAAACTTTGTTCTCAAAAAAACGGTTAAAGAAAAGACATCAAGCAGAATTGAAAAGAAAAAACTTATATAAGTTAGGATAGTGGTCATTGGTCATCAGTCAATGGACATTGGAAGTGAAGTTGTAAAATGAAGTTAAGTGAACTGGAAGTCTTTAATCTTGCGATGGAACTTGGTGAAATGGTTTGGAAAGAAGTTCTTGCGTGGGACTATTTTGCAAAGAGTACTCTCGGAAAACAGCTTGTAAATTCTGCTGATTCGGTTGCCGCTAATATTGCGGAAGGTTTTGGAAGATTTCATTATCAGGAGAACAAACATTTTTGTTACATCAGTAGAGGTTCTTTAACAGAAACACAAGTTTGGTTAAAGAAAGCAGAGAATAGAAATTTAATTACGACAAATGCGCTTCAAATTTATAATGACAAAATTGATCTTCTTCATATAAAATTAAACGCTTATATAAAATCGATTGGTTCAAAAAATATCAACAACAAATGACGAATGACAAATGACTAATAAACTTTTTAAATACAGAAGCTACACGCCAATACCATTTTTAATTATGATGATAGCTTACCAACAATCAAATGTTTGGAGCTTGCCACTTGGATTGCTTATTGCGGTTTGCGGTGAACTGATCCGGCTTTGGGCGGTAAGTTGGGCAGGCAGCGAAACACGCACAACCGGTAAAGTTGGTGGAACGTATTTGGTCATAAACGGACCATATGCACATGTTCGCAACCCGCTCTATGTCGGAAATATTTTAATTTATTTCGGATTGGGAATTATGTCCTTTGCCCTTTTCCCGTATCTGCAAATTCTTGCGTTAGCTTTTTTTGTTTTCCAGTATTACGAAATAATAAAAGAAGAAGAAGGCTTTCTCAGAGAAAAATTTGGAAATGATTTTGCTGATTACTATAAAAATGTTCCGCGTATTTTTCCGCGTTTATCTCCCTACAAAAAAGAAGGAGTTGAGCAACCTGAATATGATATTAAAAAAGGGTTGCGTTCGGAACGAAGAACGCTGCAAGCCTTTTCAATTGTAGCCGGAACATTAATTCTCTTATGGTTTTTTAGAAGAATGTCCTAACCGTGACCGTAAAGAAAAACATATTGGTTCTTGCCGGTGAAAGTTCGGGCGACTTGCACGGAGCCGCATTAATAAAAGCGATGAAAGCAATTGATCCTTCTCTTTCGTTTTACGGGATCGGCGGCGATGAAATGAAGAGTGAAGGAATGCAGCTTCTCTATCACATTAATAAAATGGCGTTTCTCGGTTTTGTTGAGGTGATTAAACATTTGCCGTTTATAAAAAAAGTACAGACCGATGTGCTGAAACTTGTTGAAGAAAAAGATATTCAAACATGCGTGTTGATCGATTATCCCGGGTTCAATTTAAGCATCGCGAAAAAGCTGAATGCGATGGAAAGAAAAATAATCTACTATATTTCTCCGCAAATATGGGCTTGGGGCAAGCACCGCATTCACAAAATAAAAAAGCTTGTGAACAAAATGTTGGTGCTCTTTCCGTTTGAAGAAACGTTTTATAAAAAAGCGGGAGTGGATGCAACATTTGTCGGGCATCCGTTAATTGAACGGATCAACAACTATTCGCTCATTGAGCGGAACGATTTTTTCTTGCAAAACAATCTTGATATGCAAAAGGAAATCTTGCTGGTTCTTCCCGGGAGCAGAATCCAAGAAGTAGCAAAAATATTTCCTTCGGTAATTGAAGGAGCGGTTGCCGTTGCAAGGAAATTCAATTTGCAGGTTGTCGTCGGTTGTTCTTCAAATATTGATGAAAAAACTTTTAAGAACGTAAGTGACGAAAAAGAATACCGGGTCATTAAAAATAAATCGTATGAACTTTTTAAATACGCAAAACTTGGTATCATTAAATCGGGAACCTCAACGCTTGAAGCCGCTCTGTTTGGTTTGCCGATGGTAATTGTTTATAAAACAAATGCGCTTACGTATCTGATCGGGAAAAGATTAATAACGTTGCAGAATATTGGATTGGCCAATATTATCGGTGGTGAAACCATCGTCCCCGAATTAATTCAAGATGCGGTAAATACAAAAAATATTTTAAATGAATGCAGCAATTTTTTAAGCGATAAAGCTCTTTACCAAACAATCTCGGATAAGTTAAAAAATCTGAAAAATGTTCTTGGAACCAAAGACGCTTCTAAAACTGCCGCCCAAATAATTTTAGCATCAATTAATGAAGCCTAGAAAACTGTATCAAGATTTTCTCCGCTTTATAGGAAGTTATGTTCTTTACATATTGATTCAAACGCTTTGCAAAACATTGCGAATTCAAAAGTCGGGAGGAGAAACTCTTCAAGCACTTTTAGATGAGAAGAAAAATTTTGTGCTTGCCTTCTGGCACGGAACGATGGTGATTCCCTGGTTTGCCCACAGGAATTTAAAATTACTTGCCATCATAAGTAAAAGTAAAGATGGTGACTTGCTCTCAAAAATATTGCGTAAATGGAAATATAAAGTCGTTCGCGGCTCAAGTTCTAAAGGCGGCAATATTGCGTTGGAAATTATGGTCGATCACGCCAGGCACGAATGCCCGGTGGCAATTACACCTGACGGACCGCGCGGACCAAACTTCAAAATGAAAGCCGGTGCAGTGATAACTGCAAAAAAAAGCGAAGTGCCGCTGGTGCTTGTTGGAGTAGGTTACAAATCAAAAACAAGATTGCATAGCTGGGACAAGTTTGAAGTTCCATTCCCGTTTTCAAAAGTGCAGTTGTTTTATTCCGAACCTATAAGGATCGACAAAAATTTAAGTTACGACGAAACATCAAGTATGATTGTGCAATGTGAAGAAAAGCTAAACGAGTTGCAAAAAAAAGCTCAAGAATTTTTAGACTAAGCAAGTGAAAATAAACAAACGAAAAATAGTAGACGGTTTACGGTTAGCAGCACTACCGCTTGTTCCGGGTTATGTGTTAATCACGGCGATCAGAAATTTTTTGTTTGACGCAAAAATATTTCCGTCAACTAAAGTTGGTGCAACCGTTATCAGTGTTGGAAACTTAACCGTTGGCGGTAGTGGAAAAACCCCGCTTGTTGTTTACCTGACAAAATTGCTGAAGCAAAACGGAAAAAAAGTTGCAGTCTTAAGTCGCGGTTACGGAAGGAAAACGGAAGGATTTCTTTTTGTGTCCGACGGTGAAGAAATTAAAACAAGTGTTGAAGAGTGCGGAGACGAAATTTATCAAACGGTTTTGGAGTGTTCTGTTCCGGCTGCCGTAAGCGAAAGCCGTGTTAAAGGTGCACAAAAACTACTGTTGAAATCTAAAATTGATACGATTGTTTTGGACGATGCCTTTCAACATCGATGGATATTTAGAGATTTGGATATCCTGATTTTTGAACAACGGTTTTTACTTGAAGCGAGTCCATTGCGGCGCACGTTCTTGCCGACCGGATTTCTCCGTGAAGATTTTTCTTCGACCAAACGCGCTGATATTATTGTCTTGAACAGAAAATTTTCCGAGAAGAAAGAAATACCGGAACGTCTTCAAAAATATTTTAAAACGAAACAAGTTTTTACCGCACGCTATTCGGCAAAAGGATTTTTCGACATCAAGAAGAAAACGTTTTATGAACCGGAAGAATTTAAAGGTCAGAAAAGTTTAGTGGTTGGCGGAATTGCGAATCCGCACTCATTCTTTAAAGCGCTAGAACAGATGCATGTTGACACCGGCAACCGTATGGTTTTTCGCGATCATAAATTTTATACACCGGAAGACATTCAAAATATCAGAAAACAGTTTTATGCTACGAACGTCCACTCGGTAATCACAACGCAGAAAGACGCGGTAAAACTGATGCAATTCAAAAAAGAGCTGGACGACATTGATATTTTCTATCTAAAAATTGAATTGCAGTTTGATAATGAGAAAGATTTTGTAAATGAATTTTTTAAAAAACTTAGTGAACCAAAAACGAAATAATTCATTGATACTTCCAGGTTCAAAGTATCTGAAAAAGAATAACAAATAAATACAGGAGAATTCCTACTTATGGCTAAATCAAAAAAAAATCAGTATGTCTACTTCTTCGGCGGAAAGAAAGCTGACGGAAGAGCCGACATGAAAGCATTACTTGGTGGTAAAGGCGCAAACCTGGCAGAGATGGTAAACATCGGGTTGCCGGTTCCTGCGGGCTTTACAATTACCACTGAAGTTTGTACTCAATATTATGAGAACAAAAATTCTTATCCGAAAGAATTAAAAGAACAAGTTAAAAAAGCTCTTGCAAAAGTTGAACAAGAAATGAAAGCGACTTTCGGATCGTCAACAAATCCGCTGCTCGTTTCGGTTCGTTCGGGTGCACGTGCTTCAATGCCGGGAATGATGGACACGATCCTTAATCTTGGCTTGAATGACACAACTGTTGAAGCTTTAATTAAGAAGACAAACAATCCCCGCTTCGTTTACGACTCTTACAGAAGATTCGTACAAATGTACGGCGATGTTGTGCTTGGCTTAAAACCGGTTGACAAACACGAACACGATCCGTTTGAAGTAATTCTTGATGCGAAGAAAGAACTCCGCGGAGTTAAACTTGATACTGAATTAACTGCCGATGATTTAAAAGAATTGGTTGCGGAATTCAAAGCTGAAATTAAAAAGAAAACCGGACACACTTTCCCGGAAAATCCTGAAGAACAACTCTGGGGCGCGGTTGGCGCAGTGTTCAGCTCATGGATGAACGATAGAGCTATCGTATACAGAAAATTGAACGGTATTCCTGAATCATGGGGAACAGCGGTTAACGTACAATCAATGGTGTTTGGAAATATGGGCGAAGATTCCGGTACAGGTGTTGCGTTTACACGCGATCCTGCTGCGGGAACAAATATTTTCTACGGTGAATATCTTTTCAACGCGCAAGGAGAAGACGTTGTTGCCGGAACAAGAACTCCGCTTCCTATCTCTGAATTGAAAAAAGATAATGCAAGACTTTATCGCGAACTTGATGCCATCAGATTGAAACTTGAAAAACATTACAAAGATATGATGGACGTTGAGTTCACCATTCAACAAGGTAAACTCTGGATGCTGCAATGCCGTGTTGGCAAGAGAACCGGATTTGCCGCCATCAAAATGGCTGTTGATATGGTTAAAGAAAAATTGATCGATAAGGAAGAAGCTCTTCTCCGTATCGAACCAAACCAATTAAATCAATTACTCAGACCAATTTTCGATCTAACTGAAAAGAAAAAAGCAATTGACGCCGGAAGATTATTAGCGAAGGGCTTGAATGCCGGTCCGGGTGCTGCCTCTGGTAAAGTTGCATTAAGCGCGCAAGACGCAGAAGAAATGGCTGCCAAAGGAGATAAAGTAATTCTTGTTCGTATCGAAACTTCTCCAGAAGACATTAAAGGTATGAACGCCGCCGAAGGTATTTTAACCGCTCGCGGTGGAATGACTTCACATGCTGCACTCGTTGCCCGCCAAATGGGTAAAGTTTGCGTTGCCGGTTGCGGTACTTTGAAGATCGATTACAAAGAAAGAACCATCCGTGTTGAAAATAAAAATATCGTTGTAAAAGAAGGAGAATATCTTTCAATTGACGGTTCAACCGGTGAAGTTATTGAAGGCAAACTTGAAACAAAACCTTCGGAAGTTATTCAGGTTCTTATCACTAAAACACTCAGCGCAAAAGAATCTCCGATCTTTCAAACTTACAACAGCTTGATGAATTGGGCGGATTCCTTTAGAAGATTAGGTATCAGAACAAATGCGGATCAACCTGATCAAGCTGAAAATGCTATTGCTTTCGGCGCTGAAGGTATTGGTCTCTGCCGTACAGAGCATATGTTCTTTGGTGAAAATAAAATTCTTTCAATGAGAAAGATGATCCTTTCCGACTCTCTTGAGGCAAGAAAAGCTGCGTTGGCAGAACTTCTTCCTTATCAAAGAGAAGACTTTAAAGGAATCTTTAAAGCGATGAAAGGTTTTCCGGTAACCGTAAGAACACTTGATCCACCGTTGCACGAATTCTTACCTCATACCGATGCAGAAATTAAAGAACTTTCAGATGCATTGAACGTTAGCGTTAAAAAGATCAATGAAAAAATGGCAAGCTTACACGAGTTCAATCCGATGCTTGGTTTTAGAGGATGCCGTCTCGGAATTCTCTATCCTGAAATCACTGAAATGCAAGCGCGCGCAATATTTGAAGCCGCTGCAGAAGCTATGAAAGAAGGGTTCAAAGTAAAACCGGAAATCATGATTCCGTTAGTGAGCACGCTAACTGAATTCAAACTTCAAGAAGAAATTGTCCGCAGAGTTGCTTCCGAAGTTATGGCTGAAAAGAAAGTGAAGATCAACTACTTGGTAGGAACGATGATTGAATTACCACGCGCCGCTTTGGTTGCCGATAAAATTGCCGAACGCGCTGAGTTTTTCAGTTTTGGAACAAACGATTTAACTCAAACAACTTTTGGGTTATCCCGTGACGATGCCGGAAAATTCTTACCGATGTATGTTGATAAAGAAATTTTACCAATTGATCCTTTTGAAGCGCTTGATCAAGAAGGCGTTGGTCAATTGTTAGAGATCGGAACACAAAGAGGAAGAAGCACACGCCCGGATCTGAAAGTCGGTATTTGCGGCGAACATGGCGGCGAACCTTCTTCTGTAGAATTCTGTCATAAAGTTGGTTTGAACTATGTAAGTTGTTCACCATTCCGTGTACCAATCGCTCGTTTGGCTGCTGCCCGCGCGGTGGTAACTGAAATGCACAGCAAAAAGAAAAAAGATCATAAGAAAAAAGGTTCAAAGAAAAAATAATCCCGTAAAACGGACTTGATGAGAGTAAGAGTACTTCTCATTTATAAGTACTCTTACTCTGTTATTTCAAATTAAGAAGGTGAAAGAAAATGAAGTTATCAGAATTTAGTTATAATTTACCAAAAACGAGCATTGCAAAATATCCCGTGCATCCAAGAGATAAGTCTCAAATGATGGTGTTAAACCGCGAGACAAAAACGATTGAAGACACTACGTTTGCTCATATAGTTGACTATATGGAAGAAGGGGATGTTCTTGTATTAAACGATACCCGCGTTATTCAAGCTCGTTTATACGGAAAAAAAGAAAAGACCAATGCTAAAATTGAAGTGTTTCTTCTTCGCGAATTAAACACCCGCGAATGGATCTGGGATGTTATTGTTGACCCCGCACGCAAAGTAAGAATCGGAAATAAAATTTATTTCGATGATGACCTCTTCTGCGAAGTTATTGATAATACTACTTCCCGTGGAAGAACGGTTCGTTTTAACAGACCCGATGTATTTAAATCTATTGAAAAAATTGGACACACACCTCTTCCACCATACATCAAACGTGAACCGGAGAAAACAGATAAGGAAAATTATCAAACCGTTTATGCAAAAACAGACGGCTCCGTTGCCGCACCAACTGCCGGTCTCCATTTTACAACCAAACTGCTGGAAAAAATAGAGAAAAAAGGGATCGATATTGTTCCTGTGCTGCTTCATATTGGGTTGGGAACGTTTATGCCGGTTGAAGTTGAAGATTTAACAAAACACCGGATGCATTCGGAATATTTTGAAGTTCCGGCAACTACCGCCGAACATATTAACAAAGCGAAGAAAAATCATAAGAATGTTTTTGTGGTAGGAACAAGTGCAGTTCGTGCTCTGGAAAGTAGTGTTACTGCCGACGGATACGTCCGCGCCAACAAAGGGTGGACAGACAAGTTCATCTATCCTCCGTATGAATTTCAAATAGGAACAAAGTTGATCACGAATTTCCATTATCCCGAATCAACATTAATGATGTTGGTAAGCGCGTTTGGAGACACGGAATTTATTTTGAAGGCGTATAAAAAAGCTTTAAAAGAACATTACCGTTTCCTCAGCTACGGCGATGCAATGTTGATCCTTTAGTATAAGTGATTTACGGAATACATTGAGCAAAAATTCCAAGCATCAAAACACAAATCCCATCTGGAATTTGTGTTTTCGTGTTTTGGAATTTCTCATTGTTTTAGATAAATGTTTCCCGGTTACCGATGCTGAATCCTCTTACTCGTGATCGTGAACGTACTCTTGCTCGTTTTTAGCAGGCGCAAGCAGATTAAGAAAAAGATTAAGAGTAAGAAACTACTATTAGCCTTTTACATAATGTGAACAGTTAAAATATTCAACACAATAATTAGATTACATCTATGCCACTTTCACCATCAACCATCAACCATCCCACATCAACCATCCCACGGGTCATCGCCATTATTCCCGCTGCCGGAAAAGGAAAGAGATTTGGAGGAACAACTCCGAAGCAATTCTTAAAAATAAACGGAAAAGAAATTCTCGCTTACACGCTGGAAGTTTTTCAAAAGGCGAAAAGAGTTGATGAAATTATTGTTGCCGCAAGCCGGGAAGAATTTCCCCGAATAATAAAACTTCAAAAGAAATATAAGTTAACAAAGCTGCAAACAATTGTTGAAGGGGGAAAAGAGAGACAAGACTCGGTTTACAACGCCCTTTTGTTGGCGGATCTAAACAAAAACGATCTTGTTCTTGTGCATGACGCCGCGCGTCCCATGCTTTCTGAAAAAGTTTTGAAAGAAGCAATTAGTTGCGCGGAGAAAAACGGGAACGCGCTTGTTTGTTTGCAGGCAAAAGACACTCTTTTGAAGAAGACAAAAACCGAACACACCTATCTTAACCGCTCACAAGTTTATTACGTACAAACACCGCAGATCTTCCGTTACGACCAGTTGCTTTCCGCTTTTGAAAAAGCAAAAAAAGAAAAATTTATTGGAACGGATGAGTCGATGCTAGTTCAAAGAACCAAAAAGAAAATCTATCTCTCCGATGGCTCTCCGCTCAATTTTAAAATTACTACAAAAGAAGATTTTGAAATGCTGAAGAGGATTTTGAAGTAATATCTTTTGGAGTAGACAGTCCTTTGTAAAAAGTTCTTTGCGAAAATCGTTTCAAATCCCTCAAATCATCAAAATTCATCCTTTCTTTAGGAACACCATTCCCGCCAAAACATTCTTCCCGTTTTTTAATAAGTTCTAACTACCGATTTATTCTGCTTAACCCTATTTATGGATATTCATACATGATATTGTCGGATAATTTCAATATTAGAGAAATTTCTGTAATTATATGCTTCTTTAGGCTTGACAAATATCTCCGTCTTCCTTAGATTTGAATCAAAATTCTCTAAAAGTTTTTAACAATGAAACAACATATATCTATTCAAATTTTTCCGCTAAGTCTATCGCGTCCCCGCAAGGGACAATAACATACCTCCGTGCATTTCCATTTTTTCTATTTCACAATTTTTTTTAAGGACTTATCATGATTTCAGTTGGCATTCTTGGCGGAACCGGCTATACGGGAAAAAAACTTATTCAGTTTTGCAGCGCGCATCCTTTTGTAAAGGATTTTGAAGTTTATGCAAACACTACAGCAAATGAAAATCTTTCTTCTCTTTTCCCCGATCTCGAAGGGATGATAGAAGATAAAAAAGTATTATCGGTTAAATCGGTCTCTTTTGATCACGATCTCTATTTTATTACCCTCCCTCACGGAGAGGCGTTAAATTACGTTCCCGCGTTGATAAGTAAAGGGAAAAAAGTGATTGATCTCGGCGGCGATTACCGGTTGGATTTTGAAGAACTCTATTTGCAATGGTATAAAATTGAACATTCTTCCTCCTATCTATTAAAATCAAAAGTTTACGGACTTGCGGATTTTGATAAATCTGAATACACAGATGTACAACTTGTAGCAAACCCCGGATGCTATCCTACGGCTGTGCTTCTTTCGTTGCTGCCGATTGTAAAAAACTTAGGTGATGAAATTCTTAGTGTTAGCTGTGCGGCTTATTCGGGAACAAGCGGCGCCGGAAAATCTCCCAAAGCAGAATATCTTATGTCCGAAATGGATGGAAATGTAAAAGCATACAACATCAACAGCCACAGACACGAACCGGAAATTTTACAAACATTATATAAGAATGGATTTCATTCTCCGTTTGCTTTTACTACACATTTGCTTCCGGTCGCGGTCGGTATTTACGCGACAAGTTTTATTCATTTAAAAAGTAATGTTGATGAAGCCAAGTTGCAGAAGTTCTTCAAACAAGCCTATGTCGATAGCCCCTTTGTGCGAATAAGAAATACTCCACCGGAATTGAAATGGGTTTTAAATTCTAATTTTTGCGATATCAACGTTTCGGTTAAAGAAAAGAAAGTTGTTGTTACAGCGGCAATTGATAACCTTGTTAAAGGTGCGGCGGGGCAGGCAATACAGAACATGAATAAACTTTACGGCTGGGATGAATCGCTCGGTCTACTTCAGAAGGAGGCGCAACATGCCGCACTCGCATAAATCGGGATCGATCACTTCCGTAAAAGGAATTAAAGCAGCCGGAATTTTTGCCGGCATCAAAAAGAAACGGAAAGACCTTGCGCTTATCTATTCTGAATTTCCGGCTACCGCCGCGGGAACGTTCACGTTGAATAAAGTTCAAGCCGCACCGCTGCTGGTCTCAAAAGAATCGTTGAAAAAATCTTCTAACTTTAGAGCGATCCTTGTTAACTCGGGTAACGCTAATGCATGTACCGGCGAACAAGGCTTTACCGACGCATTAGAAATGCAGAAGTATTGCGCTAAAAAATTAAGACTGAAACAAGATGAAGTGCTTATCAGTTCAACCGGGGTTATCGGGATGAAACTGCCGATTGAAAAAATTAAAAATGGAATCGATGAGATCATTCCCGAGCTTTCTGAGGATGGCGGATATGAAGCCGCAAAAGCTATTATGACTACCGACCTTGTGAGCAAATCATTCGCCGTAAAAGTTAAGTTATCGACCGGAGAAGTTACTATCGGCGGAATTTGTAAAGGAAGCGGAATGATAATGCCGAACATGGCTACCATGCTGGCGTTCCTTGCTACCGACGCTTCAATTGAAAAAGATATTTTACAGAAATTGCTCAGTTCAGCGGTCGCCAATTCATTCAACAAAATTACTGTTGACGGCGACACAAGCACCAACGATATGGTTGTTCTGCTCGCAAACGGAGCTGCGGGAATTTCAATTGAAAAAAAATCTGCCGACTACAAAATTTTTCTTGAAGCGTTAACTAATTTCTGTATAGTGATGGCAAAGTCAATTGTCTCCGACGGCGAAGGAGCGACAAAGCTTGTTACTATTGCTATTAAAGGAGCAAAGAGTGAAGCGGATGCAAACAACGCTGCCAAAGCGGTTGCTAATTCACCTTTAGTTAAAACCGCCTTCTGCGGTGAAGATGCAAATTGGGGAAGAATTCTTTCAGCGGTCGGGAACAGCGGTATAGATTTCGACCCTTCCAAAGTTTCAATTTATTTTGATGAACTGGCGATCTTCAAGCCGGATTATGAAATCGTTCTTGATGAAAAAGCTGCTAAGGAAATTTTAGTTAAAAAAGAATATACGGTAACTGTAAACTTAGGAGCCGGAGAAGCAAGCACTACCTGGTGGACGTGCGACTTCTCTGAAAATTATGTAAAAATTAATGCTAACTATAGAACTTAAAAGAATTAGGAATTACGAATTAGGAATTAGGAATTAGGAAGTTATGAAAACCATTATCCTTAAACTTAGCGGGAAAGCCCTTTCATCCTTTATTCAAGATGAAAAATGGAGCACTACTCTTACGGAATTGTACCGGCACTACAATGGAATTATTCTTGTTCACGGCGCCGGGAATACCATTTCCGACTGGTCAACTAAAATGGATTGCGATGTAAAATTTGTAAATGGTCAGCGGGTGACCACTGCGGAAATTATGGACATTGTTGCCGCGGTACAAGCGGGTTTATTAAACCAGAAAATTATTAGTTATCTCCACGCAAAAGGATTGGAAGCGATAGGACTTTCCGGTATTGATAGAAATCTTTTTGTAGCTGATTATCTTGATGAAAAATTAGGATTTGTCGGCTATCCCAAACTAAACGGAAATATTTCATGGATAAAAAATTTATTGAAAGAGAAAGTGATTCCGGTTTTTTCCAGCGTGTGCAGGGACCATGAAGGAAACTTAATGAACGTGAACGCAGATGTTTTCTGCGAAGTTTTAGCGGCTTCAATAAAGGCTGATACGGTCCTCTTTGTTTCCGATGTTGCCGGAGTGATGTTGAACGGTGAAGTGAAAAGTTCTTTAGATAAAAAGGAAATTGATTGCGGCATTGCGGATGGAGAAATTACCGGCGGGATGATTCCCAAAATGGAAAGCTGCGTTGAACTGTTACAAAACGGAATTAATAAAATTTGGATCGGTAATGATATTGAACTGCAGCCACACACAAAGTATTTTAATACCAAAATGAAAGGAACGTGGATAACCGCACATGGAACAGCATACTAATTCTTCGCTCTTAAAAAATTACAACCGTTTACCTGTAGAATTTGTAAAAGGTGAAGGCACTTTTCTTTTCGACGCTAACGAAAAAAAATATCTCGACTTTCTCAGCGGCATTGCCGTAACAAGTTTCGGACACGCGCATCCCCATATTACAAAAGCCGTGCATGAGCAAGTTGATAAAATTTGGCATACGTCAAATCTTTTTGAAATCTCGCTTCAGGAGAAGGTTGCCGCAAAACTTACAGAGCAATCAAAACTCTCAAAAGTATTTTTCTGCAACTCCGGTACCGAAGCAAATGAAGCCGCGATAAAGTTCGCGAGAAAATTTGGAGAAGGAAAATCAACCATCATTACCGCGCTCGGTGGTTTTCATGGGAGAACAATGGGAAGTCTTTCTGCTTCCGCTCAATATAAATTGTGGCAGGGATTTTATCCCCTTACTCCCGGTTTTGCACACGTTCCGTATAATGATATTGATGCGATCAACGACTCAATTAACGAAGATACCGTTGCAATTATGATTGAACCTATTCAAGGTGAAAACGGTGTTATCGTTCCCTCTAAAGATTACATGAAAAAATTGCGCGCGATCTGCGACGCCAACGGACTTCTCCTAATTGTGGATGAAGTGCAAACCGGAATTGGTAGAACGGGAAAATATTTCGCGCATCAATGGGCCGACATTAAACCAGACATTATTACGATCGCAAAAGGGATTGCTAACGGTCTTCCTCTCGGTGCGGTAATTTGCTCCGAAAGAGTCGCGAATGTAATTCAACCCGGCGATCACGGTTCAACGTTTGGCGGAAACCCCGTTGCGCTTGCAGCAGCATTGGCAGTATCGGAATTGCTCACGGAAGATGTTTTAAAAAAAATCCAACAACTTGGTGATACGCTTGTTGAAGGAATAAAAGACCTTCAATTAGAAAAAGTTGTTGATGTACGAGGAATAGGATTAATGATCGGAGTTGAGTTTGATGCATCGATTCCGGTAAAAGATGTAATGAAAGAACTTCTCGAGAGAGGAATTGTTACCGGAACTTCGGGCAACAACACCCTCCGTTTGCTTCCTCCGTTTGTAATAAATAAAAAAGAAGTTGACTTATTTCTTTTGACTTTGAGTAAAGTTGTTGATAAGTTTCGTCAAGCCGAAGTTAAGCAACTTCAATCATCCGCTATCAACGGATAACAATTTTATAAATAAGATTAAAGGAAAGCATCATGGCATCAAAATTAAAAAGACAAAACCGGATAAAGGAAGTTCTGCAGATAAAGCATATCGCTAACCAGGAAGAACTTCTCGTTTACTTGAAACGGGACGGTTATGAAATTACGCAAGCTACGTTGAGTAGAGATTTTGCGGAACTTGGTGTGGTAAGAATCTTTACGGAGTATGGAGTCCGTTATATTTTAAACGCTGAAGAAAGCGGCAAACAAATTGCACGACTTGTCGGTTTTGAAATCCTTACGGTGCTCAGCAACGAATCGCTTGTTATTGTTAGAACGCTTGCCGGAAGAGCGCAGGGTGTTGCTCATTACATCGACCGTTGGAACAAAGAAGAAATTATCGGAACAATCGGCGGTGACGATACCGTGCTGATCATTCCAAACAAACAAAGTAGTATTCCGAATATTATTACGTTGATCAAAAAAATAATGTCGGAAAACCCTTCACAAAGAATAAAATAGGAGAAAGAATGTCATACAAAAAGATTGTTGTTGCTTATTCAGGCGGACTTGATACCTCCGTAATGGTTAACTGGCTAAAAAATAAATACGATGCGGAATTAATTACTGCGACCGGAAATCTCGGTCAAAAAGATGAACTTGAAAACTTGGAAGAAAAAGCCAAACTTACCGGCGCTTCAAAATCATATATTTTAGATTTACAAAAAGAATTTATTACCGAGTATGTGTGGAAAGCCTTAAAAGCAGGCGCGTTATACGAAGGACAATACCCGATGGCTACGGCTATCGGTAGACCTTTGCTTGTTAAATTGATGGTTGATATTGCCCTGGCAGAAGGCGCTGATACGATTGCTCACGGTTGTACCGGAAAGGGAAATGATCAAGTACGATTTGAAGTTGGCATCCAAACGTTAGCTCCCCATTTGAAAATTTTAGCGCCGTTAAGAATATGGGAATTCAAAAGCAGGGAAGAAGAAATTGATTACGCGCTCGAGCATAAAATTCCGATAAAGATAAAAAAAGATTCACCTTATTCGATCGATGAAAATCTCTGGGGAATTGCAATTGAATGCGGCGTGTTGGAAGACCCGACAGTTCAACCTCCGGCAGACGCTTACCAAATTACTGTTTCTCCGAAAGATGCACCGGACAAAGCAGAATCATTGTCTATTGAATTTGAAAAAGGTGTTCCCGTATCTTTAAACGGCAAAAATATTTCTCCGGTTGATCTTGTAAAAGAATTAAACGTAATCGGCGGTAAACACGGCATTGGAAGAATGGACTTAATCGAAAATAGAGTTGTAGGAATTAAATCGAGAGAAGTTTACGAAGCTCCGGCTGCCGTTATTCTCCACACCGCACATAAAGAATTGGAAAAACTTATTCTCGATAAAGAAACATTCCGTTTCAAACAAGGAGTCTCGGACAAAGTTGCAAATCTTATTTACGACGGATTATGGTTCTCGCCGTTGTTTGATGCGTTAATGGCTTTTGTTGATTCCACTCAAGAAAATATTACGGGAACTGTTACCGTAGAATTTTACAAAGGAACTATCACGGTACTTTCGAGAAATTCAAAGTATAGTCTTTACAATAAAGATTTAGCTACCTACACCGTTGAAGATAAATTTGATCACAAAGCTGCGGAAGGATTTTTAGCTCTGTACGGCTTACCCTATAAAACATTAAGTCTTGTTAAAGCCGCTAATACTCCAAGCGAAGTAAAGGCACATGAGGTTGTACACTAATGCTTTGGGGCGGAAGATTTTCAAAGTCGCTTAACCAGAAGGCGTTGGAGTTTTCTTCATCGCTTTCATTTGATGTTACGTTGATTGAAGAAGACATTGAAGTAAGTGTTGCTCACTCAGCGATGCTTGCAGAGATTGGAATACTCACTAAAGAAGAAGCTCAACAAATTCATTCCGGGTTGGAAAAAATCCGGAATGAATTTTTAAATGAAATTTGGAGACCCGATCCTGCACGATTTGAAGACATTCACTCCGCAATAGAATCGTATTTAAAAGAACTTATTGGCGAAACTGCTGATAAACTTCACACGGGAAGAAGCAGGAATGATCAAGTTGCTACGGATTTGCGGTTGTGGACAAAGAAGCAAGCAGATCAATTAAAAAACACGATCACCGAACTTCAAAAGCAATTGATCAAAACTGCTGAAGAACATTCGGAAACGATCATTCCCGGTTACACACATTTGCAGAGAGCGCAGCCGATCTCCTTTGCGTTTCATCTTCTTGCTTACGCTGAAATGCTGGAGCGCGATAAACAAAGAATGCAATTTGTTTTGGATGAAGCGGACGTATCTCCTTTGGGATGCGGAGCGTTAGCCGGTTCTACACTTCCGTTGGATAGAAATTTTACAGCACAAAAACTTGGTTTCGCGAAACATTCCGCCAACGCACTCGACGCAATTTCCGATAGAGATTTCGTTCTTGATTTTCTCAATGCCTGCTCGATTGGAATGATGCACCTTTCCCGCTTGAGTGAAGAAATTATTTTGTGGACTTCGCATGAATGGAAGTTTGTAAGATTGAGCGATGATGTTACTACCGGTTCCTCTTTAATGCCGCAAAAGAAAAATTCCGATCTTGCAGAACTTATCCGCGGAAAAAGCGGAAGAGTATTCGGCAACGCGTTTGGATTTCTTTCAACAATGAAAAGTCTGCCGCTAAGTTATAACCGCGATTTTCAAGAGGATAAAGAACCTCTCTTCGATTCTGTTCACACCTATATTACTTCGCTTGAAGTAATGCAACTTATGTTTATCGGAATGGAAATAAATTCCGAAAGATTTACCGAAGAGTTGAACGGTGATTTTTCACTCGCCACAGATTTAGCCGATTGGCTTGTGCTAAAAGGAATTCCTTTTAGACAAGCTCATCATCTTGTGGGTGAAGTTGTAAAATTGGCTGAAACAAAAAAGTGCAAACTAAATCAACTTACGTTGGAAGAGTTGAAAAAGATCAGTGCACTATTTGACGAAACGGCGTTACAGCTTTTCGATATTTCATCCGCACTCTTACGAAAGAAAACTTTCGGCTCGCCAAACCCGGAAATGGTTAGAGAACAAATCTTAGTTTGGAAGAATAAACTCGGTTAACTTATCTTACGATCTTGCAAATTCAATTAGCGGTTTGTAGTTAAAGTTGTCTGCTTCTCTTAGAGCATTTAAGTATTGTGTTCGCGCTTCGCTTTGTTTGACTAAATTCTTGCTTCCCCAAGTAAAATATGGTTTACCAAAGCCTTTATTTATCAGTACATCAGCGATCAGGCGGGAGTGTCTGCCATTTCCATTTGCAAAAGGATGAATTGTCACCATGCGATGACTTAACCGGACAGCGATTTCATCCTCGAGAAATGTTTTGTTCTCTATCCAGAATCTACAATCAGCAAGAAGTTTATTTAATTCAATCCCGATTTCAAATTTATCAACGCCTATATTTTTGTTTGTCCTTCTGAATTCACCTGCCCATTTCCAAATATCTCCGAACATTCTTTTATGCAAATCCCGGACAAAATTTTCAGTAAGAATTTTATTTACTTTTAATTTTTTACTCAAAAGCCATTGATTTGCCTTTTCAACTCCAAGCTGTTCAAACTCATCAAGTTCACCACGGGTGGTGATTGTCTTAATTAGCAGTCCATCCTTCTCATCTTCATCAAGAGGAGTTTGTCCATCTTTATAATCAATGTCTAATCCCATAAATATTTTGGACTTTCGTACTTTATTTTTTCTGCGCGATCTTTAATTGCTTTGTTAATTCGTTCTGTAGAATTCTCCTGATCTTCGAGCTTCATGGAATGCGAAGTTCTTAAGACAATTTCTTTTGTAACTTCATAAGCACGCTTTTCAATTGTTTTCTCCAACGATCCTTCTTTGGGAATGAAACCATAAACAAAACGGCAATTAAGCGCTTCGGCTGCTTCCATAAGTTTTTTAAGAGTAATTCCTTTGTCCACTTCACGCTGCTCAATCTCTTTAACCGAAGCAGAAGTTATTCTCAGTCGTTTTGCAAGTTGAACGAGGGACATATTCAGTCCGGTTCGTATGGCATTTATCCACCCTTTTGGTGAAATTTCCAAATCGTTTAATACTGCTAATTTTTCTAACTTTCTGTCCAATTGTTCGATCATTAGCTTTCTATTTAAGTCTGTCATCAGGTTATAACCTTAATTTTGTATCACAAATCTAAGGTTATACCCTGATTAATCCAAACAATAAATTAGGTTATACTCTGGTTTTATTGTTGTTCAAGGAAAATTATTGGTTCACCAAATCCGGAAATGGTTAAAGAACAGATCATTTTGTGGAAGAAAAAACTGCGTTAAGTTTCCCGACTCTCTTTTCCTCCTAGCAAACATAAAACAAAAACGGTTATGCGGCTTTTGTTATGCAAAAGTCTAATTTCTATCTTTATATTTAAAGAAAGAAATAATGTGACTTTAAAATGACATGATAACTACAAGATCATTTACATACTCTTTGCTTTTCTGTTTGGCTTTTCTGGCAAACTTAGCTTATGCTGAACAAAAACCATTTACACAAGTTGGTGGTTGGGAATACCGATGGGGTGATTCTCCGCTAACTACCAATGGAAAGTTAGCATGGCTATCTGATTCTGATAATACCCAAGCCTGGCTTCCCGTAAACAAACCTTCCGATATCCCAATCATTCCCGGTAAAAAAGATTTGTGGATAAGACTTCACTTAGAAAATCATGACGAAACTAACTCGGCAATTTTTGCTAACCGTATCGAAAAGATTTTTGAAGTTTATCTTGATACGAGTAGGATTTACAACTTCGGCAAATTTACTTCCGGTGAAAAAATTCCAATGATGGGATTTGCGTGGCATTTAATCAAACTGCCGGAGAACTCTAACGGTAAAACACTTTTCTTTAGAATCCGTTCCGACTCAAAATACATCGGTGTTTACGGTAAGATAAGATTCGGTTCAGAAGAATCTTTTTTAAGCGAAATAATAAAGGCAAACCTCAGCAAAACCATACTTGGAATAATATTCGTTTTTGCCGGGTTAGTTTTCACTATTATTCTTTTGTTTATCGGGAAAATAAAACCGTACCTCGGCATCATTATTTTCATGACAGCGAGCGGAATCTGGACACTTGCAAATTCAAACTTGACGCAGATTCTTTTCTACGCGCCGAGGGTAATTTACTACGCAGATCATTTAGCTCTTTTTGCAAGCGCAGTTGGTTTCTTTATGCTCGTCGTTGAAATTATTGATCCCAAGTACAAGACAATCTTCACGCGGATTTACCAATTTCTAACCGGCTATTTGCTGGTGGTATTGTTTTTAGATATTACCGGAATATCTGATAACATAGACACAGTTGCTCCTTTCCTTATTTTCACAACGCTCACTGTGATTGTTCTTATCTATTATATTTTTCAGAGCGCGCGAAAGGGTAACCACGAAGCAAAGATTCTGTTGGTCGCTCTCGCCGTATATGCTTTGTTCACTCTTTTAGATATAATAAATTATTTCCAAAATGTTGTTATCAATCTGGATACATACGAAATGCAATTTGCTCACTACGGCGGATTTACTTTTTTAGTTTTTATCGCGTGGATTTTTATAACACGCTACATTGAAATGAATAAACAAATGATTGATGCACAAGTGAATGAGCGTGTACGCATTGCGCAAGATTTACATGATGAAGTTGGTCCCCGCTTAACGGAAATTAGAATGGTGAGTGAAAGTTTTAAAGAGAGCGGCAGCTTAACCGAACGGGAAAAAATAAAACTCGAAGAACTTTCCGAAGCTTCCGATAGAGTTGTATCAACATTAGGAGAAATTGTTTGGGCGCTTAATCCAACAAACGATACCCTTGAAGAGTTTGGAAGTTATTTGAGTCAAAGTGCAATTAATTTTTTGCAGAAAGCAAATATTAAATGCCGGATTGATATTCCGCCTCTATTTCCAAACGAGAAAATTTCTTACGAAGTACGCCGCAACATTATTATGGCGGTTAAAGAATCTCTCAACAATATTGTTAAACATGCCGATGCTTCTCTTGTTACCATGCAGCTAAGGGGAACAAAAACCGATTTGCTCGTTTCAATTGTTGATGACGGATGTGGCTTTGATATTACTAACACACGCAAATATGGAAACGGTTTAAAAAACATTGAGCGGCGAATTAAAAGCATTAACGGAAGTTATTCCATAGATACAAAATTCAACGCCGGTACAAGAATAAAAATGGAAGTTCCGCTGCAAATAAATACTGCATTTACCCAAACGGGCTATTTCCCAAACGATATTTGATGATTAGTTTTGATAAAAAGAAAAAAATGATACGTGTAGCATTAGTTGAAGATGACGATAAGATTCGCAATAACTTAATTGATTTGCTTGAGGGAAGCGATGGTTTCCGGTGTGTTGGCGCGTATCCAAACGCCGAAGATGCGCTTGAAGATATTCCCACCAAAGCGCCGGATATAGTTTTGATGGATATTAACCTGCCGGGAATTGACGGCATTGAATGTACAAAGCAGTTGAAGATGAAAATACCCGGGCTGTTGATTATTATGCTTACGGTTTACGAAGACGCCAATAAAATTTTTAATTCATTGCAAGCTGGCGCTGTTGGATATTTACTGAAACTTACTCAACCGGCAGAAATTATTTCGGCTCTAACTGATGTAACAAAAGGCGGCTCGCCAATGTCGGCGCAAATCGCCCGTAAAGTTGTTCAATCGTTTCACATAGAACCACGTGGGGAAAAAAATGACAAAGTCACGTTAAGCCCACGCGAAGAACAAATACTGGAGCTTCTTTCCAAGGGATATCTTTATAAAGAAATTGCTTCTGAACTGCTTATCAGCCCAGATACCGTTCACAATCATCTGCGCAAGATTTATGAAAAGCTGCAAGTGCACTCCCGCACGGAAGCAGTTGTAAAATATCTCAAAACATAATAATTGTAAAAAGTAAACAAAGTGTACTGTCTTTCTTTTCTCTGCGGTTCTCTGTGAGAGAATTTTTTTGAATTACACAGAGAGCACAAAGAAGTCACAGAGTTTCACAGAGAACCGCATCACACTTACCCAAATGGGCTATTGTATGTACTAATGCTATAAAATAGCTTTGTATCGAAGCGTAATATATTTTGATAAACTATCAACAAAAGAATACGAAATGAAAACAAAAATCTTTTTTGCGGCTTTAATAATTTCCATTTTTAACATAATGCTTTTTGCCCAAACGCCAACCGTGTTAACCCTCAAAGCATCAGGCGTTAGTTCCACCGAAATACCTGAAGCAAGTTCTAATATCAGAATTTCTGCGGCTCTAAACGGAACTGTAAATGCTAATGGAACAAACTGCACGGTTAGTTTTGAATATGGCAATACAACAAGTTACGGCAATACAGTTTCTGCAAGCCCCGGAACAGTAACCGGAAGCGTTGACAATGCAATTAATGCAGCCGTTACCCTTAACTACACATACACCGGTCCGCAAGAACGGCTGATCCACTACCGCTTAAAAGTGGTGAACGAAAACGGCACATATTACGGTCGCGATTTTATAGCAACAGCCATTGACCCAACCCGTAACATTTTTATTAGTGCGACTTGTACCGATAGTGAAACATGGGCATATTTCGATGTGATGAATAATAATTCGTTTGAAATTACAGTTAATTATAGTGCGGGTGCTTCATACACAGGAAGTGTAATAATTGGAACTAACCAAGTACAGCAAGTATTTGTGGGAAAAGGCAGCATTTGTTCATTTTATTATCACTTTACCTTATTTAAGCAGGTTTTTACTAACGACCAACTTTGTTCGGAAACACAATTACCTAAACAGAAAATCTTTATGACAGCCACCGGAAAAATAGCTTCCGATAAAATGATGTATAGAATTGAAAACAGTAATTCAAGTTCAGTTAATATTGAAATTACATGTGGCTCTTCAAATTATACATACACCATAGCGCCACAGTCTGTTGCTTATTTTGCGGGTACTTTGGCTGAGGCTCAAATAGGTATTTCTGGAGACCCAGAAGCATTTGCTATTTCCTCCCCATCAGGTGGTTACGCCTACGAAGGCATGGCCTGGCTTTCAGTAACGCCGCTTTCAACAACTGCCACCACTGCCAATTTTGAACTTTATAACCGCGACGATGCCACGCATACTTTTGTGATGCGAAATGCCGGCGGAACGGAAAATAGTTATACCCTAGCGGCTTACGAAAGCAGAACCGTAACGCTTTCCAACGAGAATTGGGATGTTTACACAACTGTTTGGGATCCTACAGGAATGAGGTATGGTATTCTGTATGACAATATCTACACCGGTCCCGCATTTGGCGATGCCACAAGTTTTTACAACGGATTATTAAAAGTTGCTACGGCAATTCCGGGCAGTTCGATAACGGCTTCTGTTACGCCGTCAACTATCGCATCCTCAACATCATTAACTTTGAACGGGGTAATTTCCAACAGCGCCTTTGCAAACACCGATGTTGATTACCATTTTATTTACGGAACCGACCCCAACAACTTAAACCAGAGCACATCTACGCAAAGCGGAACTGTACCCGCATCGGGAAGCCTGAATGTAAATACAACAATAACCGGGCTAACGGAGGGAACACTATATTATTACAAACTTGTTGCCGGAGAAATTACAAGTTCAACCGGAAAAATATTTTTAAGCAGTTCAATTCCATCCAGCAATCTTAAACTGTGGCTTCGTTCGGATTTAGCCGTAACATCGGCAAGTTCAGCGGTTTCAACTTGGGGAGATGTTTCCGGTTTGGGAAATGACGCTTCGCAAAGCACAAGTGCAAATCAACCTACACTTGTTTCTAATTCCATGAATGGAAATCCGGTAATTAGATTTGATGGAACAACATCTAAAATGAATTTGCCGGCTTCTTCAACGCTGGGAATACAAAGCAATCCGTATGAAATGTTTATTGTTGCGCGTTCAAGTTATACTGCTAATCCGGAGTTTCTAATAAGCGGCGGCGCAACAGAACAATTTGAATATCATTTGAATGGAGCAAGGTTTATTCCAATTTCCTCAACCTATTTGGATGAAGGTTTAACGGGAGCTTATACGGATGGTAATGCACACATTTTTTCTGCCAGAGCTTCAGCAACCGGCGGTGCAGTTAGAGTTGATGGAACTGATGGAGGAACGTCGAGTGCGAACATTCTATCATCAAACAGTGGCGCGCTGCAGCTTGGTGTACGCAGTGATGGCACATATTATTTTAATGGTGATATTGCGGAAGTAATTCTTTACAACACTAATCTGAGTACATCAGATAGAAGTAGTATAGAACATTATCTTGCAAACAGATATGGAATAACATCCGGCGCGCTTCCGGTTGAGTTAACTTCATTTAGTGCAGAGTGTGTTGATGGAAAAGTTTTGTTAAATTGGCAGACAGCAACGGAAGTGAAAAATTACGGGTTTGAGATGGAACGAACCTCACCCCGTCCCTCTCCTTACCATGGAGAGGGTGTCCCGACTGGTCGGGACGGGAGAGGTTGGGAGAAAATTGGATTTGTACAAGGCAACGGAAATTCCAACTCACCAAAAAGTTATTCTTTTACAGATGTAACACCGCCAAGTGGAAAAGTGCAATACCGTTTGAAGCAAATCGATTTTGACGGTAAGTATCAATATAGCAATGTTGTAGAAGTGAAGGTTGATGCGCCAACCCGGTTTGCATTAGAACAGAATTATCCGAACCCGTTTAATCCAACAACAGTAATCAACTATCAAATTCCCGCTGCCAGCCATGTTACATTAAAAGTTTTTGATATGCTGGGAATGGAAGTGGCAACACTTGTTAATGAACAAAAAGCTTCAGGCAACTACGAAGTAGAATTTGATGGAAGTAAACTTTCAAGCGGTGTTTATTATTACCGGCTACAAACCGGAACATTTGTGGATACAAAGAAGTTTATAATCCTTAAATAAATATTTTTGTAAAGGGTCTGGAAGATAATTTTCTTCTATGCATATCATGGTGAAAAATAGGGTGAGCCAAATTTTATATGAGTAAATCTTTCTCCGGAATAGTAAGCACGCTCAATTATTTCCTATTTAAAGCGATAATAAAAGTGATTTGATTTCTTTTAATAAAGCTTTAACTTTCATCAATGCAAATATGAATTATTTTTTCTTTGCAGATATTCATAATAAAGAACGGAACTGATATGTTTTTACTTGGTGTTGTTGTTATTCTTTCATATTTAATTGGTTCGATTCCCACAAGTTTAATTGTTAGCCGTGCGGCAAAAGGGATAGATATTCGCGAACACGGAAGCGGAAATGCCGGCGGGACAAATGTTTGGCGTATCCTCGGATGGAAATATGGTCTTTTAGTTATCATTTTAGATGCTTTAAAAGGTGTTTTCGCGGTTGTCTTAATCTCCCGTCTTTATTATGGAAATTTCCCTTTCAATAATCTAACTCCTTTCGATGATTTTACTCTCGTGCAATTAATTGCCGGAATTACTGCTGTGCTTGGGCATGTGTGGTCTGTTTTCGCAAGCTTTAAAGGCGGAAAAGGTATTGCAACCGGGATGGGAATTTTAGTTGCTCTTGCTACTGTTGATCTTTTAGTCGGTGTTGGTATTTTCTTTATTGCGATTATAATTTCAAGATACGTTTCACTTGGATCAATTTTAGCGGCTATCTCCATTCCTTTAACAATGATCATTAGAGAGAATGTTTTTCATGCGCATATTGAAGGCTACGGAACATTGCTTCCATTTTTAATTGGGTTGGCTGTGCTGGTTGTGTATACCCACAGAAAAAATATTTCAAGAATCTCTCTCGGAATAGAAAACAAAATTAGTTTCGCAAAAAAGAAAAGTTAAACTGCAATGAATATAGCAGTATTAGGAGCAGGCGCATGGGGAACCACTCTAGCAATTCTGCTTCATTATAATGGACATAAAGTTACTCTTTGGGAGTATAAAAAAGAGATAGCCGAAGAGATAATCAAAAACCGTGAAAATAAAACTTTCCTGCCGGGAACTCCAATCCCCGATGACTTAAAAATTTCATATCACTTACAAGAATCAATCACCAACAAAGAGTTAATAGTACTTGCCGTCCCTTCTCAATTTCTTCGTGGTGTGATGCAGCAAATTTCATTCGCCGATATTAAAAACACAATTTTTGTAAATGTAGCTAAAGGAATTGAAAACAAAACGTTGATGACAATGTCCAGTATGTTGAAAGATGTTTTTCCAAATATTCATGAGGAACAACTGGGCATCCTTTCCGGACCAAGCCATGCGGAAGAAGTTTGTAAAAGAATTCCGACTGCGGTAGTCTCGGCATCAACAGTGAACGAAACCGCTAAAGCAATTCAAGTAGCATTTATGAATTCTTACTTCCGGGTTTATTCTTCAACCGATTTATTAGGTGTTGAACTCGGCGGAGCATTTAAAAATGTTATGGCTATCGGAGCCGGAATTATTGACGGCGCAAAATTTGGAGACAACACAAAAGCAGCAATCATGACCCGCGGGATTGCAGAGATTTCGCGCATGGGCATAGCGATGGGAGCAAAACCGGAAACCTTCTCAGGCTTATCCGGTATAGGCGATCTTATTGTAACCTGTATGAGTCAGCATAGCAGAAACCGTTACGTTGGAGAAAAATTAGGAAGCGGATTAAAATTGAAAGAAATTTTAGAAAGTATGTACGCGGTTGCCGAAGGCGTTGAAACAAGCCGCTCTGCGTCTCAACTTGCAAAAAAAGTTGGAGTCGACGCCCCGATCACAAACGAAGTTTATAAAATACTTTTTGAAGATAAGGACCCCATTAAAGCAACTTCGGATTTGATGACACGCGAGATGAAAGCGGAATAATTTCTTTCTGCAAAATTTTTTATATTTCCACACCTAAAAATATCTTTGTTGAGCAACAAGAAAAGGAGTTGTTATGGATAGAAGAAAATTTATAAAAGCAAGTCTGGTTACTTCCGGTGCCGTTGCCTTTGGCGGTTATGCTAGCGTTTATCCGTTCATTGCTTCCTCTCTTTCTTCCCCCTACGATCTTGTTGCTATTAAAGGGGGCGAGCCTGAAGCAATGTTTGATAAAGCGATTGCTTCGCTTGGAGGAATGAAAAACTTTGTAAAGAAGAACCAAAAAGTGGTTATCAAGCCAAATATTGGTTGGGATGTAAAACCTGAATTAGCCGCAAACACAAATCCAAAATTAGTTGCGAGGATAATTAAACACTGCTTCGATGCCGGCGCCAAAGATGTTTATGTGTTCGATCATACCTGCGATAACGGGAGCCGCTGCTACTCAAACAGCGGAATTGAGAGAGCCGTAAAAGATGCCGGTGGTAAAATTGTTAGTGGAGAAAGTGAAAGTTATTATCACCAAGTTGACATAAAAAAAGGAAAGCGTTTAACAAATTCTAAAGTTCACGAACTTATTCTTGAGTCGGATGTTTTTATTAATGTTCCGATTTTGAAACATCATGGCGGAGGAAAAATAACCGCAGGAATGAAAAATTTAATGGGAGTGGTTTGGGACCGCAGATATTGGCATCAAAACGATCTTCATCAGTGCATTGCCGATTTTGCTACTTTCAAAAAACCGGATCTAAATATTGTTGATGCGTATCTTGTTATGAAGAGAAATGGTCCGCGCGGAGTTTCGAAAGACGACCTGCTTACTTTAAAATCACAAATTATTTCAACCGATATTGTTGCCACCGATGCTGCCGCAGCTAAATTATTCGGAATTGATTTGGCTGACGTTCCGTACATCAACTATGCGGATGAATTGAAAGCCGGGAGAAAAGATTTGAGCAAGTTGAACATCAACCGAATTATCATGTGATATTGTTATAGATGAAGGTAACTGCTTTTAAGAAAATTCGTGTCGCTGTTTCGCTTTTGTTTTTCATTTTTACGTTAAGTCTTTTTCTTGATTATCGGAATATGTTCCCATCTTCTATTTATTCAAAAATATTATTTCTTCAATTTATCCCATCGTTTGTAAAATTTCTTAGTCTTGCAGGTTTAGGTGCAATTGGTTTTCTTATTATTCTCTTGCTTACGCTTTTCACTGGAAGAATTTATTGCTCGTCGATTTGTCCGCTTGGAACGTTGCAAGATGTGGTCTCTTTTTTGTCGAAAAAATTCAAGATAAAAAAGAAAAAACGTTTTCACTACGAAAAAGAAAAAAAATGGTGGCGGTATTCCTTTTTCTCCTTGGTTGTAACTTCGTTTCTTGGCGGAACAATATTTTTTATTAACCTCCTCGATCCTTACAGCAGTTTTGGGAAAATATCAGCGCATCTGTTTCGCCCTTTATTAATAACGGCGAACAACTCCATCGCTTTTCTTTTTGAAAAGATGAACATGTACCTGGTTTATCCTTTTGAGTTTAAAGGAGTGGAAATATTTTCATTTTTACTTGCACTTACAATTCTGCTTGTGGTTGGGTATTTGTCGTTTGCAAAAGGAAGATTGTATTGCAACACCGTTTGTCCGGTTGGGACATTGCTCGGTTTTGTATCGAAATTTTCTTTTATAAAAATTGCAATTGATGAGAAGAGTTGTAAATCATGCGGAATTTGTGAACGGGTCTGCAAAGCATCTTGCATTGATACAAAAAATAAAGCGGTTGATTTCGACCGGTGCGTTGCCTGCTTCAATTGCTTTGATGTTTGTCCAACAGACGGAATGAAATTCGAATACGGATTTTACTCTTCGCCTAAAAATGATAAGGTGAAAATAGAAGCGACACCATCTTGTGAATTGAACGAACACGATGAAAAAGTACTTTATTCAAAAAGAAATTTTCTGTTTAATACGTTCGTGTATGCTGTGGGATTAACGGGCATAACCTTAAGTCAAATTAAGATCAATCCGAAAAAAGCGAGCAAGGTTGCGGTGTTTAGAAAAAACCCGGTAACACCACCGGGTTCAAAAAGCAGAACTAATTTTACACAAAACTGCACTGCGTGCCATTTATGCGTGAGCGTTTGTCCCACCCAAGTTTTGCAACCAGCATATTTGGAGTACGGAATGCTGGGGATGTTTCAACCGCGAATGGATTTCCAAACAGGCTTTTGTAATTTTGAATGCAAACTTTGTGGAGATGTTTGTCCAACAAGCGCAATTTCTTCAATCTCGCTTGAAGCAAAAAAATTAACGCAGCTTGGCAAGGCAAAATTTGTAAAGGACAACTGCATCGTTAACACTGAAAATACTGACTGCGGCGCCTGCTCGGAACATTGCCCCACAAAAGCGGTGAACATGGTGCCGTATAAAAATAAGCTTGTCATTCCGGAAGTGAAAGAAGAATTTTGCATCGGTTGCGGTGCGTGCGAGTTTGCGTGTCCTACTAAGCCTTACAAAGCAATTTATGTTGAAGGGAATCCAAAACATCTGACGGCAAAAATCAACAAAGAAAAAAAGATTGAACAGAAAGTTGATTACAAAGAGGAATTTCCGTTTTAGGTTTTTTAAAGTTAAAATTGATTTATTCCATCTTCTGTCTTAATTTCAAACAAAATAAAAAATTGTTTTGAGAATGTGTTGATATTATTCATATTTTTCTAATTGGAGGTTACGTGAAGTACTGTTTTATTTCCGCGCTTTTTCTTTTGCTTTTAATTGGCTGCTCAGAAAAGTCTGGAAATCCTTTAGTTCCAACATCGGAAAGAAATTTCAGTAAAACCATTGGAGAGAGTAACTCTGATGATTTCGGGGAATCCGTTATACAAACTTCGGATGGTGGGTTTATTGTTGCTGGAATTACTTCTCTTTTCGATTCAGGGCAAGAGGATGTTTATTTGGTTAAAGCCAATGCAAGTGGAAATAAAGTATGGGCAAAGACATTTGGCGGGAGTTGTAGTGATGTCGGTCATTCCGTTCAGCAAAGTTCAGACGGGGGATTTATCATTGCAGGTTCTACTTCTTCCTTTGGTGCAGGTAATTCTGACATTTATTTAATTAAGACTGACGTAAACGGAAATAAGGTTTGGGAAAAAACTTTCGGTGGGGCTAATGAAGATTGGGGGAGTTCCGTCCAACAATCCTCCGATGGTGGGTATATTATTACTGGAAGTACAAGATCTTTTGGAGCGGGTCAAGCGGATGTTTATTTGATTAAAACCGATATAAGTGGAAATAAAATTTGGGAAAAGACTTTTGGTGGGAGTCGTAGTGAGAGTGGAAATTCAGTTCAACAAACTCCTGACGGTGGTTTTATTATTGCGGGATATGCCGTTTTGGATACAGGAGCTACTGATGTTTATTTAATTAAAACTGATCTAAGTGGAAATAAAGTTTGGGAAAAAACTTTTGGTGGAAGTACTGATGATATAAGTTATTCCATCCAACAAACCTCAGATAACGGTTTTATTGTTGTTGGGTACACTTGGTCTACTGGTGCGGGTCAGGATGATATATATTTAATTAAAACAGATGCAAACGGGAATTTGATATGGGAAAGGGCTGTTGGAGGAAGTGGTGCTGATTTTGGAATTTATGTACGACAGACATCAGACGGTGGATTTATTATTGCAGGAGGAACTATGTCCTACGGAGCGGGTCAGGTAGATGTTTATTTAGTAAAAATTGATGCCAGCGGAAATAAGATTTGGGAAAAAGTTTTTGGTGGACGGGATCGGGATGAGGGACATTCTGTTCAACAAACATCAGATGGTGGATATATTATTACTGGCTACACAAAGTCTTTCGGTGCTGGTTATTCAGATGTTTATTTAATAAAAACCGATAGCGAAGGAAATGTAAAGTAAGTTTGTTGCACATTTAAAAGCGGAACGGTCTCGACCGTTCCGCTGAACTTAATTAATTACTTCCCTAATCCGTCATTCCCGGTATCCAAAACAAATTTCCATTTTCCGTTTTTATCTTTTTTCCAGAAGGTTGTATAGGTTCCGTAACTTGGTTTGTCATGACCGGTTTTTGCTTTTACTTCCCAAGTGCCGTAAGTATAACCCATATCGCCGGATGAAGATACATCCGCGAACAACGGTTTCCATGTTAATGTAAAAGTTGAATCACTACTTTTCGTGTAGAGGTCTTCAATCTCTTTTCTTCCCTTAACCGGATAGCTGTTTGGACGAAGCAAAACACCATCATCGGCAACGTAAGCTAGAAACGCTTTGTGAAATCCTTCTTTTACAGATAAGTTGGAAAACTCAATATCGGCTTGTTTAATCGCTTCTTTTTCTTTCTCAACTTTTACTTGCGCGTATGAAACCGAAACGAAAAGACAAAAGAGTAATAATCCTTTTTTCTTCATTCTATTTTTTATCCATTAACAAATTGATCTTAATGGCGGAAGGATACTTTTCCGAATGGTATACGCAGTGCGTTGCTTTCTGAAAATCACTTTCGTTAGCATTATAAATGTCGCAAAAGGTTTGAGGGTTTCGGTCGAAGAAAGGAAACCAACTGCTTTGTATTTGTACCATAATCCGGTGACCTTTAAGAAACGTATGAGCCACATCTTGCAAGGTTAATTTTACTTTTGTCACTTCTCCCGGTTTAAACGGTTCGGGATGTTCATAACTGTTTCTAAATTTACCGCGCATAATCTCACCGCGAATCAACTGTTGAAATCCTCCCATCTCAAATTGTTGCGGATTCGGTTTTGGATTTTCTGCGCTATCCGGAAAAACATCAATTACTTTTACAACCCAATCTGCATCTGTTCCCGTTGTCGAAACGTAAAGTTCTGCTTCAATCGGTCCAACAATGGTAATGCTGTCAGATAAAACATCGGTTTGATAAACCAGTACATCCGGTCTGGAAGCGGCAAAACGTTGATCTTCATCCATATATTCATGGTTATAAAATGCGCGCGAATCTAGTTGCTTTGCAGTGTAGGGAACCGGTTTATTCGGATAGCTTAAAAATTCATCAAAAGAATTTTTTGTGGAATTTTCAAACGACAATTTATTCTCATCAGTGATAAATAAATTTTTCATTTCAGAATTTTTCGGAGGCCATGCATCAAATTTTTTCCATTCATTTGAACCCGTGATAAAGATGGAAGCTTCCGGCAAAGCAAGCGAACCTTTCCCTTTTAAATAGTAATTAAAAAAGGGAAATTCAATACTGTCTTGATAATACTCGCTTGTATTGCTTCCGAACGAAATTGCGCCGAGCTCATTTCCTTTTCCGCGCGACCAGCCGCCGTGTACCCAGGGACCCATTACAAGTGCGTTAAATGCTTTTGGATTTTTTTCTTCAATTGATTGATAGGTATGCAATGTGCCGTACAAATCTTCTGAATCGTACCACCCGCCGATGGTTAACACAGCCGGTTTTATTTTATTAAAATGCGGAAAGGTGTTTCTCGATTTCCAGAATTCATCATACGTTCCGTGTTGAGTAACTTCATTCCAGAAAGAAATATTTTTCTTAAAATATTTTTCGTTTACATTTTTAAGTGAACCTAAATTCAAAAAGAAAGTGTAAGCATCCGGCGAAGGAGCTTGAAATCCCTTTCCCCATGTTGTGGTTGGTTCGGGACGCGGCAATCCAAAAACGGAAAAGAAATCAAAGGTCATCAGTAAAGATAACGCGCCGTTGTGGTGCATATCGTCTCCGACAAACCAATTTACGATTGGTGCTTGCGGAGAAACGGCAACTAAATTCGGATGTGCGTTGATCGTTCCCATTGCCGCGTAAAAACCGGGATACGAAATTCCCCACATTCCAACTTTGCCGTTATTGTGTTTTACGTTTTTTATCAACCAGTCAATTGTATCATACGTGTCGCTTGATTCGTCAACATCCGTCGAAGATTTTTTCTCGGGAATGAAGGGACGCATATTTACATACTCGCCTTCGGACATAAATTTGCCGCGGACATCCTGGTAAACGAAAATATATCCTTCAGTCACGAATGCTTTTGACGGTCCTACAAATCTGCTATAATTAGTCTCGCCGTAAGGGGCAATAGTATAGGGTGTTCGCATGAACATGATCGGGTAATTAAGTGTCGTATCTTTCGGTGCGTAAACCGCTGTGAAAAGTTTTGTTCCGTCGCGCATCGGAATCTGATATTCGTGTTTCGTGTAATGTTCCGCGATGTAGGATGAGTCTTGCGGAAAAACATTGACTGCAAAACAAACAAATAAAAAGAGTAAAAATAATTTTCTCATTGGATTAATTCCTTTAACTAAAGATGTATTTTATTTTTTAATCATAATTTAAAATTGGCGCAAGCCACTTTTCAACCTCTTCAATGCTCATTCCTTTGCGCTTGTGGTAATCAAGCACTTGATCTTTGCTGATCTTTCCAACATTAAAATATTTCGCCTGCGGATTAGCGAAGTATAAACCGCTTACCGCTGCGGTAGGATACATTGCCAAACTTTCCGTTAATTGAATGCCGGTATTTTTTTCAGCTTGCAGTAAATCAAAAATAATTTTCTTTTCCGTGTGATCCGGTTGAGCGGGATAGCCGGGAGCCGGACGAATGCCCCGGTATTTTTCTTTAACTAATTCTTCACTTGATAGATTTTCGTTCTGCGCATATCCCCAAAATTCTTTTCTAACTTTTTCATGGAGATGCTCTGCGAAAGCTTCAGCTAATCTATCGGCAAGAGCTTTAACCATAATGCTGTTGTAATCATCATGGTCTTTTTCAAATTTCTCAATCAGTTTTTCTATTCCAATTCCCGTAGTGACCGCAAATGCGCCAACATAATCGTTAACACCGCTTTCCTTCGGAGCAATAAAATCAGCCAACGCAAGATTGTTTGCGGTTTCAGCCTTTGTGTTTTGATTGCGCAAAGTATGAAGTGAATGCATGATTCTTTTTCGCGATTCATCAGTGTAAACTTCAATATCATCACCTTCACTGTTTGCGGGGAACAAACCGATAACTCCGTTTGCTTGTAAAAGTCTTTCGGAAATTATTTTGTCGAGAAGTTTATTTGCGTCATCAAAAAGTTTTTTTGCTTCTGCACCAACGGATGTATCATCAAAAATTTTGGGATATTTTCCTTTTAATTCCCATGTCTGGAAAAACGGAGTCCAATCAATATAGTTGCGTAAAATCTCAAGTGGATAATCTTCTAATTTAGTTACACCAAGTTTTTTTGGAATCGAAATTTGCGCATCCTTCCAATCGCAAGTGAATTTGTTCTTTCTCGCTTCGCCAATCGAAAGATAATTTTTCTCCTCTCTTTTCTTTAAATGATCTTCGCGGAGTTTGGCATATTCTTTTTTAATTTTTTCTTTAAAAGATTCGCGAACATTTTCATCTTGATTAACCAAGTTGCTCACGACCGGAACACTGCGTGATGCATCGAGCACGTGAATAACCGCTCCGCTGTAGTGTGGCGCAATTTTTACGGCAGTATGAATTCGTGAAGTTGTTGCTCCGCCGATCATCAACGGAAGTTTCATTCCTCTGCGTTCCATCTCTTTTGCAACCTCAACCATAACTTCAAGCGATGGGGTAATTAGTCCGCTCAAACCAATCACATCAACCTTCTCAGCAATTGCCGTGTCGAGAATTTTTTCTGTTGGAACCATAACACCAAGATCGATTACGTTGTAACTGTTACAACCGAGTACAACGCCGACAATATTTTTCCCAATGTCGTGAACATCTCCTTTTACTGTAGCCATTAAAACTTTGCCGACCTGGCTCAAATCTTTAGCTGCGGTTTTTTCAGCTTCGATAAAAGGAATAAGGTATGCAACGGATTTTTTCATCACACGTGCGCTTTTAACAACTTGCGGAAGGAACATTTTTCCGGCGCCGAACAAATCGCCAACAGCGTTCATTCCCGACATAAGCGGACCTTCGATAACGCCGATCGCTTGCGGATAAAGCTTACGCGCTTCTTCGGTATCCTCTTCAATGTAGTCAACGATACCCTTTATTAATGCGTGCTTTAGGCGTTCTTCAACGTGAGCTTTTCTCCATTCATCTACAATAATAGCCTCTTTCCCTTTTTGTTTCACGCTGTCGGCAAACGTTATTAAACGTTCAGTTGCCTCCGGTTTACGGTTCAACAAAACATCTTCTACCAGTTCCAGCAGATCTTTTGGGATTTCTTCGTACACTTCAAGCTGCCCGGCGTTAACAATTCCCATATCCATTCCGGCTTTGATTGCGTGATACAAGAAAGCGGAATGCATTGCTTCGCGTACAAGATTGTTCCCGCGAAAAGAAAATGAAACATTGCTTACACCGCCGCTGACTTTTGCGTGGGGCAGATGCTGCTTGATCCATCGAGTGGCTTCAATGTAATCTACGGCGTAATTATTATGCTCTTCTATTCCGGTCGCAACGGTAAGAATATTCGGATCGAAGATAATATCATACGGAGGGAATCCGATTTCATCAACAAGAATTTTATAAGCGCGTTCGCATATTGCAATTCGTCTTTCGTATGAATCGGCTTGACCTTGCTCATCGAACGCCATAACAATTACTGCGGCGCCGTATTCCAAAACTTTTCGCGCATGCTCGCGAAATGCTTCTTCGCCTTCTTTCATGCTTATGGAATTGACGATGCTTTTTCCTTGAATGCATTTCAAACCTGATTCAATAACGCTCCATTTAGATGAATCAAGCATAATCGGAATGCGCGCAATATCCGGCTCAGCTTGAAGCAGATTTACAAACTTCTTCATCGCTTCTTCGGAATCGAGCATTCCTTCGTCCATATTGATATCAATTACTTGCGCTCCGTTTTCTACTTGCTGGCGGGCAACGGAAAGCGCGGCTTCATAATCGCCGTTCAAAATCATTTTTGCAAAAGCTTTTGAGCCGGCAACGTTTGTACGTTCGCCAACATTTACAAAATTTGTTTCGGGACGAATGACGAGCGGTTCGAGTCCACTTAAACTTAAATAAAAATCTTTCTGCGGAATCTGACGCGGAGAAAAATCTTTAACCATTTCCGCAATAGCTTTTATGTGCTCCGGAGTTGTACCGCAGCATCCGCCAACGATGTTGAAAAGATTTTCCGAAGCAAAATCTTTTAATGTTGATGACATCATTTCCGCAGTTTCATCATATTCACCAAAGTGATTTGGTAAACCGGCATTCGGGTAAACGCTGACATTGCAAGTGGCAACACGAGAAAGCTCTTTTAAAAATGGACGCATCTGCGTTGCACCAAGAGAACAGTTCAATCCAACGCTTAAAAGATTTTTTGTGTGAGATATCGAAATCCAAAAAGCTTCAGTCGTTTGTCCCGATAATGTTCTTCCACTTTGATCAACAACAGTTCCCGAAATCATCACGGGAAGTTCTCTGACGATTTTTCTCGTGTATTCACTAATTGCAAAAATTGCCGCTTTAGCATTGAGTGTATCAAAAACTGTTTCAACCAGAAGAATATCCACGCCGCCGTCAATCAATCCGCGAAGTTGTTCCGTGTAACTTGCAACAACTTCATCAAAAGTAACGGCGCGGAAACCGGGATCGTTTACATCGGGAGAAAGGGAAAGGGTTTTGTTCAATGGTCCTAAAGCACCGGCAACAAAGCGGGGTTTATCCGGATTCTGTTTTGTGAATTCATCCGTTGCTTCTTTTGCAAGTTTTGCAGCGTGGAAATTTAAATCATAGACGAAAGATTCCGCCTTGTAATCCGCTTGCGAAATTGAGGTTGAGTTAAAGGTGTTTGTTTCAATTATATCGGCTCCAGCAACTAAATATTCGCGGTGAATATTTTTAATAATTTCCGGTTGCGTAAGGGAAAGGAGATCGTTATTTCCTTTTAGATCGTGCGGATGGTTCTTAAATTGTTCGCCGCGGAAATCTTCTTCGGTTAAGTTGTGCCGCTGGATCATTGTTCCCATTGCGCCGTCGAGTACAAGGATCCTCTGTTTTAGGAGTTCCTGCAATATTTCAAATTTTGTTTTCATATTTCTCTATATATAAGGTGAACGTAGAATTTTTTGTGATAGTTCTTTTAATTCGTGTTCTATTTTCTTTGTTAAACAACTTTAATTAAATTTCGTTCAAATATAATAAAAGTTACAGGAAGAAAATGATTGTAGTAACAGGTGGTGCAGGTTTTATCGGCTCAGCATTGGTTTGGAGATTGAATCAACTTGGCAAAAAAGATATTCTCATTGTTGATAGGCTTGGAAGTGATGAAAAATGGAAAAATTTAGTTCCGCTTGCATATGCTGACTATCTTGACAAAGGTGAATTCATTGACAAAATCGTAAATGATGAAATCGATTATGAAATTGAAGCCATTATTCACATGGGGGCGAACTCCGCTACCACGGAAAAAGATGCCGACCATCTTATGGAGAATAATTACAAATACACGCAAGCTCTTGCAAAGTATTGTCTCGAAAAAGATATCCGGTTTATTTATGCTTCTTCCGCCGCTACGTATGGAGATGGTTCACTAGGATTTGAAGATACCGACGAAAACTGTTTTAATCTTCGCCCGCTGAATATGTACGGGTATTCAAAAAACATCTTCGATGTTTACGCTTTTAAGAACGGGTGGTTGAATAATATTGTGGGCATAAAATATTTCAATGTTTACGGACCGAATGAGAGCCATAAAGGAGACATGCGCAGCGTTGTGCATAAAGCCTTTGAGCAAGTCCGCGATTACGGGAAAGTAAAATTATTTAAATCACTTCATCCTGATTACAAAGACGGAGAACAGAAACGTGATTTCATTTATGTGAAAGATGCCGTTGAGATGACCCTCTTTTTTCTTGAACACAAAGACAAAAATGGATTGTACAATGTCGGCGGCGGCAAAGCAAGAACATGGAACGATTTGGTTACGGCCTTATTTCATGCAGTGGGTAAGCCGGTGAATATTGAATATATTGATCTACCGGAACATCTTGCGGAAAAGTATCAGTACTTTACGGAAGCAAATTTAGACAAAATGAAAAAAGCCGGTTACCTCAAACCTCTTTCAACATTAGAAGAAGGAGTAACCGACTATGTTCAAAATTATTTAATGAAAAGAAAATTTTTGGGTGAGGAATAAATTATAGAGGTTCTTCATCCACGTCTTCTTCAAGGTCGTCTTCATCCTCGTCGAAGTCAAAATCTTCTTCATAAAATTTTTCTTCCAGTTCTTCCTCGTCAAGAGCGGCATCTTCATCTTCTTCTTCAAGCTCCAGATCGTCATCAAGGTCATCATCAAGATCTTCGTCATCATCAAAGTCATCGTCATCATCAAAAGCTTTTGCGAGGCGAATATTTAATGCTTCGTTATAGGGGTCTTGAATAATCGTTTGAGAGAACGGGGTTCTTTGTTTTTTTTCTTCGAGTACTTCAACCATTTCTTCGTTAGTGTCAAGCCTTGCAAATGACATAAAGCGAAATCTCCTTACAATTTTTCTTTAGTGTAGTATTTGAAATAAGTCTATGCAAAAATTGGAAAATATTTCTTCTAAACAAATGAAGAAAAAAAATATTTTAAGAAAAAACGCCTTTTTTTTTAATTGATTTTGTTTATAGATAATATCAAATTTTAACAGGAGATGCTTTAATTTAAAAGAAGCAAAAAAAAATCGTTTTTAAGAAATTCTAATTCTTGAAAAAATATTTGTGATATTCTCATTTATGAGACGGAAAAGAATTTCAAATAGGAAACAATAAACATTTGGCAAACTATTCTTGGCATTCCATTTGTTAAAAGAGAAGGCTGTATAAAAAAGGACCTTTCCTCTTTATATGGAAGTGAATAAACTTTGGGGCTTCTGATTTTTTTTGTTTGATCCCCTAAAACCAATGATGTAGTTTCTATTCATTCTAAAATGTTTTTATTATTGCAGGTCGCAATCTTTCAAATTGTTATAAAAGGTAATTCGATGGTTAAATTGTTAATAAAAGGTAGTCTGTTTGTTTGTTTTCTTCTTATTTTTAGAGGAACTCCCTTATATGCACAGTCAAATGAAGATTGTCTCTCCTGCCATAGCGATGAAACGTTAACAAAAGATCAAAACGGTAAACAGGTTTCTCTTTTCGTAAAGGAATCGGTTCTAAAAAATTCTCCACATGCAAAATTGCAGTGTATTGCCTGCCATACCGGCTTTGATATGGACAATATTCCGCATAAGGATAAAATCGAACCAATCAATTGCACAACCTGCCACAAAGATGCACCGGTAAAACATTCGTTTCATCCACAAATGCTAAAAGCAAAACAGCCTTCAACGTCACCGGATTTGAATTGTAAAGGTTGCCACGGGACTCATGATGTTGTTCCTAAAAATTCTCCTTCATTTCCATTCGCGAAAGCAAAAATCGTTTCCGCTTGCGGGAAATGTCATAACGATATTGCCAAGACATTTATGGGCTCAACCCATGCTGAAGAATTGCAAAAAGGGAACCCGGTTGCCCCAAATTGTTTAACATGTCACCATGGAACCATTTCAAATAAAAACGGAAACCGCGATACTCTTGAAATTAAATTATCTCAAGAGCGGCTCTGTTTTTCTTGCCATGTTGATAATCCTCAAGTAAGAAGCAAGATAGCCCCGACGGTAAAATTTATAAAATCTTACGATAATAGTGTTCACAGTAAAGCGCTTCATGTTAAAGGAAATGCGAAAGCCGCTACCTGTATCGATTGCCATACAGCGCATGGAATATTAAAAGGAACCGATTCGAGATCATCGGTTTTTAAAATGAATATTCCACAAACCTGCTCAAAATGTCATAGTGCAATTGTTACGGAATACGAGGGAAGCATACATGGAAAAGCAGTTGCCAAAGGGAATATGGACGCACCGGTTTGTACGGATTGTCATGGGGAACACAACATCTTAAAACATAACGATCCTTCTTCACCGGTTGCTTATCAGAATTTATCCTCTCAAGTTTGTTCCCCTTGCCACAGCTCGGTAAAATTAACCGCTCGCTATGGAATGTCAACAAACAAAGTTAGCTCTTATGTTACCAGTTATCATGGATTAGCATTAAAGGGGGGTTCAAGGGAAGTTGCAAACTGTGCAAGTTGTCATGGTGCGCATAATATAAAAGCTGCAAGTGATCCGACATCATCTGTAAATAAAGCGAACCTTAAACATACCTGTGGTAAATGTCATCCGGGAGCGAATGAAAACTTCGCTATCGGAAAAATTCATAGTTCCGCAATTGAAAAGGAAGACCCGCTTCTTTATTGGGTTTCAACGACGTATTTAATTCTTATCTTTTCTATTATCGGCGGAATGTTCATCCATAATATTGTTGATCTTTTTAGAAAATCAAAAAACAAACTTCTTATTCGACGTGGAAGAATGGATGAGAAGGATCATGGTCACGGTTTATATTTACGAATGACGTTGAGTGAAAGAATTCAACATGGAACGTTGGTAATCAGCTTTTTCACTTTGGTCTTTACCGGATTTATGCTTCGCTTCCCCGATGCATGGTGGGTAGCAGGCATCAGAAATATACTTCCTCACGCTTTTGAATTGAGGAGTTATATTCATCGCACAGCTGCAGTGGTTATGGTGGCGGTTAGTCTTTACCATTTCTACTATCTTGTATTTACGGTACGTGGAAGAAAATTGGCGTATGACCTTTTCCCGCGTTTACAGGATGCGAAAGATATGATTGATGTGCTGAAATATAATTTCGGATTTGCAAAAGACAAACCAAAATTCGGCAGATTCAGTTATATAGAAAAAAGCGAATATTGGGCGTTGGTATGGGGAACAATCGTAATGACGGTTACCGGAATCTTCTTGTGGTTTGATAACACGTTTATTGGAATTTTGACGAAACTCGGCTGGGATGTTGCAAGAACCGTCCATTATTATGAAGCCTGGCTGGCGTTTTTAGCAATTGTTGTCTGGCATTTTTATTTCATCATTTTCAATCCGGATGTTTATCCTATGAACCTCGCATGGTTAAAAGGATCAATTACCGAAGAAGAAATGGAAGATGAGCATCCGTTGGAATTACAAGAAATTAAAAAGAACGCTGCCAAACATCAAGCTGAAGAGAATAACGAAAATATTTAAATTTTATTAAAGAATTAATTTGATGCTAAAAAAAAATCCTTGTAAAAAACTTGATAAGAGACAATTATTAGGAGAAAATTTTAATTTTCTTTTTCCTAAACGTACTGGTTTCGGGAAGAGAATAATTTCTCTATTCATTTTTTCGTTGCTCTTTCTTGTTCCCTTAAAAACACTCGCTCAGGAAAACAGCGATTGTTTCGGTTGTCATGATGATAAAAGTTTAACCGGAACAAAAAACGGGAAAACAATTTCCGTTTATGTAAGCGAAAAAAACTTTACAAAGTTTGTTCACGGATCTGTGCCTTGTATCGGATGCCATGTTGATCTGAAGGATGCAGAGTTTCCGCATAACGAAGAGTTGAAGCCTGCTAAATGCGGCGGATGCCACAAATCCGAAATGGAACAGCATGCTAAATCTTTGCATGGAAAAGCACTTGCCCGTGGCGATAATTTAGCCCCGACCTGTAAAACATGTCATGGCAGCCATGAAATCCTTCCTGTGAAAGACCCAAAGTCATCGGTTTATCCAATGAAAATTCCTTTCTTATGCGGAAGATGTCATGAAGAAGGAACAAAAGTACAGACGCAAAGAACGATTCATCAAGACCACATTTTAGAAAATTTTTCAGAAAGTATTCACGGACAGGGATTATTAAAGAAGGGATTGATTGTTGCTCCTAGCTGCATATCGTGCCATACGCCCCATTCTATTTTACCTCATACCGATCCGGCTTCATCAATTGCACGGAAAAATATTGCTACAACCTGTACAAAATGCCACGTGATGATCGAAGCTGTTCACCGGAAAATTATTCGCGGTGAATTGTGGGAAAAGAAAGCACATGTTTTGCCGGCATGTATCGATTGCCATCAACCGCACAAAATTAGAAATGTTTTTTATGAACTTGGAATGGCAAATCAAGATTGCATGAGTTGTCATCAAAATAAAGCGTTAATATCTTCAAAAGACGGGCGTTCACTGTTTGTTGATTTGCAGCAGTACGAAGGATCAGTGCATAATAAAACTGCATGCAGCCAATGCCATTCGGAAGTAAACGCTTCACACGTTCGTCCTTGTGAAACAATTACTAAAAAAGTTGATTGCTCGTCATGCCATGCAAATGTTGGTGATGAGTACAAACAAAGTACTCATGGCATGCTCGCTGCAAAGAACGATCCCAATGCGCCGGTTTGTGCAGAGTGTCATGGAACGCATGGAATTCTTAGCAAAAAAGATCCGAAGTCTAGAACATTCCCAACAAACATTCCGAACCTTTGTGCAACTTGCCACAGAGAAGGAGAACAAGCCGCTGTTCGTTACAAGGGAAAAGAACATTCAATCATTGAAAGTTATACTGAAAGTATTCACGGAAAAGGATTACTAAAAAGTGGACTGACGGTTACGGCAACGTGTACGGCGTGCCATACAGCTCATCGCGAACTGCCGCACACTAATCCTAATTCAAGCGTTAATCCTAAAAATGTTTCTGCAACTTGCGGAAATTGTCATCACGGAATTCAGGAACAATTTGAGAAGAGTATTCACTCTCCAAAAATTTCTAATGCAAAAAATCTTCCATCGTGCAACGACTGCCATAGTGCACATAAGATTAAACGTACTGATTCGGAAGGGTTTAAACTTCACATCATGGATCAGTGCGGAAGGTGCCATGTTGATATCGCAAAAACTTATTTTGATACGTATCACGGAAAAGTTTCGCAGTTAGGATATACAAAAACGGCAAAATGTTATGATTGCCACGGTGCGCACGATATTCTTTCTCCTTCGGATCCAAATTCTCGTTTAAGTAGAAAAAATGTTTTGAAGACGTGTCAAAAATGTCATGAAGGAGCCACGCGAAAATTTGCTGGATATTTTACGCACGCAACACATCACGATCCAGAAAAATATCCGATTTTATTTATTACTTTTTGGGGTATGACCGGACTGCTTGTTGGAACTTTCATTCTTGCCGGTATACATACATTGCTATGGCTTCCCCGTTCTTTGCAATGGAAGCGCGAACTGGCAAAGAGATTAAAAGATAAAGAAAAGTTACTTGATGAAACAAAAGAACCGGAAACAAAGAAGGAAGATGAACTCGATGCATAAAGAAGAAGAACAGGTACTAAGGTTTTCCCGATTAAACAGAGGACTTCATATTGTAATGATAATCAGTTTCATTAGCTTATCACTTACAGGAATGACGCTAAAATTTTCCTATACAAGTTGGGCAGTTCTCCTCTCTCATTTCTTTGGCGGTTTTGAAGCTGCCGGATCGATTCACCGTTTTGCTGCTTCAACAATGGTAATAGTTTTTATAACGCATATTGTTGATATCACGCGGATAAAAAGAACTGAAGCCGGTTCGTGGAAAGCAATGATTTTCGGAAAAGACTCAATGATGTTCAACAAAAAAGATTGGGAAGATTTCACCGGTTCCATGAAATGGTTTTTAGGAAAAGGAGAAAGACCTGAATACGGAAGGTGGACCTATTGGGAAAAATTTGATTATTTCGCTGTCTTCTGGGGAGTTTTTGTAATTGGTTCAACCGGTTTTATGCTTTGGTTTCCAGAATTTTTTACCCGGTTTATTCCGGGATGGGTCATTAATGTTGCAACAATAATCCATAGTGATGAAGCATTGCTTGCAACCGGATTTATTTTTACGGTTCACTTTTTTAATACGCATCTTCGCCCCGAAAAATTTCCGATGGATATTGTTATTTTCACCGGAAGAATGCCACTTGAGGAATTTAAAATTGATAGACCTCAAGAGTATAAGGAACTAGTTGAAAAAGGTGAATTGGATAATTATCTTGTTGAAGCCTATCCTCCGATTGTAACGCGCACTATTAAAATGTTTGGATGGACGGCACTCTCTCTGGGATTCTTCATCGTAATTTGGATCATCTACGCGATGATCTTTTCTTACAGATAATCAATTTTAATCAAAGGATTTCAAATGAAACGCAAATACCCGGATTCTTTTTATAACCCAACAACATTAGTTGGAGCTGCTCTTGCAGCAGTAAGTTTTAGTTTGGTTCTTTTCTTGATGGTTTTGGAAGCCTTTGAGAAAAACCCGAAACCTTATATGGGAATTGTGGCTTTTGCAATCCTCCCAGCATTTTTACTAGCCGGTATCGGATTAATGATTTTGGGAATCTTAAATGAAAGAAAACGATTAGCCTCCGGGAAACAATCCAGACACTTACCGGTTATTGATCTCAACGATCCGGCTCACAGATTTTCTACGATGATGATTGCTTTCGGCGTAATTTTACTTTTAATTTTTTCTGCTTTTGGAAGTTTTAAAGTTTACGAATACACTGACTCCGATGAGTTTTGCGGTACAATTTGTCATACGGTAATGGAACCGGAATATACAGCGTATCAATATTCTCCTCATGCAAGAGTCGGCTGCGTACAGTGCCATATTGGTTCCGGTGTTAGTTGGTTTGTAAAAGCAAAAATTTCCGGTTCCTATCAGGTTTATTCGGTTCTCTTTAATAAATACTCAAAACCAATTCCAACTCCAATTCAGAATTTGCGTCCTGCACAACAAACTTGCGAGCAATGCCATTGGCCGAAGCATTTCTTTAGTGAAAAGAAACTTGTATCAACCTATTATTTGTCGGATGAAAAAAACACAAAGTTTACGATCAATCTCCTGGTAAAAATAGGTGGCGGTAATATTGAAGCCGGACCAACCAGTGGAATTCACTGGCACATGAACATAGGCAATGAAGTAACTTATATAACAACCGACCCTTCACGAGAAAAAATTCCCTGGGTGAAGGCTAAATCGTTGGACGGCAAAGAAGTTATTTACGAAAGCACCGAACATCCTTTAACAAAAGAGGAAAGAAGCAAAGCGGAAACTAGAAGAATGGACTGCATTGATTGCCACAACCGTCCTTCGCATATTTATCACGATCCATTCACTTCGGTAAATCACTTAATGTCTTTAAATTGGGTCGATCCGACTCTTCCAAACGTAAAAAGTGTAGCGGTAGATGTTTTGGAAAATCCCTATCAAACCAAAGAAGGGGCTTTGGATAGCATCAAACTATTAATAAATCAATTCTATCAGAATAATTATCCTCAAATAGTTTCTGCGAAGAAACAACAGATTGATAGAGCGATAGTTGAGATTCAAAAAATTTATTCACGTAATTATTTCCCGAGCATGAATGTTAGCTGGAAAAAGTTCCCCAATCATATCGGGCATATGTATTCCCCCGGTTGCTTCCGCTGCCATGATGGTAAACATAAAAGCAAAGAAGGCAAGGTACTCTCAAGAGATTGTAACGTCTGCCACACTATCCTTTCTCAGCAGTTTGAAAACGAACCTCTTCAGTTATCTTTAGGTGGTGTTGAGTACGTGCATCCTGTTGATATCGGGAATTCATGGAAAGAAGAAAATTGTAGTGACTGCCATGCGAAAAGATAAAGTCAAATAAATTTTCTATTTTAAGGAAAGCGGTAAAGCACTTTTTTTATTTCATAAATAGCATTAATTTCAAATCAACACATTTATTTCTTTATGAAAGGTGTTTCTATGAGTGATTTGGATAGCAACCAAAATCGGAGATCTTTTTTAAAATATCTCCTTTCCTTTAGCATCGTCGGATTTATTGCATCCGTCTTGTACCCCATTATATCATACTTAAATCCTCCCAAGCAAAATGAAGTTGAAGTCTCATCCGTTTTAGCCGGAAAAATTTCCGACTTCGAAAAAGACAGCGGAAAAATTATTCGTTTTGGAAATAAGCCTGTCATCGTCATTCGTACAGAAAAAGGAGACTTTAAAGCATTGTCCGCCGTCTGTACGCATCTTGATTGTACGGTTCAATACAAAAAAGAATTAGGATTGATTTGGTGTGCATGTCACAACGGGAAATACGATTTGAATGGAAAAAATGTTTCCGGTCCTCCTCCGCGTCCTTTAGATCCTTATAAAGTAACCTTGCAAGGCGAAAATATTTTTGTTTCCAAGAAAGCGTGAGTAATACTATGAAAAAATTTTTTACCAATGTTTACGATTATTTAGATGAAAGACTTCATCTCGATGATTTAGTTCATTTCATGGGGAAAAAGTATGTGCCGGTTCACAGGCATTCTATCTGGTATTATTTCGGCGGAGTTTCTCTTTTCTTTTTTATCGTTCAAGTAACCACAGGAATATTACTTCTCTTCTATTATAAAGCCGGACCCGATTTAGCCTTTGAGAGTATTCAATATATAATGTCTAAAGTACAGTTTGGCTGGCTTATCCGCTCTATCCACGGATGGGCTGCGAACTTATTTATTTTGTCGGCAGTAATTCACATGTTCAGTGTTTACTTTGAAAGGGCTTATAGAAAGCCGCGTGAATTAACATGGGTTACGGGAATGTTGATGTTATTTCTTGCAATGGGTTTTGGATTCAGCGGATACTTGCTGCCCTGGAATGAACTTGCATTCTTTGCAACAAAAGTTGGTTCCGATATTGCCGGCGCTGTTCCAATTATCGGAGAGCCGATAAAAATTCTTATGCGTGGCGGACCGGATGTTACCGGTGCAACCTTGTCCCGTTTATTTGGTTTTCACGTAGCGCTCTTTCCCGGAATTTTTACAATTGTTTTGGGAATCCACTTGCTGTTAATTCAGCGTCAGGGAATTAGCGAGCCGATGCATTTTGAACATCTCGAACAAAAAGAAAAAAAGACGATGCCTTTTTTTCCGAACTTTCTTTTGCGAGATCTTTTACTTTGGTTGGTGATGTTGAATCTTCTTGCCATTCTTGCCGTATTTTTTCCGGCGGAGCTTGGGCACAAGGCAGACGCTTTTGGTTCAGCACCGGCGGGTATAAAACCGGAATGGTATTTTCTGTTTATGTTCCAAAGTTTAAAATATTTTCCCGCACATATTTTCTTTTTTGAAGGAGAAGTGTTGGGAATCCTTCTTTTTGGAGCTGCCTTTGCGTTGTGGCTGATCGTTCCTTTCTGGGATAGAAAAACTGCGCGTGGAGAAAAAAACAAACTCATTACGTACATCGGCATTTTTGTAATAATGTTTATCATCGTTTTAACAATTTTAGGATGGGTAGCATGAAAAAAATATTCTTTTTCACCTTTACCTTATTTCTTTTTAACGGCTTTTTATTCCTTCACGGAAAAACTCCCGAAAGTAAAGACCAATGTTTTGTTTGTCACGAACAACTTGGCGGTGTAGCGGATCAATTTAAAAAAGACATTCATTTTCAAAAAGGAATTTCGTGTGCCGGTTGCCATGGCGGCGACAGCAAGTCTGATGATATGGACAAAGCGATGAGCAAATCCGCCGGATTTTTAGGAATTCCCAAAGGTGATGATATTTCTTTACGTTGCGCGAACTGTCATGCAAAAAAAGAAATGATGCAAAAGTATGGCTCTCACCTTCCTACAAATCAATTTGAATTATTAAAAGCAAGCGTTCATGGAAAACTTTCTATAAACGGGAAAGAAAAAATTGTTCAATGTATAACCTGCCATAATGCGCATGGAATTGTATCGGTAAAAAATCCGGCTTCCCCTGTTTATCCCTTAAACGTTCCGAACACTTGCGGAAAATGTCATAGCAACGCAAAGTTCATGCAGACATACAATCCTTTGATGGCAGTTGATCAAGTTGCAAAATATAGAACGAGCGTTCATGGAATGCGGAATGCGAAAGGCGATCCGAAACCTGCTGAATGCGCCAGCTGTCACGGAAGCCACGGTATTCGCGCAGCGGCTGATACGAAATCCCAGGTCTATGCTCTTAACATTCCTGAAACGTGTTCTAAGTGCCACAGTGATGCACAATATATGGCGAGTTATAAAATTCCAACCGACCAATATGCGAAATATGCGATAAGCGTTCACGGCAAAGCTTTGCTGGAAAAACATGATGTCGGCGCGCCGGCGTGCAATAGCTGCCATGGTAATCATGGTGCAACGCCTCCGGGAGTTGAATCAATTTCCAAAGTTTGTGGAACTTGCCATGCACTCAATGCAGATTTATTTTCGTCAAGCCCGCACAAACAAGCGTTCGATAAAGAAAATTTACCCGAATGCGAAACTTGCCACAGCAACCACGCCATCATGCCGGCAACAAAAGCGATGCTCGGCGTAAGTAAAGAGGCGGTTTGCAGCAAATGTCATACGGAAACAAAATCAACAAAGGGCTATTTTGTAGCAAAAAAAATGCGAAGCTATATGGATAGCCTTGATACTTCCGAAGCGTTGGCTTTAAAATTAATCAACGATGCCGAGCAAAAAGGGATGGAGGTTTCCGAAACTAAGTTCAAGTTGCGGGATGCGCATCAGGCAAAACTTGAAGCGCGTACGATGGTCCATTCGTTTAATGAAGAAAAATTTAAAGAAGTTGTGGTTGGAAAAGGATTAGCCGTAACCACAGCCTCTATTAGCGAAGCAAGAGAAGCGGTTGATAATTATTTCTTCCGCAGGTACGGTTTGATGGTTTCTGTATTGATTATTAGTCTTCTCTCATTCGCTCTCTATTTGTACATTAAACAAATAGAAAAGAAACAGGCATCAAAACTTTAATGATAATTTTTTCGTCGGCGCGGAGAAAATAATTATTCTAAAATATTATTGTGTTTCAACGGGGCTGAGATCCTCTCAGCCTCTTTCATCTGAATTTTTTATTCTTCTTTCTTTCTTGTTTTTGAATTGCTACTGGTAAAATCTCTTAACAAGCTCTAAGGAAACGCGATGAATGATCTTTCCGATAAATCGACACACGGGGAAGTTATTGAATTTCTAAAACGCCTGGATTTGCGCCTGACGGCAGTCGAAAACGTTTTGCACGTAGAACCACAGGCAGCAGAAACGGTTGTGAATATTGAGCAAAACACGATATCTGAACTTATCGAAGAAAATTTCCAACTTGAAGAAGAAGAACAATTAGAAAACCGCATCGGGCAATTTTGGTTTGCGAAAACCGGCATAATTGTTTTAGCTATCGGTATCGGATTTTTGCTCACATTCCCTTACGAAAATCTTCCTTCTTTTCTCCCGAGTTTATTCGGATGTTTTTTAGCGTTGGTGATAGGCGCAATCTCAATTTACTTGCGCAAAAATTATGAATTTATTTCTGGCTATTTTCTCGGCGGAAGTTTGGTGCTGCTTTATTTCTCTATACTGCGTTTGTATTTTTTCAGTCCGGAGCAGACAATATTAAACACCGAACTGGAAGTTGGGTTATTAACTTTTGTTGTTTTGGTTTGCTTTTTCATTTCATTAAAACGTAAATCAATTTATTTAACGGGAATAAGTATTGCGCTTGGTTTTACCACTGCATTAGTTAGCGATAGTACGATTATAATCTTAGCGTACGGAATTGTACTTGCTGTTGCTTCAATTATAATTTCTTTAAAGACAAAATGGTTTTATCTCGTTCTTTATACTGCCGTACTTGCGTACCTCACCCATCTTTTGTGGTTTCTAAATAATCCTTTTGTTGGCAGGTCACTTGCCTTTAGTTCACTGCCGGAGATCAATCTTTTCTTTATTCTCTTATATGTTGTAGTTTATTCTTTAGGAATTTTTCTAAAAGAACCTCAACCATCGGAAACACTTTCCGAAATTATCACTTCAGTTGGAAACAGCATTGTGGGATATGGTCTGTTTTTATTGATCACTTTAACTCACGCATCTTCTTTAAATCCGCTCTTTCATTTTATCGCATTTCTAGTTTTTCTTCTACTATCAACTCAATTTTGGACAAAAAGACGGAGTAAATATTCTACTTTCTTTTATGCAATGACGGCGTATCTGGCACTCAGTGTCGCAATTATTTTGCAGTTCAATATTCCGGATTATTTTATCTGGCTCTGTTGGCAAAGTATTGTTGTGGTTTCAACTGCAGTTTGGTTTCGGTCAAAATTTATTATCGTAGCAAACTTTGGAATATACCTGGCAATCTTCTTCGCGTTCCTGGCGTTTGGTGGAAAAGTTGATTTGGTGAGCATCAGTTTTGGAATAGTAGCCTTGCTTAGCGCAAGGATTTTAAATTGGAAAAAAGAACGGCTGGAATTAAAAACCGAACAGATGCGAAACGCTTATTTAGTAGCAGCATTATTGATTATTCCTTATGCACTTTACAACACTATGCCAAGCGGCTTTGTAAGTTTATCCTGGATCGTAGTTTCAATTCTTTATTATCTTTTCAGCCTCTTGCTCAAAATTGAAAAATACCGATGGATGTCGTTGGCTACGTTACTTCTTACTGTGGTTTATGTCTTCATTATCGGAATAACAAGTTCGGATTGGACGTACAAGATTGTTTCCTTTATTGTTTTGGGAGTTGTTTTGCTCAGTCTTTCAATTATCTATTCAAAAAAGAAGAGCAAACGCGCGTAATTTTAAGGGTGAATACGGGGGTTTCGGTAACAATTCTTTTCTTCAAAGGGAAAAACTTTTTCTGGTTTTCCCTAAATTTTTTCATTAAAACTTAATTGCAAAACCTGTAACTTTGATTATTAAAAAAATACATCAGAGGTATTGATGAAAATCTTCTCTTTCACATTTTTGTTACTTTCGATTATGCTTATGGCACAACCAAAACACGCACTTACATTTGATGACCTTTGGGCGATGAAACGCATCGGAAAAGTTCAACTTTCTCCCGATGGAAAAACCATCGCATTTACCGTTGCAACATTTTCTTTTGATGAAAATAAAGGAAACACCGACATTTTTTTAGTGGATGTCGATGGCAAGAATCTTCGTCCTTTTAAAAATAGCGCGAAGAATGAAACCAACCCTAAGTTTTCACCCGATGGAAAAAGAATTGCGTACGTGTTTGAAAATCAAATCTTGACTGCAAATCTCGACGGTTCCAATGAACAGAAGTTAACTGATCTTTCAACCGGGGTTTCCGGAATCGTCTGGTCGAATGACGGGAATAAAATTTTATTTGTCTCTTCTGTCTATCCCGATTGCACCACCGATGATTGCAACAAAGCAAAGGACAAGCAAAAAGAAGAAAGTAAAGTAAAAGCAAGTATCTTCACCGAGTTGATGTATCGCCATTGGGATGAATGGCGCGGCGACAAGCGAAGCCATCTCTTTTTACTTGATGTTTCAAGCAAAGAAGTTGTTGATCTTACATTGAACAGTAAAAGCGATGTTCCACCTATTGCACTTGGCAGCGATAATGATTACTCGTTTTCACCTGATGGAAACGAAATCATCTTCACAATGAATCTCGATAAAGTAGTCGCCACAAGCACAAACAACGACATTTTTGTTTTAAAGATAGCAGATATTGAAAAGACAAAACCTTCTCCGTTCAAAAAGATTTCCGAAAGCAAAGGAAATGATTGCCAGCCGGTCTATTCACCGGATGGAAATTTTATTGCGTACACTTCAATGGAGCGAGCAGGCTTTGAGGCTGATAAAGCAAGGTTACTGCTGTATGACCGCAAAACCGGAACGACAAAAGTTTTAACAAACAAGATTGATCTTTCCGTTAGTGAATTTGTTTGGTCGCCGGACGCAAAATATATCTACTTTATGGCAGAGAATGAAATTTATACTTCTCTCTATAAACTTGATGTTGCCACTTCAAAACTCACGCTTCTGCAAAAAGAAGGCGACAACGCTAACCTTCTTCTTTCAAATGATGGAAAAAAAATCGTTTTCAAACAACAGAGAACAAATCTTCCGTATGAAATTTTTTCAATCTCAACCGAAGGAAAAAATTTACGGCAAATTACCTTTCTAAATCAAGATCGATTAGCTTCAATTGAAATGAATCCTCTGGAAACGTTTTGGAGCAAAGGTGCAAATGGTGCAAGGGTACAATCTATCTTAGCTAAACCCCCTTTCTTCGACGCTACGAAAAAATATCCGATGATCTTTCTTATTCACGGTGGACCGCAAGGGCATTGGTCGGATGATTTTCACTACCGCTGGAATTTGCAAATGTTTGCGTCTAAAGGATATGTTGTAGTCGCAACCAATCCGCGTGGCAGTACCGGCTACGGACAAAAATTTGTTGATGAGATCAGCGGTGATTGGGGCGGTAAACCTTATGTTGATTTAATGAACGCTTACGATTTCGCAATTAAAAACTATTCGTTCATCGACGCAAAAAATACTTTTGCCGCCGGAGCCTCATATGGTGGTTATATGATTAATTGGATTGCGGGACACACCAATCGTTTCAACGCGTTGGTTTCGCACGACGGGATGTACAATGCTGAAAGCGCATGGGGAACAACAGAAGAACTCTGGTTTAACGAATGGGAATTTAAAGGAACTCCCATTCACAACAGAACGTTATACGAAAAATTTTCGCCAAGCAGATTTATTCAAAATTGTAAAACTCCAATGTTGATCATTCACAGTGCGAATGATTTTCGTCTTTCAGAAGAGCAGGGATTTCAACTCTTTACCGCATTACAGCGGCTTGGAGTAGAGAGTAAATTTTTATATTTCCCTGATGAGTCGCATTGGGTTGTTAAACCTCAAAATGCAAAACTCTGGTGGGACACAGTATTAGATTGGTTTGAAATTCATAAAAAATAATTTAACAAAAGCGGAGCGGGAACATGGACGAGCAAAAATTAAAATGGCGTGACATTCATTTTGACGACGAAGAACAAGTGTATAATGAAGATAAAGTTAAAAATGATATAAAATATGTTGAAGAAAATCTATGGGTAAAAGTCGAGCGTCTCGGCAAAAAGATTTCTTTTGCAAAAGATATCATCGCATTGTACCGGTACATGAAAGACCGGTATGTTTCGTGGCACCGGAAAGCAATTGTAGCTGCCGCATTAATTTATTTTATTTCTCCGATTGATGCGATCCCCGATATTACTCCGCTTATCGGATATCTTGATGATCTTGGCGTAATAACTGCCTTGTTGAAATATCTCGGCAGTGAATTGATTCCGTATTATGACAAATAACAATGAGTAATAAAATGGAAGAAACTATTTTAAAAGAAATTCTGATAGAGATGAAAGGGTTTCGAGAAGATAATAAATCTCTCAAATCAGAGATTGAGAAATTACGAAGTGAAACAAGTTCAGAATTTCAAAAATCACGAAGCGAAATGAGTTCGAGTATTGAGAACTTGCGAAGCGAAACGATTTTGGAATCTCAAAAATTACGAAGTGAACTGAGTTTGGGGCTTGAAAACTTACGAAGTGAAACAATTTTGGAATCTCAAAAACTTCGGAGCGAAATGAGTTCGAGCATTGAGAACTTGCGAAGCGAAACCAATACAGGTCTTCTTAATTTAAAGTCAACTTTTGATGATCGATTAAATGAGACTAATAGTCAACTCAATGAATTAAAGACTGAATTTAAAGAGTTTAACGGACATCAAAAGGGATTGAAAACTTCAGTGGATGTGTTGCAATTCGCCATCAATGATACCCGTTATGAACTCATTAAGATAAAAGAATATTTATCGTCTCGCGTTATTTGGGATAACGACTCAATAAACATTGTTGCCGAAAGCGGGAATGTTATTTATGGAACGATTAAAAAAACAGAGAAAAAACCGGAATGAATTTTACGATAACGAAAAGCGAAATTATTTTTAGAGGAAAAGTATTTGATCTTCAAGTCGATCAAATTGAATACAACAGCGGAAATAAAGGAGTACGCGAAACTGCTGTGCACAAAGGGGGAGCGGTAGTTGTTGCCTTAACGAAAGAATATAAAATTGTGTTTGTAAACCAGTTTCGTTATCCTCTTCAAAAATATTTACTCGAACTTCCTGCCGGAAAATTGAATGAGAACGAAGATCCGCAAACTTGCGCGGTGCGAGAACTGGAAGAAGAAACCGGTTACCGCACAAATAAAATTTCCAAACTTGGAGCGGTTGCGACAACTCCCGGTTTTTGCACGGAGATACTTCATATTTATCTTGCCGAAGAACTTACTGCCGGAAAGCATAACCGTGAAGAAGGAGAAGCCGGCATGGAAATTCATGAATTCACTTTGAAGGAAATAGATGAGAAAATACAAAACGGAGAGATCTACGATGCAAAAACTATTTCAGGAATTATGCTCGCAAAACTTCGTTTGACAAATGAGTAGGCACTAAACAAATTAATTGTTATGCTCAAAACATTATACATAAAAGACTACGCACTGCTCGAACAAATTTCAATTGAATTTGAAAAAGGATTAAATATTATTACCGGTGAAACCGGTGCAGGTAAATCTATTTTGATTGATGCAATGAGTTTGCTCCTCGGTGAACGGGCTTCAAATGATGTTATCCGCAAAGGTGCGGAGAAAGCAATTGTTGAGGGAATTTTTTCTACGGAAAACAACAGAAAAATCGACAAGCTGCTTGAGCAAAATGAAATTGAAATAAGTGAAGAACTAATTGTCCGCCGCGAACTTTCCGTCAAAGGCTCCAACCGCTGTTTCTTGAATGACACGCCGGTTGCGCTAAATGTAATTAAAGAAGTTGGTAATCTGCTGGTTGATTTGCATGGGCAGCACGAACATCAATCTTTATTGCGGACGGAAACGCACATTGAATTTCTTGATGAATTCGGAAGTCTTGAACAACTTCTTTCCGATTACAAAAATGAATACGACCAGCTCCATGTGTTTCAAAAAAAAATAAATGACCTCCGGGCGAAAGAGAATCTTTTAAAAGAGAAAAAAGACCTTTATGAATTCCAGCGGAAAGAAATTGAAACGGTTTCACCTGTTGCGAATGAAGACGAAAGTATTGCCTCAGAGTTACACATCCTTGAAAATTCGGAAAAACTTCTTGAGTTGACTACAGTTATTTATCAAGAACTTTATGACTCTGAAAAATCTATTTACGATTCGCTTATTAATGTTCAACAAAATATTAATGCACTTGCCAAAATTGATAAAGCGTTTGCAGAAACATCAGACGAATTGCAATCGGTTGTTGCGGTAATCAATGACGTTACTGATGTTGTCCGTAAATATAATGCGCAGATTGAGCTTGAACCGCAAAAATTGGAAGAACTGCGTTCTCGGTTTCAAGCGATTAATCTTTTGAAAAAAAAATATGGTGGGAGTTTGCTCTCACTACTTGAGCATCACGAAAAGATAGTGGGGGAAATTAAACTGGCGGAATCATTCGAAGAAGAAATTGAGAAACTTGAAACAGCGATTCATCGTCAAAAAGAAAAACTTACAAAACTTGCCGCTATACTATCTCAAAAACGTAATGAGCTTGGAACAAAAGTTGCGAAAGAAGTAAAAGAAGTTTTAAAAGAACTCGGCATTTCTCAATCCATTTTTGAAGTAAAGATTACGCAAAATATTGGCGAACAAAATTCACAAAATAATGGCTCGCCCTTCCGTTTTAATGCGCGCGGATATGATGAAGTTGAATTTTTCATTTCTACAAATTTAGGTGAAGATGCGAAACCGTTAAGCAAAGTCGCCTCCGGCGGTGAAGTCTCACGTATTATGTTGGCGTTGAAAACCATTTTAGCCAAGAACGATAAGCTTCCGCTTCTTGTCTTTGATGAAATTGATACAGGTATCAGTGGAAGAATATCTCAAAAAGTCGGACAGGCGTTAAAAAATCTTGCCGCGTTTCATCAGATTATTTCAATTACGCATCAACCGCAAATTGCGGCTCTTGCCGGCACACACTTCTCGGTTGAGAAAAAAAATGTTGAAGAGAGAGTAGTCAGTTCAATTAAAAAATTAGTTGGAGCAGAACGCATTCGCGAAGTGGCAAAACTACTGAGCGGTGAAGTTGTCTCGGAAACAAGTTTGCAAACAGCAAAGGAACTCATGGGCATTCAAAAGTAGAAAGGGAGACTTATGAAAGCTTTCGAATATTTCGTGAAAGTTGATCAAAACGGTAAGCTTATGCTGCCGGATCAAATAAAAAACATACTACCTAAAAACGAAATTGTAAGAATTTTGTTTCTGGTGGATGAAGCCAAGGATAAAAAAATTAAGTCGATTTCAGCCGACCCGAATTCGCAGGAATTTTCTTACTCGCTTCTGCAAAATGATGAAGCTGTATACGACGATTTTTAACAGACAACAAAGTTTTTGATTCTTAATCTTTTTCTTAATCATGATCTTGATCCAGGTGGAGATAAGATTGCGCTTAAGTTTATGATTACGATTAAGATGAACTATGCAAGAATCTTCACTCTATATCCATATTCCATTCTGTGACCACAAGTGTATCTACTGTGATTTTTATTCTATTATTACACATGACAATATCCAGAGGTATCTTGATACGCTTAAAAAAGAGATTGAATATTATGCTCTTAAGTATTCCGACGGACGGAAGTATACGACCATATTTTTCGGGGGGGGAACCCCGTCACTTCTTGCGCCTAACCAGATTGAAGATATGTTAATGTGTATTAAAACTAATTTCATGGTTTCGAAAAATGCCGAAATCACACTCGAAACGAATCCGGGGACGGTTGATAAATCAAAATTAAAAGATTTTCTAAAAGCCGGGATCAACCGCATCAGCATTGGTATTCAAACTTTTGATGACGATGAATTAAAATTTCTCACGCGTATCCACAATAAACAAACGGCGATTGAGACAGTAATGCTTGCCAAAGAAGTTGGGTTTAAAAACATTAATGTTGATCTCATTTTTAATCTTCCTAAGCAAACAAAAAAGACATGGCTCCTCAATTTGCAGACCGCGTTAACATTACCGGTTACGCATGTATCTGCATACAGTCTAATTCTAGAACGCGGCACGATTCTAAATAAACTTGTCCTTGACAAAAAGGTGGTCTTACAAGATGAAGATTATGACGCAGAACTTTATGAAATGACAATTGAGTTCATGAACCGGAATAATTTTATTCAATACGAAGTTTCTAACTTTGCAGTAAAGGGATTTGAATGTCGTCATAACCTCGCGTATTGGCAGTACAAAGATTATCTTGGATTCGGAACGTCGGCACATTCCTTTGTAAACGGAAAGCGGTGGTGGAATTATTCTCCGCTAAAGTTTTATGTTGATTCTGTGATGAAAAAAGGAAATGCGGTAATCGGAGAAGAGATGTTAAGCGAACAGCAGATGAAAGAAGAATATATTATGCTTGCCTTGCGCAGCAACGGTTTGCATGTTAATGAGTTTAATAAGAAGTTTGGTTTTGAATGGTATCGGGAAAAAGAAAATCAAATTAAAACTTATTTGGAAAACAATTTACTCGTCAACATGGATAACGTTCTTGCATTAACGTCAAAAGGATATGTGGTTTGCGATGAAATAGTTGCAAACCTTATTTTGTAAACGAAGTAAAATCTTTTTTTGAACTTTTTGAAACCAACATTTCTATTAACGCCAACAGGAAGGCGAGCAAAACAAAATATTTCCACAGTTCTGTTCCAAAACGGGCTTGTTTAATAATCTCTTCAGGACTTTGATCTTTGTTAATAAACGTTAATCGGGCGGCTGATTTTATTTTGGAGAAGTAGTCTGTCATTTCAGTTTGTCCGGCGTAATCAGCGTTAGATTCAAGCGGATTGACGTTAACCGAAACGGCCCGAATAATTTTATTTGCGGCAGAGAAATAGTAAATACCGGGACGTGTTGTAGTTACATATTGCAACTCGTTTGTTTTATCCTCAAGTGAAATAAACTCTTTTTCATCCCCCGATTTTACAACAGTAATTTGCCGGGAGGCTATTCCCGAAAGGTTAATACTAAGTTTATCGCCGGTAATATTATCAACGTTGTCTTTTTGAATTGATGAAAGATAGAGAACCGATTCATACAGTAGGGGAGCGAATATTCCTTTCAAAGGGAAATTGGTTTGTGTAAGCACCGGCGCAGTTGAAGCAAGAAATATTTTTCCGTTACCGGAAGTAAATTCGCTTAAAAAAGAAATATTGTTTGCAAGGGTTATCAGTGATTTCCCCTTTCCCTCGGTGTGCTGAAAGAAAGCAGAATAAATATCAGGCGATTCAATTGATTTTTTCTGTTTGTTCTCAAAAAGCCGCGAGAATAAAGGGTGTTCATAATCAACGGTAACAAACCGGAACGGTGTTCCTCCTGCAGCAAGGTTAGTCGCTTTAGGAATTTGAAATTCGTCGCAGAAGTGTTGATAGTTTTGTAGCGACGTTGTACTTCCCGGGAAAAAGAATAAACCGTTTCCGGCTTTTACAAATTGCACAAGTGATGAAATGTTTTCTCCGGCAACTCCTACTAAAATGACAGATGAATATTTCTTTAAATCAATAGCCGAGAGTTGGTTTAACTGTCTTGTATCAATTTGCAATTGTTGGTTTGTGTTTGCAGCCTGCAAGCCATATTGTACAAATGTTGCATCGCTTAATTCTTCGGCAAGAATTAAAACGGGGATTTTTTCGGGAACATAAATTTGTGTAAACCGCTTATTGTCATTCAAGATTTCGTCATCTTCAATAGTGGCGGAGATTTCTTGATACCCCGATTTTTTCAAAACACCTTCAAGAACAATCTCTTTTGTTTCATCCGCTTTAAGTGAAAAACTTTTCTGAGAAGTCCGCTCACCGTTTATAAATAAAGAGACAACACTGTTGTCAACTTTTTGTTTGGAATAATTTGTTATGAATGCCGATACCTGTACAGATTTGTCCTTTTCAAATATTTGAGAGTTTACGATTATTTTATCAACTCCAACGTTAAACACTTCTTTGTCGGCAAGAGGGAATGCGTAAATTCTTATTCCTGCTTTCAGTATTTCGCTTAAATCGGGAAGTTGATTTCCATCGGTCATTCTGCTTTTTTGAAAATCGGAAATAAGATACAGCTCTTTATTGTAATTGGAAGATTCGTCGAGCAGTTTCGCGGCTTTTATTAAAGCGGTTTGCAACGATCCGCTAATGCTCGAAATTGAAAGTGATTCTATCATTTTCTTTATCTGAGAAAAGTCGGTCGTAACCACCGGCTGATCTTTGGTATTGATATTGGAAACTAAAACAATTGCAGCTTCGTCTCCATCTTGTAATTGCGCTAATAACCGGAGAGCAATTTCTTTTTCCTGATTAAGATATGATCCTTTTGCATCAACCACACCCATGCTAAATGAATCATCAAGAATAAAAACGGCTGTAGTTTTTGCAGTAGAAGAGTTTCCTATAAAGATACTTTTTAGCGTGGGTCTTGCAAATCCAAACACTAAAAATAAAATAATTAAAGTACGAAGGAGAAGCAGCAGCCACTGCTTCAATTTCACTTTTCTTATCTTATTTTTTTGCAGTTCTTTTAAAAAGATGAGCGTACTAAATTCAATCTTTTTTAATTTTCGCAAATTAAAAAGATGTATTAGCACCGGGATAGATGCGGCGAGAAGTCCGAACAACACTGCAGGGTTGAGAAAAGTCATGTAATGATTTGTATTATTTAAAAGAAAACGCAGCCAGTATGATAATTATTCACACATGACTGCGTTCATATTTATAATTAGAGTTCTTTTGCTATCAAGTTTAATGCGCTACCGGCTTTGAACCAATCAAATTGTCGTTCGTTAAACGTATGATTCAATGAGCATTTTTCAATTGTTCCGTCGCTGTGCTTAATCACCATTGTTAGAGGTTTTCCTACCTCAAATTTTGTAAGTCCCTCAAGACTAATTTTGTCGTCTTCACGAATTTTATCATAGTCGGCAGGATTAGCGAATGTAAGTGGTAACATTCCTTGTTTCTTCAAATTTGTTTCATGGATGCGTGCAAAGCTTTTAACAATGATAGCCCTTCCGCCAAGATGACGCGGCTCTAATGCAGCGTGCTCGCGGCTTGAACCTTCACCGTAGTTTTCATCGCCGATAACAACCCAACCGTGATTGTGTTTCTTATATTCGCGGGCAACTTCGGGAGTTGATTTTGTTTCGCCGCTGAAAATATTTTTTACTTTTCCCGCTTCTCCTGTAAATGCATTAATGGCGCCGATAAACATATTGTTTGAAATGTTGTCAAGATGTCCGCGGTACTTTAACCAGGGTCCCGCCATTGAAATATGATCGGTTGTGCATTTTCCTTTTGCTTTTAAAAGAATTTGTAAATCTTCTAAATCTTTTCCGTCCCAGGGAGAAAAAGGTTCAAGCAATTGCAAGCGGTCACTTGCCGGACTAACTTTTACTTCAACACTGCTTCCGTTCGCGCTTGGAGCAATATACACATTTGCCCCTTTATCAAAGCCTTTTTTCGGCAGTTCGTCTCCTACCGGAGGATCGAGTTTTACTTTTTCTCCAGCATCGTTTACAAGTTCATCCGTCATCGGGTTAAAAGTAATTGTTCCTGCAATGGCAAGTGCGGTGGTTAATTCGGGACTTGCAACAAAGGCTAATGTCTCAGGATTTCCGTCGTTCCGTTTTGCAAAATTTCTGTTGAATGATGTTACGATGGAATTTTTTTCGCCGGACGGATTATCCATTCTTTTCCACATTCCGATGCACGGACCACAAGCGTTCGTAAGAACAACTCCGCCAAAATCTTCAAACGTTTTTAATTGTCCGTCGCGTTCAATTGTTGCGCGGACTTGCTCACTTCCCGGTGTAATTGTGAATTGTGATTTTGCTTTTAATCCTTTTGCCAGAGCTTGTTTTGCGAGGCTTGCAGAGCGGTCAATATCTTCGTAACTGGAGTTTGTGCAGCTTCCGATCAATCCCACACTTAATTTTTCCGGGTAACCTTTTTCTTTTGCTACTTGTTTCATTTTGGAGATCGGAACGGCTAAATCCGGTGTAAACGGTCCATTCAGCATTGGTTCAAGTTCGCTTAAATTGATTTCGATTATCTGGTCAAAATATTTTGCCGGATTTTCATAAACTTCAGGATCATCGGTTAAATTACTTTTAATTGACTCAGCAAGTTCGGCAATATCTGCGCGGTCGGTTGAGCGCAAATATCTGCTCATACTTTCATCAAAAGGAAAGAGTGAAGTTGTTGCACCTATCTCGGCTCCCATGTTGCAGATGGTTCCTTTGCCGGTGCATGAAAGCGAAGTCGCTCCTTCGCCAAAGTATTGAACAATGGCGCCGGTTCCTCCTTTAACAGTAAGGATTCCCGCAACTTTTAAAATTACATCTTTTGCAGAGACCCAGCCTGATAATTTTCCTGTTAAATGAATTCCGATAAGTTTCGGCCATTTTAATTCCCAGGGCATTCCCGCCATAACATCAACTGCATCGGCTCCGCCAACACCGATTGCGATCATTCCCAATCCGCCGGCATTTGGTGTGTGCGAGTCTGTTCCGATCATCATTCCGCCGGGGAAGGCATAATTTTCCAAAACTACTTGATGAATAATTCCCGCACCCGGTTTCCAAAAACCGATTCCGTATTTTTGCGAAACGCTTTCAAGGAAATCATAAACTTCTTTGTTTTCAGTTGTTGCGCGAGCTAAATCTTCTTTAGCCCCGATTTGCGCTTGAATTAAATGGTCGCAATGAACTGTGGATGGAACTGCGGTAGTTCTTTTTCCGGCAGACATAAATTGGAGTAGCGCCATTTGTGCGGTTGCGTCTTGCATTGCAACTCTATCCGGGGCAAAGTCAGCAAAATCTTTTCCGCGTGTTAACGTTTCGGTTGGTTGTTCCCAAAGGTGAGTATAAAGAATCTTTTCAGCATAAGTGAGTGGTCTTCCAACAATTTTTCTTGTCAATTCGATTTTATTGTGAAAATTGCCATAAACTTTTTTAATCATATCAATATTAGCGGTCATATCTTTCCTCTTAAGTTTTTGTAATTAATTGATTCAAAATTACAAAATAATTTCAATATTTGTAGAAGAGATTTTTAGAATGAAGTGGTTTCAAACGAAATTCCCATAGCGGTTATCCTTTTGATGGAAAATATATCTTAAGTGAAATAGGATTTTTATATGATCGTTAAAACCTTGCAAGATGAAATACAAAATTATTTAGTTGATGCTTCAAACTTTCGTGGAAATTGCGAAGCCGTTTACCTTCCTGAAAATGTGGAAGAGGTCGCGCTGGTTCTAGGTGAAGCCAACGCTTCCGGGAAGAGTGTAACCATTGCAGGAAATCATACCGGTCTAACGGGAAGCAGTGTTCCTCAAAATGGAGTTGTTCTCTCAACAGAAAAATTGAACCGGATACTTGAAATAAACAGAGAAGAAAAGTATACAATTGTTGAACCCGGTGTGTTGCTGCAAGATTTGCAAACTGAATTGAAACAGCTTGGATATTTTTATCCTCCTGATCCCACGGAAACAAACTGCTTTATCGGCGGGACGATTGCCACAAACGCAAGCGGAGCAAAAACATTTAAATACGGACCAACAAGAAATTTTGTTCTTGAACTCGAAATTGTATTAGCTGACGGGGACAAACTTCTGTTAAAAAGGGGGGAAGTGTTTGCAGATAAAAACTTTTTACGTTTACAAACGGAAAAGGGAAAAAGATTATCGCTGCAACTTCCCGGTTATAAATTTCCAAAAGTAAAAAATGCATCCGGCTATTTTGTTGATGAAAACATGGACGCAATTGATCTTTTTATCGGTTCCGAAGGAACGCTTGGAGTGCTAACAAAAGCCAAATTAAAAATTCTCCCCCTTCCTTATGATGTCCTCTCGTGTGTAACATTTTTCCCGGAAGAAAAAGATGGATTGGCTTTTATTGAAGGGGCAAGAACACGTTCCTATATTTCAAGAACGATAGACGCTGCAGATCATCTCGATGCACGGGCTTTGGAATATTTTGATTCATACACATTGGATTTTCTTCGTGATGATTTCCGGCAAATTGATAAAAAAGCCGCATGTGCAGTCTGGTTTGAACAAGAATTGACAGAGCAAAACGAAGAATCAATTACAGAGAAATGGCTCGAATTAATTACAAAGCATCATGCCGACGTTGACAAAGCCTGGATTGGCGTTGACGATAAAGACAAGGCGTTGCTCCACGAATTTCGTCACGCCGTTTCGTATAAAGTAAACGAATACCTGTCAAAAAATAATCTAAAAAAACTGGGAACCGATGTTGCTGTTCCCGATGAAACGTTTGTTCAGTTTTATGCTTTTTGTAAATCGATAGTTGAAAAAGAGAAAATAAATCTTGTTGCTTATGGACATTTTGGCAACTCACATCTTCATCTCAATATGCTTCCGAAGAATGAAGAAGAATTTCAAAAAGGGAAAATGATTTACAAAATGATCTGTCAAAAAGCGATTGAACTTGGCGGAACTGTTTCGGCAGAACACGGAATAGGGAAAATCAAGCGCGAGTATTTGTTGATGATGTATGGTGGAAAAGCTGTTGATGAAATGATAAAGTTGAAAAGAGCGCTTGACCCGAATATGATTTTGGGAAGTGGAAACTTGTTTGAAATTCCAATAACCAAATGACAAATCCCAAATAGTAAATTCCGATTTAAAATAGTTTTTGTTTGGAATTTGAATTTTAAATCTTGGTATTTTACTTCCAATATTTCAATAAATTAGCTTTTGTAAACAGCGGCGGTTCAGCAACAAGAACGACAACTTCATTTTTATCATAAGCTTTTACCGTTGATTTGTACGGTCTCAGAAGCAAATTACACTTCATGCGAATCAAAAATCTGAGTTGAACCAAACCATGGAAGGAGTGTTACGTCATTTCTCACCTGTTTTTGGTCTCCGCCGTAAATCAGAAATGATTTTACTTTTTCCGGCGCCGCTAATTGTTGGTATAAGGTTAATCCTTTTAAAAACTCGGCGGTAATTGTTTTCCCCGATTTAATTTCAACACAAATTTTGTTCAAACCGTTATCAAGCAGGCAGTCAATTTCTCTTCCCGATTTATCGCGCCAAAAGAACAAGTTGTTATCTCTCCCGTGGTTGAATTGATATTTTAATAATTCTGAAATAATCATGTTTTCAAAAAGAGACCCAACTTGATAATGAGATGATAATTGTTTTTCAGTTGCAATTCCGAGCAATGAACAGGCCAAACCGGTATCATGAAAATAAAGTTTGGGCATTTTTACAAGTCGTTTATTATAATTTTGGTGATGCGGCATTAACCGGAAAATAATAAAACTTGCTTCGAGAATAGATAACCAAGATTTTACCGTATTGATGGAAACGCCGGTTTCATTAGCGAGAGAGGACAAATTAAGCAGTTGCCCAATCCTTCCGGCACATAGCTTTACGAAAAGTGTAAATGTATTTAAATCCGGAATGTTTTTAATTTGCCTCACATCCCGTTCAATATAAGTGTGAATATAATTAGGAAGCCAGTCTGTAGGTTCTATTTGCCGGTCATAAATTGGCGGATAAAAACCTTTTTGCAGATAAGAGGTAAAATTTTCCATGGAGACGTCAGGTCCAAGTTCGTTTAGACTAAATGGAAGCAGTGTTAACACAGCTACTCTTCCGGCAAGCGTTTGTGTTATTTTTTCTTGAAGTAGAAAATTTTGTGAACCGGTTAAAATAAATTGTCCGTTTTTTTTAGAAGAATCAGACAAAGTTTGAACATAAGAAAGCAACTCCGGTACTCGCTGCACTTCATCTATTATCAATCCGTTTGGCTTTGAAGAAAGGAAAGACCTGGGGTCTTGCTGTGCAAAAAGTCTTGTATCCGGCTCTTCCAAGTTGGTATAATCCATTTTTGGAAAAGTATTTTTTACTAGTGTCGTTTTCCCAGATTGGCGTGGTCCAATTACGGCAATTACCGGAAATTTTTTGGTAAGTTGTTTAATTTTTTGTGTTATTTCTCTTAAAATCATGGGCGAAAATAGATAAAACTGGACAAACTTGCAATCCGACTGCAAGTTTGTCCTCATTTTGTCTTGGAGTAAGACTAATCTGGTTAATATTGAATCTCATTTCCAGAACTTCAATAAATTAGCTTTTGTAAACAGCGGCGGTTCAGCAACAAGAACGACAACTTCATTTTTATCCCACGCTTTTTCTTTGGATTCTTCATATTTGTGGAAGGCTAAATTAACAAAGCGGACTTCCTGCATGAAATTTTCATTATTAAAAATCACATAACAAATAAAGATGGGAATTGAAAACGTATGTGCCCAATGTTGATAAGAAATTGCCGCCCGTTTGTTCATTAGCCATTTCTCCGAGTGTTTTCCTTTCCAATCGAGAAATGCTTCTTTTCCTTGATAAGAAATAATTACATCAGGTTTATCCTCTCCTTTTTCCCACACGCGGGTAAAGCGGTTGTCTTCTCCGAATGGCTTGAAATCAATTCCCCATTGCACAAGTAAATTTTTTCCGGCTGCCTCGGCTAGATCATGCAGTTGATAATTGGATCGAAATTTTTCTTTCGATTTATACGGCTTAAAATTTAATTCTTCCATTTAGCATCAATTAATTGACTTTGAGAAAAGTTCAAAATAATTCGTTTGGCGAAAACAAAAGTATACCTATTTTATAACGTAAAAGTACAGAGTTTATCTTAAAATCTAAAGAATATAATCCATGAATAGGAATCCTTTGAAGGTTATTGTCACCGTATTGTTTTTTGTTCTTCAGTTTCAAATTTTTGCAACTACTGATAAGGCAAGAATTGATTCGATAAACCAACAGCCGCGAAGTATGGTTGTCTCCAATCTTCGGAAATCAATTGATGTTTTTAACAAAAACGTTAAGGATGCACGGTCTATTAATTATAAACGGGGCGAAGCACTAGCGCTTTTTAATTTGGAAATTGTTCAGTATCTCTCCGGACAGTATGAAGAGAGTACTGAAACATTTTTAAAAGCTGTTACCCTGTGTGAGCAATTGGGATTGGATAAAGAACTAGCATTGGCATACGGAGAATTTGGATATCAAATAAAAAGGAGAAACCTGAAAAAAGCAATGGAGTATATGTTGAAGGGAATTAGCATCGCCGAGAAACATAGCTATAAAATGGACCTCTCTTCGATGTACAATAATTATGGTGTATTACATGAGATGAGCAACAATCTGGATAGCGCAGCTTTTTATTACCGGAAAGGATTGAAGCTGAAAATAGAGCTATCCGATTTAGAAGGCATCCCCTATTGTTTAAACGATTTGTCCGGTATCGAAGCGATGAAAGGAAATTATAGCGAAGCATTTAAACTTCTCCGCCAATCGGATGAATATAGAAATAAAGAAAAAGCCGATTACGGGAGGCTGGATAATTTAGTCCGCTGGGGAGATACGTATGCACAAAAAGGAGATCTTGATTCTGCCATTGCAAAATATTCCCGCGCACTCAATTCTCCCGGCGCAGGCGAGCAAAACTATCTTGTCCGTTATTGTTTAGAGCAGCTAGCTGCCTGCTATGAAAAGAAAAAAGATTTCCGGAACGCATTTCTCAATCAACAAAAGTTATCGGCGTTAAAAGATTCCGTACTCAACCTGGAAACGAATTCAAAAATAGCCGAATTGGAAATTCAATTTGACACAGAAAAAAAAGACCGTCTGATTGCAGAAAGTAATTTGGAACTGCAAAGGAAATCAAATCAACTCTTGATCCTATCGGGATTTGTTGTTACACTACTCTTCATCAGTTTCGGCACGTATAAATTTCAAAAGCAAAAACGGGAAAGAGTTAAGAAAGAATTAGAGCTAAAAAATCAATTAGATCAGGCTGAGTTGGAGAAAGCGGCTTCGGAAGAAAAATTAAGGATCTCCCGCGAACTGCATGACAATATCGGTTCTCATCTAACGTTCATCATCAGCTCACTAGATAATTTAACCTATGGATCAAAAGAGGATAAACTGCTCGGTAAATTAAATAGTTTAAACTCATTCAGCAGAGAAACACTTAACGAATTGAGAAATACTATCTGGGCAATGAAAAATAAAGATGGCGATTTGAGTCAACTTGTTATAAAACTTAACGAACTGAAACATCATATCAATAGCAATATTGATAGCTTGAATATGCAAGTAACCGGCGAGGTCTCAAAGCCGGTTGCTCTTACATCAACCCAAATGCTTAATCTTTATAGAGTTGTTCAGGAAGCAGCACAGAACAGCATTAAATATGCGAACGCAGATAAAATTATCGTAAGTTTTTCTGATGATGGTTCTAACCTGGTGATGGAAATTAAAGACAACGGAGAAGGATTTGATCTTAGTAATATTAATGACGGAAACGGTCTAAAAAACATGGAATACCGTTGCTCTGAGGCGGGATGCGGGTTTGCGTTGCACAGTAATGCTAGCGGCACAACTATTACGTGTACAATAAAAACAAAATAGGTCATCTGCCTTATTTTTTACCAATATGATATCTAATAAGTTTCACCATGAAAATAAAAGTAGCTATAGCCGAAGACAATAATTTATTAGCTGAATCAATCCGCGAAAAGCTGGAACTGTTCCCGGATGATATTGAGTTCAAATACCGCGCAGTAAACGGAGCGGACCTTTTAAAAAAATTAAACGCAAACGCTTCAGTTGATACTATTTTGATGGATATTGAAATGCCTGAAATGGACGGCATTGAGGCTGCGATGCATGTTTCCCGGCTCTTTCCGCAAATTAAAATTATCATGTTAACGGTTTTTGATGACGAAGATAAAATTTTCCGTTCTATTCAAGCGGGAGCGATGGGGTATTTGTTAAAAGACGAAACCCCTGATAAAATTTGCGATGGCATTAAAGAAATTATGGAAGGAGGCGCTCCCATGTCTCCGGCGATTGCAGCAAAAGCATTATCGCTATTAAGAAACCCTAACAAATTGTTAGAAGAAGAAAGCAAAGAAGAATTTTATCTTACAAAAAGAGAAACTGAAGTCTTAAATAAATTAAGCCAGGGATTAGATTATATTGAAATTTCCGACGCTCTCTTTATTTCTCCATTCACCGTAAGAAAACATATCGAGAACATCTACCGCAAACTGCAAGTACACAACAAGATGACCGCGGTAAAAAAAGCTATTCAACACAAAATAATTTAAACAAGATATTTGTTTTTCAACTCTCTTCCACAAAGTCCAGCGACTTATCAAATGTCTCATTCAACTTAACCACCGCATACAGAGCAATTGCAAAAACGAACACACCAACCAAAATTGCGGATTGAATTACTCCTACATAACCTTTACCGAAATTAAAAAGTAATGTTATCGGTACGGTTGCACCGCGTACAAAATTCGGAACGGTGGTAGCAACGGTTGCGCGCATGTTTGTGCCGAATTGTTCAGCAGCAATAGTTACAAAAACCGCCCAGTAACCGATTGAAAACCCAAGCGCTGTTGCAACGGAATAAAAGAGAAATGCCGAGCCGCCTTGCAGAAAAGTAAAATAGAATGCAATTATCACTACCGAGAGTAAAATATAAATAAGCACGATCTTCTTTCTACTTTTTAAAAACTGACTGAAGATTCCGCTGGAAAGATCGCCGAAAATTAACCCGATATAACAGAACATAATTGCTTTCCCGGCGGCAATTGGTTCGGAAAGATTAAGCGCTTTGCCAAGTTCCGGTGAAAAGGTAATTAACACGCCTACAACATACCAGGTCGGGAGTCCGATGAGAATGCACTTCAAATATCTTCTAAATAAATCCTTCTTCATAAATAGCGAAAGGAAATTTCCGCGTGAAATATTTTTTTTCTTCATCGCTTCAAACATTCCCGACTCATAAACACTTATACGTAAAATAAGAAGTACAATTCCTAATCCGCCGCCGATAAAATAGGAAGTACGCCATGCAAAATCTTCGGCAATTGCATAAGCCGCAACCGCGCCTGAAACGCCTATTGTTGCCACCATCATTGTTCCATAACCGCGTATTTCTTTCGGAAGAATTTCCGCAACAAGCGTAATGCCTGCGCCAAGTTCTCCGGCTAAACCGATGCCGGCTAAAAGTCGGCATACTGCATATTGATCGATAGTAGTAACAAATCCGTTTGCAATATTTGCAATTGAGTAAAGCAAAATAGACCCAAACAGAATTTGCAATCTTCCTTTTTTATCGCCGAGAATTCCCCAGATAATTCCGCCAACAAGCATCCCGACCATCTGCATATTCAGAAGCAAAACACCTTTATCGAGAATCTGAGAACCTGCTAAACCGAGAGCTTTTAAACTTGGTACGCGGACAATTCCAAACAGAACCAAATCATAAATATCAACAAAGTAACCAAGGGCTGCCACAATTACGGGAATGCTAAAAAGATATTTAACAAGTGGTGTTGAGTTTTTCATTTCTTCCATCAGAATTATTTGTGATTATGATGTTTGAAAAATAATATAAGAAAACATAACATTCCAAAAATATTTTCACGGCATTTGTGTAATTTTGCAGAAAAGAAAAATATTGGAAACAGCATGAACATTTCAAAAAGCGAAAAACTTTTCAGCGAAGCAAAAAAATATATTCCGGGAGGAGTAAATTCTCCCGTACGCGCATTTAAATCTGTCGGCGGCAATCCTGTTTTTATGCAGCGCGGCGAAGGCTCAAAAATTTATGACGTTGACGGAAACGAATACATCGAATACATCGGAAGCTGGGGACCGCATTTGTTCGGACACAATCCTCCATTCATCAAACAAGCATTACTTAAAGCGATTGAAAACGGAACCTCTTTCGGCGCACCGACCGAACTTGAAGTACAAATGGCGAAACTTATTACCGAACTCGTTCCTTCAATTGAAATGATACGCATGGTGAATAGCGGAACGGAAGCTACAATGAGCGCAATCCGTGCGGCTCGCGGATATATCGGAAAAGAAAAATTTATAAAATTTGAAGGCTGTTATCATGGGCATGGCGATTTCTTTTTGATCAAAGCCGGTTCCGGTGCGCTAACGTTTGGCGTTCCAACTTCTCCCGGTGTTACAAAAGGAAATGCTGCCGATACATTGATCGCCGATTTCAATAATATCGAATCGGTAAAAAAATTAGTAGAGGCAAACAAAGGAGAAATAGCCGCGGTTATTATTGAAGCGGTTGTCGGCAACATGGGAACAGTCCCTGCAAGCGATTCATTTATAAAAGAACTGAGAACAATTTGTGATGAAGAAAAGATCGTCCTTATTTTTGATGAAGTGATGACGGGCTTTCGTTTAGCGCAAGGAGGAGCGCAGGAAATTTTGGGAGTAAAGCCTGATCTTTCAACGTTCGGAAAAATTATCGGCGGTGGTTTACCCGTTGGTGCTTACGGCGGTAAAAAAGAAATTATGGAAATGGTTTCTCCTGCCGGACCGGTTTATCAAGCCGGAACGTTAAGCGGAAATCCTTTGGCGATGAGCGCCGGTTTAGCCGCATTAACAGAGATCAAAACGCATCCCGAAGTTTATAAACTATTGGAAGAAAAATCCGCCTATTTGGAAAACGGCTGGAAAGAAAATATAAAAAGTCTGGGAAAGAATTTTCAGATCAACCGCATTGGCTCGATGATGACGTTATTCTTTACAGAAGAAAAAGTCACCGATTATAATTCTGCAATTACTTCCGATGCAACTTTGTATGGAAAATATTTCCACGGTATGCTTAGCCGTGGGATTTATCTTCCCCCGGCGCAGTACGAAGCATTATTCGTCTCAACCGCACACAGCAAAGAGGATTTGGATAAATCAATTAAAGCGAATTACGAGGCGTTGAAGGAGATTCTCTAATACAATGGGACACAGATTTTTTATGATCAGTTATGATCGGCGCAGATCATAATAAATCTTAGCGAATCTGCGTCCTATTTTCGGTTTCAAATTGCCTTTTTTCAGATCGTTTTTAATTCTAATTTTACCGAGAACTTATGTGTTTTTCTTTCGTCTTAACTAAAAAAATTAATGGATAAACTATGAATACCCTTAAAACTGTTTTTTTAATGACGCTGATGATGGGGCTTTTCATCTTCGTTGGAGATTTGCTCGGCGGAAGATCGGGAATGACGATCGCATTTATGTTCGCTTTGGCTATGAACTTTGGATCATACTGGTTTTCTGATAAAGTTGTCCTTGCAATGTACAAAGCTAAAGAAGTAAATGCTGAATCCGCACCAAAGTTATACGGCTTGGTCGAAGAACTTTCTCAACGCGCTTCTTTACCGATGCCGCGCGTTTACGTAATTGAAAATCCTACACCAAACGCTTTTGCCACAGGAAGAGACGCTCAGCATGCCGCGGTTGCCGTTACAACAGGAATTTTACAAATACTAAATACGGAAGAACTCGCCGGAGTTCTCGGACACGAATTAGCGCACGTAAAACACCGTGATATTTTAATCGGCACGGTTGTTTCAACATTTGTTGGAACCATAACCTTTGTTGCAAATATGGCGGGTTGGGCAATGATGTTTAGCCGGGGAAGTGACCGTGACGACGATAACGGATTAGGTTCTCTTTTTTTAATGATTGTTGCCCCGATTGCGGCAACGCTTTTGCAATTAGCAATATCAAGATCTAGGGAGTTTGGTGCTGATGAAGGAGGCGCTGAAATTTCCGGTGTTCCGCTTTCGTTGGCTTCTGCGTTAGAAAAACTTTCGATGCAGAATCAAGCGCATCCGCTACAGAGTGCGAAACCGGCAACTGCGCACATGTTTATTGTAAATCCTTTAAGCGGCGGTGGAATGATGAAGTTGTTTTCCACACATCCATCCACGGAAGAACGTGTCTCGCGGTTACGTCAACTTGCAAAGAAATATTAAACGAGTGATTTTGTGAATCAGTTAGTAAAATTCATGCTAAAGAGAGGGAGTTACCTTTTCCTTTTCTCTGCCATGTCTTTGCAGGTTTTTGGACAAACAAAGACAAATTTGGAATTATTTTTTCAGCTCGCCGATTCGGCAGCAAATAATCTACAACAGAATTTGCACAACGAGAAGGATTTTAAAATTGATTTCGTGCTCGGAAAAGACTACCAGGTTTTTCAAAATTCAATTTTAGCCAATTTTGAAAACAAAGAAATAAATAATGAATCGGGGAAAATCCTTATTCATTTTGCTTTAGCCGAAGTGAAGGTAGAGTATAGCGAGCCGGAACGGAAAGGGCTCTTCGGTTCTTTGTGGGTTACCCGAAATCTACGTTTTTCGGGGAATTATTCAATTAATTCCACAACAAGCGTAGTGAAAGATTTTTTGTACACAGTTAACGATGAAATTCCTTTTGAGGATATAACCTCATTTGAAAATTCATCCTTTCCGTTCACGCAAGGGAAAATTCCGGCGGAACCCCTTTTTTCAAGTCTTTTGGAACCGGCGATTGCCCTAGGTTCTGCCGCCGCTGCCGTGTACATCTTTTTTACGGCAAGGAGTAAGTAATTTTTTTTATCTTGGAGAGCTTTTCCGCTTTCCTTATTATTGTAATCGGTATTACGTAGTATTTTAGAATTCGGAATTAAAGATAATTCAGCAGCAAATTAATAACAGCGTTTTAATGGCAGTTAAGTTACTAATACCGGCAGAAAGCGTAATCAATAAAATTCTCGTTATAAGAAATCAGAAAGTAATTCTTGATAGACATCTTGCAAATCTTTATAACGTAGAAACCCGTGCTTTAAAACAAGCTGTTCGCAGAAATATGAAAAGGTTTCCTGATGACTTTATGTTTCAGCTTACAAAGGAAGAATTTATGAACTGGAGATCACAAACTGTGATCTCCAAGTCAGATCAGAAAGGGTTGCGATATTCTCCTTACGCGTTTACCGAACAAGGCGTTGCAATGCTTTCTTCTGTATTAAAAAGTGAAAGAGCCATAGAAGTGAATATTTTAATCATGCGCGCTTTTGTAAGACTTCGAGAAATGATTTCGACCCACAAAAAGGTCGAAGAAAAATTAAGAGAAATTGATAGTAAACTAAAAGAGCACGACGAAGAGATTGTGCAAATTATTCAAGTAATTAATCAACTTATTAATCCACCCGAACCGGTTAAAAAGAAAATTGGTTTTGTAATAGATTAAAATGAGCATAACTACCGGTTTCTTTTTTACTAAATCAGAATAGTACTTAAATTTTAACACATAAAGAGAATATGACAAAATCACTAATCTTCCTCCCTTTTATTTTATTGTTTTTTATCGGATGCGCTTCAACAATCGATACAGCTAATATGACTTCCGAACAGAGGTTTAAGTATGCAATGGATTTTTATAACGATGAAGAATACGACAAAGCTATTCATGAATTTGACGCAATTATCATGCAATTCCCCGGAAATGAAATAATTGATGACGCGCAATTTTATTTGGCAAAAAGCCGTTTGGCAAGAACCGAGTATATTTTAGCTGCCTCCGAGTTTAGCCGGTTGATAAAGAATATGCCCGCAAGTTCTTTTGTGCCGCTAGCTCAATACAATCTCGCAGAATGTTACTATAAACTTTCTCCCCCTTTTCCATTAGATCAACGGTACACAAAAAAGGGAATTGAAGAGTACCAAGCTTATATCGATTTTTTCCCGACAGATCCAAAAGTTCCGGAAGCCGAAGCAAAAATTAAAGAACTGAACGATAAACTTGCCCACAAAGCTTATAATGCTGCGGTTATCTACGAAAAAATGGATTACAATAATGCTGCTGTTGCTTATTATGATAATGTGGAAGCTACATATCACGACACACAATACGCTCCGATGGCTTCTTTCAAAAAAATAAATATTCTGTTAGGAATGAAAAGAAATGATGCCGCTCTTAAAGAGATTGAGAACTTTCTTAGTAAATATCCGCAGGATGAGAATTACGTAAAAGTTGGAGAACTTAAAACAAAGCTTGAAAAATCGGCTCCGGAAACCGCAAAGAAATGAGTCCTAAAAAAGTAAGCGACTCGATAATGATTATGACCGAGCTGGTGCTTCCTCAGCATACAAATCAATTAGGGAATTTGCTTGGGGGACAGTTAATGCACTGGATTGACATTTGCGCCGCTCTCTGCGCCGCGAAACACACACAGTATATTTGTGTAACCGCTTCTGTAGACCGGATCGATTTTCATCATCCTATCAAACTTGGACAGGCTGTTTCGTTAGTGGCATCGGTAAATAGAGTTTTTAGAACTTCTCTTGAAGTCGGAGTAAAAGTTTTTGCCGAATCGTTTAAAGAGGGGAAAAGGATTCATACCAATTCCGCTTACCTTACTTTTGTTAGTGTAGATAACCAGGCAAAACCGGTTGAAGCCTTAAAAATTATTCCCGAAACCGAAGATGAAAAAAGAAGATTTGAAGAAGCATTACAAAGAAGAGAAGCAAGGCTTGCTGAAAAGAAAAGTCATTAACGGTTCTTTTATCATTTTTATGCTTTATCAGAGCGGAGCTGCTCAGATTCCTATTAATGGTTTTTGTAAATATTCGGTTTTTCCGGTTCAAGGGAAATTCAGTAAGTTCTTTGTGTTAAATTTTAATCAAGATTCTTACTCTGATTTATTACTTACCGGTGGCGAGAAAAACTCTTTTGTAACTATAACCGGAAAAGGAATTGATAATTTTGTTCAGGGCTTTTCATCCTCTTTCTCTCCCGTCATTTCAAATTTTGTTTCCTATATTGAAACTTTTGATAAAGCTCCCAGATATGCTTTTGTTTCTCGCAAGCAGAAAAAAGCAGGTTGGTTGAATGTTTCAACTTCAGGGAGTATTTCGATTGCAAATCAACTTGCTTTTTCTTCGTTCCCTGATGTTGTTATTCAGGCGGATTTTAATTCGGATGGGAAAGATGAATTACTTGTTTCAGGAGTAGCCTTTGACGGTCTGTCAATCCTTAAAGATAATAACGGAAGAATCGAAGAAAAAAAAGTGCAGAAGGGGATAGCGTTTTCTCAGTCGGTAGCCATTGATATTAATAATGATTCCTACCCTGATATTGCGGCATTTAATATTAACGAAAACGCGCTTCAGTTTTTTTATAATAACAGTCGCGGTGAATTCAGATTAACGCGCACTATGGAAGTACAGCATACTATTTCTTCATTACAAGCATTCGATTTTAACTCGGATTCTTACCCCGATCTAATGTTTCTCAGCGGCAATGAGTTGCAGATCATTTTTGGTGATTCGGTTTCCGGTTATCATAGAACAACAACAATCAAAACCGATCTGAAACCGGATAAATTTATTTGGGGTGATTTTAATCGCGATGGGAAGTTCGATATCGCTTACTTGAATGTGCAGTCCGGGCAAGTATCTGTCTTATTTCAAAAAAATGATGGCACTTTTTATCCCGAAATTCCCTACCTGCAAAAACCGGGTCTTATTGATGTAATTCCTTTTTACAGCAAGTTTGTTTATGGTTTTGCTTCACTCAGTTCTGAAGGGAATATTTATTTTGTCTCAAATCTCTCTTCATTTGGAGATACTTCCAATCTGGTCTTCGGAAACACTCCATCTTCGATTACACTTTTTGATAACGGTGGGGACGGAATAACCGATTTATGTTTATACAATGCCGACAAAGGGATTTGCTCTTTCGTACTGCGTGGAAAAGACGGACTTCCTTTAACTCTCTTTTCTCAAAAGGTTAATGGGACGTACTCTTCAATTTTGATTGACGACAACGATAAATCGCAAAAAGGAATTTACTTTTTCAATCTTGATGAAAGAGTAATTGAATATTTGCTGATCGACTTCAATTCCTTCTCGGTTAAAAGAGATTATTTGTATGTCGACGGTGGAATAAAAGATTGCCGGTTGATGAAAGGCGCTACGACGGCAAGAGCCAAAATTATCGTCGTTCACACAATAGACGACAACCTCTTCTATTCGTCATTTAGTTATAAAGACTTTCGATATTCGCTTGCAAATGCTTCTCTCAAAACCGGAAAACTGCTTGACGCAAAAATTGATGCTCGTGGAGATATTTATTTTTGGACAAAAGAAAATGGAGAAGCCGAGTTGTCTTATGCGTCTTTTAAAAATCCTGTGTTAGTAAAACCGGTTTATAAAGTTGGGTACGATTCACTTTTTCAATTTAGAAATTATCTTGCCGATGTTTACAGCACCGGGGAAGAATTTATTCTTAGTTCGGTTTCTACTAATCAGTCGAGTTATCTTTTATTAGCGAACAGCAAGGTTCGTAAAATTCTAAGACAACCTGCTGTGGCAAAAGCGTTTTTATCGGATGAGGCAAGAAAAAGTTATTTTGGAAAATCCTCCGGTGACGGGATGAAACAATTCTTTCTTTATTCTCCATCAAATAATATTTTATCAGCCGGCATAAATAAGCGGACCGGATTTTTCAATCTCCAAAAAGTTAGCGAAGTTGAAAATGTTGGAAGCTTTGTGGTAACAAAGTTCAGCGCTAATCAATGGTATCTTTTGTACAACAATACAAAAGAAAAGTGCTTGAGTCTAAAAAAATTATGAAATATTTATTTGTTATAATAGTTTGTGCTGTAGGAATTTCTGCCCAAACAAGGATTGATTCCCTTTACAATAAATACCTAGACCTTCATTCAAAAAAAACATCGAGAACCCTTCAGCAAAGTACAACCGGGAAACATGAAAAATGTACTTTCGGGATTGAAAGCGAAGTGAGACTTGGAATAAAATCTTTCTCACCGGAGCAACAAAAAGTGTTAAAGGCGTTATTTGTACGTCCGATACTCGACACGAGCATTGTTTCTCCTTCCGGATTTTTCCGGATCCATTTTAATAAAACGGTTGACGCTCCCAATTATGATATTAATGAATTGGCAAACGCGTTCGACTCTTCTTATTCATTTGAAGTAAATTATTTAGGATTTCTTCCTCCACCGAGAGACCTCGGTAACGGCGGCGATGATAAATATGATGTTTATGTACATAGTCTGCACGGCGATTATGGTGGAACTAGTCCCGAAGAAGAAATTTCTTCCGGTTCCAACACTTTTTATTCTTATATCGAAATGGAGAATGGTTTTGTCGGCTATCCTACGTCCGGTATTGCTGCGGCTAAAGTTACTGCGGCTCACGAACTGCATCACGCAATTCAGATGGGTGAGTATATCCTTCGCGGATCAGGGGATCTGGTTGATGATCGCTATTTTTATGAACTTACTTCCACTGCGATGGAAGAATTCGTCTTTGATGATGTCAACGACTATTATTATTATTTGAAAACGGGGGGATATTTTAATTTTACCGATAAAGCCTTTGGCTCTAATGATGGGTATAATCTGGCGATATGGAATATATTTTTAAAAGATAAATTTGGTTATGGCATTATCAAACGCCAATGGGAGTTAATGAGAACTTACCGCGCATTGGAAGCAGTTGATAGAAGTTTAGTTGAAAAGCAATCTTCATTTCTTGAAGCATATAAAGAATTTGGTTTGTGGACTTTTTACACCAGTTACCGCGCGGTTCCCGGTTTGTTCTTCGACGAAGCGGCGAATTATCCCCCTATAAAGCCATTTATGACGGTAAACTATTCCGGGTATGCAACACCGGTTCAACTAAACACGGTTGTTACTTCAACGAGTTATTTAAAACTGGTCAATTCACTTAACAGCAAAAGCGATACACTCTATTTTGTTCTCTCTAATTTTGAATTGGAGAGCGGCATGAATGATTTAAGCAAGACGTTGAGTGCTTCCATCACGTTAAGCACGGAGAAGCAAGATGGGTTTACGCAACTTGCAGAAGGATATTATTTTTTATTTAAACCGGATAATCCATATCTTTGGAAAAGTTCATCTATTATTAATAACATAGTTATTAACGACAGCCAAAAAGTATATGCGGTTACAACAGCTCCGTTTCCATCCCCGTACCGGTACGGAAAGAATGATTATCTTAAAATTCCCTTTGTTGGTAATTTTAATGAAGAAGTTTCCTTAAAAGTCTTTTCTGTTTCTATGGATGTGGTGTATGAGAAAACCCTTATTCTTTTCCGTGATCCTTTAAAAGGGGAAGCGGTTGTTGAGTGGAATGGATTGAACAACAAAAACGAAAAATTAGCAAGCGGTGTGTATGTTTATTTTATCAAATCACAGGAGCGGACAGCCCTGGGGAAATTGGTTATCGTGAATGAGTAGTTTCGAATTACACGCGGAAAGCATTTCAAAAGTGTTTGGAAGAAGATTAATATTTAAAGATGTTGATTTTTCTTGCAAGGGAAACGGTATCTATGGAATATCGGGTCCAAACGGTTCAGGTAAATCAACTTTTTTAAAAATCATTACCGGTATCATTTCTCCAACAAAAGGTAAAGTAACCCACATATTTGATGGAAAAGAAGTCGATTCCGACCATCTGCACAAATATCTTGGGTTTGTAGCGCCGTATGTAATTCTCTACGATGAGTTTTCCGCGGTAGAAAATATTCACTTTTTTTCAAAGATTAGAGGCATTAACTTTACTCAAGAAAAACTTGATTTTCTCTTTCAACATTTTGGAATTTTCGATAGAAAAAATGACCTTGTGAAAGGGTATTCTTCCGGAATGAAGCAACGGTTGAAGTTCATTTTTGCTTTAATTCATTCACCAAAAATCCTTTTTTTTGATGAACCGACATCAAATTTGGATAATGCCGGAAAAGAAAGAGTTTATCAAACCATAGAGGAAGAGGCGAAGAATAACATCGTCATCATTGCTTCCAACGAAGACAACGATTTGGCTTTATGTACCACCGTTTTAGAATTAAAAAATTACAAGATTGAAAGATTGCAAGATTGAAAAATTGCAGTTCAATCTGGGAACTAATAACTTCCGCCAAAGGCGGATCAGCCTCTGGCTGAGAAAACTATAGATCAAATGTCAGCGTACGCACTATTTAAGAAAGATTTAGCATCCGAATTACGCATGCGTTACGCAATAAACTCCCTTATTATGTTTATTGTGGTAACTATCAGCGTAATTTTGTTTTCCATCGGGAATGAAAGAATAAGTGATTTTCTTTCCGGCGGATTATTTTGGGTTGTTATCTTTTTCTCGGCGATGTCAGGGTTATCCCGCGCTTTTGTTTCCGAAGAAGAACGGGGAACAACATTAACGTTACAGCTTATTGCATCGCCAACAACTATCTTTAGCGGGAAGCTCTTTTTTAATTTGATTCTCGTTTTTGCGATGAATATTGTTGTCGCTTTGCTTTATTCAGCATTATTTGATTCTTTTGTTCTAAAGAATTTACCGCTCTTTATTTATGCCTTTGTTCTCGGAAATATCGGAATTGCAATCGCTTCAACATTAATAGCGTCAATAATTGCAAAAGCTAGTTCAAAGGGAACGCTTTACCCCGTTTTATCGTTTCCTATATTACTACCATTAATGTTAACGTTAATTGATTTAACGAAACAGGCGATGGACGGAGCAACCTTTGAGAGCAGCTATGTTGAACTTGCGGTATTGGGATGTTACGACGTTGTTATGATCGCGGCATCTTATTTATTGTTTGATTTTATCTGGAAAGATTAATGATTTTTTCAACCACAAAATAGAAACTCTTATGATTTGGAAAATAGCCCTTTTTCTTTTGATCAGTTTTGTATCAATCGCCGGAATCGCTTTTCCCATTGTTGCAGTACCTGCGCATTGGTATGAATTCCCGTTTATTATGGGTCTTGGCGAAAACGCAAAAATAATTTTCTTCCATGTGCCTACGGCATGGCTTACGGTTGTTGCCTTTTTTATGTCTACCGTCTACAGCATAAAATATCTTAGAAATAAAGATATTGTTGATGATATTAAAGCGCATACCTCGGCACAGCTTGGAATGATCTTCTGTATTTTGGCAACGGTAACCGGTGCTGTTTGGGCAAAGTTCGCGTGGGGCTCTTACTGGAGCTGGGATCCGAGACAGACAAGTATTTTTGCGTTACTTTTAATTTACGGCGCTTTATTCGCGCTTCGTTCGGCTGTTGAAGTTGAAGAAAAAAGAGCGACTCTTTCTGCGGTTTATTCTATCATTGCTTTTGTTACCGTTCCTTTTTTTATTTTTATTATGCCGAGAATTATGAGAGGCTTACATCCCGGTTCTGCAGACGATACAAACGCCGGTCCGGTTGTAAATTTTAAAATGAACGGAAACATGCTGCTCATTTTTTTCTTATCGCTTATTGGGTTTACAATATTATATTATTGGATGTGGTACGTCGGATATAAATCGATGCTTTATAAAGAAAAATTAAATAAACAATATCATTGAGGTGAGTGTTGGAAGAATTCCTTTCAAAAAATGCGATCTACATAGTAATGATTATCGTCCTGATTGTTTGGGCAGGAGTCTTCGGATTCTTATTTGCGCTGAACAACCGGATAAAAAACATAGAAAAAGAAATTAATGGAGAAAAAATAAAATGAAAAACAAATACATCTTCGGTGGAGTCATCGTCGTCGTTTTTCTCGGGATGATGATTTATTTGTTCACGAAAAGTAATGTCCAGTACGAAAGTGATTTCGGGAAAGTGATGTCTACCGAACGCACTATTAAAGCCACCGGCAGCTGGGTTAAAGAAAAAAGTTATGAGATCAACAAATCCGAACGGACCTTTGTCTTTTACATGAAAGATGCAACCGGGCACGAGATGAAAGTTATTTATAGCGGGACGATCCCAAATAATTTTGAATCGGCTAAAAGCATTGTTGTTACCGGGCAATATAAAAACGGAAATTTTCACGCAAGAGATATTTTAACTAAATGTCCTTCTAAATATCAAGACAAACAATCGGCGGCAGCTTCATCTTAAAAGTTCCCGGTAGTTGGTTATTCCTAATTCTTAATTCCTAATTTTTTTTAAGGAGTTCACATGGCAGGCAGTATATTAATTACACTGGCGCTTGCATTCAGTATTTTTTCTATGGTGATGTATTATCTTACGTACCGTGGCGCAAAAAACACCCTTACCATTGCCCGGATGTCTTATCATGCAATGGCGATCTTCGTCATTATGGCGTCGGCGTTTCTTATGTATTTGATCATCACGCATCAATATCAATACGAATATGTTTACAGCTATAGCAGCGATGATTTGCCCTTCGGATATTTACTTGCAACATTCTGGGCAGGGCAGCAGGGAAGTTTTATGCTATGGCTTTTTGTTACGGTTCTTATCGGAGTCTTTCTTCAATCGTATACGGGAAAGCGGGACGATTTAGAACCACGAGTTATGATGGTGTTCAGCCTTGCAACAACATTTTTATTGGCAATGGTTTCCCCGATGTTAAAAAATCCTTTCGCCTATATTTGGGCGGAACCGATGTTTATTGAAACCGTAAAAATTAATGCCAGTTACCTTACGCAACCCTTCATGCAGAATTTTATGTTCAACGACCCGAACTCGGGACAGACTTTTGTTAAAATGAGCGGTGATCTTTACGCTACATTACAAGGTGCAGGAATTTCCGTAAATCAATTTATTGCGCACGGAAAAGGATTAAATCCCCTGCTGCAAAATTTCTGGATGCAAATTCATCCCCCAATTCTTTTTACCGGCTTTGCCATGACTACCGTCCCCTTCTCTTTTGCGATGGCGGCATTAATTAAAAACGATTATAAAGATTGGGTTCGTCAATCATTCCCCTGGATTCTAGCGGGCTCCGGTATTCTTGGTCTTGGTATTATGCTCGGCGGCTATTGGGCTTACGGTGTACTTGGATGGGGTGGATATTGGGCTTGGGACCCGGTTGAAAACGCAAGTTTAGTTCCCTGGCTTATTAGTGTCGCCGGAATTCATACGATGATTGTGCAGCGCAAAACTCAATCTAAAGGGGGAATGGGAAAATTTGTAAAAACAAATCTATTGCTCTCAATCCTTGCTTATGTGATGGTTCTCTATTCAACCTTTTTAACACGGAGCGGAGTGCTTGGTGATGCGTCGGTCCATTCGTTCGTTGATCCCGGAACAATTGTTTACTTATTCTTAATTATTTTCGTCGGAACATTTCTCCTCTTCGGTATAGGAATGATCTTTTACCGCTGGAGATATCTTGAATCCCAAATCGTTAATGAAGAAAATTTGCTTGCGCGTGAATTAGCGTTGTTTACCGCCGCGGTTACTATCGGCGCTTCCGCATTGATTGTTGCTGTTGGAACTTCAGCCCCAATTTTTAAGCAATCGGTAGAGACAAGATTTTATAACGAAATGCATGTTCCGTTGGCGATCATTATAGGGTTTCTCAATGGATTCAGTCTCTTGCTAAAATGGAGACAGACCTCCGGCGAAGATATTTTGAAAAAATCAAAATTCTCTCTTATTGCAACCGGAGTTTTTGCTGTACTGATAATTCTCTTCGGAAAAGTGTACGACATTATGATGATCCTCCTTACCGTTTCCGCCGCGTTTGCGTTTTTTGTTAATGCGGAAATTGCGTACAAAATTTTTACCGGCAATAAAAAAATGCTCGGCGCTTACATTGCGCATATCGGCATTTCACTTTTTATTCTCGGCGTTGTTGGCTCATCGGCTTATTCTAAACAAGTTGAAGTTGATTTAACAAAGGGAAAACCGGTTCAAGTTTTGGGACACACGTTAGAATTTACCGGTTATAATCCAATTGAAAATAATACAAAGTATGAATTTAACGTAAGCGTTAGAGATGGTGGCGGAAAGCCTTCGGTTATTAAACCTATCATGTTTGTTAGTACGTTTAATAATAGTCTGATGAGAGAGCCTGATATTCTTGAAGGCTTTACAAAAGATTTTTACATCTCTCCTCTTTCGTATGATGATGGTACAAGTGCTGCTAAAAGTCCCCAGGGAAACGCGGTTACCTTAATGCCGGACGAAAAAACTTCGATCGAAGGTGCGCAGTTAACTTATGCTGATTTTATTAAACCCGATATGTCGGTTATGATGAGTGGTGGAAACTTCCAGATGGGAGCCAAACTTATTGTTACTAAAAATGGCAAGAGTGAAACTATCGAAGCGTTGATGAAAAAAGAGGGACAGGGCGTAACGTTTATTCCCGTTGAATTAAAAGATGCTGACCTTCGTGTTGAATTAACAAAGATTGATCCGACTACAAAGAAAGCTGAATTTGTGGTAGGCAAACTCTCCGCGACGGCGGCAGTTACTACTTTACCCGCTGAGGTTCTTGCGGTTAATGCCAGCACAAAACCATTTATTAGTTTAGTGTGGATCGGTGTTGCCGTAATGGTGATCGGATTTTTCGTTTCGATGTACCGAAGATTACAAGAGTCGTGGACGTAAACCTTATAACCTTGATGGTTGCTTCTCTTTTTTAGATGGTTTAAAAACCTTGAAGGTCGCCTCTCTTATATGGGCAAAGACCTTCAAGGTTACTTCTTAGCTGTCAAGCAACCCCGAAGGTTAGCCTCCTGTTTTCTTCCTTAACCTTCGGGGTTATTTAATTTTCTTGCAACCTCGAAGGTTGCGGCTCAGTCTCTTCCTTAACCTTCGAGGTTACGTTTTAACTTTTCATCTTTTGTTTTTATTCCCGGGATTCAATATCTTTTTCTATGAATCAGCCAAGATTTTTTCAAGAAGATACTTTTCACCACCTTTATAATCGCGGTGCAAACAGACAAAAAATATTTTTTGACCGTTTTGACTACCGCTTCTTTAAGAAAAGGTTGTATGAGGACAAGGTAAAATATGAGATTGAAATCTTATGTTACTGTCTTATGCCGAATCACTTTCATCTCTTCATTAGACAAACCCGACCAGGTAAATCAATAAGTAAGTTTATGGGCGATTTAACCAACTCATATACAAAATCAATAAACAAAAAATATAACAGAAGCGGTGTATTGTTTGAGGGACCAACAAAAAGTAAAATTATTTATGAAGAAAGCGCATTTATTTATTTAACAAAATATATTTTGCTTAATCCGGTAAGAGCCGCATTATGCAGTAATTTTGAAGATTATGAATTTTCAAGTGCAAAAGAACTTATGGAGATATCACCGGAAGGAATTACGGACAAAATAATCTTAGGTTATTTTGAAAACGATATCGGCAAATTTAGAGCTTTTCTTTTATCTGATGATGTAAAACCTTGAAGGTAGCTTCTCTTTTTTAGCTGGTTTAAAAACCTTGAAGGTCGCCTCTCTTATTTGGGTAAAGACCTTCAAGGTTACTTAGCTCGGTCAAGCAACCCCGAAGGTTAGACGCCTGTTTTCCTCCTTAACCTTCGGGGTTATTCAATTCTTTGAGGTTATTCAATTTATTTACCATTTCCCAAAGTAATGTTGATAGTTATTCCCCCAAAATTTTTAATAAAATTCAAATTGCCATATAACCCTACACCAATTCCAACTTCATTTGCTAATCTGAATAATAATTGAACATCTGTTTCCAAACCCGGGGTAATAAATTTTGTATAGAGAGCAGGATTTACTCCTTTATCACCATAGACACAAGACGGACCGCTAAAGAAAGATGCCTCGAACCATTTTGAACGGAATCGTTTGCCAATAGAGATACTAACGTAATTAAGGAGAGGTTCAGCACGTAAAACAATATCCTGTGTAAAGTAACCAACTTTATAAAAATAATCTCCTAAAGAGAAACTATAACTCGGATTGAACATCATTCCCATATCAGGTCTAAAACCGATTGTCATCCAATACTTATAGGTTGAATCTTTGCCCTGACAAAATATTGTAGTTGTTAGAAATAATAATAAAAACGATAAATATATTTTTCTCATTTTGTCAGGCTTAAAAATTATAAATAAAATAAATTACTAACCCACGTTACGCAAAATTCATAATTGAATAGCCACGACCTTCAGGTCGTGGAATAATGATCAACAAGATAAAATTGGCTTTAGCCACAAAAATAATCCGCCTTGCGGCTAAAGCCGAAAGCTCTGTATTTATTTCCTCCACGACTTAAAAGTCGTGGCAAAGCAAAATTAAATACAACCCCGGGTAAGCAACCCCGAAGGTTAGTCTCCTGTTTTCCTCCTTAACCTTCGGGGTTACTCCTGAGTAAGGTGAGCCTCCAATAATAGGTATTAAAAATAACACAAATGAACCGTAAATTTGGGAGAGAGATTAAACAAGCGAAGTAACAGTTAATTACACGGTGCCTTAAGTGCCCGAGGTGAGCCT
>JBAYFO010000002.1:0-134748 GCA_041667115.1 Ignavibacteriaceae bacterium | reverse complement strand
GTTCTCAGCAAAAGACGCGCAGACTTTCTCAGAATTTGGGAAAAAGTTGTTCGCGCTCATGATACGGGTGAAATTATTCAAGGTAAAATTGTTCGCAGAATTAAAGGCGGTATGGTTGTTGACCTTATGGGAATGGAAGCATTCTTACCCGGTTCACAAATTGATGTTCGTCCAATTCGCGATTTTGATGCATTTGTTGGAAGGATGATGGATTTTAAAGTTGTTAAAGTCAATATCCCTACTGAGAATGTTGTCGTTTCGCATAAAGTTTTGGTCGAAGAAGAAATGGCTGACCAACGCAAAGAAATTCTGGACAGACTTGAAAAAGGTCAAATCCTTGAAGGAACCGTTAAAGCGATTACCGATTTCGGTGTGTTCGTTGACCTCGGCGGCGTTGACGGATTGATTCACATTACTGACCTTAGCTGGGGCAGAATTAATCATCCTAATGAAGTTGTTAAACTTGATGAAACCATCAATGTTGTGGTTACAGATTTCGACGAAGAGAAACGAAGAATTTCTCTCAGCTTGAAAAAACTTCTTCCACATCCTTGGGAAAATATCGAAGAGAAATTACAGATCGGAACGAAAGTTTCCGGTAAAGTAGTTTCCTTAACAGATTACGGCGCGTTTATCGAAATTGAAAAAGGGATTGAAGGATTGATCCACAATTCTGAAATGAGCTGGACGCAACACATCAAACATCCTTCGCAAGTTGTTGCAATGGGACAGGTAATTGAAGCTGTTGTTCTTAGTTTAGATAAAGACGAAAAGAAAATTTCTCTCGGAATTAAACAACTTGAACCGGATCCATGGCAAGAATTAATGCAAAAATATCCTGTTGGCTCAAAGCATTTTGGAATTGCAAGAAATCTTACCAACTTCGGAGTATTTGTTGAACTTGAACCTGGTGTTGACGGGCTTGTTCACATTTCCGATTTATCGTGGACAAAGAAAATCCGCCACCCCGGGGAAGTTGTGAAAAAAGGAGAAAGAATTGAAGTTCTCGTTCTTTCCGTTGATGTAGATCAAAGAAAAATTTCTCTTGGTCACAAACAAGTTCAAGATAATCCATGGGATACATTTGAAAAATCTTATGCTGTTGGAATTGAAACCCAAGCTAAGATCGTTCGCATTATTGAAAAAGGAGTTATTGTAGAACTTCCTCTTGATGTTGACGGATTTGTTCCTACGAGCCATCTTTCAACTTCTAAGATTAAAAACCTTTCGATTCATTTTCCTATCGATTCTATGATTGACCTAGAAGTCATTGAGTTCGATAAAGAAAATAAAAAAATCGTTCTGAGCGCATTAGCATGCTTAAAAGATAAAGGTGAAGCGGCTATTCAGGAATTCATTACTTCGCATAAACTCGAAAAAATGACTCCGCAAGATGTGATGACTGCAGATACCATTACGGTAAATTCAGCAGACTTCCCGAACTTCGAACTTCCGGAAGAAAGCCTTGCCCCACCGGAATCAGCACAAGAATAATCCTGCTAAAACAGGACTAAATGGTTAATTTATCGTAGAGACATGGCATCACGCGTCATGTCTCTACAGTTTTAAAGAATATGAATAAAAAAGTTGCGTTACATACCTTAGGCTGTAAATTAAATTTTTCAGAAACTGCTGCGATTGGAAAACAGTTTGCTACCCGCGGTTTTTCTGTTGTTGATTTTTCCGATCACGCGGATGTTTATGTTTTAAATACCTGTTCGGTTACGGAAAATGCTGAAAAAGAATGCAGGCAAGTAATACGCCGTGCATTGAGACTAAACCCTGAAGCGTTTGTAATTGTAACCGGCTGCTATGCTCAACTTCGTCCGGAAGAAATTTCACAGATCGAAGGGGTGGATGCAGTATTGGGAAGCAACGAAAAATTCGATCTCTTTTCTTATCTGAATGATTTCAACAAAAAAGAACTCGCATGTATTTATACTTCATCAAAAGAGGAATTGGATAATAGTTTTGGTGTTGCTTCTTCCACCGATATTGATTCAAGAACAAGGGCGTATTTTAAGATACAGGACGGATGCGATTATAAATGCACGTATTGTACAATTCCACTTGCACGAGGTGCAAGCCGCAGCCTGGAACCCGAAAAAGTTTTAGAGCAATTCCGCTCGATAATAGCACAAGGATATAAAGAAGTAATATTGACCGGTGTGAATGTTGGTGATTACGGCAAATCTTTTGAAATAGATTTTTATCATCTCATGCAAAAATTAATTTCTGTTGAAGGTGATTTTAGAATTCGTATCAGTTCGATTGAACCGAATCTTTTAACAGATGATATCATTGCTCTTGCCCTGTCAACAGATAAAATCAGCAAGCATTTTCATATTCCGCTGCAAAGTGGAAGTGATAACGTTCTTCGTTTGATGCAGCGGCGTTATAACACGAATGATTATAAAACACTCATCACAAAATTGCATAATGCCGATTCTGAAATTGGAATTGGTATTGACGTGATAACCGGTTTTCCGGGTGAAACAGAAGAGGAATTTCAAGTAACTTATAATTTCTTGAAAGATTTACCAATTTCATATTTACATGTTTTTACCTATTCCGAACGACCCGATACGAAAGCAATTTCTTTCTCCGGCAAGGTTGATACTGCCGAACGGAAAAGAAGAAGTACGTTGTTGCGTATTTTAAGTGACAAAAAAAGGTTTGCGTTTCATGAAAAGTTCGTTGGTAAAAAAGGGAGAGTGCTTTTTGAAGAAGCAGATGATAACGGCATCATTAAGGGGTTTACTTCTAATTATATTAGGGTATTTCATCCGTTTAATCGTAATTTGCAAAATCAATTTTGTTTAGTAACTATAAATAAAGTTTTCGGAAACTATTGTAACGCTTCAATTGAAGGGGAAAATTTTTCCGTTGAACGGTTAGCAGTTTAATCCATAAATTTTCACTAAAAAATATGAAAAATATCTTCTTCCTTCTCCTGTTCACAGTTGTTCTTTTTCCTCAACAATTCAACAACAAAATCAAAACCAATACAGGGGCAATCAGTTTTGAATTTACCAATCAAATTTTAACTGGAAATGAAGTTAATCCAAATAAAGAATTTTTTGAAAATGTTCCGGCAAAAAAGAATATTGCGCTGGCAATTTTGTATTCTGCAATTTTACCGGGGATGGGTGAATTGTACGCGAACAATTACGAGTCTGGAAAATATTTCACTATTGCGGACGCAGCTCTTATAGGTGTCTATTTCGGTGTGAACACCTATGGCGATTGGAAGAAAGAAAATTATAAATCTTTTGCTAAAACGTACGGTGGAATTTCTTTGGAGAGTAAAAATGACGACTATTTTTCTACTATAGGGAATTATAAAAACATCGATCAGTACAACGATGAAAAGGCTCTTGAACAAAGATACAACGAAATGTTTGACAAAAATAGTATGAATTGGAAATGGGAAACCGAGACCCAGCGCCGCGAGTATCGTGGAATGTGGCTTTCAAGTCAGCGGGCATATAATAATTTGCAATTTGTAGCCGGCGCAATGCTGATTAACAGATTGATCAGTATTATTAATGCAGTCCGTTCGGTTGTTGCTTACAACAAAAATATTTCTCAGCAGACAAGCTGGAATTTTTATTTTGACGCTAACCCAAATCCACAGGCGATGAAAAACTTTTCTGTGAATTTTATTTCGACATTTTAACGTTATCCGGTTTCTTTTATAATAAGAAGCCGGACTATCATCTCAAAAGATTAATCATCTCCGAACCCTGAAGATAGGGAGACGGTTTCTTTCTTTTCCGTTACCATCATCCTACGGTAATGAACTCATTCAAATTTTAGCCTGCAAGAAACAATCGACTTTCAAGTCGCATAAACTCGCCGGAATCGTCGTGCGCATTCTATCGAATTTCTCAAAACTATCTTTTCATTAAAAATTTAAGCTTAAAGTTTTGGCACATTGATTGAGTAAGGTTTAAGAAGTTGAAAGATAACTTTGAATCTTCACTGAATAAATCCCATCAAATTAAAAAAAAGGAACTTTAATGAGTCGTCCCTTGAATAGTAGACTAAAACGAACATTCTATTTATTATTGATAATTTTTGGAAACCTAAGCATTCTTGCGCAAAACAAGACTGGGATCATCTCCGGAGAAGTCCGCGATGCAGTAACAAAACGTCCGTTGCTCTTCGCAAATATTTCTCTCGTAGGAACACAAATCGGAGTCGTTACCGACGATAAGGGCTATTTTGTTATTAAGAATATTGATGCAGGAGTCTATCAATTAAAATTTTCATATATCGGATATCTTCCGATGATAAAAGAAGACATCACCGTGAATCAGTCCAGGAACACTTCTGTACCGGTGGAATTAATTCCTGCCCAAATAGAAATGAAGGAAGTAAATGTAACCGGTGGATACTTTCAAAAACCAATTGATCAACCAATAAGTATTCGGTCGCTAACGCAACAAGAGATTCGGCGTTCGGCAGGGTCGGCGGAAGATATTTTTCGCGTTATGCAATCTTTGCCGGGCGTAGCAACGGCGGGAGGAAAGAGTGCCCAGCTTATTGTGAGAGGCGGAAGTCCCGATGAGAATTTGACTTTACTTGACAACATCGAAATTTATAATCCTATTCACTTTGCCCGCACCGGAGAATCGATGGGAATTGTAAGTATTATTAATCCTTCTTTATTAAAAGGAGTTGATTTTATGACGGGAGGCTTTCCCGCAAAGTACGGCGATAAAATGTCATCGGTATTTGAAATGTCCCTTGTTGACGGAAATAAAGAAACTTTTAATACCGATCTTAACGCAAATTTAGGAGGATTTGGTGCGATGGTGGATGGACCGGTTCCCGGAAACGGCACGATGATTTTTTCAGCACGCCGTGGTTTTTTTGATTTATTGACAAACCTGATGAACAAGCCTGCAGCTCCCCAATATTATGATGCTGTTGCCAAGCTTACGTATGATCTTGATGAAAAAAACAGAATTAGTTTTGTAGGATTTTATTATCTCGACCAAATTCTGCGCGAAGGAACTTCAACAACAAAAAAAACGGCGACTGAAACAACAAATTTTAAGTACGATTATCTTACGCGCGATGATTATGGAACTGCTTTCGGAATAAATTGGCGGTATCTTTTTTCTCCAAAAGCTTTTTCTCTTACAACGCTTTCGTTCTCCGGTAACGGATGGAATACACTTCAAGGAACCGAAACTGATCGGTCTTTAAGCGGCGAGGATATCCGTGAGAATAGTTTTGATATTAAAAATGAAGTAACGTTTAACGTTTTAGATAATTTAGAATTAAAAACCGGTGGATATCTGCGGTTCATTGATTCAAAACATATTACGTGGAAACCGGCTGACACAACTCGTATTGGACAAATCATCCCAGCCTCGTCTGTTTCTTTTTTACCGGAAATGAGTAATAAAGTTTCTTTCTTTATACAAGATACCTGGAGACCATTTGCCAGATTGTCTCTTACTTCTGGAATTCGCTACGATTATTTTTCCTTTACCAATGAGAGTAATATTAGTCCCAGAATTTCTTTTTCTTTTCACTTAACCGATAAAACATCTTTAAATGCATCGTATGGAAAATTTTATCAAACACCTGCAACCTATCAAATCGCTCTTGATCCGCAGAATGTGCTTTTAAAAAGTGGTCTTGCTACCCACTATATTGTTGGAATTGATCACCTCTTTGCCGAAGACACAAAATTTACCGTTGAGGCTTATTATAAAGATTTGACAGATGTGTTTGTAGCAAATGATACAACGGATGTTTTAACAAATGCCGGTGGCGGCTTTGCACAAGGAATAGAATTCTCGCTTCAGAAAAAATTTACAGATGGAATTGTCGGGAGCGCCTCCTATTCATATTCTGTTTCGAAGAGAAAAGATGCTTCAAACTTGCCTGAATATTATTTTGAATATGACCGCCCTCATATTTTAAATTTGATCGGCGGTATTGAGCTTTCAAAAACCTGGCAATTAGGATTCAAATTTCAATACGCATCGGGAAATCCTTATACTCCGGTTATCGGCACAGCAATAAAAAACGGAACTTACTATGCTGTTGACGGAGCGTATAATTCTTCACGGTTGCCCGATTATCATAAACTCGATATTCGCATAGATAAAAAATTTGTATTTGAGAAATGGACTCTGACCGCATATCTGGATTTATGGAATGTTTACAATCGTGAGAACGTACTTTCTTATTCATCAAAAGTTGATGCAGCGGGAGTTATTACTACTACACCGCGGTTAGATTTTGGAATTCTTCCAATTTTGGGATTATCTGCACAGTTTTAGCTTTACTAAAAAAAGAGTCGGGGGAAATTTTATTTTCACAAAGAGAAATGACCTGTTATGAAAACAGATCATTTCTCCTTCAATTTAAATCTCTTTCAACTTTCCGTTTAAGAACAACTTCTTTTTGTTTATTACTCCCATCGCTTTGCCTTTAAGCAACCGTTTATTAAAGGGAGAATTTTTCGATTTTGATTTGAATTGAGAAATATCCACCGACCAAATTTCATTAATATCAAAAATGGTAAAGTTTGCTTCAGCTCCAACTTCAAATTTGGGAATAGGAAGATTTAGAATTTTTCTCGGATTTATAGCGAACTTCTCAACAATTTGTTCGATTGTTAAAATCTTTTTGTGATAAAGTTCCGTTAACGCCAAACCAATTTCGGTTTCTAACCCGACAATTCCGTTAGGAGCAAATTCAAACTCCATTTCTTTTTCTTCAAGCGAATGAGGTGCATGATCGCTGGCAATACAATCGATCGTACCATCTTTCAATCCTTCAAGCAAGGCGTTAACATCTTCATGCGAGCGGAGCGGGGGATTCATTTTTGTATTGGAATTATATCCTTTTACCGCTTCCTCAGTCAATGTAAAGTGATGTGGTGCAACTTCAGCGGTTACACGGATTCCTTTTGCTTTTGCTTCGCGAACCATTTGTACGGCGTTCTTAGTGCTGATGTGCGCGATGTGAATTTTTCCTCCGGTGTATTCAGCCATCAATATATCCCGCATTACAATTAAATCTTCGGCAACTGCGGGAATAGGGGGGAGCCCTAAAAATGTTGAGGTAGCTCCTTCATTCATTGCGCCGCCTGCAAGTGATTCATCCTCGCAATGTTCGATCACCGGAACATCAAACATATTAGCATATTCTAATGCTGTTTTCAAAATTCGTGCAGTCTTTATAGCCACACCGTCATCAGAAAAACCAACAGCTCCTGCATTCACCAGTTCAGCCATTGGTGAAATTACTTCTCCTTTGCGGTTAACCGTTGCGGCACCAACCGGAAATACTTCTACTAAATGATTTTTTGCTTTTTCTTGAATAAGTGAAATTACTTCGGCAGAATCTAAAGCCGGTTCTGTGTTGGGCATACAAGCAATTCCGGTAAATCCACCTTGAGCGGCGGCATCACATCCGGTTTGAACAGTCTCTTCATCTTCGCGTCCCGGTTCACGAAGGTGAACGTGCATATCAAAAAATCCTGGGGCGACAAAGTTATCTTTCAAATCATATACTTCTGCGTGTTTCAAGTCTTCTGCTGTCAGAGTTCCAATTTTTGTTATGATTCCATCTTCAAGCAAAAGATTTGATTTTTTATTTAATTTTTGCAGTGGTTGAATAAGCTGACAATTTTTTAATGCGATTTTCATTTTTCAATTTCCTTAATTTTGAGTTCCTAATAGATAAAGAACAGCCATACGTACTGCAACTCCGTTAGTTACCTGCTGAAGAATAATTTGTTTATTCCCGTCGGCAACTTCGGATGAAATTTCCACTCCGCGGTTTATCGGTCCCGGATGAAGAAGTAAAATATCTTTGCCGTTCTTTTCAAGCCGCTCGTTAGTAATACCGTAACTGGTATGATATTCCCGCAACGTAGGGAAATTGCCTCCGGCTTTTCTTTCAAGTTGAATTCTTAAGATATTTAAAACATCATTCTCTTGAATGGCTTCATCAATGTTATAAAAAACTTTTACGCCGAGGTCTTTAATATTGCGTGGTATCATTGTAGCCGGTCCGCAGACAGAAACTTCGGCACCAATGGTTTTTAATCCGAAGATATTTGAAAGGGCTACGCGGCTGTGCGCAATATCTCCAACGATACAAACTTTAACTCCTTCAAGTTTACCAAGTTTTTCTCTGATCGAATACATATCGAGTAATCCTTGCGTCGGATGCTCGTGGATACCATCGCCGGCATTAATAATGTGCGCGTCGCAAAGTTGTGTAAGATAAAGCGGTGTACCTGCAGCAGCATGACGCACGACAACCATATCGATTTTCATCGCTTCAATATTTTTTATTGTGTCCTTAAAAGTTTCTCCCTTTGAAACGCTGCTGGTCGAGACCGAAAAATTTATAGCATCTGCAGAAAGTCTTTTTTCAGCAAGCTCAAAAGAAATTCTTGTCCGTGTGGAATTTTCGTAAAATAAGTTTACAACGGTTTTTCCTTGAAGAGTAGGGACGCGTTTAATCGGTCGTTCCAAAACTTCTTTAAAAGTAGTTGCCGTATCTAAAATTAATTTGAGATCTTCTTTAGGTGTAGTTTCTAAACCTAATAAATGTCTGCTTGAGAGAGGCATTTTATTTTATCCTTTTATTTTTCTTCTACTAAATAGACAGCGTCTTCACCGTCAAATTCTTTTAATTTTACTTTCACTTCTTCATTTATAGAAGTTGGAATATTCTTCCCCACATAATCCGCACTGATTGGAAGTTCACGGTGTCCGCGGTCTACTAAAACACAAAGCTGGATTGAGCTAGGTCTTCCCATATCCATAATAGCACTCATAGCCGAGCGGACGGTTCTACCGGTATATAACACATCGTCTATAAGGATGATATTTTTTTCGTTGATATCAAATGTTATATCGGAAACGGAAACTTGCGGTTGTTTTAACCGCATCCGGAAATCGTCTCTGTACAAAGTAACATCGAGGATTGCAATCGGGATATCAACCTTCTCAATTTCTTTAATTTTTTCGTGAATTCTTTTTGCAAGGAATTCACCACGTGTACGCATCCCTACCAAAGTTAAATTCATGGAACCTTTGTTGCGTTCAATTATTTCGTGGGTAAAACGAGTAATGATTCGGCTTAGACCGATTTCATCAATTATTTTTGCTTTTATGTCCATATACAAAAAATCCTCCTTGGCACTAAGCCGCAGAGGTCCTTCTTAATTAATCGATAAATAGTAATTTTTCATTTTTTCCTTTTCTAGCTCTCTGGTTAGAATTAAAGGTTTATAAATTTTCTGCAAAGCTAATGGATTTATTTTGAATTACAAAATTTTTTTTGTTGAAAATGAACGAAGGGCATCTTTTAAAAAGGGTTCTAAAAACAGTTATTTTTATTTTGTTGTAAACTTAATCAGGATTCTATAAGTTTGGCACATCAATTTACTGAAGCTGTGCTTATGAGCCAAAGAGTTAATAAATCACGCTTCAAAAATATTTCTTCTTTAACGGGTAAGGTAAAGATATCCCTTTAAAGGCAGTAGGCTAGTGTCATTGCATTGGTTGTAACAAAATCGAATAAATTATTCTAGGATGATCACGATGATCAAATCAATTAATAAATCAACAATTCTTCTGTTTTGTATAGAGTTATTTTTAGGTAATACTTCCACTCTAGCGCAAGATTCGATCCAGTCTGTTAAAATTGGATCCCAGATATGGATGACTGAAAATCTAAATGTTGATCACTATCATAATGGAGATTCAATTCCGGAAGTTAAGATTCAGAGTGAGTGGAGGAATCTCAAAACAGGAGCTTGGTGTTATTATAAAAATGATGTTGATAACGGAAAAAAATTTGGTAAACTATATAATTGGTTTGCGGTAAATGATCCGAGGGGATTAGCTCCAAAAGGGTGGCACATTCCGACGCGAAATGAATTATTAGATTTGCAATCAGCCATAAATGATAATTCAAATAAATTAAAAAAAATAGATGAAGGGAGTGGACTTGGGGTAGGTACCAACCTAAGCGGTTTCTCTGCACTTTTGGGTGGTTATAGAGGGTACTACGGCTATTTTTACTATTTAGGTTACGATTCTTATTTGTGGAGTTCAAGTGAAGGCCTTGCTCCATTTGCAAGCAGTATGTACATCTACGGCAGTGGGAGTTATCTTTTCTTTTATGATTTTGATAAGGTATATGGTTTTAGCGTTAGGTGTATTAAGGATTAGGAGTACCGGGGGAATGAGTCTTTTTTGATAGTGACTAGGTAGATTGGAAAGTGGTCGAAAAGAGTTAAAGATTATGGTGAATAATTTTTGATCCGAAAGAGAAAATAGAAATGTCTTCAGAAAATTTTAAAACTCCATTTTGTTTAGCTTAGATTCTGATTTTTGGAAAAAGTGGGATTAAGTGATGTAAATCATTTAAATAAGAAAAAAGATAATATTCCCAAAGATTTCGCTTGACAAATATCTAAAGAATGCCTAGTTTCAGTGTAAGAAAAATTCACATCTTAATTTCAGAGTAATTTTAGCTTCCCGCATCGAAAATTAAAGAGCCAAGAAAAAGCTTTTTGGTTGGTAATATTTAATTTCTGTATTATTTTTTCCCTGTTATTTTATTAAATATTTCCTTATTTTCACTAGGGAACTATAGAAAACGTATTTATGTTATGAATTAAATCGGAGGACAAGGCGTTAGAAAAACTTGTTTTGATAATAGTAAAAGTAAAACATAATTTTAAATAACTAAGAGGAAAATAAAATGAAAACAGTTCAACATTTTAAGTATGCTTTCATAGCATTGTTGTTTGTGCTGCCGACTATGTTGGCACAACCGACAACACCTTCTCCAGCAGATGCTGCAACGGGCATTTCAACAACACCTACACTCGGGTGGGTTGGTGGCTCGGGACCATATAGTTTGGAAGTAGCCACGACCAGTGGTTTTGGCGGGACAGTTGTTACCTCAGCTACAGGCATAGCTGGAACTTCCTACACGATACCGACAGCTTTAGCTAATCATACTCTTTACTACTGGCATGTTCAAGGAGCAACATTAGGTTGGTCAGCAACATTTACTTTTACTACCATTGCTTCTGCTGCACCTGCGGCTTTCACGCTTTCTTCTCCGGCTAATGGAGCTGGCTCTGTGGGTGTTTCACCATCAACAAGTTTTAGTTGGAATGCCTCTACGGAAGTTGATCAGTACACTTTGGAGATATCCGCAGATAATTTCGCAACAGTTCCCTTTGGAGGTACATCAACTATCACTTCACAGTCAATTTCAGGCTTATCTTATTCAACTATATATAAATGGCGTGTTAAAGCCGCAAATGATTTTGGTGGAGGGGCTACCACTACTTCAGCTGAATGGAGTTTTACTACTGGGCCACAATTACCACCGGTATTAACTGCACCTGCAAATGCAGCAATAGGTGTTGGCACCACACCAGCTCCTTTCTCATGGACTGGCGGAACACCAAATTATAACTTATATGTGGCTTCAGATATTGGTTTTACTACAATTGTCGGGCAGGTACTTGCAACACCTTTAACTAGTATAACACCATGGCCTGCGGCAGCACTAACAAATAATACAATGTATTATTGGAAAGTTACAGATGCGGGTCCAGGACCGTTTGAAGTAGATAGTTTTTATACTGGCGATTTAAAAGCAACGGTACCATCTCCTCCTGATTTAAATGCAAATACTCCGGTATCATTAACTCTTAGTTGGGCTTCTGTACCGAATGCTGCAAGTTATTTTATAGAAATATCAACTTCCCCTGCGTTTACCTCCGCAAGCACTTATACAACTTCTTCTACGTCGCAGGCGGTAACTGGATTAGCGGGTGGTACACTTTATTATTGGAGAGTAACTACAACCGCAACTTTTGGTTCATCTGGAGTTTCAAATACTTGGACATTTACAACGGCGATCGCACCAGGTCCACCAACCCTTTCTATTCCTACGGAAGGAAACACAAACGTAAAGTTACGTCCTACTTTTGTATGGACACCTACTGGCGCAGCTGCTGATTCTTTCAGAATTCAAGTTACACCAGACCCAACATTTTATTTTGTCGCTTACACATTTACAACAACAACAAGCAATTATACGTTTCTAACTGATTTATCTACCGCTTCTCCTTATTATTGGAGAGTGAAAGCATATAATGCAGGCGGAAGCGCCGTTTCATCAATTGATACATTCCGAGTTTCTGTAAACGGTGATTCACTTCCTACAGTTCCTACACAATCATTCCCAAGAGACAGTGTAACGGTTTATACGTATTCTCCGGTTTTAAGATGGTATACAAATTATCCTGAGCCCGGTCTGACGTATGACATTGAAATAAATACAAGTGGAACATTTACAGGGACACCAACCACTGCTGGAATTGATACTTCATCATTAACATTTTCAGCTTTGCAAAATACACTCTATTTCTGGAAAGTTAGGGCAAACCGAAGTGGTCTTTATTCGGCTTGGTCTGATTCTGTAAAGTTTGTAACCATGGACAGTCCTGCAGCTAGTTTGCCAGTTTTATCGTGGCCAATAGATAATACAACAATTTATCAAACTCCTGCTGTATTAAACTGGTATGTTAACGCTGCAAGTGCTGGGTTGCTGTATGATGTTGAAATAAGAACTACGGCACCTCTGACAGGAACGCCAACTGATCTAAGTCTGTCGAGTACTTCGCTTTCAAAATCTGTTGTCGATGGGCAGACGTACTATTGGAGTGTAAGGTCGAATAATGGTTTAGTTCAATCAGCTTGGGCTGCAACAGATACATTTACGGTCTCGTTGCCTGTTGTTTCACCAATAGCGGTTCCTGTCTTATCATGGCCAATCGGTGGAAATACTGTTTATACTTATCCGATGACTTTATATTGGTATGTTGATGGACCTACGACTGGATTCACATATAGCGTAGAAGTTGGTACTCATTCCGGGCTAGCGGGAGCATCAGTATATCCAACCGGTTCAGTAGATACTTTAGCTTATACTGCTCCTTCAAACGGAACGTATTATTGGAGAGTAACAGCAAGCAATGGTGTTGGTACGATGCAATCCAGCATTGGTTCATTTGTTGTGAATGTTCCGTCAAATGCTTTAGCAGTTCCTATACCTTCATCGCCAATCGGTGGAAGTACCGTATGGACAAATACACCTATTCTAAATTGGTATTTTGATGCCTATAATCCTGCAACTTCTTACGATGTAGAATATGGAACATCGATTAGTTTTGGAAGTACAGGCACAAATGATTCAACACATTTTCAAATGCCGACTCTTCAATCAGGTCAAACATATTATTGGCATGTACGTGCGCGTAATTTAACTGACTCATCCGCTTGGTCTTCTACAGCCACATTCGCAGTATGGGATTCAATAGTTCCTTTTGCTAATGTTATTGGTAGTCCATTACCTGGTGTGACACTTAAGACAGATTCACCGGAATTATCGTGGTACTCCCAAGCTCCAAGCACAGGAACAAGTTCTGTTTTAGAAGTATCAGATCATCCAACGGTAAGTAACGCCACGGTTTATGAGTTGGCTGCCAACCATTACGCTTTAAAAAATCTTCCAACAAATAAAACGTACTATTGGCGCGTTCGCACGAAAGATGATAAAGGAAATTATTCCAGTTATTCCCCAACTGCGAATTTCAGTATCGCAAAAGTTACAGGCGTTGAAAATGATTTGAGTAGTGTTCCAATTACTTATACATTAAGCCAAAACTATCCGAATCCGTTCAACCCAACAACGATAATTAACTATGGTATTCCACAGAATGCAGAAGTAACATTATCGATCTATAATATGCTCGGACAAAAAATTAAAACACTTGTCAGTGAGCAGAAGAGCGCCGGAACGTATTCAGTACAGTGGAATGGCGATAATGAATTCGGTCAGAAGGTTTCAAGCGGTGCCTACATTTATAGGATTGCTGCCGGGAACTTTATTAAATCGATGAAGTTAATCCTAATGAAATAAAATAGTTCTTTCCTTAAAAAAAAGGTTGCCTTTTGTGCAACCTTTTTTTTTATCTATATGTTTAATAAATTGAATTAATTTTATATTTTATAAGAAAGAAATTTTAAGTTTTGATTAATAATAACTGAAGGAAACGTGTCTAATGTTTAAAGATGAGAGAAATCGAAGCGTATTGCTTTTCTTTTTCACTATTATTTTTGCTATAATGTTATCGTATATTCCAGCTGATACAAAGATCTTGAATTATCAACCTAAAAAAGTAGATCTGTTCATGGATATCGTTCCCGATTCTTTATTGGATTTTTCTACTACTAAATTGGAAAAAGAATCGCCAGATGCAAATCTTTTTTCAGGTTCGATGAACAATGAAGTAATAGAAGCTCTATTTACCTATGCTAAAACCTCTCCGGTCGAGTTTAAGGACAATAATGAGACTGTCCAGGTGAAAAGCATTCCTCTTTCTGGCAATGTCTCTCAAATGAATTATTTCTTTCAGGCGTTAGAACATGCAAAATCGAGAAAAGTAAGAATTGCCGATTATGGTGATTCAGGGAATGAAGGTGATATGGGAACTGCCGATATTCGCGAAAGATTTCAAAGTGAATTTGGCGGTAACGGAGTCGGAATGATGGCAATCACTTCGCAGGATATTACTTTTAGGATCACAACCAAACATTCATTCAGCGCTAATTGGAAAACCGTTTCTGTTTTAACTGGTAAAGAAGGGGACATTCCGATTGGAATAAACGGATTTGTTTCAATTCCCAAGGGAATAGCTTGGGTTCAGTATGAGGCTAAAAACTCATATAAAAACTCTAAATTTTTTACAACCGCTAAAGTGTATTATACAAATGCAAAAGCCTCGTCAATAAAATATTCATTTAACAACGGAGCAGAAAAAACTGCAGTACTTCAACCCGGAAGTGGTGTAAAAGAGTTAGCTTTATATTCATCAGGGAATGCAACTTCATTCAAAATGACGACTACGATGTCGGATCAAGCTCAATTTTTTGGTGTTAGTTTAGAATCGGGAAACGGAGTGTATGTTGACGATTATCCCTGGCGTGGAAATTCCGGAGTTTCATTTAGAGATATTCCTGATTTTGTAAAAAAAGATTTTCAAAAATATTTTGATTATAAATTGATTATTCTTACCTACGGTGCAAACATGATGACGGCAGGTAATATCAACTTCACCTGGTATCAAAATCAAATGATAAAAGTAATTCAAGATCTGAAAGCAGACTTCCCACAAACAAGTATTTTGTTGGTTGGTATGGGAGACAAGCCGACCAAACGCGGATCGCGGATAGTAACTGATCCAAATGTCCATAAGATGATCCAGGCTCAAAAGAATATTGTGAACGCAACGGGTATTACTTTCTGGGATAAGTTTGAAGCGATGGGGGGAGAAAACTCTATGGTGGATTGGGTTAACGCCAACCTGGCCTCCCAAGATTATGGTCATCTTAATGATATAGGCGCAAAAAAAATGGCGGGAATGGTTTCCGATGTTTTATTAAATGAGTATAGAAAAAAATAATTGTATTAAGGGAGAAAAAAATGATTTCTGAGAAATTACGACAAGTTATCCTTAAAGAATTGGAATTAAAAGAATTTAATCTCCAAGATGAAACACTCGCCAGCCAAGTTCCGGGGTGGGATTCATTAAATCATATAAATATTATTCTTGCTATCGAAAAAGGATTCGGGATTAAATTTAAGGGGCTTGAAATCTTAAAAGCGAAGAACATTGGCGATTTGCAAAAACTTATCGACTCAAAAATTCCTTCTTAACTTTATTTGAAAAGCCGGGTGTATAATTTTACCCGGCATATATGCTTTCTTCCGAAAAATTAGGAGCAATGAATGCCGCAAGCAATAGATTTTGGGAAATTACTTTCGCTTTTTTCATACGATAAATATGATCCGCTTCTCTTTGGGTCAAGTTTATTCCTTTTCTTCTTCCTCTTTGTTTTACTTGTACAAAGACTTTTCAGCAATCAGAAAGCGTTGCGCATCTATTCGCTTCTTTTCTTTTCACTTTTCTTTTACTACAAAGCTGCAGGGATTTACCTTCTCTTGCTCGTCTTCTCATCGGCGTTCAATTTTTATTTCGGGAAACTAATTTACGAGAGTAAGACTGCCTTACTAAAAAAAATATTTTTTATAACCGCGTTACTTGTAAATCTTGGGCTGCTCGGTTATTTCAAGTACACTAATTTCTTTTTGCAAATACTAACTGATTTGAAACTGGGGACAATAGAACCTTTACACATTTTTCTTCCAATTGGGATTTCATTTTTCACATTTAAGGCATTAAGCTACGTCATCGAAATTTATTTGGAAATGTTTGAACCGGTAAAAAGTTTTAGAGATTTTTCACTTTTCATTTTCTTTTTCCCGAATGTTTTAATGGGCCCAATAGATAGAGCTTCAGTTTTTTTACCTCAAATAGAAGAAGACAATCCAATAACGAAAGAAGATGTAGGCCGTGCGCTTTTTCTGATCTCGTGTGGGTTAATCAAAAAATATGCAATTGCTGATTACATAGCACTAAATTTTGATGAAAGAGTTTTTGGCTTTCCGCTCCGTTTTACGGGGGTTGAAAATCTCTTGGCAATTTACGGTAGAGCGCTTCAGGGGTATTGCGATTTCTCAGGTTATACAGATATGGCACTGGGAGTTGGATTGCTCCTTGGGTACAAATTGATGGATAATTTTAACCGTCCATTTAAAGCAACAAGCGTTGGAGATTATTGGCGGCGGTGGCATTTATCGTTATCTACTTGGTTGTTAGATTACTTATTTAAACCACTTCAAATATCTTTCCGTTCTATGCGAAAATGGGGAACTGCACTTGCTATTTTCTTTACTTTTTTTGCTGTAGGTTTATGGCATGGACCAAACTGGACATTTATCTTTTTCGGAATATTGCATAGCGTCTATTTGATTTTTGGGATGTTTACGCAGTCACTCCGGAAAAAATTTACAGACAGCATAAAAATTACGGGAACAAAATTCCACAAATTTTTACAAGTGGTTTTTACATTTCATCTTTTAGCCTTTACGGCTATTTTATTCGGATCTCCGTCATTGCAATATACTCTTGATATGCTGCATCAAATATTTACTTTTTTCCATCCTGAAGTTTTTCCACAATTTGTTCAGGCTTATACTACAGTCTTTGTTTTAATTGTATTTGGGTATGTAGTTCATTTTTTACCGAAATCAATTGAAGTCAAAGCGCAAAATTTAGTAATCAAAATGCCGGTTGTTTTTCAGGCAGTTTTGTTCGCAGTAGTGATCTGGATAGTTGTTCAATTTAAATCAGCGGCAATGATGCCGTTTATCTATTTCCAGTTTTAAAAATTAAAGAGGTACCAAGAGAGAATTGTATTCGATAAGAAATTTCTCCGTTTAAGAAAACGGTGTAAAACTAGTTTATTATTATCTCATTTTTATTTTCAATATCTGGTTGTTGGAACCCGGTAGGCTGGTACTTGCAGAGCCTTTGGAAAAGATTTTATTTGTTGACAAATATTTGAATTCTTTAAGTAGTGTATAATCTTTAGACTGGATCATCAAAACATTAATTATTTAATCTTTAAGAGTTACAAAATGGATGTTCAAGAGTTTATAGAAAAAATTGAAACAAGTCTAGATGGCTTAACTCCGGGGACTATAACACCCGAAACTGAGTTTAGAACTTTAGAGATGTGGGACTCACTAGCCGATTTAACACTTTTAGCAATGGTAGATGCTGAATATGATGTTGCAATATCAGGTGGTGAGTTAAGAAATTTTAACACGATTCAAGATATAATTAATTTTATCATTGCCCATAAAAAATAACTGATCCATATTATGATTGCCTATTAGAAAAAAATTATATCGGTAGAAGAGATTGTAAGGACTTAAAAAGTTATTCGCATTGTTTAATTAGGATAAAATTGATTACTAAATCCACCTAGCAAACATAAGGTTACGATGAAAGTTAAACTAAACGGAGTATCGATCAAAGCTATAGCATCTGCTTATCCCAAAGATGTATTTGATCTAATGGAGCTTGCAGCTAAATATGGGGAAACTGAAGTAAAAAGAATTATTGCAAGTACCGGGGTTTCAAAAATTCGTGTTGCTCCCTCCGAAATGTGTACTTCAGATTTATGTGAAAAAGCGGCGAAAGATTTATTCCTGGCATTAAATATAGAGCCGGGAAGTATCGATGGAATTGTTTTTGTCTCTCAAACTTTCGATCATATTATTCCCGCTACCAGTATTTTAATGCAGCAGCGTTTAGGTCTTTCAAAACATGCTGTTGCTTTTGATATCCGCTACGGATGTTCCGGTTATATCTATGGATTATACCAGGGAGCTTTGTTGGTTTCTTCGGGAAGTTGTCAACGAGTTTTAGTTTGTGTCGGGGATGTATCAACGCATTTAATTCATCCGGATGACAGAGCGTTGAGAATGGTTATGGGTGATGCAGGGAGCTGTACCATTATTGAGAAAGGGGATGGGGCTTTATCATTTAATATCATGTCGGATGGTTCCGGCGCAGATTTTTTAATAATTCCCGCCGGTGGCTGCAGATATCCTTCTAATGAAAATTCAAGAATTGCATCAGAACGCGAAGGAGGGAATATTCGCTCGGATGAAAATCTTTTTATGGATGGAATGGAAATAATGAATTTTTGTTTACGTGAGGTTCCACCTTGTATAAATGATTTACTCGATTTTATGAGTTGGAAAAAAGAGGAAGTCGGTTTTTTCGGACTGCATCAGGCAAACAAATTTATAGTTGATTATCTTCAAAAGAAATTAAAAGTTCCTAAAGAGACGGTTCCGGTGGCTCTGCAATTGACCGGCAATACCGGTCCTGCCTCAATTCCTTTAATGCTCTCTTTGGAGAATCAACGTTTACGAAGTGAAAAAAGATTAGAGAAAGCTATTCTCTGTGCGTTTGGTGTTGGACTTTCGTGGGGTGCGGTAGGGGGAGATCTATCAAAAACAATTATGATTGGTCCTAGTGAATTATGAACACTCTAAAAGAATTTGAAGGAAAACGGTTTATCATAACCGGTGCTAGTTCCGGGATAGGGTATAAGATTTCAACTGATTTAGCTAGGTTAGGTGCAACTGTTCTAGCGTTAGGGCAAAACAGCGAAAAGCTTGAATCACTTAAGAAATTTTTTCCGGACAAAATAGAAATTGAAGTTTTGGACGTAACAGACTTTGCTCAACTTAGAGTAGTCGTGGAGAAATTTGTGGAAAGTGGCAAAGTTGATGGGTGTGTCCATTCCGCCGGAATTAATAAATTTACACCACTACGGGCTTTCAATTGGACCGTATTTGACAAAATTATGAAAATAAATTTACACGCAGGTATTGAATTAGCGCGATTGGTTTCGTCTAAAAAGAATTCAAATGAAGGGGGATCGATTGTGATGATAGCATCTGTTGCGGCATTGAAAGGGGAGATAGGATTTACCGCCTATTCCGCATCAAAGGGAGCATTAATTAGTGCTGTTAAATGTATGGCGCTCGAATTAGCGTCAAGTAAAATTAGGATTAATTCTATTTCGCCGGGAGTAGTACAAACAGAACTGACAGATACCTTGGCGAATTTTTATCCTAACGGAATTGAAGCGGTTATCAAAAAGCATCCATTAGGAATAGGTACTGTTGAAGATATTTCCAACTTGACTATGTTTTTATTAAGTGACAAAAGTAAATGGGTTACCGGTTCAAATTATGTTATTGACGGTGGGTATTCAATTAATTAAGAAAGAAAATTATGAGAGATGAAATTATCGCTATACTCCTAAAAGTTTGTAACGAATTAAACGAACAATTAAAAAATAAAATTGAAATCGAAAAAGGGAAGCAGGCTCCTTTGTTTGGAAAACATGGAGTATTGGATTCTTTGGGACTAGTGAATCTAATCGTATTAGCGGAATCGGAAGTCGAAGACAAATTTGGGAAAAGTTTGATGTTAACTGACGGAGCTTCGTTGCCTGAAGAGAATTCTCCTTTTAGAACGATTGGTTCGTTGGCGTATTATATAAACGATTTGCTTGAGGATGAAAAGCAATAGAAGTATGCAATCAATTTATTTTAAATCAAAGTTGCCGTTAAAATATAAAAGTGAATTAGAACGAATTTTCTATTTCAACATAAATCAAAAAAATCATCTAAAAAAAATTGATGAAGCAGTAGAAGTATTCGGAATTCCTCGTTTGATCTTGGATGGAAATTATGTCTATTTTACATTTGACAAAGTAACTTCATTTCAAGTACTTTACGCTCTTGATGATGAAGATGAGGATGCACATCTCTTAGGCGTTATCATTTTTTACAGTGATCTCCCGACCAATATAAAGATCATGCATATTGCAGTTGACGAGAATTGTTCATCCAGAGGAGAATTTAAAGAAGAAACCATAGCAGCCCGCCTGATTGATGAAGTTAGAAAAATCTCTTTAGCATTAAAAAGTATTAAGACACTTACTCTTCCTTACACAAGTTTTAAAATCTCTTTGCGAACAAATTTCTCATTTTATTAATCATTTTCTTTATATGCAAAATAAAAAAGAATTTTCCGGTATTTTCATTTCAAATTTCAATTTACAAAACTTTACGAATTATATAGACAACGACGTCGAGTTCCCTTTGATTGAAACCGAGCTCGCCCCGTTTGGTCAGGTGACAAACATTTTACTTGGGACGAAAAACGAAACAAAACATGATTTCGGTTTCATCTGGACTCAACCACATGCCAACTTTGAATCGTTTAGTAAGTTAATGAACGGACAAATGGCTTCTTTTAATACTATCTTAGAAGAGGTAGATGTATTTGCCGATGCAGTTAAAAAATATTCTTCTTTCGTAAAATACTTATTTATTGCTTCATGGGTATTGCCGGCTTATTACAAGGGAATGGGACTTCTCGATTTGCGTAATGATTATGGGATATCAAACTGTCTCATGCGGATGAATCTCCATTTAGCCGATCGATTTTCTGACAAGAAAAATATTTTTTTGCTCAACTCACAAAAATGGATTGAATCTGCTGGTGAAGAAGCTTTCAGTTCTAAATTATGGTATCTGAGCAAAACACCTTTTGTTAATGTAGTTTTTAAAGAAGCAATGAAAGATTTAAAATCAGCTTTGAAAACGGTGACCGGGAATTCCAAGAAATTGATTATTCTGGATTTAGACGATACACTATGGGGCGGTATTGTTGGAGATGTTGGTTGGGAAAATTTAAAATTGGGTGGACATGATTTTGCCGGGGAATCTTTTGTTGAATTTCAGACCGCTTTAAAAGCTTTAAAGAACAGAGGAATTTTACTTGCAATTGTTAGCAAGAATGAAGAAGTTACAGCGTTGGAAGCAATAACAAAGCACCCGGAAATGATTTTAAAAAAAGAGGATTTTATCGGATGGGAAATTAATTGGGATGATAAATCAAAAAACATTCTGAATCTTTTACGGAAAGTAAATCTGGGCGCCCAATCTGTTGTTTTTATTGATGATAATCCGGTGGAACGTGCGAGAGTAAGAGAATCAATTCCTGATATTTTTGTTCCGGAGTGGCCTAAAGACAGTATGCAATACGTTAAAGCCCTGTATCAGCTAAACTGTTTTGACATCGCCGCAATAACCAATGAAGATCTTAACAGGACTGAACTTTATCAGGCGGAAAGTGAGAGAAGCAAGTTAAAGTTGTCGTTAAACTCGATTGACGATTGGCTGGTGTCTCTAAAAACTGTTGTTACCATTGAGAAACTTTCTAAAGCAAACATCCAAAGGGCTGCCCAACTTTTAAATAAAACTAATCAAATGAATTTAACAACAAGGAGATTGAGTGAAGCTGAATTGTCCTTGTGGGCTGAGCAAGAAGAACATGAGCTTTGGACGTTTCGAGTTTCAGATAAATTTAGCGATTCCGGTTTGACGGGTATTATCAGCATTCATATTAAAGATGATACAACTCAAATAGTAGACTTTCTTTTAAGCTGTAGGGTGATGGGGAGAAAAATTGAAGAGACAATGGTAAGGATTGTTATTCAATTTTGTATATCAAGAGGCATTAAAAAATTAATCGCTGAATATGTTCCGACTAACAAGAATAAGCCCTGTTTCGATTTTTGGAAACATAAATCCGGGTTCATTTTTAACGAAGAACAAAATTCTTTTCTTTGGGATTTCTCAAATGTTTTTCCCGATATCCCCCAAATTGAAATAATAAATAATGCTTAAAATCTTATGGATGAAACAATGACTAATAAAACATTATTCGATTTTTTTGGTAGTGACGCGGAGTTCGAACATATAGGGATGGCAGTGAAATCAATTGAAAGAATAGATAAAACTATAACAAAAATTTGCGACCCGATACAAAGAGTGAATGTCGCTTTTATTATGGTGAATGGAATTGAGATGGAGTTAGTGGAGCCCGCCGGTGATGATTCGCCTATCAAAGGGATTTTAGAAAAGGGACAATCTTTTTACCATTTATGCTTTCGTGTTAAAAATATCGAGAATGCAATTGTACATGCAAGAAAGAAGGGATTTCATTGTATTGCAAAACCGGTGAGTGCAGTAGCTTTTAACGACAGAAAAATCGCATGGCTGTATAATATAAACTTTGGTTTATTTGAATTGGTTGAAGTATAGTTTAAAGGTTTACAACTTCATTAATCGTATGGTTATCCATCTCTAATAAAACTCTCTCGTTGTAAGGGAATATTTTTTTTAATTCCTCATTTTGGGATTTCTTGGATTCAATTTCTTTAAAACCAAGTTTTTTTGCTGCATTCAAAGATGGGTAATTAGCTTTGAAACAAATGCCTTGTACTTTTGGTATCGTATTATTGAGAAAATAATGTTTTTTTAAACTCTCAATCATTATTCTAGTATAAACGCCACTTCTCCTAAATTCTTTTTTGACATATCCGTATTCAAATTGGAGAGAACCGTCTTCTCGTCTAAAACTTAGCTCTTTTGTAATTTTAAAATTTGCTAAAATAAAAGGAATCTTTTCTCGGTCCATATAATGAAGTAAGATGTTGCTGTATAACAAATAACTTGAAACTCCAATTGCTCCTTCCACCCAGGAGCCGAGAGCTCCAATAGGTTCTTTATGCAATTCCGCAACGAGAAAACCAGATAAGCTGAATTCTTGTCCTTCTACGTTTTCCGTGAGTATATCTCTTAAAATTGTTCGATACTCTTTTTCGAGAATATTTAAAATATTACAAGTACTACTGATTGAAGTGCCACTTTTGTCTGCTTCAATAATTGTTTCGATAATAAAATCGATATCATGAGGGATAGCATTACGGACGACTAGATCGCTTAAGATAAAATTTTCCATTTTATTCTTGATTTAGATTATAAGAATCATTTTAGGCTCTTCTCCATTAACACCAAACAGTCGGAAGGAAGGATCGATAATATCATCTCATTATCAACTTTGAACTTTCTTATAACAGCAAAACCTAATTTTTCGTATACGTTTAATGCCCTATCATTATTATATGTAACAATCAATTGAGATTTTTCTAAATCTGGAGATTGTAGCTTCTTTTGTCTGAAATGTTCGCTGATAATTTTGCTGCTTATTCCCAACCCTCTAAAATTTGGATGAACATAAACCGATTCAATTTGTAACACAAACTTCTCTCTCTCAACATGAAACCCTTTTATAAGTGGTGCAATGTTTTTTGAGTATTCAATCTTAGCTTCATCCAAATATTGCGATAATAAGCTGTACTTAATTAAAAAGCTTGGGGTTCCATCTATTGCTTCGATCCAGGAACAACATGCCCCGGCATTTAAACCATCAACTTTTGCTATTAAAAAGGCTGATAAACAAAATTCATGTCCCCCTATATCTTCCAATAAAATATTTTTTAAAATATCTTTGAATTCAGATAAAGATAAATTAAAAATATTGCAATAACTAATACGATCAGTATTGCATCTATCTGCTTCGATTATTGATTCTATTATAAAATCAATATCAGCTTCGGTGGCTTTTTCTATTGTGATTAAATTATTCATTATAATGTCTATTCCTATTTCTGATGTTATAGCTAAAATGTAGTCTTCTAGTTTTTATTAGCATTTGTAAAATTTTAAAAGTACAGAATTTCATTATTAATTTTTCATTAAATGCTAGATATCTGCTAACGTTATAAAGTTAATAACTCATATAATTTATTACGATCAATCTTTCCATTACTATTCAATGGGAAAAGTGGTATCGAACTCATTGACGATGGAACCATATAAATTGGGACTTTTGCCGCTAAATAGTTCTCAAGTTCCTTAAAATCTCCAGAATAATTTTCTAAAAACAGGTGTAGTTGTGTTGTTCCGAATAGGTTCTTAGTCGGAAGAGCAGCAACATTCACCAAATTTGTAAAATTACGTACATGATGTTCAATTTCTCCAAGCTCGACTCTATACCCTTGTATTTTTACTTGATAATCAATTCTTCCGCAATACATAAAATCACCCTCCTCGTCAATCATTCCAAGGTCACCCGTTCGATAAAAAATTTCATCTTGGCCGTTGTCCGTAGCGATTGTGAAAAATGATTCATGGTTTTTATCGGAATTATTAACATAGCCAGGGGTGACTTGTGGACCGCTTAAACAAAGTTCCCCTTTCTCATTGGCTGGGAGCGGATTTTTTTTCTCATCAATAATAACAGCTTTCATCTTTTTCATCTCTTTACCAATTGAAATTACTCCATTGAAAGATTTTGTTTTCCCCTTCCCCGGATCGAAATCATAAACTAAACAGAAGACGGTAGCTTCGGTTGGCCCATATGCATTTATTATTTTTCCGTAAGGAGTACATTCTAACCATTCATTGGCAATATCATCATATAATGCTTCACCGCAGAATAACGTGTACTTCAATTCGGGTAAATTAATTTCTGAAAAAAATGGACGTAGATATGATATCGTTACAGGAACCATACATGCAAAAGTAATTTTGTGTTCTTCTAAAGTTGTGTAGACATTTGCATATTTTATTCCGCCCGAAGGGATTGGATAAATACATGCACCAACAATCAGCGGGGCGATGTAGCAGATTACAGAAAAATCAAAAGTTAAATCGAACATCTGGACGAATCGGTCGTTTTCATCAATTTTGTACCCAAGGGCAAAAAAAGCATCTATAAAAGCTGAAATGTTTTTCTGCAGAATGGGGACACCTTTAGGAACTCCCGTACTTCCTGAAGTAAATAAAATATAGGCAATCGCATCTTCCTTTATAGTGGGGAAGGAATAATTGATTTCAGTTTCAGGCAATTCCGAAGTTAAAATTACATCTAAATTGTTCGCTTTAACTAATTCTTTTACACTATCATCTACCTTGCTAGCTAAAATAGTAGTTAGGCCGGTTTGCTGAATTATAGCATTATTTCGCTCTAATGGATTTTCCGGATTTATGGGGACATACCCAATACCGGCAAAAAGGGAACTATAGATTGCGGCATAGGTATAAAAATCATGCGATTCAAATGTAATTAACCCGACAAGGTTTTGAGTGCTGTAAGGTTCCTTTTCTAATTGTTTCCTAATTTTAGAAACGGCTAATGCTAACTGCTCATAAGAATAATAAGTGTTATCAATGCAAAAAGCGTTTCGTTTTGAATATTTTTGAAATGATTCGCTGAATTTTCTAAGCAGCAATGAATTCCTCAAGTAATTTTTATTAAGATATTATATAAGTTTCAAATAGAAGTAGTTTTGTTTCTTTCTCTTTTAAAAACACCGTGATAGGTTGTAAATACAGAAATAAACTTAACCAATAAAACATTGAACCAGCACGGTAGATTCGATTTGTTGAATTCAAAAACTTGTTTCAATCACAGAACCGGCTTCAGTTTACTAAACATTTCGTAAAAAGATCTGCTAGTGAATCCCGGGACTAGCTGCTTTCCGTTACGTTTCGAAAAATTTGTGCAAGCGCTTTTCTATCAACTTTTCCGTTAACATTTAATGGAAATAATTGTATACTTGATATTGATGTAGGGACCATATATTGGGGCAATTTTAACTTCAAGTAATTTTCAAAGTCATTGATCTTTCCATTGTAGTCTTCAACAAAAAGATGAATTTGTTGGTTCCCGATTTTATTTTTGTAAGCGATTGCAGCTACTTGATTTTGTTTTGTAAATCCACGTGCATGATGTTCTATTTCACTTAATTCAACTCTAAATCCTTGAATTTTTACTTGATTGTCTATTCTACCGCTAAACATAAAATCATTTTCAGCATCTTGAAAAGCAATATCGCCGGTGCGATAAAAAGTCTTTTCTATCCCATCGATGGCTAACGTAAAAAAAGCTTCTTGATTTTTTTGTGGATTTTTCCAATAACCATAAGTTAGTTGATTCCCAGTTAAGCACAATTCTCCTTTTTCACCTTTAGGAAGCAATTTGTAGTTTTCATCAACAACAATGGCATCCATATTAAACATAGGCTTTCCGATGCAAACAATCCCGTTAACGCTTTTAATTTTATTATTGTCTTTGCTTAAATCATAAGTTAAACAAAAAATAGTAGCTTCGGTAGGTCCATAAACATTTTGAATTAATCCATTTGGAATACACTTTTGCCATTCTCTAGAAATATCTTCGTACAGAGCTTCGCCGCAGAATAACGAGTACTTAACTTTTTCGAGACGTATTTCTTCAAAATAGGGCTTTAAGTAGGCGAGAATAGAAGGGACCATCAGCGCGAAAGTGATTTGTTCCTCTTCCATAATATTATAAATATGTGTGTACTTAATTCCCTCGAAGGGGACAGTGTAAACACACGCGCCGATGCAAAGAGGAGCTATGTAACACATTAATGACAGATCAAAAGTCAAATCGAACATTTGGAGGAAGCGATCGTTTTCATCAATTTTGTAACCGAGCGCAAAGAAAGCTTCAATAAATGAAAAAAGATTTTTTCTTGTTAGCGGTACTCCTTTTGGCACTCCGGTACTCCCGGAGGTAAATAAAATGTAAGCGATTTTAGAATCAGCACTATCATTTATACTAAGGTTAATCTGAGTGTTTGGTAAATCTTTCGCATAAATTATATTAACCCCGGATTTAATTGAGAGATCGGTTATTTTGTCGTTTGATTGAGCAGAAAGAACTGTTTTTATTTCTGTCTGCTGCAAAATATCTAAATTTCTATCTACTGGATTTTCAGGATTAATCGGGACAAAAGCTTTTCCTGCAAAAAGGCATGCATAAATTGAGCAATATGTTTCAAAATCATTCGATTCGATTACTCCGATTACCTGTTCGAAAGCGGTATCTTTATTTTCAAGAACGAACCGGATTTTGGAAGTAATCTCAGCAAATTGTTTGTACGTGTATCCTTTTCCGTCAATAAAAAAAGCGTTTCTGTTCTGAAACTTTTCGTATGACGACTTTATCTTTTCAAGCATAAATTCTCAAATAAAAATAGATTGTTAAAATGAATATAACATCTAAAAATAAAATTTGAAAGAACGAATATTTTTTGAAATCCCCCGAGAATTTATTGAATATTCAACTCTCTATTCAAAAAAAGCCTCTAAATCGAGAAGATAAAACTTGTCGTGATGCATTAATTTAGATGGCGTAGGGGAGAAGAAGAACACGAAGAGTTTAAATTTTACAATATTTCTGAATAATGTTCACATGATATTTTTTTCAGTGATAAAATCTCCCAAATTATTTTTATCTTTCAATTAGATTATAAACGGATTTTAAATGAAACAAATTCTTTCCCATTTTTTATTGTTGTTGGCTTTTTCACTGGCAACTTACGCTCAAACGAATATGAAAACTATTGAAGAACAGATACTGGAAATTAAAAATACTTTTGCACCGGATAAACGGACTGCTATTTTTGACGTTCATGTTATAGAGGATGCCGGAACTTACATCCTCTCCGGTGAAACAAATTTAAGAGAAGCAAAGGCACAGTTATTACAAAAACTTTTGACTTCAAAAATTAAAGATGAAGTTGTAATTTTGCCCGGTGAAAACCTTGGGGATAAAAATTTCGGGATAGTAAATATTTCTGTTGCAAATATCAGAACTAAGCCCGAACATCCAGCCGAGATGGCAACACAAGCGCTGCTCGGTACAGTTGTCAGGATTTATAAAAAAGCGAATGATGATTGGTACTTAGTTCAAACACCGGACAATTATATAAGTTGGGTCGATGGAGATGGGATTCAGCGAGTGACTGAAGAAGAAGCCACCACTTGGGAAAATTCCCCCAAAATAATTTTCACAAATAATTTTGGCTCGGCATTTGAGAATGAGGATGAAAAGAACGGTGTGGTCTCCGATCTTGTTTTTGGAAATATGTTAAAGCTGGTCTCATCAGAAAATGATTTTTATAAAGTTGAATTTCCGGATGGGAGAAAAGCTTTTGTTAAAAATAATGAAGCAGAACTATTTTCTACGTGGCTGAAGCATCGTAATCCCACGAAAGAGAATATTATTTCCACTGCGAAAAAATTTTTTGGTATCCCATATCTTTGGGGAGGAACTTCAGCTAAAGGGCTAGACTGCAGCGGTTTTACAAAAACTGTCTATTTCGCTAACGGAGTTATTTTACCGCGTGACGCTTCTCAGCAAGTGTTTGTAGGTGAAACGGTAGACACGAAGAAAGATTTTTCGAAATTACAACCTGGAGATCTACTGTTTTTCGGATTTGCTGGCGATCAAAATCGAAAAGAAAGAATTACACACGTTGCTATTTATCTTGGTGATAATGATTTTATTCATGCTTCCGGAAGAGTAAGAATAAATAGTTTTGAAAAAACAAAAAATAATTTTAGCAAACACCGGTTAACTACTTTTATACGTGCAAAAAGAATAGTTACTTCGCTCAATCAAAACGGGGTGCAGTCAATAGAGTCAAATCCATTTTATAGATAGGAATTATATGAAACAAAACAGAAGAAATTTTATTATAACCTCAGGGATTGCAGCCGGCACTGTTCTCGGTTCGTCTTTTCCTATTAACATATTTTCTAAAGGAATTTCAAACACTATGAAATCATCAAAATTACAATTGCGGTTTCGCCCTTACACCTTAGAGTTGAAACATGTTTTTACTATTGCAACAAGTTCGCGTTCAACAACCCCTGTTATGCTTACAGAAATTGAATATGACGGAATAATCGGTTATGGCGAGGCTTCTATGCCACCGTATCTTGGTGAAACGCAGGAAACCGCAGCAGCATTTCTTTCAAAAGTAAATTTAACGCAATTCGAAAATCCATTTGAACTTGAAAAAATTCTAAACTACGTTGATAGTATTGATTTGAAAAATCAAGCGGCAAAAGCTTCAGTAGATATCGCTATGCATGATCTGGTTGGAAAATTATTAAATCAACCCTGGTATAACATATGGGGATTTGATAAATCTAAAACTCCAGTCACTTCATTTACTATTGGAATTGACACCCCGGAAGTTGTTCGTCAAAAAGTTAAAGAAGCCGAAGAATACAAAATTCTAAAAGTCAAACTCGGAAGAGATACGGACAAACAAATGATCGAAACTATTCGGTCGGTTACAGACAAACCAATTACCGTTGATGTTAACCAAGGTTGGCACGATAAAAATTTTGCTTTAGAAATGGCTCATTGGCTTAAGGAAAGAAACATCCTCTTTTTAGAACAACCGATGCCGAAAGAAAATGTTGATGATAATGCCTGGCTTACGGAACATTCTCCACTCCCAACAATTGGGGATGAAGCGGTACAACGGTTGCCAGATGTAATAAAAGCGAAAGGTGTTTATTCCGGGATCAATATCAAATTGATGAAAAGTACAGGAATGCGCGAAGCTTATAAAATGTTGCTCTTAGCCCGTTCATTTGGAATGAAGGTGATGCTTGGTTGTATGACGGAGACTTCCTGTGCAATTTCAGCAGCGTCACACCTCTCCCCGATGGTTGATTGGGCGGATCTTGATGGTGCCTTACTCATCGGGAATGACATTTTTTCCGGCACAAAAATAATTGACGGAAGAGTAACGCTATACGATAAACCGGGGATCGGTGTTGTCAAATTATAATGTTAGCATAAAGAATCAGTAAATTAATCGAGTATGATAAAAGAGAATATTTTTCTTGTCGTTGTTTTGTTTTTTTCATCAATACAATTCAATTGTACGGCTGCGGTTAATGGCGATGTTTTTGTAAGAGCCAATCAGCTCGGATTCTTATCGGGAGATATAAAAACTGCAATAATTATGTCTAAAACTAATCTTGCAAATACTTCTTTTCAAATTGTCAATGCCAAAAGTGAAAAAAATGTATACTCGGGGAAAATAGATACAAGTCGAGGGAGATGGGGGAAGTTTCCGTTCAATTATCAAATTGATTTTTCTGGAATAACAGATTCCGGAGTTTATCATATTGAAATTGCAGGCTCTAAAGTATTTACATTTAAGATAGCAAAAGATATTTACGAGGGGGTCACGGATTCGTTGTTGTTATTTTTGAAAGTTCAACGGTGTGGTCCGACAAAACCTTTTCTGCACGAACCCTGTCATCTCTATGATTCCCCTCAAGTAATTGGAGATGATGTTGAAGGAGGAATTGATGTAACCGGTGGCTGGCATGATGCTGGAGATTATGTAAAATTTCTGAATTCAACGGCGTACACTACGTATCTGCTTCTATTTAGTTATGATTTTGATAAGTCCAAATTTGAATTTGATCATAACAATAATAATGAACCGGATGTTCTTGAAGAAGCACGTGTTGGCATTGACTGGATTTTGAGAGCCTGTTACAAAAAAAACAAGTTTGTCACTCAAGTACAGGATATTCGTGATCATACTCAAACCTGGCGGCTACCGGAAAATGATTCTCTCCAATATGATAGACCTGCTTATACTGGAATAGGTAAAAACATGGTGGGTTTAGTTTCAGCTACACTTTCACTAGCTTCACGCATTTGGCGCCAAAGATTTTCAGATAAAGAAAATGCAGATAAATGGCTTTCTGCAGCAATAGAAATTTATCAGGTAAGAGATCAAGTGCCGGATATAGATGTTGTTCAGTCAGGAATGTATCAAGATTCCCGTTTCTGGGGAAAGCTAGCACTTGGCGCCATTGAGCTTTACAAATCGACCAGGGAGACTAAATATTTAAAAGATTCGTTTGTTTATGGAGACAGCGCAAAATCGGATTATTGGTGGAGTTGGGGAGACATTAATGCTTTAGCCCAGTTTAGGATTGCACAACACAATCCCCGATTTAAAAACTATCTTCAAAATAATCTTATAGTATTTAACCAAAATAAAAGCAAAATGACTTTTGGAGAGGGATCTGCTTATTCTTGGGGGACGACAAACACATTCCTTGGTATCGCACTTCAAGCAATTCTTTGGAAAAAATTAACAAATAGTTCGGAATATGATACGTTAAAATCTTACCAGCGCGATTATATTTTGGGGAAAAATCCCTGGGGAATTTCGTTCATTTATAATCTGGGGAAACATTTTAGCAAAAACTTCCATTCACAAATTGCACATTTCCATAACGGATACTTGCCCGGTGCAGTGTCTGCGGGACCGGCTCCTAAATCGATATTAGATAATTACAAAATTGAGCGATCAAACTTCAGTGATTCGGAATTTAATTCTGATGAAATTCTTTATTTTGATGATAAAGCTGATTACATTACGAATGAACCCACAATCGTCTCAAATGCAACGGCAGTTTTTGTATTTGGGCAACTAGTCCGATAGTTGTGTTTTATTTTGGAGCAGTTCTGTTCGCAAATCTCTGAATGAGACGAGCTACATTTCAATTCACCTCAAAAATAGTTGATAATCGAGAGATATTTAAGGCATAGTGTTTGTTACATGCTATTATGAAAAAAGAGACACAACGATGAAAAAGAAATTAAACTTAATCCCTACGGGAATTAGTCTGGTTGATAAAGCCTGGGGTGGTTTTTATCGGGGAGGCACATATCTCCTTATTGGCCAACGCAAATCAGGCAAAACATTAGTGGGACTTCAGTATGCAATGGAAAGTGCAAAGAATAAAGAAGTTTGTTTGTTCTTTACTAGTATGCGTCCTAAAGATCTAATGATTCATGCAGCGTCAATCGATTTTGATTTACAATCGTATATGAATCAAAACTTAATAATTGTCGTTCGTGTTGCTCCTCCAACTGATCTCTACGAGTTAGGTAATCCTGATAATTTTTTAATCGAATATCTTAATGATATTGTTACAGTGGTTGATCAGTATCAACCAAACAGACTAATTTTTGATGAATTAACTCATTTTATCGGATTTGAAAATCCGCAAAAGTTAGAACAGACATTTCTACAAACTATAGAAGTTATTGAAGAAAAAAATGTTACAAGTCTTTTTGTTGTAGCCGAACCTGCAACTCCGTTAGCACAACTTCTTGTTGACGGAATTGTTCAACACGCTACGGCGGTAATTTATTTACAAAAACAATCCGATGAAGAAGGGAAAATAACCGGCGGGCGTGCAACCATAACTCCGAATATTGGACATACGGAAGGTCAATTTGTTGCAGATTATTATATTGAACCTTACAAAGGGGTTTATTTCGATTTTGAACAGACAAATAAATTTCAAAATCCATTTCCTATAGTTAATACAGTCGAAATACATCAGGAGCAATCTCCTCCGATTATCCCTCCTTCTTCGCATTCTTCTAAGTATAAACCGCTCACGAATATTGATTTTATTCCGGAGAAATTTTCTTTTTCAAATTTATACGATATTAATGATTTTACATTAATATTAAATAATCAGATTGCATTGTATAAGAGTACAGGACAACCGTTTACACTTTTCTCGATGAAGCTTGATGAAATTGCAGAGCGCCAGAAAATTTTAACAATCAATCAGCTTCAGAATGCAATTCGTTTATCAACCGATAAGAAAGATAAACTCTGCATTGTTCATAATAAAATTTTAATATTAATGAGTAAAGCTGATGATAAGACGCTGAACCAATTAGTTTCGAAGATTAGGAGTAATCTCCCTAACTCTGATCCAAAATTTCAAGAAGTAATGATGAATTATATTTTTGCATGCACTTATCAGGTTAATGAGAAAGTAGAGAATGCAGAATATATCCTTCACGAAATTTTAGAAGACGAACCTTCACGATAATGGAATTTATTATGCAAAGAGTTGTTGCCAAAATCTTTTTCCTTGTTGTCCTTTCAGTTATAATTTTCCCTCAGAAGAAGGTGGATATTATCAAAAGCGAAGCAATTCGGCAGATGGCTATTGGCAAATATGGCGAGGCGATTGATTTATTAAATAAAGTAGTTTCCGCCAGCCCGCAAGAAGTTGAAGGTTATAATCTCCGGGGCTTATCATACGAAAAAAGAGATCAACTCGAACAAGCCGTTTATGATTTTCGCGCAGCAAGAAAAATTGCTCCCAGCAATCCAGAAGTAGCTAAAAATCTCGCACGTGCAACAAAAAACTGGTACGATGAACTTTACCAAAAAATTGAAGGACATAGAAGAGAAATTGCAATCAATCCCTCTAAACCGGTTAACTATTTAGAGATCGGGAAATGCTATAAAAATCTTGGACAATGGGCAACGGCAGAAGAATGGTACGATGAGTATTTGAAGAGGGAAGAGGGGTCAGCTGATGAAATTATTCGTTATACTGAAATCCTTGCCCGAAATAATCATATTGAAAAAGGGGAAAAAATCTTAAAGATTTATGTGGCGAAGTATCCTGAAGATCATCGGTTATGGAGCCGATATGGTTATTTTACTCTTTGGTTAGGGAAGAAAAAAATTGCACTGGAAGCCTTTGAAAAAGCATTATCATTTCGGCCTTACTTTAAAGAAGCTATGGATGGTTATGATTTGGCTCGTGATAGAGGGTATACTTACACCTATTTTGATACTACCTACAAAAAATGGGAAAAACAAGCTAAACAGAGACCTAAAGAATACATTATCGATAAATACTATAGAATGCTGAAACAAAACCCTACCGATAGTACAACTAGGTTTGCTTTAGTGGATGAACTAAATAAAGTAAATCGATTTGAGGAGTCTTATCAAGAGCTGCTTTATCTTCAACCAAAATTTGGTGAAACTGAAAAATTTACAACTCTCTGGGATACCGTTACGGTTGAACGTGAAAAATTGTTCAATCAGAGAAAAGAAGAATACATTAAAAAATTTGAGGTGAATCCAACAGATAAAGAGACTGCATTATCTTTAGCAAATGCATATGCCAACTTGAGCGATTTCGATAATGCTATTGGGACGCTAGAAAAATATATGAAATTAGCAAAAGGTGAACACCCCGATGTTTCTTTTAAAATTGCCCAGTATGCTTCATGGAACAAAGACTGGGAAAAGGCAAATATTAATTTAAACGAAGTGTTAAAACAAAATCCTGAAAATTTAGATTATCAATTACTCCGGGCGCAGTTAAATGTTTGGACTGAAAAAGATTTAGATACTTCCGAAATATATTTTAAGAATTATTTAGCGAAGAATCCAAAAAACTTAGATGCTATCGTTGGGTTAGGTTCTTTGTATCTTCAGAAAAAAGATTTTGACCAATCTCAACAATATGCTGATACGGCATTCAGTATTGACTCTACAAACGAAGCAGTCGTTCAGTTAAATTCAAGCATAGAATTCCGCAGAATGAGGGACGCACAGGATAAACTTTTTGGAATATTATATGACGGGCGAAATTTATACTATGATGGAAAATGTTCGGACGCCATCCCGAAGTATGAAGAATTTCTTTCAAAGACAGATAACGCTGATATTTATCAGAAAGAATTTGCTGATGTACAGGCATGTGCCGGAAATTACTCCGCGGCAATTGCAATTTATGATCAACTGCTGAGTCAAAATTATGATTTTGATATAGATTTTTCGAGAGCGAATGCTTATTATGCAAGCGGTGATTCAGTTAAAGCGCTAAATGAATTTAAAAAACTTTCTGCTGAACAACCGGAAAATTTCGATGTAAAAGTTGTTCTCGGAGATTCTTATGCCAAGAACAGGATGTTTTCCGAGGCGGCAGAAACTTATAATGTATTACTAGACTCAACAAAGGACTCAACTCAGATTGCATTCTTAAATCAAAGATTAGGATGGCTCCCTCCTACTGGATTAAACTCGTTCTTGACATCTTTTCCAAATTATGTTGGACTTTCTCCTTACTTTTACTTTTATAGAGACAATCAAAGCCTTGATGTGAAAACTTATGGTGGACGGGTTGAGTTAGGAATAACAACTTGGCTTTCAGGCGGAGTTAGTTTGCAAAGAACTAATTTTACTTCCTCAACAGCTCTTGCATATCTGACCTCCTTCAAATGGAATTTGTACTTTAGAATTACTGAAAATTTATTGACTGGAGTGGGATTTGGAAGTTACAATATAAATTATGGGATACGAAGAAAAGGGAGCCTTTCTGATTTTTTAATTCGCTTGGAGAAAAAAGATGTTTACACCGCTTCTTTGACTTATGAAGATACAGATGCGGCTTTAGCAATTTTCTCAAACTATTTAGTTAATACTCGATATAGTGCAAAAGTATTAAAATTTAACGGACAATATGAATCTAAATCTCATTTAAGACTAACTGGGTATTATGGCTACATTACACTTTCAGATGGGAACAAAGGGAATGATCTTCTTTTACGTATAGGTAAAAAGTTTTATGATCAAATTTATTTCGGATATGAATATTATTATGCACAATACATGTTTGTCCCTTATTTTATTCTGAATGGGACAACCACGACAAGGTACTATGCGCCTCAAAATTTTGAATCTCATAGCTTATGGGTAGAAGCTATTGTTGAAAAAACTGATGATTTAAAAATTGAAGTTGGTGGGAAAATCGGATACATTCCTCTGGGTGATTCGATGGTGAGAGAATTATATGGCTCGTGCAACTACACTCCGCTTCCACGGTTAGTTATTAACGGAAGAATCGGCTTTGGAAGTACTTTTAGATATGATTATAGTTATAATTCGGTGTCTGCCTCGCTTTCTGCCTATTGGAGTTTCTAAAAATCTGTCAAGTTTTGGTACATTATTTTAATTCCATCTTAATTTGAAACACTCCTCAAAGTTAAAATCTACATTTTTAATCGAAAAATAATACTTTTTTATGGCACAGGAGTTGGTTAACTTCTTTATACATAAAGAATTATAGAAATGAATTTAAAACAAAATATTAGAAAGACCTCAATAACATTAACCAATACTCAAACGTCCAAAGCAGTAAAGGTGGATAGAGGTAGGTTGTTAATTAAAAGAATGTTTACCACCGGTCTTATATCGTTGGCTTTAATGGTGATCATTTTTTTTACTCTTCCTTATACTATTTTATCATTTGGTTCTTTATTGGAGTATGCAACTTTAGTTTCACTTTTTATATTTCTAATCGTACTACTTTTTAGATATTTTTCAATCTTGGTGATGGCTTACCTTTACATAACTAATTATACTTTCAACAGAAAAGAAGGCTTCTATCCCTTTGTCTCAATCATTGTTCCTGTTTATAATGAAGGCAAAGTTGTTGGACAATCAGTAAGTTCACTGTTGAGTTTGGATTATTCAAATTACGAGATAATTGTAGTTAACGATGGTTCAACAGATGACACGTATGACGTGGCAAAACAAATGGTCGGATATAAAAAAGGAAAATATGGAGATGTAAAAGTATCGGTTATCAATAAACCTAACGGCGGCAAAGCAAAGGCTTTAAATGCAGGAATAAGTTTTTCAAAAGCAGAAATAGTTCTTTGTATGGATGGAGACTCACAACTATCTGAAGATTGTATTAGGATGGCAGTAAGACACTTTGTTGACCCTTCTATAGGAGCTGTAGCTGGGAATGTAAAAGTTCAGAATAGAAGAAAATTTTTTACGGATTTGCAAGCTCTGGAATATATAGAAGGCTTGAACATGGCTCGTGCCGCACAAAGTTTTATGCGCCTTGTAAATATTATCCCGGGACCTATTGGACTATTTAGAAGAAAAGCCGTTGAAGATGCTGGATATTACTCAAGTGATACTTTTGCCGAAGATGCTGATTTAACCCTAAAACTCCTTGCACATGGTTGGAGAATATATTATGAGCCTCGTGCGATTTCTTACACCGAAGCTCCGGAAAAACTTCACCAATTACTTAAGCAACGTTATAGATGGACTCGCGGGATTCTTCAGGCTATCCGTAAACATAGAAAATTATTAATTAATCCTACAATTAATTTTGGTGATACTTTTGTTCTCTGGACGATGGTTTACGAGGCTTTGATTTGGCCAACTATGAATATTTTTTCTAATCTTTTTTTTATCTTTGCGGCTTTATTTTATGGTTTCTCAAGCCTGATCTTTTTTTGGTGGGCTGGTCTGGCATTATTAGATATGTCCACAGCTCTTTATTGTATTGCGGTTGAAAAAGAAGAAATAAGACTAATCCCTTATGCAATTATTTATCGAATGTTTTTTGTTTTGACAATCGACATATGTAAAGCAATGTCTACAGTAGAAGAATTTTTAGGATTCGAAATGCAATGGGGTAAACTTGAGCGAATTGGTTTAAAACCATTAGCAGAATAATTTTTATATATTAAAGGTAACACTATGGAACTAATACCTATTTTAGCGACAATCATTTTAATGGCAACGATAAGCACTTTTATTCTGGCTATCGGAGCTTACATTCTCTACAAAGTTAGAGAGCGGCAGGGGCAACAAGTTGAAGTACCGCAGCCTGCAACTTTGCAAGCTGAGTTGCTTACTCCTGAGGTCATTGCTGAACAAACACAAGCTCAGGAACATCAAAGAGCCCCCGGACAAATATTGTTTGAACCGGTAAGAGTTTCATCTCAACAAAGTTATAGACCTCAATCAGAGCCAATTTTTATTCAGCAAAGAGCGCAAGCTGGGCCGCAACCTGTTCAGGCGAGAGGTACCCTCACTACACAGGCACCGCCTCAACCAGTGCGCCAAGAAGGACGTCAGCAAGCCGGTACTACCAAATCTGGAGATCAGAAGTTTATGAAATACACTAGTGATGGTTACGTTGCTGCTAAAGAAAATGTGAAAAGCCAAGGAGCAGTTAAGTGGAGGTAACAAAAAATAAAGGGTTTACCGTAAACTCTTTGATTGTTATCACTTTGGGCACGTTTTTTATGCTTGCCTCAATAGTAGTCTATTTACTGATCCTTAAAGGTGTGATGGGACGATTCAGTTATAAAGAGGCTTTTACCGATGTTTCCGGGATTAAAAAAGCTATTTCAGGCGAGGGAACTAACATTGCAATTCTTTATTCCCAATACACCGAAAATATGCTCCCACCGGGAAGTACCTGGCTGAACGACAATATCACGACGTGGAAAAAATTCTTCAATAGTTATCATTATAGTTTTGATATAATTAAAGATACCGACATTGAGAAAGGAAAACATTATAAATATAAAATACTAATTCTTCCAGGTTCCAAATCATTAAGTGACGAAGAGATCATTAATATTAAAAAATTCGTTGATAGAGGAGGTTCAATTTTTGTAACCAGCGGGATAGCTTCTTTTTCTGCCGACGGCAAATGGAGGGGTTGGGAATTTTTTAACGAAGTTTTCGGGATGAAGTTCGTCAGGGAAGTGGAGAGAGATGAAGTAACAAAAATTCATACTTTGAGAGGGAACCTGCCAATTACAGCAAATATTCCTACCGGATATCCATTAAAAGTAGCTACTTGGGATCGTCCTATTTCCGTAGAAGTTTTAGAACCTCGCTCAACGCAAGTGAGTTTTTGGTATAATTATCGTTTGCAGGATGGATTAGTTCGTGAAGAGGTTAAAAAGAGTGGGGGAATAGTTTATGGTTCTTATGGTCAAGGTAGGTTCGTTTGGATGGGTTTTGAAATTAATTCCGTTATCGGAGTTCAAGAAGATTATATCTATTTTGATAGACTTTTTCATAATGCCTTAAGCTGGCTTCAGTATAAACCTCTTGCTTATGTTAAAGATTGGCCTGAAGATTATAATGCGGCGGCAATGCTCGCCGTGATGGTGGGTGATCAACCGCAAAATGTTCGAAATATTTTACCACTTCTTAAAGAAGAAGGTATCAAAGCCACTTTTTTTGTCGATCCGGCTAAAGTTGCAAATTACAAAGATCTGGTTAAAACTATCGCTTCATACGGAGATGTGGGGGCAGTGGTTGATATCGGGTATATGGCTGCTGTAGATGATACAACGAATAAGTTAGATGATTATGTAACACAAACGAAAAAAATAAAGGAAGCTAATTCACAAATTGGGGGAATTCAGGGTGTACACGCCGATGGGCTGCTTCCTTATTATGGTCTTTTTGATGATAATAGTCTCCGCGCAATTGCAGAGGCTAAGTATAAATATGTTCTGACTGATTCACTTACTGATCGATCAGTTCCGAAAGCTATTATCAAAGGGGAAAACACTGTCATTTCAATTACTAAAACAGCTAGAGATGATTATGAAGTCATTCGTGATTTTGGTCTAACCCAACCGGACTTCCAGTTGTATACGTACAAAGAAGATGTTGACAGAGTTTTGTTTGAAGGTGGATTATATGTTTTTAAAGTGCATACAGAATTCCAATGTCAGCCACAGAATATAGCTGTGTTAAGAGATTTATTAAAATACATTAAAACAAAAAAGATGTGGATCGCTTCAGGAAACGAAATTTATGATTGGTGGATAAAGAAAAATAAAGTTGAAATGCGTGTTGAATCACGCGGAGAATCCCGCGTTACTGTTTCGATTAGTAATCCCGGTATGGAAAAATTAAAAGAGATTATGTTGGAAATTGATTTACAAATGAGTGTGAAAAATCTTGAGATTTCTTCAGAAATTATTGGAACCGTTCAGCCGGAATATTCTTTCAACTCTCAAACACATATGTTATTCCTTAAAATTAAGGATTTTAAACCAAGTGAGACTAGGATATATTACATCGATTATGATAAACCAACAAAACAGCTGGGGAACTTGAAATGAAAAGGATATTATTAGCTGGTTTAGTGATTTCTTTTTTTTATTACGGTTGCGTTGATGCTATTACTTCTCCAACAACAACCGGAGATACACAAACCCCAACAATCACAATTACTTATCCGCTTACTAATGATACACTGCAACTTGGAAGCAATGAGTTTCTTTTCATTGCAAAAGATGATGCTAGCGTTCGTGCTGTTGAATTGTGGGTTGACAGTACTTTCATAGCTTTAGTAAATTATGATGGAACAACAACAAATCCTTCAATTATGTGGACGATTGATTCAACATATCTTGGGAAAACAATTAAATATTTTTTAAGAGTTTACGATACAGGTGGAAAATCAACTGATAGTCCGGTTCAAACAAATATATTTGTTGCAAAAATAAATGCTCCTCCCAAAGCACCCACTGATCTAGTTTTACAAAAATTATCAGAAACGATTGTAAACCTTTCGTGGAAACATGATAATCAGAACGTCGATGGATATCGTGTATACCGTAAAACAGGAGCAACAGGCATTTATAATAAGCTTAAAGAGGTTGCATCTAATAGTTTTAATACTAATGATTATGGATTAGACCCTGCATCTGTATATATTTATAAAGTAGTCGCTTATAATCAAAAAGGAGAATCGGCATCGTCAAACGAAGTTTTTACAAGCGGTACAGGGACAAGTGGAACGATAGTAGCGCCAACTAATCTCTCGGCGATAGTTTATGGAGCGAGAAAAATAGTAATTAAATGGCAAGATAATTCAGATAATGAGAATTATTTCAAAATAGAGCGCAAAACACTTTACACTGAATATCAATCCATTGGAATTGTTCCTATAAATACTACAACATTTATCGATTCGGGTTTTGGGTTGGCTCCGAGTACTTATTATTATTATCGTGTCAAAGCTGTCTCCGATAATGATTCAGTAACTTCGACTGAGGTTTCCGCACAGACATATGCTTATGATTTATTAGCTCCATTAAATTTCAGAGCAATCAATCATAATTCAAAAACTATTCGGCTTGTCTGGATAGATAATAATTCTAATGAAACTCAAACAATTATTGAACGGAGGTCTTCTTCTTCAATGACCTATGATGTAATTGGCTCTGTTAAAACCGATGAGACACAATTTGATGATACGGATGTCATAGTAGGGATAACTTATTACTACCGGATCCGTGTTACCGATTATGTGAATTATTCGGATTATACTAATGAAGTAGCTGCAAGTGTACAGTCGGCGTTAATTATTTCTCCAACGAATCTACAAGCGTATGTGGGTTTCGGAAACGTTATCAAGTTAACTTGGATGGATAATTCTAACAATGAAACAAATTTTATTGTTGAACGCGCTAATGATTCAACATTGACTGCTTTTACAGAACTCTCGAGAACCGATGCAAACATTGTTCAATTTGACGATGCTTCAACATCGGGAGGGAAAACTTACGCATACAGAATTCGCGCCACTGACGGCGTTGTTTTTTCAAGCTACTCAAATGTTTTTACGATAAAGAACCCGTCCTTGAAGTGAAAATATAAAAGAAATTAATATGGTATCCTCCGTCAACATAGAACATCTTGAAATAATTAAGGCACTAGTAGGTTTTTCCAGTAACGCCTTTTTAGTTATTGATCAGAAGGGAACTATCCTTTACTCGAACAAAAAATCAATAGAAATATTTTCGCTTACCGAAGAAGTTCAAAATTTTTTGGAAATATTTGATCCGCATGAACTGGATCATATTGAAGATATTTTGGAGAATTTAAAGTTAGAGTCATTTCCCATAGAAAAGCAAGGGAGATTTCGGCTTCATACAAAAGAAGAATTTCAATTACAGTTTCAGATTATTCAATATCTTAATGATGGGAACGATTATTATTTCCTTCAATTTGAAAAAAGTGAACCTGTCGCTGCTGATGAGGGGAAAATTCTTCATTTTAGTCTCTCCACAGCAGAAATACCGGAATCTTTTTCAAACCCGGACTTATTAAATGTTATTAATGAAGTTCAATCCAACTACCCATTCACCTTTTTAGGTAAGAATAAACTACAAGTTTCTGTTAATAAACTTAAAGAATTGTTCTGGCTGAAAGACAATAAAAATAATTATTTATTAGTAAATCAAAATTTTGCAGATAAACTTGGATTAAGAATTTCTCAAATTGAAGGAAGACCGGAAGAATTTTTTCTCCCATCTTTTAATCTTGATTTTTATAATTCTATGGAGACCTTTCTGAAGACAACGGGGAATACCTTATTTATTAAAGGAATTCCTGTAAAGGGATTTACAAACTATCATGATTATCAATCTGTAGTAATTCCGCTTCTCGATGCCGATAATAAAGTGATTGCGGTCTTGGGAATGGCTCAGCAAGAAAAAGCACAAAAGTTTTTAGACGAACAGAATATAAATCTTATAACTCAAGATTTAATTAACTCAATTTTATTGCCGGTGTGTATTCTGGATGGAAATAGCAGAATTGAAAAAGCGAATAAACCCTTTTTTGATTTAGTAGGTCTTGATGCCTTCACGAATAAAAATATTACCCTCAACCAGATATTCGCTCAATCAGTTGCACATGAAATAACAGCAGCAATAGAATCAAATGTCGAAGAATTGTCTATCGCAATTCCTTTACGGAACGGAAAAGAAATCAGGCAACTTCAAGCAAAAATTAAGAAATTAAATAGTGACAAAGTTAATACAAATGCTTATTTTTTAGTTGTAGAATTTCTTGATGCTTTGGATAACTTCGAAGTATTTCTAAAAACCAGAGGAAAAATGTTTGACGTATTAATAAAATCGCTGCCTGATCCAATTTTGATTTATGATGCAGAAAACCTTCGTTTTCTTGAGGCAAATGATGCAGCAATTTCGCTTTACGGTTATTCACGTGAAGAATTTTTGCAAATGGATCTAACTGATTTATACTCACCTGAAGATATTCAAACGCTTCTCGACAGATCAGATCAGAAAAAGAAGAACAATTTTTCAGGCCCGTTCAATCATAAAAAGAAAGATGGTTCTACCATCACTGTAGAAATATTTAAAGATGTGTTCACTTATGAAAATAAAGAAGCGCATTTCACGGTTATTAAAAATATTTCTGATAAACTTGATAAAGAAAAAGAATACAAATTGTATAAATCTGTGTTTGAAGGAACTGATCAGTTAATTGCGGTTACGGATAATTCGGGATTTATTACATTTGTAAATCAAAATCTTGTACTTTTCGTCGGTTTGAACAAAACGAGTTTGGTAGGAAATTCGTTAGTTTCACTCTTTAGTGATAATGACCGCGGGAACATTACATCAAAGATATTTTCTTCTCAATCGTCCGACACAATCAAATTACAGGTCGAAATTAAAAATGCGCAGAAAGCATTTATTCCTGCTGAAGTAATTGCCATACCTAATCTGAATGCTAAGGGTGTTACGGATTCATACAATATTTTAATTAAGATGACGCAGAAAGAAGAAAAAGAAATTGTTATACAAACAGTTGAGAAAAAATCTGGGACAGGATTAGCCCCCTCGCAACTTTCAACAATTTTTCATGAGATCCTTACTCCTATAAATGTGATGTTAGGATTTCTTCAAGAAATAAAGGAAAGTCTTCCTTCTCCAACAACTGACCAAAAGGAAGCCTTAAACTATATTCAAGAAAATCAACAAGAGTTGATGGGAACTATGAATGCTATTGCCGAGTATTCGACTTTATTGAAGGAGGATGAGGAGTCACAGAGCAATACTTTTGCCGTACTTGACCTCTTTGAGAAAATTAAACAAGAATTTAGTGAAGAACCAATCAACAAAAAAAATAGTTTAATTACTAACATAGCTCCATTATGGCTTGAAGGTGATGAGCGGAAGTATAAAATGTTTTTTGGAACAATCGCAAGCATTTGCGCCAAGATCAGCGATGAAAACCATTTCTATTTCTCCATTGAGCAGACTGAAGAAAACGAATTTGTCCTTTCTGTACGCGATGATCTCTCAAGAATATCAGAAAAATTACTTTTTGCACTGGAACCTGTATTAGTACAAAATGGGGATGTTTCTTTGATCCGGGCATATGGTGTTTCACGATTTGCAATTTTAACATTGCGCGAACTGATGCAAACCTTAAACTGTAAGATTGAAATTATTAGAAAGGGAAGTGAACCTTTTGAATTTGGATTTTTCTTCCCTATAAAACAATTCTCTGTTGAACCCGTTCAGACCCAGGTTCCCGAGGCGAAGTCTATTGCTGAAACAAAACATGTTACTCAGGAAGTTGTCTCCAGAACTACTCAGGGAAAAGAAGAATATCTTGCAAGACAGGAGTCTTTTAATAGACGTACTACATTTATAAGTGAAGAATCTGCAAAAGTTATTCAACCTCCTTTAAGCAATGAAGAATCTACATTCAAACGTAGAAGAACAATTGTCGAAGAATCCCCCAAAGCTCCGCCAATCACAAAAGTTTTGGAACTCCAAAATCTTTCTTGTCTCTACATTGAAGATCAAGTCGATTCTCAAATTCTTTTCAAAGTACAAATGAAGGAATTGGGAGATATTAAATTTGCCGTAAGTTTTGAAGAGGCATTACCATTAATCACAAGTCAAAGTTTTGATTTTATCGTTATGGATATTAACCTTCAAGGTGAGTACAACGGATTAGATGCACTTAAAATGATTCATCAAATGCCAGGATTTCAATCACTTCCAATTATAGCTGTAACCGCGTATGTTCTTCCAGGTGATAAAGATAAATTTATTGCCGCCGGATTCACCGAATTTATTTCCAAACCTATTTTCCGTGAAAAAATGATCGAGGCGTTGGAAAAAATCTTTCTGAAGTAATCCGCTCATTCTCAAATCTCTTTGAACACTAATAAAGTAGAGAAAATTTTTCTTCAAATAATTTTTAAAGAACATTATGTCGTGTCCAAATAAAAGTAACACTTCTATCCATTACAAAGAAAATTTCTTGACAGGTATTCAAGTCCAACTTAAATTTACCATACAAATGTATGGTATTTATTCATGTGAACAATTGGGATTCACCAAACGTAAGTGTATCTATGTCAAAAGAATTAACTGAAATTCAATATAAAATTTTAAGTTTCCTTCTTGAACGAAAAACAGGAATGGGAATTCCCCCATCACTGACGGAAATTGCTCTCCGGTTTGGCTATAAAAATCGGGCAACCGTTCAACAGCATTTGAAGGCAATAGAAAAAAAAGGATATATAAAAAGAATTCCTAAACTATCCCGAAGCATTGAAATTACATTAGGGGATAACTATTTTATCCCTCATCCTGTTTTAGGTGAAGTAGCAGCCGGGAAACCGCTGACAATTTATCCGGATTCAATTGATACGATTCAATTACCAACTATAGTGAAAATGCCTCAGGAGTCTTTTCTCCTTCGTGTTAAAGGAGACAGCTTAAAAGATGCATATATTTTTAATGATGACGTGGTTATTGTAAAGCCATATTCCGAGATCGCAAATGGACAAATTGCAGTGGTAATATTGGAAGATGCTGCAGTAGTGAAGAGGTTGTATAAAAAAGGTGGGAGCATTGAATTGCATTCTGAAAACCCTGAATATATGCCGATTATAATCAAGGCTAACGATCCCATAATAAAAATAGTTGGGCTAGTTGTTGGTGTTTACCGGACAATGGGGAAAAGGAATACAATCAAATGAGAAGATTACGTGATGGCAGTTAATACACCCAATTAAAGGAAGTTATGGCAAAATATCTAATTAGAAGTATCTCTATAATATTTATATCGTGTGGAATCTTAATTCCTCAAAATTTAAAATTTATTGCAATGTCGGATAGTAGGGGAGGTGACTGTGGAGTAAATCAAAAAGTTCTCTCGGCTTTAGTGGAGCACATGGTTAAAACCCAATCTGACGCTAAGTTCGTCATTTTTGCGGGTGATCTGGTTGATGGGAGCAAGATTGATCCAAACCAGACAGTAAAGGAACTTTGGCATTGGAAAGACGTGATGTCTCCAATTTATAATAATCCCAATATGGTCTGGCCAAAAATTTGGGTGGTTGTCGGTAATCATGAAGTTCAACACCCTAAAGATGAGGAGAACTTTCGAAAGGTTTTCCCGGACGTTTTTTTGAACGGTCCTCCAGATGAAAAAGGAATTTCATATTCCTTTGATTATGAAAAACATCATTTCGTTTTTGTCACATCAGATCGCTGGTATTACGGCAATCCAAACGATACAACAGATGACAGACGGGACTGGCACTATATAAAAAATTTAGGTTGGCTTGAAAATGATTTAAGAGAAGCCAGAAAAAGAGAAGTGACAGATATTTTTGTAATAAGCCACGAACCAGCTTTCCCAATCGGTGGGCATTTACGTGATGGATTACCAAACCTTGGATTAAACCTAAAACTTCCTTTAGATTCTACGAGACAATGGTATTTTAACCAGCGGAATGAATTTTTGAGAATCCTTAAATTAAATAAGGTTACGGCATATATTAGTGGACATGAACATCTTTACGGAAGAGAATCGGTTGACGGAATTTATCAAATTGTCGCCGGAAGTTCCGGTGCACCACTTTATTATTTCAATCCTAAATATGATGAACCGAAAAATCCAGAGCATGAATTCACATACGAAGAAGCTTTACCCTACTATAAGACATTAAATTATTTTTATGGTCCGGGAGAGAATTCACAAGCTTCTAAAGATTTTGTGGGTGTGCGCGCATTTGAGTATGTTGTTTTTGATGTCAAAAAAAGTGTAGTTGATGTAACGACCTACGGTGCATTCCCAAAAGAAAAGACAAATACAGTTCTTGGTTCCGAAATAAAAATTATTGACAAATTTACTATAGAAAAATAATATGCTAGAAAAATCCTTTTTCCCTACAAATATTTTCCGTTCAGTTGTTGTTTTTTTCTTCATTACCGTAAATCTTTTTCCGCAGGAAAAAGTTTATAATCTTGATGAAATAGTGGTAACGGCAGGAAGGACTGCCGGCAGATTTTCAGAAACAACACGGGATATTCAAATTATTAGGCAGGAAGATATCGCGATTGCACCGGTTAGCAGTGTGCAAGAATTACTCCAATATATTTCCGGGGTAGATATTAAACAACGCGGTGCTGGGGGTGTACAAGCTGATATAAGTTTGCGTGGAGGAACGTTTGAACAAACTTTAGTTATGCTGGATGGAATAAGTGTAAACGATCCGCAGACAGCTCATCACAATCTTAATCTTCCTGTCTCATTGGATCAAATTGAACGAATTGAAATTGTGAAAGGGGATGGTTCAAGTTCTTATGGTCCAAATGCGCTCGGAGGGATTATTAACATTATCACCAAAAAAGGAAATGAAAAAAGTGCCACAATTCAACTTACTGGTGGAGGATTTGGATTTTATGATGCCGCATTATCGGGAAGCTACGGATTCAGTTCGATGAGTAATCATTTTTCTTTTTCAAAAAAGAAGAGTGATGGATACCGTGATAATACAAATTTTGAAATGGTAAATGCCTCATACGGTTCCTCCGTTTTACTTGGCAAGCAGCTTTTTAATCTTTTCTTTGGTTATAATGATAAAAAGTTTGGCGCAAATGGTTTTTATTCCGACAAGTACCCGAATCAATGGGAACATACAACGACAAGACTGGCGAGTGTTTCTGGAGAAGTTAATACACACAATATCGTTTTTTCTCCTAAAATATATTGGCGAAGAAATGATGACGAATACCTTTTGAATTATCTGAATCCGTCGTTTTACCGGAATGTTCACAAAACGAACGTGTATGGTGCTGAATTACAGGCTGCTTTTCAAACAGGATTGGGAACTACTGCTTTCGGAGCGGAATATAACAGAGATGTTATTGCAAGTTCAAATTTGGGAGATCATTCGCGTGAAAGAAGAGGTCTGTTTGCCGAACAGAAGCTTGCATTTAAAAATATGAATGCCGTCTTGGGCTTCTTCGCATACAATTATGCAAATATTGGATGGAAGTTTTGGCCGGGTGTCAGTGTCGGTTATAATGTTTTCCCGGCGGCGCGGATTTATGCCTCATTCGGAAAAGCTTTTCGTCTGCCAAGCTATACAGAACTTTACTATAATTACTTTGTAACGCCAAAAAATGGAACACAAAAAGGAAATCCGGATTTACAGACCGAAGAAAGTACGAACTACGAAGTTGGAATGCATTTTTCGGGGGAAGATTTTTCTTCCTCATTCAGTCTTTTTAGAAGGAATGGTTACAATAGTATAGATTGGGGAAAGGCTTCAACCGATTCGGTATGGCATTCTTACAACATTGTTAACACGGTAACTAGCGGCTTTGAAGTTAATACCGAATTAAAAACTGAAGAGATTACTTTGCATACGATAAAAAAGGTAACGATTGGTTATACTTATTTGAATATAAGTGCATCACTGAATAAAGAAAATTTTGAATCGCGTTATGTACTTGACCATTTGAGGCACCAACTGATTGTGGGAGTTACGAACGCCTTGTTTTTTGATATTACGCAAACATGGATGCTTCGTTACGAAAATAGAATAACAGGAGATAAAAATTTTCTAGTTGATTCGCAGATTAACAAAGCATTTACCAATGTTGATGTATTTGTAAAAGCGACGAATCTTTTTAACAAATCATACAAAGATTTTACCGGTGTTTTTCTTCCCGGCAGATGGGTGTTTGCAGGAATAAAATTATCGGTTCAATAACCTAAAAATATAATTCAACTCTAAAAACCATGTGGATTCAAAAAGAAATAAAACTTCAACAAAAGAAGAGGGGATTTCATTTAATTACAAATGAAATTCTTACTCAAGTGCCGGAGATAAGGAAAATATCCTTTGGACTAATGCACGTTTTCATTCAACATACGTCGGCTTCACTAACCATAAACGAAAATGTTGATCCGGATGTACGGCGTGATATGGAATCTCACTTCAACAAAATTGCTCCTGAAAATGCCCCGCACTTTGTTCACACAACCGAAGGTTCGGACGATATGCCGGCGCATATTAAAGCATCGTTGCTTGGTTCTTCGATTACCATTCCAATCACAAAGGGAAGATTAAATCTTGGTACATGGCAAGGGATTTATCTTTGTGAACACCGCAATTATGGAGGCGCAAGAAACATAGTGATAACGATTAACGGAGAAGAAATGGGATGAAAATTAGAACAGTTGATGTTTTTCCCGACTCATGGAAATATATTGAAGAACTTTTCGGAAGCAATGGAGCTTGCGGCGGTTGCTGGTGTATGAGTTGGCGTGTTGCAAAAGTGGAAAAATGGAATGACATCAAAGGAATTGAAGCGAAAAAACGTTTTAAGCAACTTATCACATCGGGTTTAGCACATGGTGCACTTGCTTTTTCCGGAGATGAAGTTGTTGGTTGGTGTTCTTTCGATAAAAGAATTGATTATCTGAAACTTGATAGAGCACCAAGTCTAAAATGTGATGATGCCGAAAATGTTTGGTCGGTTCCATGTTTCTATATTAAAAAAGGATTTAGAGGGAAGAGAGTGGCAACGGCGTTATTAAAGCATTCTGTGCAGTCTTTGCACCAACAAGGAGTAAAAATTATTGAAGGCTATCCCGTACAATTAGAAAAAGAATTGCCTGCCTCTTTTGTCTGGACGGGAACACTTTCGCTCTTTGAAAAGGCAGGATTTAAAGTAGCAAGCAATAAAAAGGGGAAACAGAGAGTAAGGAAAATATTTCCGGAATAAGTCTTACATGGTCATTTTTAAGTTTTGATAATTCCGCCTAAGTATATACATTTAGTATACACAAAAACGATTTTAATTATGAAAACAGTTTCTTTAAAAATAGATGATATTATTTTCAACGAGACCGAGAAAGTTCTGGCGAAGATCAAAAAGCCAAGAAACCGGTATATCAATGATGCTTTAGATTTTTATAATAAACTCCATAAGCGGAATGCACTTTCTGAAAAATTGCATCGAGAATCTGAACTTGTGGCTAAAGATTCTATAAAAATTTTACACGAATTTGAAAAATTTGACGACAGCGATTAAGCAATTTGATATTTGGGTTGCAGATCTAAACCCGAGAAGCGGAACAGAAGCCGGGAAGGTACGGCCTGTTCTTGTCGTTCAAACTGATTTGTTGAATGATCGTCACCCATCTACCGTGGTTTGTCCAATCACTACAAATATTTTTGATGAAAGTGAAATTTTACGTGTAAATATTAAAAGAGGAGTTGGTGGGGTTTCTACGAATTGCAGTATCATGATAGATCAAGTTAGAGCTATAGATAATCTCCGATTGAAAAAGAAAATTGGGACTTTACCCATACCACTAGCTGAACGGGTAAAAGAAAATCTAAAAATAATTTTAGATTTGGATTAGAATCAAGATCATATTGAAGGTAATTAAATAAACTTAAAATCTTGATAAACCGAAAGGAACCACGTTATGAAAACCGAACAAACAGATTTACTCACGGCGGGAAACATTGCAAAAACATTGTCCATCTCCGATGCGAAAGTAAAAAAAGCAATTAACGAACTCGGGATAAAGCCTTCAGCAAAAAAAGGGATATGTAATCTTTACTCGAAAGATGCACTTGCAAAGGTTAAAGCAGCGGTAAAGTAAATTGTTTTAAGCGATACCGTGGGCGGTAACGCTAAGCGAAAAAATCATTGTAAACGATGATAGAAAATATTTTTCCAATTTATCCACATGCTGATTTTATCGGAAGCAAAAAAGGATGCAAGATCTACCAACTTTTCACATCGGAACGGCGGGATGGTCCTACAAAGACTGGGTTCCGAATTTTTATCCAAAACAACAAACCAAAGATTTTGACTGGCTTCAATTTTATGCCGCTCATTTTAATTGTGTTGAAGTAAATTCATCATATTACACCTATCTTTCTTCCAATATTGTTAAAGGCTGGATCAGAAAGATTGAAGATGTGAATGACTTTCTTTTCACTGTTAAACTTCATCAGGATTTCACCCATATCCGAAAGTTTGATAAAACAAACGTGCGATCAATACTTGATAATTTAACGTTGCTGGCAGATGCAGAACGACTTGGCGGAGTGTTAATGCAGTTCCCTTATTCTTTCACTTTCAATGATGCAAATATAGAGTATATCGGGCGACTAAATGAAATATTCTCAACCTTTAATCAATTCGTTGAAGTACGTCACTTCTCATGGAACGATAAATCTGTCCACGATCTTTTTAGAGCGATGAATATTTCATTCTGCACTATTGATCAGCCGGAGATTGGAAAGGCAATGCAATTTGAACCGGTAATAACAAACGAAAAAGCGTATCTCCGTTTTCACGGAAGAAATGTTGAAGGATGGAAAAGATCACTTGCAAACTTTGGAAAAGAACAATCATACAAACAACAAAGTGACCGTTACAACTACCGTTATTCTCCCGGCGAACTGGCAGAAGTAATGCAAAAAGTTAAAGAGATTTACGGTAAAGTAAAAGAGATTTACATAATTATGAACAATCACCCGCAAGGAAATGCAGTAGTTAACGCGAAAGAGTTGATAAAGATGCTTGACATTAAAATTAACGAAATGAAAACCGGATTGTTTTAATTATTTTCAACCAGACATAAAAAATATTTATGAACAAAAATTTTGGATTATATAATGTTAAAAAATAAATCCGCTTTATTTCTTTTCCTTTTGATATTCACTTCTTTCTTACCTTCACAAATTAAATTAAAATCCGGTGATTTTGATAAAACAATTGTTGCCGAAAAAGTGCGTACAGAATTTCTTCATGCATGGAATGCTTATAAACAATATGCATGGGGACATGATGAACTTCGCCCTTTAACCAAAAGCTTTCGCGATTGGCACTCCGCTTCTTTGCTTATGACACCGGTTGACGCGCTTGATGTAATGTATCTTATGGGATTAAAAAATGGAGCTGATTCAACAAAAGAATTTATTATCCAAAATCTTTCTTTTGACCGGGATATGTATGTTAAGAATTTTGAAATAACTATTCGTTTACTTGGTGGCTTATTGAGCAGTTATCAATTATCCGGCGATAAAAAATTATTGAATTTAGCCGATGATCTGGGGACACGTTTACTCCCGGCATTTAATTCACCAACCGGAATGCCGTACATGTATGTCAATTTAAAGACGGGTGGCGTCCGTGGAGAAGTTAGTCACCCGGCTGAGATCGGTACGCTGTTAATTGAATTCGGAACGCTGAGCAAACTCACCGGAAATCCGATATTTTTTAACAAAGCAAAACGAGCTTTAGTTGAATTGTACAATCGGCGTTCTCCCATTGGTCTTGTCGGTTCAAGCATAAATATTGAAACAGGTGAGTGGACGGATTCAACAAGCCATATAAGCGGCGGGATTGATTCTTACTACGAATATCTTTTAAAATGTTGGCATTTGTTCGATGACAAAGAATGCAAACAAATGTGGGAAACAAGCATAGCGGCAGTCAATAAATATTTGGCTGATAAAGTCCACAATGAGTTGTGGTACGGACAAGCGAATATGTTCACCGGAAAGCGAATCGGAACAGAATATGGTGCACTCGACGCTTTTTTCCCGGCAGTACTTGTTTTGTCCGGTGACAAAAAAAGAGCGGAACAACTTCAAGAATCTTCTTATAAAATGTGGAATCTTAATGGAATAGAACCTGAAGTGATAGATTATAAAACGATGAAAATTAGTTACGGCTCTTACCAACTCCGTCCCGAAATAATTGAGTCGGCTTATTATCTCTATTTTTTTACCGGCAAAAAACAATACCTTACAATGGGGAAAACGATGTTGAACGATTTAATCAAGTACTGTAAAACCGATGCAGGGTATGCTGCATTAAAAAATGTTGAGACAAAAGAAAAATCAAATTCGATGGAAAGTTTTTTCTTAGCTGAAACGCTTAAATATTTATACCTTCTTTTCGCTCCAAATGAAACACTTGATTTAAATAATGTTGTTTTTAATACGGAAGCTCATCCAATTTATAAAACATGGACAAAATAAAAACAAATGAATAGATGAGTTAAGCTATGAAATACAAATTCTTCTTTGTAGTTAGTTTCTTTTGTAGTTCGATTTTTGTTTTCGGACAGACGAAAAAATCTCCTTACGATTATGTTAATCCTTTTATTGGAACCGACGATATGGGGCATACTTATCCCGGTGCGGTTGTTCCGTTCGGACTTGTGCAACTGAGTCCCGAAACTGATTCAGTTTTATATAGCAACGGCTCTGGTTATAATCCCGATGTTTACAAATATTGCGCTGGATATCAGTACACAGATAAAACGATAGTCGGTTTCAGCCACACACATATGAACGGAACCGGTCATTCCGATCTTGGAGATTTTTTATTGATGCCGACAGTCGGAGAAATAAAGTTGAATCCGGGGACAAAAGATAATCCCGGAAGCGGGTATCGTTCAAGCTTTTCGCATCAACATGAAAGTGCAAAGCCCGGTTATTATTCTGTTAAGCTTGATGATTATCAAATTGATGTTGAATTGACGGCAACAGAGCGGGTTGGATTCCACAAATATAAATTCCCGCAATCAAAAGATGCTCATATAATTCTTGATATGACCAGCGGAATTTATAATTATGATGGCAAAGTAGTTTGGTCTTCCGTTCGTGTAGAAAACAAAACATTGGTTACAGGCTACCGGCAAACAAACGGTTGGGCAAGAACTCGATATGTTTATTTTGCAATGGAGTTTTCCAAACCGGTCAAATCCTATCAGCTGCGGAATGATGAACAAATTATTTACGGCGGATTCTGGCGCAAGTTCAATCAGAATGAAAATTTTCCCGAGAGAGCAGGACATAAAGTAAAATGCGCATTCAATTTTGAAACGGCGGACGGCGAAGTAATTATGGTTAAAGTTGCATTGAGCGGTGTTAGTACAGCAAACGCAATTCAAAATTTGAAGTCGGAAATTCCCGGTTGGGACTTTGATAAAGTTAAAGAACAAGCAAAAGAAAAATGGAACAAAGAACTTTCAAAAATTACAATTGACGCTTCTGAAGAGAGAAAAATAAATTTTTATACGGCAATGTATCACAGCTTCTTGAATCCAAATATTTTTTCCGATGTTAACGGTGAATACCGAGGATTGGATCAGAACATTCATAAGTCAAATAAGTTTATTAACTACACAACTTTTTCATTATGGGATACGTACCGCGCACTTCATCCTTTATACACAATCATTCAACAGAAAAGAACAAGCGACATCATAAATTCAATGCTGGTGCATTACGAACAGAGCGTCCATAAAATCTTGCCGGTCTGGTCTCACTGGGCAAACGAGAATTGGTGTATGATCGGTTATCACGCCGTTCCGGTTGTTGTTGACGCATATATGAAAGGTATCAGGGGATTTGATAGTAACAAAGCGTTTGAAGCGGTTGTTGCCAGCGCAAATTATGATCTTTATGACGGAATCGGCGCTTATAAAAAATATGGATATGTACCGGAAGATTTAAGTTCCAACTCCGCATCAAAAACTTTGGAATATGCTTTTGACGATTGGGCAATTTATAAAATGGCTGATAAGCTTGGTAAAAAAAAGGAGGCAGACGAATTTCAGAAACGAGCTAACAGCTACAAAAATATTTATGACACAGAAACACATTATCTGCGCGCAAAAAAATCGGATGGCACATTCAAAACTCCTTTCGATCCGCTGAGTGTTGCGAATCAAGGATACATAGAAGGCAACGCATGGAATTATTCTCTCTATGTTCCTCATGATGTTAAAGGATTTATAAACCTTATCGGAGGAAAAGAAAAATTAGTAACATGGTTGGATTCTCTTTTCACGTTCGATCTGCCGGAAAAGTATTTTGGTGAGAGCGAAGACGTTACAAAAGAAGGGATGATAGGTAATTACGTTCACGGCAACGAACCATCGCATCATATTCCGTATCTCTATAATTTTGCGGGAGCGCCATGGAAAACACAGGAAAGGATTCATCAGATTGTAAATACGATGTACAAGCCGGAACCACACGGACTATGCGGAAATGATGACTGTGGGCAAATGTCTGCGTGGTATATTTTTAGCGTGATGGGATTTTATCCCGTAGCACCGGGAAGCAATCAATATGTAATTGGAAGTCCTTGTGTTGATAAAGCAACCATCAATTTGGAGAATGGAAAGAAGTTTAAGATCACCGCAGAAAATTTATCCGGGAAGAATATTTACATCAAAGAAGTTGTTCTGAACGGGAAGAATATTGACCGAACGTATCTCACTCACGAAGAAATTACGTCCGGTGGAACGCTAGTTTTCAAGATGGTTGATAAACCAAACAAAAATTGGGGAGTAGAAGAAAAGAACATGCCGTATTCACTAAGTAAATTGGAGAATAGAAATGAATAAATCAGTAAATGCAATAGAATTAAGTGAAAAATTACTAACTATCACTGAGTCATCTTATCGGAAATTAAAAGACATTTCCGAAGTGGAAAGCGGAAAGAAACCTCAGTATGGAGGCTGGTCGCATAAAGAAATAATAGGACATTTGATTGACTCCGCTTCAAACAATCATCAACGATTTGTTAGAGCGCAACTTAAAAACGATTTAATTTTCATCGGCTACCAGCAAGATGAATGGATCAATGTACAGCAGTATCAAACCTCACCGTGGCTTTCACTAATTAACCTTTGGTACGAAATTAACATGCATCTAAGCAGAGTCATTGCGGCTATTCCCGATGAAACCCTCTTATTTAATAGGATCGAACACAACCTGGATGAGATTGCTTGGAAACCGGTGGCAAAATCGGAACCGGTTACGCTTGCCTATTGTATCAACGATTATATCGGACATATGCAGCATCATTTAAAGAAGCTCGTTTGAAAATAACGGCGCATCGAGTTTTACTCGTTGCTAAACCTAAGTTAGTTGATTAAGTTGTAAGCAAATTTTAACTTTGTTTGAACAATAATAAATGTTTGAATGTAAAGTAGAGTCATTTCGTTGTTTAATATCGGAGAAATAAATGGAAATAGATTTAAAACTTGCAGTACTGATTGACGGAGATAATATCCCGTCGGCGTATATCAAAGAAATGATGGAGGAAATTGCAAAATACGGCAATCCCACTATCAAAAGGATCTATGGTGATTGGACCAAACCCAGTCTCTCCAAATGGAAAAACATTCTGCTGGAAAGCGCCATCACACCGATACAGCAATATGGCTATACCACAGGTAAAAATGCTACCGACTCGGCAATGATTATTGATGCGATGGATATTTTATACTCGGGAAAGGTGGATGGGTTTTGCCTAGCTTCGAGCGATAGTGATTTTACAAGGCTGGCAACACGGTTGAGAGAAGCCGGAATGAAAGTCTTCGGTATTGGCGAGAAGAAAACTCCACTGCCCTTTATTGTTGCTTGTGATAAATTTATCTATTTGGAAATTCTTAAAAATCAAACCAAGGAACCTGCCGACAGCAGTGAAACCGCAATAACAAAAGGGGAAACTCCTAAGAAAAATGAAGTGGACAAAATTACTCCCAAAGTAATAAAGTTAATTGCATCAACAGTATCCGATCTTGCCGATGAAGATGGCTGGGCTTTTCTTGGTGATGTAGGAAATCTTTTACAAAAGAAACAGCCTAACTTTGATTCACGTAATTATGGATTTCAAAAACTTACGCCTCTGATCAAGTCCGTTGACCGGTTTGAAATTGAACAACGCGAAAATCAAAAAGGAAGGTTTAAACTGATCTATGTGAGGAACAAAGAGTAACACTTGAGAGCGTTAGACAAATACTGAACATTTAATCGGCGGCTGCCATATTACCGCAAAAATTAATGTAATAATTCCGAAGAAAAATCTTGCCTTTTACAAAAAAGAGTTTTATTTTCACAACAAATCTTATAGGGATAATTAACCATCTCTGCAAGTAAATAAACCGATTCCGATTTTTATTCTTCTCCGTAGTTTTACTTCGAGTGGTATCCCTGCCAAGTTCTAAATAACAACACAAAACCAATAGTTTGGAGGAACAGTCGTATGAAGATTTCAAGACTCAATCCGTACAATGGAACAAACAAGACGAAAGCATTTTTTGATGCCGTTACCGCCGAAGGAATTGAATTAAAAGGATTTACTTTAGTAGATGGGTCAAACGGATTGTTTGTGAGTCCGCCGCGGGAAAAAGGAAAAGACGGAAAATATTTTGATAGAGTTATTCTTCCCAAAGAATTGAAGGATGAATTAACGGCTATGGCAATTGCCGAATACGAAAAACACAGCGTTAAGGCATAACCGTTTTCCGTAACATTTTCTGTTCTGGTTTTTCATAATCAACGATACCATTTACAGTATCGCTGTACGAAAAAATCATCCTGATAAATAGGGGTGATGGGGAATGTCTATATCCCAATTTACCCGGATTTATTCATGTTGCGTAATCCATTTATAGTTAACCAGAATTAAAAAAGAATTAAACAGGGCAAGACTATGAACAAAGAATCCAGCATAAAGTTATTTGATTCAAAGCAAATCCGTTCGGCTTGGAATGGAGATGAAGAGAAATGGTATTTCTCAATTGTAGATGTAATTGGGGTTTTGTCCGAAAGCGAAAATCCTAATAATTATTGGAAAGTGCTGAAAAATAGGTTAAAAAAAGAAGGGAGTGAGTTGGTTACAAATTGTAACCAACTGAAAATGGCATCAAAAGATGGTAAGTTTTACAAAACGGATGTAGCTGATGTTGAGCAATTGTTCAGGCTCATTCAATCGGTTCCATCTCCTAAAGCTGAGCCATTTAAGCTTTGGCTTGCCCGCGTAGGAAATGAAAGAATTGACGAAATTGAAGACCCTGAAAAAGGGATTGACCGTTTAATGGAAACTTATCTACATAAAGGTTACTCCAAAGAGTGGATTAATCAAAGGCTCAAAAGTATTGAAGTGCGAAAAGAACTTACCGATGAATGGGAAGACCGTGGAGTTAAAAAGGGAGAAGGGTTTGCGATACTTACCGACGAGATTACAAAAGCTTGGAGCGGGTTTACTACAAAGCAGTATAAAGAATTTAAAGACCTTAAAAAAGAAAATCTTCGGGATAATATGTCCAACTTGGAATTGGTTCTTAATATGCTTGCGGAAGCTTCGACGACTGAAATTTCAAAAGTGAAGAATCCCGAAACATTTGAAGACAACCGGACAATCGCAAAACAAGGCGGCACTATTGCAGGCAACACAAGAAAAGAGATTGAAGAAAAGACAGGGAAAAAAGTTATAAGTAAACAAAACGCTAAACAGTTAGCCCAAAACAAGATGAAAGAAATTGGTAAAAAATAGTTGTTGATAAGTTATGTGATGAAGTCATAAACATAATTTTCAAAAATAAAACAACCACTCTGCATAAATAACAACATAGCGGAGTGGTGGATCAAAAAACAAAACCAGGAGGAATCCATGGCACAAAATCTCATCTCAGCTCAACTAAGCGGTGAAGTAATTGCCGAAATTCAACAACATCTTGATGGCATAAAAGCTAAGCTCCCTTTCTTGCTTTCTCTTTCTGCGGAGGAAAAAGTAACTTTACTTGTACTTGGCAATGCCTACAAACCACTCGTTGATAAAGCCGGTGAAGCCGTAGAGCATTATCCGCAAATTCTTAGCGGCACATTCAACATCAATGAATTTAAGCAGGATTTTGAGTTGCTTAAATCATTCGAGACCGTTGTGCGTCAGGTGCGCGATCTGGCAACTACCGTAGAAGACACTAATATTGCGATTGGCAGCGATTTGCTTAGCGCGTCCTTTGAAGTCTACGGAGAAGTTCAAAAACATAAGGACTCGGTTCCCGGATTAGCCGCACTTGCCGAAGAAATGAAGGCGTTTTTCCCTAAAAAGAGGCAAAAAGTAGCTCCGGCGAAGTAATAATACCCTTAGAGGTAGGTGAAAAAACCCTTGGTGGTAGGTGAAATAACCCTTGGTGGTAGGTGAAATAACCCTTAGAGGTAGGTGAAATAACCTTTAGGGGTTGTTCCGGCAACCCCCATAGGCTGTTGAATAACCCCCACCGGTAGGTGGAACAACCCGAAAGGGTAGTAAGGATAACCTATCGAGGTTATTCCACTAACCCGAATTGGTGGTGGAACAACCTTATCAGGTACCTGAAATAGCCTAAATAGGTTCTTCCGATAGGCAAAAAGGTTCATCTATGAACCGTAGGAGTTTAGTGCCCCTACCGGTTGAGGTTTTGAGAAAGCTTTGTTGGTTAAGGAACGATTTTGCTTTTATAGTGGAAGAGTTCTATTTTTAGGACAGAATATGTAAGGGCTTTAATATCAGATAAAATGAAGTTCGACGAAATAAAAAAATAGTTGTGCGAAATAATAACTGTTACAATAAGGAATAACTAACAGATGAGAATAACGAAAGTTGACATACCAAATACGCCAGCCAGCAATGACGGACTTGAACATATAAAAATGGACAAATTAGGACAGATTGTTTTAATTGCTGGGAAAAATGGTTCCGGGAAAACAAGAATATTAAATAAAATTATTTCAACATTTCGTGCAAAGCACAAAAAAAACGAAGTAGAGAATTCAAGAAATCAAATCGAAATTATTAATAAGGAGATGGAGAATTTAGAAAAAGCTATCGCTAGTTTGCAATATCAATTATCAAAAGAAACTACTCAAGAATAAATTGACCGTTTAAATAAAAACATTAAACAGTTTAGTGACTCCTATGAGAGAAACAAGAGAAATCTTGTAAATCAAGAAAATATTATTAATTGGAAATTGGTCGAAACCTCTGAATTAGCGGAAAATTATGTTTCTGTTCCCTTCGTGCCGAAAAAACTTGACTTAACGGATTGCAATAACTTTCAAAAAAGTCAAATTATTAACGCCGCTACTGATATCAATAAGGTAGGGGTTAGTTTTCTACCTGCCGGAACATTTTCTAAAATTCAAGTTATTCAAGACAGAAATAGGGAGGCCACACATCCAGACTCACAAGTTTCCGAAGAAGAAAAACAAATTGCAATAAATGAATATGAAAAACTCAATAAACTAGTTGAAATCTTTTTAAATACTTCCATTGGAAGGACGATTGACGGAGAAGCTACTTTATTTGGATTTCCTATGGGTAAATCCAATCTGTCAGACGGACAGAAAATTTTGTTGCAATTTTGCTTAGCAATTTACAGCCAAGAAACGGCTCTGAAGGATTTAATTCTAATTCTTGATGAACCAGAAAATCATCTTCATCCTTCTGTAATCATTGAAACTCTTGATAGAATACAAAAATGTAATCCTAATGGTCAAATTTGGATTGCTACACACTCAATTCCTTTATTAGCTCACTTTAACCCTTCCTTAATCTGGTATGTTGAGAATAATAAAATTAGTCATGCTGGTAAAATTCCCGAAAAAGTTTTACACAGCCTACTTGGTGATGATGATGAAGTAGCCAGACTTCAAGATTTTATCAGTTTGCCCGCACAGTATGCTACTAGCCGTTACGCTTTTGAATGTTTGGTTGAGCCGTCAACTGTAATGACTGATTCTAATGATCCTCAATCGCATCAAGTTAGAATTGAATTATTTAAACTATCCCAAAACGGAAAGCTTCGAGTTTTAGACTATGGTGCAGGGCAAGGACGTTTTATTTCCAATATTTTTGATATAGAACAGACAGACTACACGAATTTAATTGAGAAATTAGATTATATCGCTTATGACAAATCCGATACATACAAAGAGCATTGCGAGCATGCTATAAACAAGGTTTTTGGAAACTCTGAAAACAGATATTTTAATGATACCACAAAACTGTTATCAAACTATGACAAAAAAAGTTTCGATGTAATAATGATGTGCAATGTTTTGCACGAAATAGACCCAAAGGACTGGCTTAAATTGTTTTCAACCGATGGGTTAATCATTTCTTTAATGGCAGACAAGGGGATATTGCTTTTAGTTGAAGATCATCAAATGCCAGTTGGAGAAAAAGCATATCAAAAAGGATTTATAGTTCTTGATACACCACAATTGAAGGATTTATTTAAAATAACGGGAAGAGATACTGACTTTGTTTTCTCGGATAGGAGAGGTGATGGCAGATTAAAAGCACATCAAATTCCCAAAGAATGTCTGGTACGCATAGATGAAACCTCTCGTCTTGATTGTTTAAAATCATTAAGTGTCACGGCAAGAGAAAAAATTATAGAGATAAGAGCTAAGGAACAAAATTATCAGAACGGGAAAATACATGGTTTTTGGACACAACAGTTTGCGAATGTGCAATTAACTCTTGAAGAATTAACAATGGTTAAATAATTCTATTCCCGGGAAAGAGTTTACCATTATTAAGAAGCACTGCTCCATTTTCGGAACACAATAAAGAGTTAATTGAAGATGTTTTGTAAAAAAATCTAGATACTCAATAAGTGGAGAATAAATAAATGAAAGAGATCACACACCTTGTTCGTTGGGCGATACCAGGAACAATACTTGTCGGTTCATTGATATTTTTTTTAGCTTTCCAAAAAGCCATTATGGGTGTTACACTCATCGCTGAATTCAACTTGGGCTCTTTCCTTCAAGGACAGGAACTTATAGGTCTTGTTGCATTCCTTGTATTAATGTCTGCCCCTCTAGGCTTTGCGGTATACCAGATATATTATTGGCTTTATTGGCGCCAAACGGATGAAAGCTTTTGGCATATTGTCCCATATTCACACACAAAACAGACTAACCATATCCGCTCTACGGAGTGGTTTGATGATTGGTTTAAATATAAAGGTATTGATAAATTTTTTCAAGAAATAATAGGTAGAAGACAAAAACATGCAGATGAGTGGAAGAATCGGTTAAATCTTAGAATGATTAGGTGGTTCCCTCCTTTCATAAAATTTTGTCAATGGCGTGCAAAAAGGTGGACGCTTTGGGCAAATAAAGTACGTCAAAGTCTTGAATGGATTTTCATTGATAAGTTGGTCCTAAGTTTCCTTGGCGATAAGAAAAAAGACAGGGATCCACTCATTCAACGTCTTGCCTTTCTCAACGATCTTTTCCATTCTCTAGGTGCAACAATAGTTTCAGTATTTATTTCTTGTTTTATATTTGTTTTATCTCATGTAGTCTTATACTTTTGTCATTACCAAGAAGGGTTTACACAACAAGGAATTCCCAGGATTTTTTGTGTACTATTTGCAATTGTTATCATGTGGTTAATTCGCAAAGCATGTACTGATAATCGACGCCAAACAGCTCGAAACACTATTACTTTATTACTGATTACAGTTAATGAACTTGATCCGAAAGAATAGACAATTTATTCATGGTTATACTGGATTTTGCAAACTGATCGATTTTATAAATTGGTGTTGTAATAATGTAAGCGCTATAATCAACGACACCGTAAACGGTATCGCAGTGCGAAGAAATCATCGTAAACGATGATATGGAATTACATCCCGATTTATCGGGATTTATTTGTGTAGCGTCACGCCTTGGCGTGATGCGGAATTATAATATTATCTGCATTCATATTATTTGTTAAGTTTAAATATAGCTTCGTTTTGTTTTTATAATTAAAAAGTTCTTTCAACTTTCCACTTTTAACTTTCAACTACCTCATGGCAACAATCTTTCATCTTGATCTTGACGCATTCTTCGTTTCCGTTGAGCGGATACTTGATCCTTCGCTGGAAGGGAAGGCGGTTATTGTCGGTGGCGATCCGCAAGGGAGAGGAGTAGTTGCGGCTTGTTCCTACGAGGCAAGAGCGTTTGGGCTCCATTCCGCCATGCCTATCCGCGATGCTTTCAGGCGCTGCCCAGACGGCATCTACCTGCACGGACACGGCAAAGAATATACGCGATACTCAAAAGCAGTGAAAAATATTTTAGAACATTACGCTCCGGTTATGGAACAGGCATCTATTGATGAATTTTATATGGATTTTTCCGGTTGCGAAAAAATTTACGGACATCCTTATGTGTTAGCTTTACGTCTTCAAGCTGAAATAAAGAAAGAACTCTCGTTACCCTGTTCAATCGGGATCGCTTCAAATAAATTTGTTGCAAAGATCGGATCTGACTATGCCAAACCGGAAGGAATTACGTATGTTATTGCGGGACAAGAGCAAGAATTCCTTGCCCCACTTCCTATTGAAACAATGCCGGGGATCGGGAGAGTAACCACAAAGGAATTAAATGCGCGGGGCTTCCGGATTATCAAAGATATTACTAATGCTTCAAGCGAATATTTCAGTTTACTTTTCGGCAAATACGGAAATGCAATTTATGATCATGCGCACGGCAAAGGGACGGAGTTTCTTACCGTTGAACGGGAGAGAAAAAGTATCGGCAGGGAAGAAACATTTCAAACAGATTTAGCCGAGCATAAGGAGATTGAAAATATTCTTTTTCATTTAGTTGAAGATGTTTGTAATTCACTTCGCAAAAAAGGGTGGATGGCTAAAACCATTACTTTGAAGTTACGCTACTCCGATTTTATAACCCTCACACGTTCGCAAACCTTTAAAGAACCGGCAAACAGCGATAAAGTTATCTTCAATGCAGCGGTTGAACTCTTCCGTAATGCATACAAAAGACGCGTCACTATTCGTCTTATCGGCATTCAACTTACCAATTTCTACAGTTCGTTTGAGCAAGAAAATCTATTTGACGGGAAAGATGAAAAAGAAAAACGGATGCTGCAGGCGGTAGATGCTTTAAGGCAAAAATATGGAATAAAAATTGTGCATTACGGAGTAGTATAGGAGGCAATAGGAAGTGTTTCGGTTTATACCTCATCCGTTATAAAAACTCCATTGGAGAGTTTATTTCCACTAAAAAGTACAATAACACCAAAGCTTTTTGGAAGGCACGGGAAATTCAATTAAATTTGAAGTGTACAATTCAAAAAATTAGTAAATCCACTTTATTCTAATTGATTTCGGCAATCTTGCGGAACAAAATAGAAGTAAAAGTTCAAAGGTTATTAAAACCGCACCCGTAGCTTAATTGGATAGAGCATCTGACTACGGATCAGAAGGTTCGGGGTTCGAATCCCTGCGGGTGCACTTATAAAAGCTCGAATATTAAACGTATTCGGGCTTTTTTGCTTTTAAACCTTGTAAAATTCCCGATGATTTTCGCTTTTTAGCGACTGGAGCTTGTACGGATATAGCCAGTATCAATTTTTTGAATATTCTTTATTGGAATAAAGGGGAACAGAATTTGTACTTCAGAAGTCTTCTATTAATTTCAGATGACATATTTAATGGATATAAACAAAAAACCACTGAGATTTTTGGTAAGAAGAAAGCACTAAATTAAATGTGAAATAATTCGATGATAAATAGATTGGATTGTGATTAAGAAATGCTAAGTTTTAACCAGCTTTCAGCGACGAAATTTAAGTGAACGGTTATTATTATAACTCAGAAAGTACTTGACAATAAATTATGAACGATAGAAAAAAAACTAATAAAGAACTTCTGCAAGAATTACATAAGCTACATCAGGAAAATGAACAGTTAAAATTGACTTATCAAAAAGATGCTAACGAATGGGCGATACAACGTTCAAAAGCAAACGATAATTTGCAAAAGATAAATGAAAAACTGACGAAAGAGATTGCAGACCACAAGCGAGCCGAGGAGGAACAGAGAGAAAGTAAACATAAGTATCACTTACTGGTTGACAGCGCTAACGAGGCAATAGTTGTGATTCAAGATGGGATGCTTAGGCTTTCAAATCCTATGACAAGAACCATGACCGGTTATTCAGAGAAGGAAATTGAAGAAACTCCGTTCCCACTGTTTGTTCATCCCGAAGACCGGGCACTTGTCGTTGACAATTATAGAAAGAGATTGCAAGGTGAGTATGTTCCGGGTTATTATATTTTCCAGTTGCTAAACAAAAATGGAGGCACTCGTTGGGTCTATATGAACGCAGTGCTAATTGATTGGGAGGGAAAACCCGCCACCTTGAATTTTCTAACAGACATAACGGAATTAAAACTCGCTAGAGAAGCTTTGCAACAAAGCAGTAGAAAATGGGAGGCTGTTATATCGGCCTCACCCGATGGAATTGGGATAATCTCATTAGATGGGAAAATACAACATATCTCCGAAAAATTATTAATATTACATGGTTATTCTGTGGACCAGATGGACGAAATTTTAGGGAGATCAATTTATGATTTTATCGACCCTTCGAGTCACAAGATATTGATAGATAATACCCGCAAATTGCTTGCGGGTGAAACTAATCATAAAATTAATGAATATATAGCTTTAAAAAAGGATAAGAGCCGGTTTCATATAGATGTGAATGCAAGTGTGCTTCTTGATAGTAACGGTAATCCAACGAGTATCCTATATGTCGAACGAGAAATAACTGAACGTAAACTAGCAAATGAGGCTCAGCAGCAAAGCAACCAAAAATTAGAAGCCATTATATCCGCCTCTCCGGATGGAATTGGAATGGTATCGTTAGATGGAAAGATTCAACTAATGTCTGATAAGTTAGTGAAAATGTATGGCTATACCGTAGAACAAAAAGACGAATTTTTTGGAAGATCAGCGTTTGATTTTATTGATCCTTCATATCATGAATTGTTATTTGATAATATCCGCAAATTGCTAGCTGGTACAAAAAATGACGGTCTTACAGAATATCTCGCTATAAAAAAAGACAAAAGCCGTTTTTTTATTGATATGAATTCTGCCGTGTTACTTGATTCAGATAGTAAACCTGCGGGTCTGCTGTTTGTCGAACGCGACATCACTGAACGAAAGAGAGTTGAAAAAGAAATTCTGCAAAAAAATCTTGAACTTGCCGAACTAAACGGGACCAAAGATAAATTTTTTTCAATTATTGCCCATGATTTGAAAAGCCCATTCCAAGGATTACTCGGCTATTCTAAAATATTATCAGAAGAATACGAAACATTATCTGAAGAAGAAAGATTATCTTTTATTAATGGCATCAATGAATTAAATCACAGCGCTTACAAACTTTTAGAAAATTTATTAGAATGGGCAAGAATACAAACCGGTAGGATGACCTATGATCCTGAGAATCTTAATCTGGTCGAGGAATTAATTCCGACACTCTCCCTGGCAAAGCAGACGGCACTCAATAAAGGAATAAGACTCATTTCCACAATTGATACTTCCATTTTTGTTAAAGCGGATAAAAATATGTTACATACAATTGTTAGGAATCTTATTTCCAATTCAATAAAGTTTACTAATCCGGGTGGTAAGATTATATTAGCGTCAAAAATTATTAAAGATTATGTGGAGACTTCAATTTCTGATACAGGTGTGGGAATTAATAAAGAAAATGTTGACAAGCTTTTCAAACTGGAAAAAACCATCAGCACAAATGGAACAGCGAACGAACATGGAACAGGTTTGGGTTTATTACTTTGCAAAGAAATGATTGAAAGACATGGAGGGAAAATCCGGGTTGAAAGCGAACAAGGCAAAGGGAGTACATTCTTTTTTACTGTTCCAATTTCCGGTAGTGTTGATAATTCAATACTTTAGTGAAATTAGGAAAATTAATGAACGCCAAACTCTTTTATGGGGAAGCTGTGTTTTTGTCAGATAAAACTGATAAGCACTTTGCCAAGTAAATAAAAAGCAGTTAATTTTGTACTAAAAAATTTAAAGCAAAGAGTTGAGAAAAAAATACTAAAAGATTTTTAAAGAGAAATTATGTCGCATAATCATAACAAAGCGGAAGAAACTTCCGAGAAAAATTTGTTCATCACCATGGCGTTGAACTTTTTTATAACGATAGCGGAAGTGGTCGGCGGATTGATTTCCGGAAGCTTATCCCTTATCTCCGATGCGCTACATAATTTTAGCGACGGCATTGCGATCATTATCACTTACATCGCCATGCGGATGAGTAAAATGCCTCGAACGTTGAAATACACTTTCGGTTTAAAAAGAGCAGAGATCATCGCGGCAATCATAAATGCAAGCACTTTGATCATTATCAGTTTCTTTTTAATCAAAGAAGCAATCGAACGATTTTATAACCCTTCACCCATCGCTGGAAGTATAATGTTGATAGTTGCTTCGTTGGGATTAACAGCCAACGTTGTAGGAACTCTTCTTCTAAAAAAAGGGTCTAAGAATAATCTAAACATTCGTGCCGCATATTTCCACTTGTTGAGCGATGCCATTTCAAGTCTTGCGGTAATCATAGGAGCGTTGTTTATAATATTTTTCAAAATCTACTGGATTGATCCTCTCTTGACAATTCTCATTTCCATTTATATCTTAAAAATGACGTACGAGATTGTAAAGGAATCTCTAAACGTGATAATGATGTCCTCTCCGGCGGGAATAAATTTGGATGACTTAAAAATTCTGGTGGAAGGAATTCCCGGTGTCGTTAACATTCATCATGTGCATCTCTGGAAATTAAATGACAACGATACTCACTTTGAAGCGCATATTGAAGTAGAAGATATGGCTGTGAGCAAAACAATAGATATTCAAAAGCTCATTGAACTTGAACTCCACGAGCGGTATGAAATTAATCATACTACGCTTCAGTTTGAATGTGATAAGTGTGAGACCAAAAAATTAGTTTGATAATCTCAAATGTGTAACGGTCTTATCCGAATCAATTTATCTTTATATTTTAATGTCATGCTTCTTTATTTTTCTCCAAAGAGTAGAGGGATTGATATTCAACTCTTTTGCTGCTTCAGTCCGGTTATGATTATTCTTTTTTAAAACAGAAATGATCAATTCTTTTTCAGTTTCTTTAAAACCTTTTTGTACATCGGGATTATTCAATACTATATTTTTTTTACCGGGTTCTCTCAATCTTTTTGGAAGACATTCAACCTGGATGATATCTCCGCTACATAAAACGAAGCAATGCTCAATAACATTTTCTAGCTCTCGAATGTTTCCGGGCCAGTTATAATCTATCACCAGATCATAAGCAGATGATGAAAACTGTTTGATGTTTTTATTGAATTTCTTGTTGAAACTTTCAATAAAATGATTTACTAATAAGGGAAAATCATCCATCCTTTCTCTAAGCGGAGGAAGATGAATATTAATTACATTGATTCGGTAAAATAAATCCTCTCTAAATCTTCCAGTAGAGATTTCTTCAGCGAGATTTTTATTAGTCGCGGCAATTATCCTTGTAGCCATTTTAATAGATCTATTCCCGCCGACTCTCTCAAACTCACGCGTTTCCAAAACTCTTAGCAGTTTTGTTTGCACAGCAGTAGAAAGATCTCCTATTTCATCCAGGAACAACGTACCTCCTTGAGCAAGCTCGAATCTTCCAATCTTCGTTTTAATTGCTCCGGTAAAAGCTCCTTTTTCATGTCCGAATAATTCGCTTTCGATTAGCGATTCCACAAACGCACTGCAGTTAACCGCTATAAATGGTCCGGTTTTTCTTGGACTATTTAAATGAATTGCACGCGCCGCCAATTCTTTTCCAGTTCCGCTTTCCCCGGTTATTAAAACAGAACTATCCGTTTGCGACACACTTTCAAGTACGGAAATAATTTGTTTGATTTCTTTATTTCTGCCAACAATATTTTCATATTTAAAAAATTCACGGAGATGAGAGGATAAATTTCTGATTTCCGAGATATCCATAAATGTTTCAACAGCGCCGATGTTTTCATTTTTGTTATTGATGAGAATAGCTGAATTGACACGTATGGGAATACTTCTCCCGCTTTTGTGTAGTATCTCCAACTCATTACCAATCATCGGTTTTCCTTTCGGAATTGTCTGTTCCATGTGGCATCCGTTGCGGCAAAGCGATGAATTAAAAATATCCCAGCATTTTTTCCCGATTGCTTCAAATTTTTTATAGCCGGTTATCTTTTCTGCCGATGTATTGAAAGAAGTTACATTCCAGTCGTTATCAATTGTAAATGTCCCTTCAATATTACTGTTAAAGATTGCATCAAGTTTATTTTTTTGGTTGATGAGTTCAGAAGTTTTCTGCTGAATTTCTTCCGCCAAAGAAAGCATCTCCTTTGTATCTCTGAAAACAAAGACCACACTTAAAACAATTCCATCTCTTTTAATAGGAGTAATTGAGGCAAGAACATTCTTGATGTGTCCTTTGCTGTCTGTTATGTTAATAGCAAGGTTACTAAACGCGATATTTTCCTCTAATGATTCAAGAATGGATTTTCGTTCATCAATTTTTTCTCCAAAAAGAAATTCAAACTTTCTTCCAATCACTTCATCTTCAGAATAGCCGGTGATCCGCGAAGCAGCTTCGTTGAACACGATGATGTTTTGATCTTTACCTATAACCGCAATTCCATCGGGAATAATTAAAGTTTCTTTATTTTTATCAATTATCTGCTGAACATCTGCCATTTTTTTCTCCAAACTGTTGCAAAATATAAGCACAAATATGCAAGATTGCAATAACGCTGCAATATTCGTTGCGATAATGCAATGCTACTTATTCCAAAATGTTGACAATGGCGCAAAAAACGCAGTAATTATTTGGAACAAAATTAGCATTACGGAATTAATCTAATACGAGTGGTACAAAATGAATAGTCAAATAGTTGGTTGGTTTAGAAACGCAATAAAAACACTTTGCGCAAAATTGGAAAGGAGTATCCTCTCTAATAAAACACTTAAGAGTAAAGTAGTCTATGGACCGGTGCGTTCAAGAAGGCTTGGTTTAGTGCTGGGGATTAATAACGCGAGGGCAAACACATGTTCGTACAACTGTATTTATTGCCCAAGCGGAAAAACCTCACGCTGTTCTGTCTGCTCAGAAAATTGTTTATCACCATACGAACTTTATATCTCAGTTAAAAATAAGCTGGAAGAAATTAAAAAGAGCGGTAAAAAGATAGACTATATTCTTTTTGCCGGTAGCGGGGCTCCTTCACTTGATGCGAATCTTTCGAAAGAAATTTCATTACTCCGTGAATTTGGTTATAAAATAGCGGTCTTCACAAACTCCGCGTTAATATGGAACGAAAACATACAAGAAAATTTAATGTTTGCTGATTATGTCTCACTTAAAATTGATACGGTTAATGAAGACACCTGGTTGAAAATAAATCGTCCTCATCAAAGATTACAATACGATAAAATTTTAGAAGGAATAAAACAATTCTCAAAAAGATTTCAAGGTACACTTACTACTGAAACAACACTCATACAAAACATAAATGATAACGCTGACGAAATTGAACAACTAGCTAATTATTTAAATACACTAGGACATGAAACATCTTACTTCATGACTCCGATGTTCCCCCCGGCAGAAAGTTACGCAGTTAGCCCGGATGCAGACACACTTAACCAATTATCCAAACTGATTAAAGAGAAAGTCACAAACCCGGTTCTGCTATGCTGTCCGGAAACCGAAGAATTTTTTGCAACCGATGATTTTGAAAATGAATTTATGGGATTGCTCTCAATTCATCCAATAGGAGTAGATGCGGTAAAACATTTTATTAAAGGAAATGGAGAATTAAAAAAACTAAATGAACTGATAGAGAATGAGATTATCAAGGAAACTGATTTCAACGGGAAAAATTATTTTATGATGGTTGATGCGCCTCAAGTAGAAGTGGGTAAATAAGTTGTTTATAAATAAATCAATTTTGTTTTTTAGGTGCCTCAATGAAAAATAAAATAAAAATCGGAATTATTATTTGCGATAGATACAAGAGCTGCGCCGGCGGAAAATGCTTCCGATCAATTAAAGAAAGAGCCGGAGCGTTTGATATTTATAAAGATAAAGATGTAGAGCTTGTCGGTTATACTTCATGCGGCGGATGCCCGGGCGGTAACATTGAATACGCTCCGGAAGAGTTAAAGAAAAACGGTGCAGAAGTAATTCATTTTGCAACCGGAATGGTGGTCGGTTTTCCCCCTTGTCCTTATATCGATCATTTCAAAATGTTTATTGAATCTAAATACGATTTGAAAGTTATTGTTGGCACTCATCCGATTCCGCAAAAATATTATTTAACTCATACGGAATTAGATACTTGGAATACAAAGGAGTGGAAAGAATTAACAGAGCCGACCCTGAAAGAGAAAGAAACAAGATTGGCTTATGATTAACTGTAGAAAAATTTATTCGAGAAGTAAGAGATGATCCTTTTCGGTCCAATACCGTCGCGCAGATTAGGCAGATCTCTCGGAATTAATAACATACCTCCGAAGGTGTGCAGCTATTCGTGCATTTATTGCCAGGTTGGATCGACTGATTCAATGTCAATTATAAGAAAAGAATTTTTCTCCGCGGATGAAATTTATAATGAAGTAGAAGACAAGATTCAGCAACTACAAAAAGTCGGAGAGAAGATTGATTATCTGACCTTTGTACCCGACGGCGAACCAACCCTTGATATTAATCTTGGAAGAACCATCGAGAGATTAAAATCATTTGGAATAAAAATAGCGGTAATTACAAATTCATCTTTGATTTGGGAGAAGAAAGTTCAGAACGATTTGATGAAGGCAGATTGGGTGTCGGTGAAAATTGATTCTGCTGACGAAAACATTTGGCGCAAAATTAACAGACCGCATGGTTCACTCGATCTCAAAAAAATTGTAACCGGGATAAAAGAATTTGCTTCAGCCTTTAAAGGAATGCTGGTAACCGAGACGATGCTTGTGAAAGGTCTTAACGATAATATTGAATCGCTGAGTAAAACCGCTCAAATAATAAGCGAAATAAATCTACACAAAGCTTACATTCTTGCGCCAACGCGTCCCCCGGCTGATAAATCAGTAAGTGCACCATCGGAAGAAAATTTAAACATGGCATATCAAGTATTCAGCAGGCTATTGAACAATGTAGAGCTTATCATCAATAATGAAGGGACTAACTTTGGCTTTTCTTCCGATACCGAAAAGGAATTGTTAAGCATCCTTTCAGTTCATCCAATGCGAAAAGACGCTGTTGATAATTTTTTGTCACGGTCAAATTCCACATGGGATTTTATTGATACTTTAATTAAAGAAAAACAATTGAAAGAAGTTACCTATTCGGACAATACTTTTTTAATTAAAAACATTACGAGGTGAGTTATGGCTATTATAAAAAAATATTCAAAAGACGGTAGCATTTGTCATGTTACCTTTATTCTTTCTAAAGAAGTAAGTGAAAATTTTAAACATGTCAATCTCGTTGGCGATTTTAACAATTGGGATATACATAAAGATAAATTCTCGCACAATAGTCCCGATGGTTCGTTTAGCGCAGAATGTAATTTGAATGCAGGGAAAGAATATCAATTTAGATATTTGGGAGACGGAGAAGTGTGGTTGAATGAAGCTGAAGCAGATAGGCAAGTGTTAACTCATTTTGGTGATTCTAAAAATTCGATTTTAGCAATTTGATGCATTTAAACAGTAAAAAGGAGGCAATTATGCCAAACTTTAATGGAACAGGTCCGCAAGGAGAAGGAGCAATGACCGGAAGAAAAAGAGGTCGTTGCAAAGATACACAAACAACACAAACTGAAAAGACCACAGAGCAATCTGTAGAGAACAAGGAAGTTGTTTACGGTCTCGGTCGCGGCGGAAAACCGCGCGGAAGAGGCGGTTTAGGAAATCACCACGGCGGTGGAAAAGGTAAAGGACAGGGAAAAGGATTCGGAAATTGATAAGATGATGTCACTCTAATGTTAATTGCAATTACATCCGAGAGAATGGATCTGAATTCTTTTGTTGCGGAGAAATTCGGAAGGACTCCGTTCATAATTTTTTATGATACGGAAAAAAACACTTTCGAATTTCTTCGCAATCCTTATGCAAACATATTTGGTGGAGCCGGAATCCAAACCGCGCAGTTTATGATTGAAAAAAATGCCGTGGCGGTAATTACTACCGAGATAGGTATTCATCCTCTCCGGTTGTTGGAATCTGCTAATGTTCTAATTTATTCTTGTACTAAAAAGCAGGTAAAAGAAATTGTGAATCAATTTGTTGCAGGGAATTTATCGATCATTAAACATGAATCTTTTCAAAAGGGAAGTAGAGGAGGTATAGGCAGAAAAAGAAGGAACCGGAATAAAAATTTTTAATAGAATAAATTTTCAAGTAACATAAAAAATGGAGTAAATATGAATCAACGATTAGCCGTTGCAATAGAAGAAGTTGGTAAAGAAGAAAGAGTAGCAGAACATTTTGGAAGATGCACTAAATTCAACGTATGTGAATATGACGACCAAAATAAAATCATAAAAAAGGAAATCTATTTTAATCCTTTAGCCGGTGAACATGGGGGTACCTGTCAACTTCCCGGATACGTTAAACAGTATAATGTGGGAACTATAATTGCAGGCGGAATGGGGCAAAAAGCTGTCTCGAATTTTCTTGAATTTGGTATCAATGTCATCACGGCACCGGGTCTACTTTATGAAGATGCGTTGAACCTCTTTATAGCTGGTAAACTGAGCGGCTATGAAGTTTGTGCACATGGAAATGAACATCATCATAACAACTAATATTTGAGAAGTGAGTTGATAATATCAATTGCCTCAGGTAAAGGTGGAACAGGGAAAACAACAGTTGCATGCGGACTTGCATCCGTTATTGAAGATTCTGTTTATCTGGATTGCGATGTAGAAGAACCTAACGGACATATTCTCCTTCATCCTAAATTTCATGATGAAAATCCATTAGCAAAGATGCTTCCCATAATTGATTTTTCTAAATGCACATTTTGTGGGAAATGTACAGAGGTTTGTGAGTTTCATGCTTTGATAAAGATGGGTTCAGATATTTTCCTTATAGACGAATTATGTCATGGGTGCGGAGCGTGTGAATACTTTTGCCCTGAGCACGCGATTACCGAAAAGGGAAAAACCATCGGTTTTGTTCGTGAAGGAATTTCAGCGGTAAATAACATAGAATTTTATGACGGTATTTTAAATGTCGGCGAAGCTTCCGCCTCACCGTTAATTAAAGAAGTTAAGAAGAAAATTCAAACCGATAAACTGAATATCATAGATTCTCCTCCGGGAACTTCATGCTCAATGGTTGAAGCCGTACGCGATTCAGATTATTGCATTCTCGTTACCGAGTCCAACCCGTTTGGCTTGCATGATCTGAAACTCGCAGTTGAAGTTTTACGCATTCTTAATATTCCCTTTAGTGTCGTGATAAATAAATATGATGAATCATACTCTGCTCTGGAGGATTATTTAAATGCCGGGCAAATAAATATTTTGATGAAAATTCCATTTGATAAGGAAATTGCAAAAGACTATTCTAATGGAAAAATACCGGTTCTGTTCTTAACAAATCTTAAGGAAGAATTTAAAAACATTGTAAAAAAAATAGCTGCATTCATTGCAGACGAAAAAAGTAACGTCACTATACATTAATAAAAGGAGTTCTTTATGGAAAGCAATAGCGTGCCTCAAGCAGTTTCAATGCCGCGAATCGGTGATAGGGCACCGGTGTTTAAGGCGGTTACAACCCAGGGAGATATTAATTTCCCTGAACAATATGCCGGTAGCTGGGTAATTCTTTTCAGCCATCCGGCAGATTTTACTCCGGTATGTACTTCAGAATTTATAACCTTCGCGTTTTTAGAAGAAAAATTTCTGAAGGCTAATTGTAAGTTAGTTGGCTTATCAATTGACGGAATATATAGCCACATTGCCTGGTTAAGAACAATTAAAGAAAAAATTGAATACAGAGGGATGAAAAATGTTGAAGTCAATTTCCCGTTGATTGAAGATATCACAATGGAAATTGCCAACAAATATGGAATGATCCAGCCGGGAGAAAGTTCTACCAAAGCGGTGAGAGCTGTATTTGTTATTGACCCGAAAGGAATCATCCGGACAATTATTTATTATCCCTTAAGCTTAGGTAGAAATTTTGATGAACTTTATCGTGTGGTGATAGCGCTTCAAACCGCGGATATCTTTTCAGTTGCGACTCCGGCGGATTGGCAGCCCGGCGACGATGTTATTATTTCTCCTGCAGGTTCATGCGGCGCGGCAAAAGAAAGGATGGAAGGAAAGGACGATTTAATCTGTCAGGATTGGTTCTTTTGTTCAAAGAAGTTGGATAAAGAAAAAGTCTTAAAGTCCATCATCAAAGACTAGCCTAACGAACAGGTGAACAAAATTCAAAATTATTCTCAAATAGTTATTTTAAGCGGTAAAGGGGGTACGGGGAAAACCTCCTTTGCCGCCGCTATTTCTAAATTGATTAAAAATAAAATTGTTATCGATTGCGATGTAGATGCGGCTAATTTATATCTTTTATTGAAGCCTAAGATTGAAACAGAAATAGAATTCTACGGTGGGAAAAAAGCTGAAATAGATTCTTGTATGTGCAGTGAATGCGGTTTATGCGAAGAGGTTTGCAGATTTGATGCAATAAAAAATTTTAGAGTTGATTTAATTAGTTGTGAAGGGTGCGGATTTTGTGTTAAAGTTTGTCCTGAACAAGCCATTTCCTTTGAGACAAAAAAAACGGGTGATTTTTACTCCGGTGAACTTGAAGACAGTTCAAAGTTTTTTTATGCAAAACTTCTTCCTGGTGAAGGGAACTCAGGGAAGCTTGTGAGTGAAATAAAAAAAGCAGCAACTGAAAATATTACAGAAGAAACTGAATGGATAATAATCGATGGACCACCGGGAATTGGGTGTCCGGTAAACGCTAGCCTCTCCGGCACTGATTTCGTAGTAATAATTACTGAACCGACTCTTTCCGGATTGCATGATTTGAAAAGACTTCTCGAATTATTGAAAACATTCAAATACGCGCACGGCATCATCATCAATAAATTCGATTTGAATCTAGAAATCACGGAAATGATAACCAAATTGGCTCAGGCACATAATGTCGAAGTTTTGGGGTTACTTCCTTTTCATCAGGATTTCATTCGGTCTCTACAATTGGGGAAAACTATTATAGAATTTAATCGTGGAATTAAAAAACAGATAGAAAAAATATGGTTGGGAATTAACAAACAGATAAAAAACAATAAAAGGAATTGAAAAGATGAAAATAGCAGTAACATCAACAGGCGGATCTATGGATGCACTTCTTAGTGAACAATTCGGACGGTGCCAATATTTATTAATTGTGGATTCCGATACGTTGAAGTTTGAAGCCGTGTCAAATCTCGGTGAACAAATGCAAAGCGGCGTCGGACCCAAAGCCGCTGAATTAATTATTAACAAAGGTGCTGAAGTCTTACTCACCGGACATGTTGGAGATAAAGCGGAAGAAACCCTTAAAAAGGGGGGAGTAAAAATAGTGGTTGGTTATAAAGGTACAATAAAAGTTAAAGATGCCGTGAATAGTTATTTATCAAAATAGAATAGAGACAAAAAATGTATGTTCCGACAAAAATATTTTTTACAAAAGGGGTAGGAAGGCACAGAGATTATCTCAGTTCATTTGAAGCAGCTTTACGAAATGCAGGAATTGAAATTTGCAACTTAGTTACCGTTAGCAGCATATACCCTCCGGGATGCAAAATAATTTCCAGGCAACAAGGATTAAAAGAAATAAGTACTGGTCAAATTACATTTGCCGTTATGGCCCGGAATTCAACAAATGAACCAAACAGGTTAATTGCGTCCTCAATAGGTGTTGCAATTCCGGCAAACGGCAATCAGTATGGTTATTTATCCGAACATCATCCTTTTGGAGTAAAAGAAAAAATTGCGGGCGATTATGCAGAAGACTTAGCTGCTCAGATGCTCGCCACAACTCTTGGAGTTGAGTTTAACGCTGAGGTTGATTGGAATGAAAGAGAACAGGTCTTTAAGATGTCCGGTAAAATTGTGAAGACTTTAAATATTACTCAAACAGCGGCAGGAGATAAAAATGGATTGTGGACAACCGTATTGGCAGTGGCAGTTCTCTTGCCGTAATTTAGCGAATAACTTTAGAGATAATCACATTATGCACATTTTCAGATGCCTGTGGAATGATTCATTGAGAATAAGAATATTTCCCTTATTTTTGATTTGTTGTTTGAACTTATAACACACTAAATAAGGTCTTGATGGTTAATCACGATCCAATTCCGAAATCCGAGAGCGATCTATTGCTTCTTGAATGGGGATACGATTTAATGGAAGAATATTTCCGGATGATTTCTTCCGCAGATTTTCCTCCCAATAGTTTAGTACTTGACATTGCCACAGGAACAGGACGAGCGGCATCAACATTAACGAGAATGGGGTATTATGTTATTACAGGCGATTACAATTTTGATTCTAAGATTGAAAGTGAAAGAAGAATTACGGATGCGTATTTGACCAAAGTAAAATATGTCCGGTTAAATTTGGAAAAAATTCCGTTTCCTGATAATGCAGTGGAAAATATTGTCTGCCTTAATACATTGCATGAGCTTGATGATCCTTTTTTATGTTTAAAGGAAATTATACGAATCAATGCAAAAAAAGGGAAGTTGTTGATCGCAGATTTTAATTCCGAAGGTTTTGAGGTAATGGATAAACTTCACACAGCTCGAAAAGGTGAACTGCATCCAAGGGGCAAAATCTCTTCAGAAAAAATTGAAGATATTCTTGCCGAGAATTATTCTGATATAAAAGAAATCAACACAAAACTAAATAGAGGATTTATTGCCAGTGGAAACAGAAATGAGAGTTGACGAAGTGTTACTATTAAATAAAACAAACTCGCTGTTTATCGAAGTTCCCTTGTTAGTAAATACTTATGATATTGATGTTGCCGGGCATGTTAACAATATTGTCTATGTACGTTGGCTTGAAGATATGCGCAATATATTATTCACACAAATCTATGCTATGGAAAAACTGCTTGAGATCAATCATCATCTTGTTGTTATATCAAGCGAAATAAAATATAGAAAACAAATTAAACTTTTTGATAAGCCGGTTGGGAAAATGTTTGTACACAGCTATTCGCACGGGATGTTCATTTTTAAAGCTGAAATCAAAATCGAAGACCATCTCGCTTTTGTCGCAACTCAAAAATGTGTGCTTATGAATTTGAATAAAAATAAAATGTTCACCGGGAATATTCATAATCTCGTTGAACAGAACTAAATTTTAATTATAAGAATCTTTTTTTTTACAATAACTTAATAACGAAAAGAAAAAAATATGGACACAAAAAATTTGGGATTTAACACCAAGGTGATTCACAGTGGCGCCTTTGAAGATCAATTCGGGAGCGCTACAGTACCTATTTATCAAACTTCAACATTTAAATTCAAGGATGCTCAGGAAGGGGCAGATTGTTTTTCCGGTGCGAGTGATGGTTACATTTATACAAGAATCGGGAACCCGACAATCCGTGTTCTTGAGAAAAATGTAGCCGAATTAGAAAATGGTTATGATGGAGTTGCTACGAGTTCGGGAATGTCTGCAATAACAAGCGTTTACATGGCATTATTGGGAGCTGGCAGTCATATTGTTAGTACAGCGTCTGTTTATGGTCCTGCGAGAGGTGTATTGGAAAAAGATTTTTCACGCTTTGGTGTTGAAGCTGATTTTGTAAGTACCTCTGATGTTAATAATATTACTGCGGCAATAAAGGAAAACACAAAAGTACTTTATATTGAAACCCCTGCTAATCCAACTATGGAAATAACCGATATCAAAGCTTGTGCCGAAATAGCCAAAAAACATAATCTTATTTTAGTAGTCGATAATACTTTCGCAACGCCATACTTACAAAAGCCACTTGACCTTGGAGCTGATGTTGTTCTCCATTCCGTTACAAAATTTATTAACGGTCATGCTGATATCGTTGGTGGAATTGTTGTTACAAAAGAAAAAAGTTTATACGAAAAAATTCGCCATGCGATGGTTTATATGGGTTGCAATATGGATCCGCATCAAGCATACTTGGTTATTCGCGGATTAAAAACTTTAGCTCTTCGTGTAGAACGCAATCAAGAAAATGCCGTTAAGGTTGCTCACTTTTTGGAAAACCATCCAAAGATTGCGTGGATAAAATATCCGGGACTCAAATCCCATCCACAATTTGAGTTAGCAAAACAACAGATGAACGGCACAGGTTCAATGATTAGTTTTGGTGTGAAAGGTGGACTGGATGCCGGTAGAAAATTGATGGACAGCGTTCATCTCGCTACTTTAGCCGTTTCTTTAGGAGGGGTTGAAACACTTATTCAACATCCTGCTTCTATGACTCATGCAGCCGTAAGTAAAGAAGATAAACTCAAAGCCGGAATTACAGATGATTTGGTTCGTTTATCTGTTGGTATCGAAGATGTGAATGATATTATTGCAGATTTAGATCAAGCGTTGGGAAAATCTTAAAGTACATTCAACTTTTTGCGGAACTGATAAAAGATAGGTGAATATTAATCGCATAGGATGATATATTATGACTATGCGATTTCGGAATCTCATTTCCTCATTCTGTATCTAATTTTTATTGAATAGTGAATTTATATATGGTGAAAAATGTTTGAAGTGTTAGGTGGACTTGTAATAGAATCACTCCAGATTTCTTTACTCGTTGCAGTAATGATGATCTCAGTTGATTTGTTGAATGTGCTTACCAAGCAAAAGATAGAAAAATTTTTTATCAACGCGAGAAAATTTAAGCAGTACATCTTAGCCTCTTTAATTGGTACGGTTCCTGGGTGCATTGGGGGATTTACAAATGTCTCTCTTTACATGCATGGATTAATAAGCTTTGGTGCGCTTGCCGGATCGATGATCGCGGTTTCCGGTGATGAAGCATTTGTAATGCTTGCGATGTTTCCAAAGCAAGCCGTTATTCTTTTCGCAATTCTTTTTGTGATAGGAACCTTTAGCGGTTGGTTGATAGATATCATTGTAAAAAAATATAAAATATCTACCTGCACCAATTGTAAAGAGATGGTCACGCATCCTCATGAAAGAAGTTTCAAACATTATATTATAGAACATATTTACGGGCATATTATAAAAAAACATCTCTGGAAGACTTTTCTCTGGACGTTTGGAGCATTACTCGTTGTTGAATTCGGTCTTAAATATTTGCATCTCGAACAATTCACTTCACAGTATAAAATTGTTTTTTTGTTTGTTGGCGCTTTGGTTGGATTAATCCCGGAGTCCGGTCCCCACTTAATTTTTGTTACTTTATTTGCTCAAGGGCTTGTTCCTTTTTCTGTTTTGTTAACAAGTTCGATGGTTCAAGACGGGCACGGCATGTTACCGATGCTTTCTTATTCACTTAAAGATTCAATCAAACTAAAAGTCTTCAATTTTGTTATCGGCTTAACAGTTGGATTAATATTTTTTGTGTTAGGATTTTAACTTGTCAAACGAGAATAAGACACACTGGTATGACGGATGGTTTTACGATAAGTTTATAGCGCCAAATCAGGATAAGTTATTCGGGCAAATAAAAAATCTAATCGAACCAAACTCCAGCCTAATTGATGTTGGCTGCGGGACAGGTCGTTTTTCTTTTTCCGTTTCGGATAAGTGCGAATCGGTGTTGGGGATTGATCTATCAACACGAAATATTGAAAGAGCGAACTTAAACCTTTCTGAAAATCCAAATAATAAAATTACGTTTCAAAATAAAAGTGTAAATGAGATTATTGCGGAGGGGAAAAAACACTTTGATTATGCAGTGATGACGTATGTTATACATGAAGTGGATGAAGAAAAAAGAGTGAACCTTTTAAAGGAAATAGCACAAGTTGCCGATAAAATTATTATTGGCGATTATCTTGTCCCTAAACCAAAAGGCTTTTGGAGTGGATTAAATGAGATTGTTGAGTTTGTTGCCGGTTCTGAACATTATCGAAATTATAAAAATTATACTGCAAACGGCGGCATTTATTACTTGGCACACAAAGCAGGTTTTAAGATAGTTAACGAAATTAAAAATCAACCTTCAACTAGTCATTTAGTGATGTTGATGAAATAATTATAAGAAAGATGCACATGGATTTAAAAGCGATTCAAGATTCTTATCCGGATGATCTAAGTTACTGTTACGGTTGTGGAAGACTAAATGAACACGGGCATCAAATAAAAAGTTATTGGGATGGCGATGAAACGATTGCCCGCTTTACACCAAAGCCATATCATATTGCAATTCCCGGTTATGTGTATGGCGGATTGATCGCTTCATTGATTGACTGCCACGGAACCGGAACAGCTGCCCTTGCTTCTTATCGTGCTGAAGGAAGAGAACCGGACACATTCCCGCCGTTTCGATTTGTTACAGCATCTCTTCAAGTAGATTTTCTTCGCCCTACTCCACTTGGAATTGAACTTGAGTTGCGAGGCAAAGTGCTGGAACTAAAAGGTAGAAAAGTGATATCGGAAATTACCGTCTCGGCAAATGGAGAAATTACGGCGCACGGAAAAGTGGTCGCGGTACAAATGCCGGAGAATCTATTAAAAGCTAACTCATAATTTTGCAAACCTCATTATGAATAAACTTTCGAAATAAATTTATGTTAGACTTTAGACTAAAAGTATTTCTATCCGTAGCCAAGAATTTAAGTTTTACAAAAGCTTCAAATGAATTGTTTGTAACCCAACCGGCAATTACCAAACATATCCAGGCGCTTGAAAAAGAATACGGGCTTCCCTTATTTACCCGCAAAGGAAGTAGGATATATTTAACGTTAGCTGGAAAAGAATTACTCAATTATTCAGAGAAAGTTTACCAACTGCATAAAGATCTTGAGGATAAACTTAATTTATACAGAGAACAAAAGATCGGTGAATTGAAATTAGGGGCAAGTACAACGATCGCGCAATACGTTTTCCCTCCCATCTTATCCGGGTTCAAGAAAAAGTATCCCGAAATAAAACTCTCGTTACTTTCAGGCAATTCAGAGCAAATTGCAGAGGCGCTTATTAGTGGAGAAATTGAATTAGGTCTGGTTGAGGGAAAAATAAAAAGCCGTGAAATTAAGTATGAGATCTTTATTAGTGATGAACTTGTTTTAACAACGAGTGTTAAAAATAAATTTAGAACAAACGATCCTATGGATTTAGAACATTTAAAGAAACTGCCGCTTGTTCTTCGGGAGAGGGGTTCTGGTACTCTTGAGGTTTTTGAATACGCTTTAAAAAATAAAAAAATAAAATTGAGTGATTTGAATGTTGTTATGTATCTTGGAAGTACAGAAGCAATTAAATACTATCTGGAAGATGATGACAGCTTCGGCTTTTTATCTCTACGAGCTATTCAAAAAGAATTGGGAAACGGCTTATTGACAATCAAAAAAGTGAAGGGATTAAAAGTAACCCGCACTTTCGACTTTATTTCATTGCAAGGTTCAACGCCTTCGGGAATAGCCTCACTCTTTAAAAAGTATGCAAAACATTATGATAACTAAAAGTAATACTTAATAACTATTTAGAATTAGTCCCATCCCTTTCCACTGCTTAGTTTTGTGCATCAATTTCCTTAGTTAAAATTTATTTTATAATAATAAGATGTATGAAAAATAACCAGACCTTACAAAATGAAAAAGAAAACAAAATTTTTTATCCGTTAAAGAATATCAGTATACGTGAAGCGATTTTTATCTTTGCACTAATATTTTGTTTAACGCCTTTCGCCTCACCTCCCATTGCACTTGCGATAGGAATAATAATCGCATTTTCAATCGGACATCCCTATTTGCACCTAAATCATAAGGCTACAAAAATATTATTACAATTTTCCGTAGTAGGGTTAGGTTTTGGAATGGACTTAGGCAAAATAATGCAAGTCGGGAAAGAAGGAATTCCTTTCACAATTGTATCCATTTTCGGGACGTTAATAATCGGCTATTATATTGGAAGGTGGTTGAATATTCATAAAAAAACGTCTCATCTAATTTCTTCAGGGACTGCTATATGCGGAGGAAGTGCAATTGCAGCAATCGCACCGATACTCAATGCTAATGCTAATGAAATGTCGGTCGCTTTAGGCACTGTATTTATTTTGAATTCAGTAGCACTAATTATTTTTCCAATTATCGGGCATTTACTGCATCTTACACAAACTCAATTTGGTTTTTGGGCAGGGATTGCTATTCACGATACTAGTTCGGTAGTTGGCGCAGCCGCTAAATATGGAAATGTAGCTTTACAAATTGCTACTACGGTAAAACTTGCCCGTACATTGTGGATTGTTCCCATTGCTTTTGTTACATCATTTCTATTTAAAAATAAAAGTTCAAAAATATCAATACCTTATTTTATCTTTTTATTCCTTGCGGCTTCTGTTGCTCGGACTTATTTCCCATTTATTACTGGAATTTCCGGACAAATCGTTAATATTGCGAAGATCGGTTTAACGGTTACGCTTTTTCTGATCGGCGCAGGACTTTCTAAGGAAGTATTAAAAACTGTTGGAGTTAAACCATTAGTCCAAGGAGTAATTCTTTGGATAATTATTTCTGTAAGCTCGCTTTTAATAATTATGAGGATGGTGTAAGCGCTATTACTTAAAAATTAACAGGTAGGATTTTCAACATGATTACTCTATCTGTAAGATCAGTCATCCAGGATCAAACAAAATTCTTTTTGTGGAAAATCAAGAAAATGAAAAGTCGGGAATGATTTTATTAATTGATATTGTTACTGAATAGAATGCCCACCTCCGGTAAATCCTCTCAAGTAAAGTAATTAGTAGAGTAAATATTTTATTTGTTAAATATGATAATAATTGTCATATTAAGAATGAAAAGAGAAAAAATTATGCAACTTACATTAGCAGGAGAATACGCGATAAGAACTATGATTCATTTAGTGGAAAATGAATCAAAGGAAACTACAACGATCTTTGAAATTTCTAAGACTCAAGAAATACCTGAAATGTTTTTAAGAAAAATTATTCCTCTACTTTCTTCAGCCGGATTAATTAAAACAAAAAAGGGAAAACATGGTGGGGTTTCCCTTGCAAAAAATCCAGATACCATTACTCCTTTAGAAATTATTCAAGTGGTTGAAGGACCAATAGCTCTAAATAAGTGTTTGATAGATAAAGAGTTTTGTTCTGATATACGATGGTGTTCCGTACATACAATATGGTGTGAATTGCTCGTTGAAATGAAAAAAAAATTATCGAGCAAATCAATAAAACAAATAGCTGTAGAGTCTAATATAAGACGTAATTCACTTAAATAACTAACAATTAATTAATTATTCGGAGGTCCTTATGGATCAAGTTCTTTTAGCCCGAATTCAATTTGCGATGACAATCGGTTTCCATTTTATTTTTCCTCCACTTACAATCGGTCTAGCATGGATGCTTGTAATATTCGAAGCAATCGGATGGAAAAAGAAGGATGAGGTTTATGCAACGATCGGAAAATTCTACGGGAAAATATTAGGTCTCATTTTTGCGGTTGGTGTAGCAACCGGAATTGTAATGGAATTTCAATTTGGTACTAACTGGGCTGAGTACTCCAAATTTGTCGGTGATATTTTTGGTGCGCCGCTTGCCGCCGAAGGTGTTTTTGCTTTCTTTCTTGAATCAACTTTTCTTGGGCTGTATATTTTTGGGAGAGAAAAAGTTTCTAAAGGGACGCACTGGTTTTCAATATTTATGGTTGCAGTAGGTTCAACAATTTCCGGGTTCTGGATTCTGGTTGCGAATTCCTGGCAGCAAACTCCAGCCGGATATGTTGTTCGGAATGGTCGTGCCGAATTAACTGATTTTTGGGCTTCTGTTTTTAACCCTTCCACCATGCCAAGATTCTATCATACGATTGATGCCGCACTCATTTCAGCGGCATTCTTCGTCGCCGGGGTATCGGCATATTATTTATTAAAAAAACAACATGTTGAAGTTGCGAAAACTTCACTTCGCTTTGCAATCATTTTTGGTTTGATCGTATCCGTGTTGGAAGTTTTCCCGTTTGGTCACGAACACGCAAAACAAGTTGCCGTAACACAACCTGAAAAATTTGCTGCAACACAGGGACTTTATACATCACAAGAAGGAGCTCCAATTGCAATCTTTGCTTTCCCGACCGATCATCCGCCGACATTAAAAGTTCCTATTGAAATTCCCGGATTACTTAGTTGGATGGCTTTTGGAGATTTCAACGCAAAAATAAGAGGGATCAACGAGTTTCCGCGGGAAAATATTCCACCATTATTTCTAACATTTGTTTCTTACCATAATATGGTGGCGCTTGGAATGTATTTCATATCAATTATGTCACTTGCCGCTTTTCTGTTGTACAAGAAAAAATTATTTGAGAATAAAAAAATATTAAAAGTATTGATGTGGTCTATCCCTCTTCCATTAGCCGCAATTCAACTTGGCTGGATTGCTGCAGAAGTCGGTCGTCAACCCTGGATTGTTTATCATCTTATGAAAACCAAAGATGCAGTTTCATTTACCGTCGGCACGGGCGAACTCCTCTTCTCCATTATTCTCTTTGCATTAATTTATATTTTATTGGGTTCAATTTTTCTCTTCCTACTTATTAAGAAAATTAAACATGGTCCTGAACCAATAGCGAAGGAGGCATTGCAATGATTGACTTAAATATAATTTGGTTTCTATTGGTTGGGGTATTAATAATTGGTTACGCTATACTTGACGGTTTTGATCTTGGTGTTGGAGTTATTCAACTTTTTACCAAAGATGAAAACGAAAGGAAAATAAATATAAACTCAATTGGACCGGTGTGGGACGGCAATGAAGTCTGGTTATTGACAGGCGGTGGAGCTTTATTTGCAGCCTTTCCGATTGTTTATGCAACGGTATTTAGCGGATTCTATATAGCATTTATGCTTCTCCTCTACTTCTTAATTTTCCGTTCAGTCTCATTTGAATTCAGAAAGTTTTCTGAATCTCCAGAGGCAAAAAGAAGATGGGATTTAGCTTTTGCTATCGGAAGCTTTGGCCCGGCTTTGCTTTATGGAGTTGCTATCGGAAACATCATGCGCGGTTTGCCAATTGAAATTATTGATGGTAAAATTGTATCCAACATTACTTTCCTCGGAATATTGAATCCATACTCTCTGCTGATCGGCATCCTAGGCTTGGTGATGTTCACAATGCATGGAGCAATTTATTTAACGATGAAGACAGAGGGTAACCATCAACAAAAAATGATTGATTGGGCAAATAAGACCTGGATGGGATTTATTGTCCTTTATGTTATTTCAACACTGGCGACGTTTTTTGTCGCCCCATATTTATTTCATGGAATGTTAAAGAATCCATTATTCTGGATGTTGTTCATCTTGCTGTTGCTTTCGATAGTTTATATCCCGGTTGGGTTAAAAGCGAAGAGATTTGGCTATACTTTTCTTGCTTCAGCAATTAACATTGCCTCAATCGTTGGATTATTCGCTGTAAGTCTATTCCCCAAACTTGTTCCGTCGAGCATCGATTTAGCAAATTATAGTTTAACAATTTACAACGCATCATCAACACAAAGAACACTTGAGACGATGCTGATCATTGCATTGATAGGTGTACCGATTGTTTTGGTTTATACAATTGTCATTTATCGCATTTTCAGAGGTAAAGTTATTCTAACAAAAGATAGCTATTGAATTCTAATCGAATAAAATGACAACCATTTTCTCTGTGGCTTCCGGCGCAAGATTATTTGTACTGTGAGCTACAGAGAAGTTGTTATTCTCTAGAGTAAAATCAACAATCAACTTTCTTCAGTGTAGAGTCCAACCGGGAATGTTTCAAAAATAAATTATAAGATTTTAAGAAATTACTTGACAAAGAATAGTGAGTACATTATATTTGTAAGTAAGTGATTACATAATTATTAGAGTGAATTTGAGATGACAAGAGAAACAACAGATATTAGGCAGGAACAGATAAAGAAGACAGTCCTGGAGATAATTGCCGAAGAAGGACTGCATAATCTATCTACAAGAAATCTAGCTAAAAGAATCGGTTTTACAGAAGGCGCTATTTTCCGTCACTTTTCCTCCAAGCGAGATATTATTAAAGGAATAATGGATGATGTTGCTAACGATTTAATAGGATCGCTGCGAAGTATTGTTCTCAGTCCGGTAAAGACAGAAGAAAAATTGTTCAAATATCTTTGTACGAATGTTAAATACCTCAAAGAAAATAGAGGGATTACAATACTTCTGTTTTCGGAAGCAACTCATTTAGGGGACAAGGTACTAAAAGATAAACTTAGCCAAATACTTTCCGAACAAAAGCAATTCATTATAAAGATGGTAAAAGACGGGATTTCAGAAGGTGTTTGGGATAAAAATATAAATCCGGAGGATGTAGCTGTGCTTTATATGGGCATTCCTATAACTTTTAACATAGAATTAGTTTTAAATAAAAACGGTATGAATGTGGATAATTTTTGCAAGAGAATGTATTCGTTAATATTAAAAACGCTAAAGTAAAAAAAATTTGTCTATAATAGTAAGTAAATGATTACAAACATAAATGAAAAAAAATGTCACATAAAAAAACACGTTCGGATGAATCGGGAAAATCTCCTTTTGTTGAAGGAAAATCATCAATGAATTTTTTCAACACCGACTTAATAGCGTCAACTATTCCTGCACGATCCGCATTTGATAAAGAAGCTTCCAGCTTCCATAAAAAAGCAGTGATGGTATGCGGAACGATGAAAGCGGCAACGCCAACTGAAGAACAAGTTAGCGAAGTAATTTCTACTGCTGACGCAGAACTGGAAGTATTAACACGTAAATTCAAAAAAAATCCTCCATCTGAATATAAGAACGATCCGCTCTGGGCAAGTTATTTTGACGACTTTGCGGATAACATAACACTTGTAAAAACTTTAGCCGACCAGAAGAATTATAAAATAGCTACCAAATATTGTAGTGCGTTTTGTCAAATTTTTGAACGAATGCATAGAAACAACGGAACGGTTGATTTAACCGACATGCTGTTTGCCCTTAACGTGCAAATGAAATTAACAACCGATATGGCTAATGCCGGTAATATCACACTTGCAAAAGAAAACGGCGTAATGATAAAAAAGATGTTAGAACAAACTACCGAAAAAGTAAAACACACTGAAAACTTTGAAGCGCAGTTCGCTCCAATAAATAAAACAGCAACTGAATGGATAAAAGCAATTGAAAGCGATGATGCAAAAACAGCAAATAGTTTGTATACAAATTTCTCTATGGATTTTCCTAAAACATTTATTGCTTCCATGTAAAAAATATTAATTAAAGGAGGCAGCAATGCTAAAAAAAATAACAATTCTTCTTTTCATCCCGCTGATGTTGTTTGGTCAGGAAGTAAAGAATATCGGAGCGCTCTTCGATTCATTAAAAACTCATCCGCAAAGTATGAGCGATGAAATTAATCTAGAGCAAGCCGACGCGGGAAAGAGTATGGCTCATAGTTATCTTTTCCCAAACATAGATGTTTTCGGAAGATATGACTATTACTCTAAAGCGACGGGTATATTGCCATTGCCTCCGAACGAAATGTTCACATTAATTAAAGACCCGTCGCTGACCCAGCCGTTCAGTCAAAATGTTTATCGAATTGGAGCCACAGTGTCAATGCCGATTTTTGTGAAATCAATTTATACGATGGCATCCAAAACCTCGATGATGTATAAATCCGCCGAAGATAAAAAATATATTAATCTACTGAAGAATGAAGCGGTGCTTGTAAGCTTGAATTCTAATCTATCTTATATAGACGCGCTAGGAACAGCGTTGGAACAAAAGAAAAATTCTCTTTTAAAGACAAAGGAGTTTGTAACAATCAAAGTAAATAACGGACGCGCTCCGGAATCATCTCTGCTTAAAATAAATAACGGCGTTAACGAAGTGGACGTAATGAAAAATGATCTTTCGCTGCAGCGAGAAGAAGTCCTTGCGGGAATTAGAACATTGACGGGAGTATCATTAAAAAATGCGCTTCCGATGACGCAAACCGGAAATTATCATGATGGAGAAATAAAAGCTCTCGATCCCTTAAAAGAAAAATTGGAAGCCGATAGATTAGGTCACCGGGCTGAAGTAGAAAAATTATTTCCAATGCTTGCGCTGCAAGGAAATTTTAACAGGGGATTTGCGACTGCTTATAATAACAATAAGGACATTGCCGAAAATTATTACACAATCGGTTTGGTATTAAAAATTCCTCTGCTTGCAATGGATCAATACGCGCAAATAGGCAGAAGCGCTGTGGAAGTAAAAGCTTCAGAAAACGAATTGGATAAAACGAGTCTTGAACTTTCATCTCAAGCAGTACAACTACAAAGAAGTCTCCCTCTAGTTGAAAACTCAATCGAGCTATATAAAAGCAGCATCAAAGACAAAGAAGAATTATTGAAGATAGCAAAGGTAAGTTATCAATCCGATCAAATGACGATGGAAGACTACTTGAAATACGAAGACGATCTAGCTCTTGAAAAATCAAAATTATTTAAAGTGCAGGCGCAAAAGTGGCAGACGCTAGTTAAGCTTGCCGTTATTTATGGAAACAGCATAGAGGAGATAGTAGAATGACAACCTTATTTAATAAACTGGCAAAAATATCTAAGGGAATGAAAATTGGGATCGGCGTTTCGGTTCTAATAATTCTTGCCGCAATTTTCGTTCTCATCAGAGCAAATAAATCAGAGGAAGCATTACCTCCGGCAAAGACTTATGCCATTACCGTGTCAACAATTAAAGCGCAGCTGCAACAAGTTAAACTAACGCTGCCGTATCTGGCGCAAACGCAAAATGACATGGATGTAAATCTAGCCTCTAAGATAGCGGCACGAGTTGAGTATGTAAAAAACAGCGGTGCGTACGTGAGAAAAGGAGAAATAATCGCGCGGCTAGATGCAACTACAATAGAAGCGAACAAAGCGAGCGTTCAATCTCAACTATTAGCCGCGAAAACTGCGCTTAAAAATTTAGAAGCGACACACAAGAGAACTTTAGAACTTTTAGCGGTGAAGGGCGCTTCAATAGAGCAGTCTGAAATGGAAGAAAGCCAGCTTGCGGAACTAAGGGCCAAAGTTGAAGCATCAACGCAAAATTTGAATGATGCTACGAATAATCTTTCCTACGCAATTATAAAATCTTCGGTTGACGGACAGATTTCCAGAAATATAGTTAACCCGGGAGACATGATAATGCCGGGGCAGCCGGTAGCAACATTAAGCGCAAGCAGTGATTTTTATTTGATGCTCTACGTCCCCGCTGATTTACCGGTTTACAGCGTCAACGTTGGAAAGAAAAATTATAAGGCAATTCCTTTAAATACCACACTAAACGGATTATCGGCTTACAAAGTAAATGTTGAAGCTCATGGAATGACAACGGGCGAGCGTGTTGAAGTTAATGTTGAAGTTTATAGCGGCAACGCAATTAAACTTCCTATTGACGCAATTTTGAATAGAGACGGTATGAGTTATGTTTTTGTAAAGGAGAATGACAAAGCGGTCGCGACGAAAATAAATATTATTCAAACCGGCGAGGACGGCGTTGTAATTGGAAACAATGAACTATCGGGTAAAGAACTTGTGGTTGCCAAACAGGATATTCTTCTTACACTTCTTAGCGGCGCAAGAATTAAAACAGAGGAGAGATAATCATGTTTGAATATTTCTATAAACGTCCGCATCTTCTTTACTCTCTGCTTGCCGGATTTTTTGTAATGGGAATTATCGCTCTAATCACTCTTCCAAAAAATTTGTTTCCGGATTCTACACCTCCACAGGTAATGGTTATTACAAAAATACCGGGTGCAACAGCACAGATTGCGGCAAATACGGTTTCAAAACCTATCGAGCAGGAAATTGCGCGGTTAGGATTGGTAACGGATATCAGTTCAATAAATGTAGCAAACTTTTCGATTGTGAAAGCGGAATTCAGTTATGAAAAAAGTTTGAATGCGGCGGCGGTTGATGTAGCGAACGCGCTTTCAATTGCTAAAGGAGTTTTACCGGCAGACGCAAACCCGGCAATCTATACCGCGGGAGATTTTATTCTTCCGGTTGATGTTATTTCGCTATCACCGAAAAACAATAATATCGATCTTGGCGATATTAGAAAAATTGCGGACAGCTACTTAAAGCCGTATTTGTTGAGTAATCCGGATATCGGCAACGTTGAAGTATTCGGCGGATACGAAAGCTCGATTAATGTTGAGGTTGATCCATTCAAAGCAAAGAAATACAATGTTGATTTTGAAAAGATCGCCAAAGCGCTGCAAACATTAAACCGTGATATGCCGGTAGGATTTGTGAAAGGAGAAAATAGTTTTTACACAATCACTTTTTACGGCGAGAAAGATGAAATTGAACGGCTGAAACAAATTACAATTATGCCGAACGTAAGATTGGGCGATGTTGCTAATGTAAGTTGGAGTTACTCAAAACGCACAAGTGGTTACATCGGCAACGGGAAACAGGCAATAGCATTAGCTATTCAACGCGCTCCGGGAGGAAGTGTTCTTAGCGTTAGCAAAGCCGCGCGTGCAGAGATGACGAAGCTCGAAGCAAAATATCCAAACATAAATTTTGAAATTTCAGATACGCAGCGGGATTTGATTGAACTTTCCAACGATAATATGCTTGTCGCATTAAGGGACGCAATTTTTTATACATTGTTAATTATACTTTTCTTTTTAGGAAATTTTAGAGCAATCGCTGCAGCAGCGTTGTCAATTCCATTGGTATTCTTTTCTACTATGGCTGTAATCTGGCTTACGGGAGGAAGTCTGAATATCGTAATCTATACCGCAATAATTCTTGCGCTTGGAATGCTTACCGACGATGCCGTAGTTGTGCTGGAAAATATCGAACGGCACCTTAACGAGCTGAAAGAAGATTTGCAAACCGCAATTCATAAAGGAACTAAAGAAGTTATCGGTCCAATCTGGTCTGGAACAATGGCGACGATAGCGATTGTATTTCCGTTAATGTTTGTCGGCGGATTTCCACAAAAAATATTTCAGCCGCTTATAATTACTTTGATTATCGCTCTCTTAATTTCGTTCTTTCTGGCAATCACGTTCATTCCCAAGCTTTCGGAATCGCTGTACAAAAAAGGAACCGACAAAACAAGGGTTGAGTTGTGGTTCAACAAGATATCTAATAAGTCGTTTGGAAGAATGGTAGAACCTTATGTGAACGTTATTAAATTTTCAAACGGTAAGAATAGAGTTTGGAGACGAGTTGCTCTTACACTCGGTGTGGTAATTCTTCTTGCCTTAAGTATGAAAACAATTATGCCTACGATAGGAAGAGACGCGATGCCGCCGATGGATACCGGCATCATTAAAGCGCAAGTTATGTTCAGTTCAAACGCAACGGTTAATTACGCTGAAACAAAAATAGAACCATTCGTAAAATGGCTTCATCAACAACCATGGGTAACAAAAAGTTCGGTCGCCTTTGGAAACGAAATGGGCGTTCTAAGTTTAGGAAGCGGCAACTTACCGGCAGAGGCAACAATTACAATTTATTGCGTAAACCGGTTTGATAGAAAAATGAACGTGTGGCAGATTGAAGATATTATCCGCGATAAACTTTCTCGCCTAGAAGGCATCAAGAAAAATGATGTTTATGATTTCGGAGCGACGGCGCTTTCAACAATCAAAGCAACGTTGGATGTTAGAATAAAATCTCCAATGGTGGATGGACTTGCGGAAAAATCTCACGAAGTTAAAAATGCGCTAAAAGATATTAAAGGATTGACTTCGTTATCAACAAGCTGGGATAAAGATTTTAGTGAGATAGTTCTGAACATTGATGAGAACAAAGCTTTGAGTTACGGAATAACCCCATACGAAATTGCGATGCAAATTCCAGTGAGAGGGCAAACTGTTGGACTCAACGCAGATCTTCAATCTTTGAACACTCAAATTGTTCGATTGTATCTCAAAGGAAAGTTTAGCGAGAATGAACAAACTTTAAGATTACTTCCTATTCATACGCCGATGGGAGAAATACCGCTTGAGCATCTTGCTACGATTTCTAAGAATCTAACCTTCGCAAAAATCGAACGCGATAAAATGCTTTACAGCATTGATGTTAACGGATACCGCGCTAATCGTCCGGTGAGCCATTTAACAGACGATGCTGAAGCCGCGCTTGTGAATGTTAAGAATGATAACGATGTGATAACTCAAGAAGGAGATATTGCGCAGATTAACGACAGCTTTGCCCGAATGATAAAGGCAATTGGTTTAGGAATAATTCTTCTGTTAATAGTTTTAATTTCTTTTTATCGTTCAGTAAAAATGTCGTTCATTATGATTGCAGTTTTGCCGCTTGCTATGATTGGCGCAGCGTGGGGAATGCTATTGTTCCATAAGCCGAGTTGTATGCCGAGTTTGCTTGGAATATTGCTGCTCTTTGGAATCATAATTAAGAATGCAGTTTTGTTAATTGACTTCTACCAAAATTATAGGGCGAACGGAGAAACACCATTTGAAAGCGCGATAGAAAGCGTTCGCATTCGTTTCCGCCCCGTTATGATGACAGCGTTCGGAACAATTGCCGGTATGATTCCTATTGCTCTTGAGCAAGCGGTTGGATTAGAACGATTAAGTCCTTTAGCAGATGTCGCAATTGGAGGTTTGTTAATCGGCACTCTGTTAACATTAATTTACATTCCGATGTTTGCTTATATAGTTGATACGAAGAAAGAGAAAACAAAACCGGTTGCTGAAATCGTATAGAATTTTTAAGAAGGGAATAAACGCCTCCTTTCGGATTGAGAGGAGGCACATTTTGTCTTAATTATTTTTATAGGAGAATGCGATGGCCATTATAAAAGAATATTCACATACCACCTAGTAGTTTGCGTGCGGAACGTGCGATGAAGTTTATTTGATAAAATCCAGATAATGATCGAGCTTCTAGAATGAAAAACTATTATCGATTAGAAAGTAATTACTTTTTCAGAATCAATTGTCCAAGCGGTTAATTCAACCATAGTGCTTATTTGCGCTCCTTCAATTAAAGAAAGATTTTTTATCCCTCTGGCATCAGCGCATGTGCCGCAAATTTTAACTTGTCCACCTTTGAGTATTACAGATTTCAGCATGCGCTCTATATTATAATATCCATTGGCTGTATTTTGATTTGGCAACGCACAAGTTGCAGCATCAGCCATTAGAATAATTCTAATTTCATTATCCGGAAAATCTTTCTGTATTTGCATTGCAAGGCGAAATGCATTGTAAGCTTTTTCTGTGCCGTAAGGTGCATCATTGATAATAATAAGGTATTTCATAAATATTCTCCTATGATATTTTATTTTTGTTTAGTTATACTTTCATTCCAATTAAGCCATAATGATATGGCAGTAAGGGGATATCTTTTATTAATATTTCAAATTTTGCTTCTAGTAACCAATCAACACATTGAAGAGGGTTCGGGCGAATATCCAAAGATGGACCGCGTGGAGTAATTGTGGAATGTATCCAGTGAATAACTGCAATTTTACCGCCTGGTTTGAGTATCCGATAAGCTTCATTTAAAAGAGCAACAGGTTTTTCAGCATGAAGTATATTGAAAAGCATTGCGTAATCGATCGAACAATCTTTCAGCTTCGTTCCTTCTTTAACAAAATCTTGTAGAATGGCTTTTATGTTCGATAATTTTGCTTCAATGATTCTTTGTTTTAATCGCTCAATCATAGTCGGGTCAATATCAAACGCATAAAGATCACCCTTAATAATTTTTGCAGCTTGAATTGTAAAAGTGCCATAGCCGGAGCCGAATTCTACTGCATCATTAATTGTATTATCGAAGTGAAGCTGAGAAAAAATAAATTGGGTATCGAAAAACGATTCCCAATAAGTTTCTTCCGGCATACCACTTTCACGAATTTTCATGCTACCTCATTTTCTATTAATAAATTTAATAATGTTTTGCGAAATAATACGACTACAACAAATTCATCACATCTCGTAAATATTATCGCGGCAGGTGAATATAACCCTTACGGCAGACGAGTTTTGGTCGTTTTCAAAACCTCTTACTATAAATGAATAAGAAGGGGAACCCAAAGAACGTTTCGATCTGGACGAAAATTAATTTGGAAGTATTATTAGGGTTAACTATATTTCGGTCAATAACGAAATGAAATTATGAAAGAATCAACAAATATATTTAAGGCGCTATCGGATCAGAACCGGCTCCGGATTTTGAAAATGCTTCAAATCAAGCCTCTTTGCGTTTGCGAGATCACAGAAATTCTCCAGCTTGCGGCTTCAACTGTATCTCAACATCTGAGTGTACTAAAGAAGGAGGGGTTCATTTTAGAGGATAGAGATGGTAAATGGGTGAACTATTTAATAAACCAAAGACCGGGTGATCAGCGGATTTCCGCAGTGCTTAGTCAATTAGATTTTTGGATTGGAGACAATCAACTGATTGAAACTGATAAACAGAAAGTTAAATTAAGTGATCGCTACAAGGTTTGTGGGACATAAATTTTTTGCCTAAACGTTTCGTCGAATGACGAATTATAAGAAAGAAATAAAAAATAAATGAGAACGAAAATATTAATTCTTTGCACCGGCAATAGCTGCCGCAGCCAGATGGCTGAAGGATTTCTTAAATCATTCGATTCAGAATTGGAAGTTTATTCTGCCGGAACAAATCCCTCTAAGCAAGTACATCCGAAAGCTATTCAGGTAACGAAAGAAGTCGGAATCGATCTATCAAAAAACTATCCTAAAATAGTCGATCAATTCTTAAACGATTCTTTTGATTATATAATTACCGTTTGCGATAACGCAAAAGAAACTTGCCCCGTTTTTATCGGCAAAGTAGGGAAGCAATTGCATATAGGTTTTGAAGATCCGGCGGATGCAATCGGAACAGAGGAAGAAATTCTTTCCGAGTTTCGAAGAATTAGAAATGAAATCAAAAATGAATTTTACAAATTTTACAAAGAAAAATTAAGGAGTTAAGAAAATGCTAAACATTAAAGTTCTAGGTTCTGGTTGTACTAATTGTATTAATCTGGAAAAACTTTGCCGCGAGTTTGTTTCTGAAAATAGTATTGCTGCCGAAATAGAAAAAGTGACAGACTACAAAGACATAATGAGTTACGGAATTATGAGCACACCAGGATTAGTGTTAAACGGAAAAGTTGTTCATAACGGAAAGCTGCCGACAAAATCAACATTAACACATTGGGTAATGAACGCTTTAGCTGAAGAAAATAAAACTAATTGAGGCAAGTATGTCAACAATTACAAAAAAGCTTTCATTCTTAGACCGATATTTAACTCTATGGATTTTTCTTGCAATGTTCATCGGAGTTTTCTCTGGTTATCTCTTTCCGGGGATCGCAAAATTTTGGGACTCACTTAAATCATCTCCTGAGAGCACAACCAATATACCGATTGCAATCGGATTGATTTTAATGATGTATCCTCCTCTTGCAAAGGTAAAGTATGAAGAGCTCGGCGATGTGTTCCGCAATGTAAAAGTATTATCGCTTTCTCTGTTTCAGAACTGGGTGATTGGACCAATACTGATGTTCTTTCTTGCAATAATATTTCTACAAAATTACCCGCATTATATGGCTGGATTAATTATGATTGGACTGGCGCGTTGCATTGCAATGGTAATTGTATGGAACGAACTTGCAAAAGGTGATACTGAATATGCCGCTGGTTTGGTTGCGTTCAACTCAATTTTTCAAGTGCTCTTCTTTTCGGTTTACGCTTATGTATTCTTAACAGTTTTACCTAATTGGCTTGGTCTGCAATCATTCAAAGTTGATATAACAATCGGACAAATTGCGGAGAGTGTTTTTATTTATCTCGGAATTCCATTCATAGCTGGAATAATCACGCGCTTTACCTTAATCAAACTAAAAAATAAAGAATGGTATCAAACGAAGTTTATTCCGAAAATTAGTCCAATAACATTAATTGCATTGTTGTTCACAATCATTGTTATGTTCTCGCTCAAAGGTGAATACATTGTGAAAATTCCTCTCGATGTTGTGAGGATTGCAATTCCGCTCCTGTTCTATTTTGTAATAATGTTTCTTATCTCTTTCTATTTGGGGCGAAAGATCGGTGCGGATTACTCAAAGACAACAACGCTATCTCTCACTGCCGCAAGCAACAATTTTGAATTAGCCATTGCGGTGGCTGTTGCCGTATTCGGAATTAACAGCGGTGAAGCTTTCGCCGCTGTAATTGGACCTTTGGTTGAAGTGCCGGTTCTCATTGGATTAGTAAATGTGGCGTTGTGGTTTCAGAAAAAATATTTCAAGAATGTTGAAGAAGGAACTGTTAAAGCTCCAAATCCTTGTCCATAATTAATTGTGAATAAAATGAATTATATGCCAAATAAATTGAACGTAGAAAAATCTAAATTATTAATTCTGTTATTATTATTAACATTATGGTTTGTTCTCTATTTGAATCTTGAAAACCTCACAAACTTTTTGGTTTATGAAATTGTGAACCTATCTAAAAGTGCTCATCTCACGGATGCGGTTTGGTTTTTCATTTTTGAAGTGCCAAAGGTCTTATTACTTCTCATATTAATTGTTTTTGGCGTTGGAATTATTAGAAGTTACTTCTCTCCGGAAAGAACAAGAAAAATACTTGGCGGTAAAAAACTTTTTGCGGGGAATGTATTGGCGAGTTTACTTGGTATTGTAACTCCATTCTGCTCTTGTTCAGCAATTCCATTGTTTCTTGGATTTGTAGAAAGTGGTGTTCCGCTTGGTGTAACATTTTCTTTTCTGATTGCCGCGCCAATGATAAATGAAGTTGCACTTGTTTTGCTCTTTGGTCTATTCGGCTGGAAGACAGCTCTTCTTTATATGTCAACCGGTTTATTCATTGCAATGATATCCGGTTATATTATCGGCAGATTAAAATTAGAAAGATATGTTGAACCGTGGGTATATAAGGTTAAAGCGGGACATCTTGAAATGGATGAAGACAAAATTACTTTTCCCGGAAGAATTAATGCCGGTGTTGATGCAGTGAAGGATATAGTAAGCAAAGTTTGGATATACATTGTAATCGGTATCGCTGTCGGCGCCGGAATACATGGCTATGTACCGGAAAATTTTATGGCGGGATTAATGGGCAAGAGCGCTTGGTGGTCTGTCCCGATTGCAGTTATGCTTGGTGTTCCAATGTATTCAAACGCTGCTGGAATAATCCCGATTGTTCAAGCATTGTTAGAGAAAGGCGCGTCGCTTGGAACGGTGCTTGCATTTATGATGAGTGTAATAGGTCTCTCACTTCCGGAAACTATAATTCTAAAAAAAGTTCTTAAGCTGCAATTGATTTTTGTTTTTGTAGGTGTAGTTGCAGTGGGAATAATCATTGTCGGTTATCTATTCAATTTGATATACTAAAGGAGTAAAAATGGTATCAGTAAAAATTCTCGGCACCGGATGCAAGAAGTGCCAAACGCTTGAGGCAAAAGTAAGAGAATTAGTCTCTTCAAATAGTGTCGATGCGGTTGTTGAAAAAGTAACTGACATTCAAGAAATTGTCGGCTACGGTATAATGATGACACCGGGTTTAGTAATAAACGAACAAGTGAAAAGTTACGGCATCATTCCGAAAGATGAACAAATTATAAACTGGCTAAAGGAGAATTGATATGTATAACCTAAAAATTCCAGACTTCTTTATCGTAATGTTTTTATTGGTGGGATTAACCTTCGGTCAACCAAAACCAAAAGTTACATTTATTGAACTTGGCTCTGTGAAATGTATCCCTTGCAAACAAATGCAGCCGGTTATGAAAGCAATTGAGGCAAAATATGGAGAACAAGTCAAAGTCACTTTTTATGATGTTTGGACACCGGGACAAAAACCGTTTGCTAAAAAATATGGAATTAAATTAATTCCTACTCAAATATTTCTTGATGAAAAAGGGAAAGAGTTTTTCCGCCACGAAGGATTTTACCCGGAGAAAGAAATTGATAAACTGCTTATTTCAAAAGGAATAAAACCAATTAGCAAGAAGAACTAATATGATTGACGGGATTTTTAACTTTCTCTACAACGCAATGAATGGAGCGGTGTGGTTTGCCGTTTTTGCCTCGTTTGCGTGGGGAGTATTATCAATCCTTCTTTCACCATGTCATTTATCTAGCATTCCGCTTGTAGTTGGATTTATCAGTTCGCAAGGCAAAATTTCCTTAAGGAGAACATTTTATATTTCACTTGTTTTCTCTGTGGGAATATTAATCACGATTGCGCTGATTGGTATTATCACCGCATCACTTGGTAGATTGATGGGGGATATTGGTGGTATCGGAAATTATTTAGTTGCCGGTATATTTTTTCTTGTGGGTCTCTATCTTCTTGATATTATAAAGCTTAATTGGAATAGGGGATTGAAGCAAACAAAGGCAAAGGGATTATTAGCCGCACTGTTGCTTGGATTACTCTTCGGATTGGCGTTGGGACCATGCACCTTTGCGTATATGGCTCCGGTGCTTGGGATTGTATTTCAAACTGCTCAAACAAATTATTTTCTCGCCATGGTTTTTTTATTTGCTTTCGGATTAGGACATTGTACGGTTATTGTTGGTGCCGGAACGTTAACCGGAAAAGTTCAGAAATATCTGAATTGGAGTGAAGAATCCAAAACAATTCTTTGGATAAAAAGAATTTGTGGAATACTTGTCATCATGGGAGGTGTGTATCTACTTTTCTTCGCTTAGTTGTTTTTTCCTTACGATCAAGGTTTGATCGAAAAGGAATCACATACTCGTTTAACCGGCTTAGGACATAATGAATTTAGGATTGTTTTTAATGATTTCTGCTATGCAATCTTGAGAACAGAAAATTATTTTTCTTATCTTTAAAAAAAGAAATGAAAAATTTGTTTAACAAGTAGAACGATAAGATGCCTATTATAAAACCAAAGCTATTTACAACATTAAAAGATTACAATAAAGAACAATTCATCGGTGATGCCACAGCGGGAGTTATTGTTGGAATTGTTGCTCTTCCTTTAGCAATAGCATTTGCAATTGCTAGCGGTGTAACACCTGAAAAGGGAATTATCACTGCAATTATTGCAGGATTTATCATTTCTGTGTTTGGAGGAAGCCGCGTACAAATTGGTGGACCCACCGGTGCTTTTATTATTATCGTGTATGGGATCGTTCAGAATTATGGAACAACCGGTTTAACGGTTGCAACTATTATGGCGGGAGTGATCTTAGTTATAATGGGTTTTGCGCGTCTTGGTTCTCTTATTAAATTTATTCCTTATCCGGTTGTTGTTGGTTTTACAAGCGGAATTGCACTTCTGATTTTTTCTACTCAGATAAAAGATTTTTTTGGTTTGCAGATTTCCAAAATCCCCGCCGAATTTCATGAAAAATGGATGGTCTACTTTGGAGCTTTTTCAACAATAAATTATTACGTCTTTGGAATTGCGCTGCTTTCTTTGTTGATTATGATTTTCTGGCCCAAAGTAACACACAAAATTCCAGGTTCATTAATCGCCATAATCGTTTCTACTGTTTTGGTTATTGTTTTCAAATTGCCGGTAGATACTATCGGAAGTAAGTTTGGAGCAATCCCATCTAATTTACCGGCGCCTCATCTGGTCGAAATAAATTTAAGCCTTATAAGAAATTTAATTGCACCGGCAACGGTTATCGCTTTACTAGCTGCTATCGAATCACTCCTTTCAGCAGTCGTTGCAGATGGAATGATCGGAGGGAAACACCGTAGTAATATGGAACTGGTTGCACAAGGGTTAGCTAATATTGTAACACCACTCTTTGGCGGAATACCGGCAACCGGAGCTATTGCCCGAACGGCTACAAATATTAAAAATGGAGGAAGAACTCCAGTCGCCGGAATAATTCATGCGATAACACTTTTGCTCATCATGCTCTTCTTCGGCAACTATGCAAAATTAATCCCGATGGCAACATTAGCTGCAATTCTTGTGATCGTTTCTTACAATATGAGTGAATGGCACGCATTTAAAACTCTCTTAAAAAGTCCTAAAAGTGATGTTATCGTTTTGCTCACAACATTCTTTTTAACAGTTATTTTTGATTTAACTATTGCAATTGAGATTGGAATGATCCTAGCCGTTCTACTCTTCATGAAACGCATGTCGGAAGTATCTAATGTAAGTGTTATAACAAGGGAATTGGAAGATGAAGATGAATTACCGGATCCAAATGCAGTAGATAAAAAATTAATTCCGGCAGGTGTTGAGGTTTTTGAAATTAACGGACCATTCTTCTTTGGTGCTGCTTCCAAATTTAAGGAACAGATGAGAATGGTGGAAGAACCGCCAAAAGTTAGAATCATACGAATGAGAAATGTTCCTGCCGTAGATGCAACCGGGATGCAGACAATAAAAGATTTTTACAATGATGCAAAAAAACAAGGAACAAAAATAATTCTTTCGGGTGTTCATACTCAACCGCTATATGCAATGACTCAAGCTGGAATATTCGACTTAGTGGGAGAGGAAAATATCTTTGGCAATATAGATGACGCTTTAGATCATGCACGGGAAATTCTTGGACTTCCGAAATTAGGACGTCCGGAAGATTTTGTGCCAACGGTTAAAAGAGAGATGAAGAAATAATGAATGCTAAAACGCTGGCAGATATTAATTAGGATTAAAGTTTGGACTTAACAATAAAAGATATTGCTCATTTGTTGATACTTCCCGAAAAGGAAGTTCAGCAATTAATAAAGAAAAAAGAAATTCCCTTTCAAATTCTTCACGAAAAAGTATTCTTCAACAAACATCAGATTATTGAATGGGCGCTCGGACGCAATTTACCTATCAATGTTTCCGATCATGTTAAATTAAGCGAGTATCATGTAGAGACCATTAGCACATTGCTTGATAAGAAATCTTTTCACTATAACTGCGGCTTAAGCGAATCGAATTATATTTCACAAATGGTTTCAGAACTTGATCTTGAGAAAAATGTCGACAGTGAAATAATAATTCAACTTTTAAAAAGTAGGGAAGCAATGATGAGCACTGCAATCGGAAACGGTATAAGCTTGCCGCATCCGAGAGTCCCAATTATGATCGGGAAAAATCGCCCACTCATTAATTTTTTCTTTCCCCAAAAGCAGCTTGAACTTCAAGCAATTGACGGGAAACCGGTTCATACGATTATCCTTTTGATTTCACAGACGATTAAACAACACTTGAGCTTGATTGCACATTTAAGCTTTTTGTTATCAAAAGAAACTTTCCGGTTCGCTTTGGAAAACCGGCTTGAATACAGGGAAATATTAGATATAATCAACAAGATAGAGGGGGCAAGAGAAAAACATCAATGAGTGGTCTCTATAATTCCGGTGCCGTCTTGCTTATCGCTGCGTTTATTATTCAATTGTCTGCCCTCATTCCTATATCTATAATTAAAAATGTACGCAAATCTTTTTTTACTTCAAATATTGTTTTGCTGATAGGGCTGGTAATCGGATTAATCTCAACCTTGTCGTCGGTGTTATTTACATCTCAACAATTTTCGACTAATAACATTTTGCTTTTTAATAACTGGATCCGATTAGACGGATTGGGACTTTACTTTCTCTTTATCATTCAACTTGTAGCAATACCGACAACAATTTATAACTTCTCATATCTACAACATTATATAGAAGATAATCGGCCGGTAAAAAGTTTTGTTATATTTTATATAATCATTCTTGTATCAACTCAACTTGTTGTAATGGCTAACCAGGCAATCTTCTTTTTGGTTAGCTGGGAAGTAATGAGCATGTCTGCTTATCTCGGCATGCTGCTCGAAAAAGAAAAAGAGGAAGTTCAGAAAGGAAGTTTTTATTATTTCGTTGCTTCTCACGTTTTAGTTTTTATTCTTTATATATTTTTCTTTTTGCTTCATCATCAAACCAACAGTTGGTTTATGAGTGATTATCATTTCTCGACAGCTGTTGGAACTCTTCTTCCGCTCTTATTTATTTTGTCTTTCGTTGGTTTCGGCATTAAAGCCGGATTTATGCCTTTTCATTTTTGGCTTCCTCAAGCTCATCCTATAGCCCCAACGGTCTTAAGCGCTTTTCTATCAGGTGTTATTATCAAAACCGGGATTTATGGAATTTTAAGAACATTTCAATTTCTAAATCCACTCCCGGAATGGTGTGGCTGGGTTGTTCTGGTTGTTAGTATGATCAGTGCAATATTCGGCGTTTGGTACGCTCTTGCACAGCATGATATTAAACGTCTGCTCGCGTATCATTCGGTTGAAAATATTGGCATTATTGGAATTGGCATTGGTATCGGCTTTATCGGTTCAGCAAATAATTTACCGGTAATCGAAGTGTTAGGCTTCGGAGGTGCTCTACTTCATACCTTGAACCATGCGATATTTAAAAGTCTTTTATTCCTTGGCAGCGGAGTAATTTATCAAAATCTTGGAACAAGGAATATTGAGTTAATGGGCGGAATTGTTCATCGTGCAAAATATCTTGCAATATTTTTTCTCATCGGTTCTGTTGCGATTAGCGGTATTCCTCCGTTCAACGGATTTATTTCTGAATTTATTATTTACACCGGATTTTTTCAAACGGCTAAGGAATTAAAAAATTATTATCCATTGCTCATGTTGCTGTTCGTGGTCGGACTAGCGTTTGTGGGCGGATTAGCAGTCGCTTGTTTTACAAAAGTAAATTCAATTATGTTTTTGGGTACGGAACGAAAGGAAGTAAAAAGTTTTCACACATCAGTTTATGATTATCTCTCGCTTGGAATTTTATCGCTGCTTTGTATTGTAATCGGTTTTTACCCACAACCATTTATAGGAATAGTAAACAAGGTGATAAGCAACGGGTTTGTATCCGTTAACTCTTCTTCTGCTTTAATAAATATGAATTGGTTATCACTGACGATAATATCTTCTTCAATTTTAGTTGGTGTTGTTGTTCTGTTCTATGCAAAGGTGAAAATCCAAAAAAGATATGGAAGGAGAACTTCGGCGGCTTGGGGCTGTGGTTACGAAAAGCTTACTCCAAGAATGCAATACACGGCATCCTCATTTGCGGATGAACTCAATACTATTCCACAATCAATTTTGGTTTACCACAAAAAAATTAAAATTTCAAAAGGTGCATTTCCAAATCCATCTGGTTTTGAGAGTCACGCACAGGATTTTGTGGACGACAAAATTGTACTACCGGGATTTGGTCTCTTGCAAAGAATGATTTCGAAAATAGAATTTCTAAGTCATACGGATATCCGGTATTACATTGCGTTCATATTGATAATAATAACGATTTATGGTTTTATAGCATTCTTATGGAAATAGAGACTCTACAAGGAATTATCTCTTTATTAATGATCCTGGGGATCGCTCCCTTATTTGCGGGATTAATAAACAAACTAAAAGCGATATTAACCGGAAGAGTTGGCGCACCGGTTTTTCAGCCGTACTACGATTTGCAGCGCATTTTCAAAAAAGAAACCATTAACGCTGCAACTTCCTCATTTGTAAGCCGTGTATCTCCGGTTATCAATCTTGTTACAATTAGTTGTGCCGCCGCAATGCTTCCAATCGGTTTTTGGAAACCGCTTATTAGTTTTGATGGAGATATTATTTTATTTGCTTATGTGTTAGGACTCGCAAGGTTCTTCCAAATTCTTGCAGCGATGGACATCGGAAGTTCGTTTGAAGGGATGGGTGCCGCACGCGAGGCGACATTTGCATTATTTGCTGAACCAATTTTCTTTTTCACCGTGGGAAGTGTAGCGTTCATTAGCGGGTTTACTTCTATTTATGATATATACCATTCTATCCGGTTGGATAATATTTCTTTTATTGTGTTTATTATCATTTGTTCAATTTCGGCTTTCTTACTTGCTATCACGGAATGTTCCCGTATGCCGGTGGATGATCCGAACACTCATCTTGAACTGACTATGATTCATGAAGTGATGATCCTTGATAATTCCGGATTAGATTTATTTCTTTACCAGTATTCGAGCTACGTCAAATTGTTTATTTATGCGATTCTTGAGATATCATTTTTCTATCCTTTCAGCGCGCACAACTATTCCGTTGGTTTCGTGATCTTTGTAGTTGGGGCAGTAATTCTTGCCTCAACATTGGCGATTGTTGAGACGATCACTTCGCGTTTTAAGATGAAAAATATTCCCCAGTATCTTTTATTTGCCACTGCAATCGGGATACTAAACTTGTTGATTTATACTTTTTCGAAATGAGCCGGTTATGGAAAATGTTTTAAGTATATTTTTTTGTTTATCACTGTTTTATGTTGTAATAACTTCTCGTGTGAAGGGGTATGTTACTGTTTTACGTGTGCAAGGAGTGTTATTATCCGTAATAATTGTAATCCCTTTCATTTCTCACTTTTCAATATTTGGTGTAATCCTTCCGGTTACGCTGCTTGTTGTAAAAGTATTCCTCATTCCTAGATATATTAATAAGGTTGTTCTCGATCTGGATATAAAGAGGATGATTGAGCCTACCATTCAGCAATTTACTTTTTTACTGCTTGTTATAATTTCGATGGTTGTAATTTTTGTCGCTTCCAACATTCTTTCTCAAAATACTACTCTAAACGTAATTCCGTTTGCAAGCGGATTTTCTGCAATTGTAATAGGGATTTATATAATAATGTTTCGAAAAAAACTTATTGTTCATGTTGCCGGGTTTCTAATTTTAGAAAACGGGATCTTCTTATTCGGAACTGCAGTTGCTTCCGAACTCCCGATGATGATAGAACTCGGGACTTTATTGGATGTGTTCGTTGTCGTATTTTTGATGGGAATTGTACTGAATAACATAAGTTCAACGCTAAAAGGATTTGATGTGACTGCTCTCGGAAGGTTAAAAGACTGATGGTTGAATTTTCCATTTTCATATTGCTGCCGCTATTAACATCTCTCTTTTGTTATGCTGTTAAGAATTTACGCGCACAATATATTGTTTCTCTCGGGGTAGGCACATTGCATTTAGTTTTAGCTTTTAGTGTATTTCTTGGATACTATCACACAAATTTACCGTTATTTTTTAGCGTTGATTCACTTTCAAAATATTTTCTGCTGATACTTTCAAATGTTTATTTCTGGGTTGTGCTTGTTTCATTTTCTTATTTGAAAAGACCGGTCTCCTCAAGGGCGGAAGAAGGAAAGAAATATTATTTTCTTCTTTTAAATTTCTATTTAACTGCAAATTCGGCAGCAATGTTGAGCGATCATTTTGGAATGTATTGGGTTGCGGCAGAAGCAACTACATTAAGCGTTGCGCCGTTAATTTATTATTACCGGAACGAAGAAGCTCTTGAAGCAATGTGGAAATATTTATTTCTGGTATCGGTTGGAATTGCTTTTGCATTTATCGGAATATTATTCTTAACCCTTTCAGCTAAGGGATCGGTTCTTGAAGGAAGGCAAGTTTTCTTTTGGGAATTTATTAGGAACGCTAAAGCATTAAATCCTATCTGGTTAAAAGCGAGTTTCATTTTCATCTTTGTGGGCTTAAGTACAAAAATAGGGATAGCTCCCATGCACTCCGGCGATATTGATGCAACAAGCAATGCTCCAAGTCCAATTGCTGCGCTGATGTCCGGTTCACTTCGCTTAACAGCACTGATGGGTGTTTTGAGAATATTTCAGATTATTCGTCCAACCTCTTCTTACGAATTTGCTAAAATAATTTTAATAATTGGAGGTTTGCTTTCGCTTTTTGTAGCATTTGTTTTTATGTTCAAAGTGAACAATTATAAACGTATGCTGGCTTATTCAAGCGTTGAGCATCTGGGATTAATTACTCTCGGAATTGGAGTTGGAGGTCTGGCATTTGTCGGAGCTATGTATCATGCGGTTTACAATTCTATTACGAAAGTTATTTTGTTTTTAACAGCGGGAAATATTCACAGCAGATATAAAACAAGGGAAGTATCAAAAGTGACTTCCGTATTAAACTTTTTGCCGAAAACCGGATGGCTTTTTCTGCTTGCATTTCTGGCGATTTCAGGAATTCCTCCATTCGGTCTTTTCTTTAGCGAAATAAAAATATTTGAAGGGATACTCTTTTCAGATAAACCGGTTGTACTTTTTGTAGCAATGTTTTTTCTTCTCTTTATTTTTATCAATATGGGCAAAATCATATTTTCCATGCTTTTTAAAAAAGGGGAAAATGATACCGCGGAAGCGGGAGTCGAAAAATTTGAGTTCATTCATCTCGCCGTTATCTTGCTGATGATTCTATTGACGGCAATTGCGGTTTTATCACCTGAAATTCTTTATCAAAATATTATTAACATCACAAAAGATTTTGGCATGAAGATATGATATCATTGCAGGTCCAGAATAATCAGTCATTCGACTTAAGTGAAATTCCTTTTTTAACGAAAGAGAATTTTAGAAATTCTGTTTTGGAAGGATTAACAAATGGGTTTAGAATGATCGGGTTAACTCCAATCAAAAAAGAAAAACCGGAGAGACTTATTGCTATCCTGGCAGATGCGTCTTCTTCAATGATTCATCTTATCGGTGGAGAGTATGATAAAACTAATCTGCAATTTGAAAGTTTTGCAAATACATTTCCTCAGACAAATTATTTTGAATGTGAACTTTCAGAAAAATACGGTTACCTTCCACGTAATAATCCCTGGCTTCGTCCTGTTAGAAAACAAAATGTGATTGTAGGAAATCAACCGTACCAATTCTACAAACTTGAAGGAGAAGAAGTTCACGAAGTTGCCGTGGGTCCAATTCATGCAGGAATAATTGAGCCGGGACATTTTCGTTTCCAATGCCATGGCGAGTTGGTGTATAACCTTGAAATCAATTTAGGTTATCAGCATAGAGGAGTTGAGGAATTATTATTACGATCAAAACCCGTGCAAAAAATTATTCTCTCTGAATCAATTGCCGGCGATACGGTGATCGGTCATACATACGCACATTGCAGTGCAATAGAGAGTTTAAGCGACACGCAGATTAGCCTGCGGGCGCAAGTCATACGCTCAATAGCTGAAGAGACTGAAAGAATCGCAATGCATCTATCGGGATTAGGCGGAGTTGCAAACGATATTGGCTTTGCCCTGGTTTCATCTTCTTACGGAAGATTGCGCACCCTTGCAATAAACAGTTTAGCATTGTTGTGCGGCTCAAGGTTTGGACGCGGATTATTTGTTTACGGCGGTGTTCGCTATGATTTTACTGACGGAATTATTGAAGGAGTTCTTGCGAATCTTCAAATTATCAAAAATGATGTTGCAGTAATTAACGAATATCTCTTTTCATCTATCGGTGCATTAGCCCGATTTGATAATACCGGTGTTGTATCAAAAGAATTGGCAACTCAAATTGGATTGGTTGGATTAGCAGCTCGTTCTTGCGGCATTGAAGAGGATGCCCGGATTCATTTTCCATATAGCGCTTACCGGTATAATCCGGTTTCGGAAATCACTTTATCAAGCGGTGATGTTTTTGCACGCGTCCGGTTGCGTGCTTTGGAGATTGAAGAATCAATAAGATTTGTGATTGATCAATTTGAAAATTTCCCGGATGGAGATATTAAATCCGTAGTTGAAAAGACGAATCCACATAAAGGCGTTGTATCCATTGTTGAAGGATGGCGCGGCGAAATTGTCCATACGGTATTTACAGATGAACAGGGAAATCTTTCTCAGTATAAAATTAAAGATCCGTCGTTCAACAATTGGTACGGATTAAGTTTAGCTTTACGCAAGACGGCGATTTCCGATTTCCCGTTATGCAATAAGAGTTTTGATTTATCGTATGCAGGACATGATTTATAAATATTTTTGAAAGTGAAAAGAATAATTTGATATGAAGGACGCAATAAAAGTTAGAATACTTCAAGGTGATCCAATAATTCATGATGTTAGGAATGTGCAATTCCCGGCAAGGTATCGTGGGCTGCCATCCATTGAAGCTAAATCTTGCGTTGATGGCTGCAGTGCATGCTCAGATATTTGTCCGACAAATGCGATTGCATTGAATCCCGTCAGAATCAATCTAGGCAAATGTGTTTTTTGCCCTCAATGTGAGGAGAGTTGTCCTGAGAAAATAATTCACTTTACAAATGACTATCATATCTCTGCAAATTCTAAAGAGCAGCTTATCGTAACACAAGAAACAAAGAGTATCTCGCCCGAAAAAGCGTCATCAAAAATTAGAAAGTATTTTGGGAAATCGTTAAAACTGCGCCAGGTTTCAGCCGGTGGATGTAATGGATGTGAACTTGAACTCAATGCACTCTCTAACGTTAATTTTGATATGGGAAGATATGGCATTGAATTCGTTGCGTCACCGCGTCATGCTGATGGAATAGTAATCACCGGACCAATCACTAAAAATATGGCTAACGCGACGAGTATCTGTTTTGAAGCCGTTCCTAATCCGAAGATAATTATTCTGGTTGGCGCTTGCGCTATCAGTGGGGGAATTTTTCAAAATTCAGAAGAAATACAACGGCAGTTTTTGAAAGAAAATAATATTGATCTTTATATACCTGGCTGTCCACCTCATCCGCTTACGTTTATAAACGGTTTGCTTGATTGGCTTGACGCGAGGTAATGATTTCTTAGTTGTAATTCTTCTTTGAATTTTGTGAGGGTAAGTGTATTTTTCCATCAGTTCTAAAATTTATTTCATGCGCCCATAGCTCAACTGGATAGAGCATCTGACTTCGGATCAGAAGGTTTGGGGTTCGAATCCCTATGGGCGTACAAGATGAAATAACTAAGTCCAATTTCCAAATCCCAAATTTATAGTTCACTTTTTCTTATTCTTTAAATGTGAAAGAATTATTTGACAATTCAGCAACGCCAACTTCCTCATTCGGGAAAAGCATTCCAGAAAATAACTGCATTATGGGCATTAAATGAAGCTGCGCTTGGCGGTATCCTTCACGCATTTGATATCCCTTTTACGGGACTAATCGTCGGTGGAGTCGCCTCTATTCTTATAGCCTTGTTAGCTTTTCTTTCCGTTAAAAAAGGAAGTATTACAAAAGCAACATTAATTGTAATCGTAATTAAGGCGGTTGTTAGTCCGTATACACCGTTGGCGGCATTCGTCGCAGTGTTAGTTCAAGGATTAATGGGAGAGTTGCTTTTTTCGTCCAAAAAATTTTTTACGGTTTCTGCAATAGCATTAGCGGTTTTTGCCTCTATCTATTCGGCGTTGCAAAAATTATTTTTAGTCTCCCTCTTATTCGGCACTACACTCTGGAAATCGATTGATCTTTTCTTTAACTACGTTCTGAAACAATTTAATTTTCTGGGTGCTGATATTCATTTTAGTTATTACCTCATTGTTTTTTACTTGATGCTTCATCTCATTTTCGGAACGTTATTTGGAATTATTGCCGCAAGGATTCCAAAAGTATTGGTTAACCTTTCTGATGCTTCACTTTTGATTCCTCCCGACAAAATCATGATTGAAGAAAGTAAAACTGCACCATCATCCCAAAAGAAGAAGAGAAAATTTTGGTTTCAACGTGTCTCAGGAATTGTTGTATTTCTGATATTATTTTCAGCGCTTTTCGTCTCTTATTTCTATACCGAACATCATAATGGAAATGCCGCAGCAATCTTAATAACAATTATTCGGGCAATTGGAATTTCGCTTCTTTGGTTTTTCTTTATAGGACCAATTGCACTAAAGTATTTTAAAAAGTTGATTGCCTCCAATCAGAACAAATATACCGTTGAGATTGAGTCCATCCTACAAACACTTCCACTCTACAAAAAGATCATTCAGGAATGCTTCTCTCGTTCTTCGTCAGATTCTGGGTTTGCCCGCATAAAACTATTTGCCAAACTAACGCTGATCAATATTCTTTTTTTTGATTTGTATGAGTGATGTTTTTATTTATACCGGCGAGAAGGGGATAGGGAAATCGACTTACATACAGGAAAGATTTTTACAGAAGCCTGGGGTATGCGGAATTTTGCAGCCGCGAATAGATGGAATAAAATATTTGGTTGATGTTGTTTCCGGTGAAAAAAAAAGATTAGAACTTGATCCGCTCCATCCTCAAGAGGAAGTAATAACAATTGGGAATTATGCTTTTTCCAAAGAGATATTTCGTTGGGGAAGACAAAAACTATCCGAAGCAGCATCATCAGCAAACAATCTTTTGATTGTTGATGAAATTGGACCACTGGAATTATCTTCTACCGGCTTGGAACCGGAACTTACAATGGTCATTCAATCCGGACTCAACAGTGGAAAAAATCTTTTGCTGGTTGTGCGTCCAAAATTAATTGAAGAAGTGAAAGAGAAGTATGGATTGACAAACCCCGTTGTCATTAGCTATGGTGAGCAATTCCATTTGGGAATTGAACTTTAGTAGAACATTTTGTTTTGAAACTGTGATAATTACACCTCCGACTTTTTCTTTTATCGCTGCAAGGTTTGGAAAACATATATACCATCAATTTCTTTTTCGTTTGGATGTACAGCGTAAACTTTATAACCGAGCCATGTTAATACCCTTATATGCACTGTTCCAAATTAATTTTTATTCCGGGATAAAAACATCAACGCAATGTTTTTTTGAGTGATAAATTCTTGAATTCCTTATACCATAAAAAACCCAAATGATTGTTACCCCAAAATAAAAAAAGCTGTCCAAAGTGCGACAGCTTTTATGAAAATAATAAACCAAGAATTATTTAAGAAGGAGCATCTTCTTATTAATTGATTGCCCGTTAACACTTACATTATAAATGTAATTCCCTGAACTTAAATCACTTGCATTTAAAGAAACAGTATAATTACCGGCTTCTTGAAATTCATTAACAACTTCTTTAACTTTTTGTCCAAGTGTATTAAAGATAGCTAATGTAACCATACCTGCTTTAGGTAAGCTATAGCTAATTGAGGTTGAAGGATTAAAAGGATTCGGAAAATTCTGTCCTAAAGCGAATGTTGTTGGCAATTGATTCGCTGAAATATTTACAATATTTGAATAACTGTAGGTTCCGTCAAAATCAACTTGTTTTAATCTATAAGAATAGTTTGCGTTAACATTTTTATCAGTAAAGGAATAAGATGACTGATTAGTTGTCGTTCCGTTCCCTTTTACAAATCCGATTTTTACAAATTCGCCGGATGCTGATTTTCTTTCAACTTCAAAACCGTTGTTATTTTTTTCGGTTGCTGTTTTCCAGACTAATTCAACATTTCCATTAACGTTGTTGGCAGAGAAAGAAGTTAGTTCAACAGGAAGTGGACCCGGATTCAAATTTGTCCATGCATCGGCACTTGTTGCTCCTTGTCCTACTTTAATTCCATCAAAAGCTCCAACAGGATTTCCTAAACCTCTGTTGTGCCAAACAAAGTTACCGACATCAGTAAGAGCGCCATATCCGTCAAAATCAGTGTCAGTTCCTGCAACTACCGCGGTACATTCAGCAGTAGAAGTTAATGGTTCAGCAGCACCTTGGGGATTAACCCAAAGATATGCTTCATCATCATATTTCTCCGGAGCAGCAGTTCCTGTAGCATTGAAGGAATAACGAACAACAATCAAGTAAATCTTATTAAATTCTAAAACAGTAGTTCCATAAACAGCAGTATTAGTTGTTTTGGACAACCCCATGCTATAACCTGTTCCATTTGCAGTGGTAAACAACTTTGCACCATAACTTGTACTGGTGCCTGAAACTCCTAATGACATAAAATAATTTTTTGTTGTAAGGTTATCCGCGGCACTTGATACATTCAGCAAAAAAGAATAATAAAAAGTGCTGTTGGTATAACTAGTCACCGGTGTCGTAAAAGTTTTGTAAACTCTACTTGAAGTGGCAGTTGGCGTTCCCATTACAACATATTCGCCACCAAGGCTGGTATATCCGTCGTATGTCAAAGGAGTTGCATTATCTACAGTAACATCTGGACCCGAGCCTCCCTTTGTCCAATCTGATTGTCCGGCAAGAGTCCCAACTGTAAGCCCTGTGAAATCATCAGAAAATGTTTGTCCAAAATTATTTACATTTGCCAAGAACAAAAACACAACGAATAAAAAGTACCGTTTCATCATGGTATTCCTTTTTTAGTTTAATGAATTGTGAATCTTGAGGTAAATATAAAAAAAAATAATTTAAATCAAGGATTAAAAAATTGTTAATTGAACTTATTCTAACTTTTTTCTAAAGCGGAGTGAACTGAAAAAAAGGATTGAAACACCCATTACAAATAAAATTAACACTTCTTTCCACAACTCGGCAAAACCAATTCCTTTTAGCACAACACCGCGAATTATGGTAATAAAATATCTAAGTGGAATGAAATAAGTAATTGCCTGAATCGCTTTGGGCATATTTTCGATTGGGAAGGCGAACCCGGATAAATACACCATCGGCATAAGAACCGCAAAAATGGCTATCATCATTGCTTGCTGCTGTGTTTTTGAAATCGTTGAAACAAACAATCCCAAACCGAGCGTTGATAGGATATAAAAGAAAGACGAAAAGAATAAAAAGAAAATACTTCCGCGCACTTCAATATTAAATTGAAATTTCATGGCAGTGATAACGATGATGACCGAAACAAATCCAAGGATCATAAAGGGAATTAACTTACCGATGATAAGCTGCCACGATTTTATCGGCGTTACAATAATCTGGTCAAGTGTTCCGATTTCTTTTTCTTTCACTATAGCAAGTGAAGTTAAGATTAACGTAACAATGCTGAGCAGCAATCCGACGATTCCCGGTACCATAAAAATACGCGTTAACAGTAATGGGTTATACCATACGCGAACTTCAGGTGTAATTAAACCGGTAATATTTTGCTTTATACCGGATCTTGCAAGATTATTAACTAAAATATTTTTTGAAAAATCGTTTATAATTACGGAAGAATATCCTGCGGCTATCGATGCCGCATTCCCGTCAGAGCCGTTATAAATTATTTGAAGTGATGCAGTCTCATTTCTTTTAATTGATTTTTCAAAATCTTTAGGAATGACTAAAGCAACTAATATTTTCCCCTTATCAATATTCGATGTAACAGATTGATAGCTTTCCACATATCGGTCAAGAGAAAAAAATCCTGAGCTGGTGAATTCTTCAATGAGATTTCTGCTCGTTTCAGATTTATCCTGATCATATACTAACGTATGAATGATATTCAAATCAAGTGTTGCAGCATATCCGAAAAAAAGAAGCTGAAAGATCGGGGCGATCAAAATTATGCCGAACATTTTCGGATCGCGTTTAAATTGAAGAAATTCTTTTTTTATTATGTGAAGTATAATTTTCATTGGTTATAAATTCTTCTGCTGATTTGCGTAAATTTTTGTCGCTCCACCTAAAAAGAGAACAGAAAACAAAACTAAATAAACAAGTTGCTCCCAAAACGCCGTCACCCCAACACCGCGCAATATTATTGCGCGTAGAGCCACAATATAAAATTTTGCAGGAGTGATATTTGAAATAACTTGAATCGGTATGGGCATACTTTCAATCGGGAAAATAAAACCTGATAGTATAACCGACGGCAAAAGCGAAACAAAGGTTGAAATGGTAAATGCGACTTGCAGGGAATCTGAAATTACTGAAACAAATATTCCAAGTGAAGTTGACGCAAATAAAAAAAGCAGCGTTACACCAAAGAGCATCAATAAACTTCCGTGGACAGAAACATCAAAGAGAATATTCCCGACTATTAAAATCATTGTTGCATTAATAAGCGCGACAAGAATGTAAGGGAAGGTTTTGCCAAGTAATAATTCTGTTGTTTGTAAAGGCGAAACATTAATCTGCTCAATCGTTCCCCGTTCTTTTTCCCGGACAAGCGATAACGAAACGCTAACAACGCAAGTGATAATCAAGATCATTGCTATTAATCCTGGAAGTAAAAATCGAGTTGATTTTAAATCCGGGTTATACCAGAATAAAGGTTTGTAGTCAACCGGTTGTATGCTGCGTAATCCTTTTTGTGAAAGTGTTTCATTTGTTAGTTGCAGGCTAAAATATTTTGTAGCGCTGATCATATAACTTTGGATTAATCCGGCAGTGTTTCCATCAACACCATCAATTAAAATTTGAAGTTTCGCTTCACGGTTAGCGAAGATATTCTTTGATAAATCATTTGGGATGATAACGACGCACTGGGCAGATTTTGAATCCAGTAAATGTTTTGTATTGCTGTAAGAATCAAAAACTTGTACAACGTCAAAATATTCTGAACTCTGGAGAAGGTGAATAAACTTAAGTGATACATCACTTTTTTCATTATCAAGGATCGCGAGCTTTACATGCTTCACATCAAAGTTAACCGCATAACCAAAAATGCCAAGAAGAAACACCGGGAAGAAGAGAAGAATAGTCAGCATGCGATAGTCGCGCAGCAAATGCTTAAATTCTTTTTTGGCGATTGCTTTTATTCTTCTAAAATTCATTTTTCACTTCCACTGCTTTCGAGCAAATGAATAAAGACATCTTCCAGGGTCGGAGTAATTTTTTGTATACGTTTTACCTGGAGGGAAGGATTTTGTGCTAAGCATTTTCTTAATTGTTCTTCATTTTCAAAAGTATTGTTTACGATGACGTGAAGAGAATTACCGAATAAACTTGTTTCACTGACAAATTTTTCATTTTGGAAAAGATCAAGCGCATCGACAGGATTGTTACAGTCGATTTCATAAATCGGATTTTTTAAATATTTTGTTTTAAGTTCTTTCGCATTTCCTTCAGCGATCAATTTGCCGGCGTTAATCAAAATAATATTGTTGCAATATTCGGCTTCTTCCAAATAATGGGTTGTAACAAAAACAGTAGTTCCTTCATTAGCAAGCTGGTGAATTTAAGTCCAGAACGACCTTCTTGAAATTGGATCCACACCGCTTGTCGGTTCATCTAAAAATACAATTTTCGGTTTATGAATTACAGCCGTACCCAACGCGAGCCTTTGTTTGATACCGCCGGGAAGAGAACGGGTTAGCAATTTTTCCTTGCCGATCAAATTAGCTGTTTCTAAAACCCATGATTTTCGCTCCTTTAATTTATCTCCTTCCAAACCATAAACTCCTCCAAAAAAAGAAATATTTTCTTCGACGGATAAATCGTCGTATAAAGAAAATCGCTGGGACATATACCCGATATTTTTTTTCACAAGATCGGTTTCCGATTTGATATTATATCCGCCTACCAATGCTCGACCGCTTGTAGGTTCGAGAAGTCCACATAGCATTTTTATTGTTGTTGATTTACCGGCACCATTGGCTCCAAGGAATCCGAAAATTTCTCCTTCATTCACTTTAAAAGAAATTTCATTAACAGAAATGAAATCTCCAAACTTTTTTGTTAGTTGGTTTACTTCAATTGAAAACATGTTATTTCTGTTCTTCCACCAAATGAATAAAAACATTCTCTAATGAAGGGGAGAGAATGCGGTGGTCGTGGATAGAAATTCCTTTTGAGTTTAGTAAAGTTTCTATTTCCGAAAACGCGTTTTGGTTTTTATCGACCATAATATTTATTCTATCACCAAAAAGTTGAGTCTCAAGATTGAATTCAGTTTTAATTAATTTACTTGCTGTTTGAATATCGCTGCAAATAATTTCAATCACTTCCATTTCGATTGAAGCTTTTAGATTTTGTGGTGTGTCAAGGTTAATGATCTTGCCGTTGTGCATAAGTCCAACCCGATTACACCGTTCTGCTTCATCAAGATACGGTGTTGACATAAAAATTGTAATCCCTTCTTTCAAAAGGGAAGAGAGGATTTTCCAAAAATCACGTCGCGAAACGGGATCAACACCGGTAGTCGGTTCATCAAGAAAGAGAATTTTTGGTTTGTGAATTAAGCTGCAAGCGAGCGCTAATTTCTGTTTCATTCCGCCGGAAAGATTATCGGCAGTTCTTTTTCTGAACGGGAGCAATCTTGTAAAAGTGAGCAGTTCATCTCTTCGTGCTTGATACTCTTTAACGCCGTGTATTTCTGCGAAGAATTCAATATTCTCATCGACTGATAAATCACCGTACAAACTAAATTTCTGGGAAAGGTATCCAATCTGATTTTGAATCGCCTTTTTCTCTTGATGAATATCTTTGTCGAATAACGATACCGAACCATCTTTAAAAGATAAAAGTCCACAGAGAATCCTAATGGTTGTGGTTTTCCCAGCACCGTCCGGACCGACTAGCCCAAACATTTCTCCTTGTTCAATTGAAAAAGAAATATCATGTACGGCTTCAACATCAGCGTAGCTTTTAGAAAGATTGTTTACAGAAATTATGTTTGTCATATTTTGTAATCTTAAAGAATGACTTCCGCATCAGCCGGCATACCGTCGTTTAACTCAAGTGATTCATTCGGTATTGTAACTTTAACTTGATACACAAGTTTCGTCCGCTCGTCTTTAGTCTGAATATTTTTTGGAGTGAATTCAGCTTCCGGTGAAATAAAGGTTACCATTCCGTAGTACTTCTTATCTTTGTAAGAATCAGAAGTAACGGTCACTTTATCCGCAAGTTTTATTTTTCCGATTTCAGTTTCGTTTATGTAAATCAATAATTCTACCTTATGCAAATCTGAGACTGTAAATAATGATGAAAGGGGATTGACCGTTTCTCCTTTCTCGATAAACTTTTTTGTGATAAATCCTTTAACCGGGGAAACCACATAAGCATCGCGTATAGACTTTTTTACTAAACCGACTTGAGCTTGGGCTTGCAAAACTCTTCCTTGGGCAAGCATTAAATCCTCTTTGCGCGCGATGTTTTTCATTTTTTTATAGTTCTCTTTAGCGGCGTTTGCTTGTTGAGTAGCAAGGTCGTAACGCGCTTCAATATCATCAAATTGTTTTTGTGAAACAGATTTAGAATTTAACAATTGTTGAAATCGTTCTCTATCTTGTTTTGCCGAAGCAAGATTAATCTCGGCTTGATTTTGTAACGCTTCCGCCTGTAATAGATCTTCTTTCCGCGAACCGTTTTTTAATAAATCAAACTGAGCCTGGGCTTGTAGGAGACTTGCTTCTGCTTGCTGAAGTTGAAGATGTAAACTTTCAGTATCAATGATCAGTATAGTATCATTTTCGTTTACGAAGGTTCCTTCATCTTTTAGGATTTGTTTTATTTCTCCGCCGACTTTCGCGCTTACCGTGACATTCGTTGCCTGGATAAACCCTGACGCTTCTATTTTTGATTTCTCGCTATTATTTCCACATCCGAATAATAGCATGAGTGCAAAAAGAGCTGTTACTTGCAGCAATTTCATTTCTTAACTCCGTATTTTAATTTTTGAAAAAACTTTATGACCTTTTTCAGTTAGCATTGAATCAATTAATATACTTATAGTTTCCTGCATGGCAGTTTGCATTGCATAGTTACTATGCATTATGAATTCCGGATTAATAACTCCGCGGATTGCAGAAATAAAAACCTGAAGAACGATCGGAACCGGGCGTTTCTTAAAAATTCCCTCTTCAATTCCTTGCTCGATCAACTTCGATAAATTTGCGGTTAACTTTTGTGTCCGAAAACTATCAACCTCAAGCCAAAGATCTTTTGCATGATGCTCCATGTCGGAGATCCATTTATTTTGGAACTTTGCCATTACCGTTGCCATGGTTTCCATAAGAAGAACAAATTTTACCATGGCGGGGGTTTCACCTTTGGTAATTTCAGTTATTTTGTTTCCCGCCTCAGTTATAAAATGGAAGGTAGCCTCCCGGAGCAGTTGTTCTTTTGATCCAAAATGCTTGTAAATGGTCTTTTTGCTAACATGAAGCTCCTTAGCAATTTCGTCAAGTGTAATCTTGTAAAATCCCTCGCTTAGAAATTTATTCTGTGAGTAAAGGAGTATTTTATTCTTTTCTTCATTCATCTTAATACTGAGGAAACTAAAATAATATTTTCGGTTTCCAAGATATTTGATAAAAAGTTAATAATCAAGATAAATTTGTAGCCGCTATTTGCTCATCAATTAATAGAACCGTTCATAAAAAGATTTTGTATGGATTTGTATTTCCTCGAAATTAATTTCTATTTTTGTAAAAATTATTTCACAAAAAAGGACGAAGTTATGAAGCAAAAGTTAATTGCAGCAGTTATGATTCTTTTTTCATTTACTCTGCTTGTCTCAGCTCAAAAAAAATCTTCTCTCAGCGACCAGCCGGTCGAGATCAAATACGAAAAACACATTTTGAAAAACGGTTTAACTCTTCTTCTTCACGAAGACCACAAAGCTCCCATTGTTGCCGTTAATGTTTGGTATCATGTCGGATCAAAAAATGAGAAATTCGGAAAAACCGGGTTTGCTCACTTGTTTGAACATCTTATGTTTAACGGAAGCGAAAATTTTAATGATGATTATTTTAAAGTGATGGAGAAAATTGGCGCGACCGATTTGAATGGAACGACCAGTAGTGACAGAACAAATTATTTTCAAAACGTTCCTAAGTCGGCGTTTGATTTAGCATTATGGATGGAATCAGACAGAATGGGGCATCTGGTAGGCGCAATAAACCAAGCTAAACTTGATGAGCAGCGCGGAGTGGTTCAGAATGAAAAACGTCAAGGAGAGAACGAACCTTATGGAAAAGTAGATGAGCTTATTGTAAAAAGCACTTATCCGGCGGGACATCCGTATTCATGGACAGTCATTGGTTCTATGGAAGATCTTAATGCCGCTTCTTTAGACGATGTTAAAGACTGGTTCAAAACTTATTATGGCGCGGCAAATGCAACATTAGTTGTTGCAGGTGATATTAATCCTCAGGAAGCGCTCCAAAAAGTTGAAAAATATTTTGGCGACATTCCTTCCGGACCTCCAATCGTAAAATATGAAACATGGGTTCCTAAAATGACCGGAAGTCATCGCCAGGTAATGCAGGATAGAGTTCCTCAATCACGCATCTATAAAGTTTGGAATGTTCCACAATGGGGCTCGCAAGAAGGTGTTTATCTTGATTTAGTAAGTGATGTTCTTGCTTCAGGGAAAACTTCACGTCTTTATAAACGTCTAGTCTATGATGATCAAATAGCTACATCCGCCAGAGCATACGTTGATCTTAGCGAAATTGCCGGACAATTTTATATAGATTTAACAGCAAAACCTGGTGAAGATCTTGCAAAAGTAGAAAAAGCCGGTGATGAAGAATTACAGAAATTCTTAAAAGATGGACCTACTGAAAAAGAACTGGAAAAAATTAAAACGCAATCCATAGCACAATTTGTTAGAGGAATTGAGCGCATCGGCGGCTTCGGCGGTAAGTCAGATATTCTAGCGCAAAACCAAGTCTTTGCCGGAGATGCCGACCATTATAAACAAATACAAAAATGGGTAAAAGAAGCCACCGCAAAAGACCTTTTGGAAACAGCCCGAAAGTGGTTATCAGACGGAGTTTACATTTTAGAAGTTCATCCGTTCCCAACTTATGAAGTAGTTAAGTCTGATGCCGATAGAAGTAAATTGCCTGATGCCGGAACGCCCCCCGATGCAAAATTCCCTGACTTCAAAAAAACTACTCTTTCTAACGGGATGAAAATAATCCTAGCAGAAAGAAAAGAAATTCCGGTAGTAAATATGAGTTTACTTTTTGATGCCGGTTTTGCCTCCGATCAATTCGGTTTAAAAGGAACTGCAAGTCTTGCAATGAATATGCTCGATGAAGGGACGAAAACAAGAAACGCACTTCAAATTAGCGAAGAGTTGGAGAGTTTAGGCGCTAACTTAAGTACGGGTTCAAATTTGGATATGTCATCGGTAAATCTTTCATCGTTAAAATCCAACCTGGATAAATCACTTGATATTTTTGCCGATGTAGTGCTCAATCCTTCATTCCCCGAAGCTGATTTTAATCGCTTGAAAAAACAACAGATCGCGGGAATTAAGCAAGAAAAATCTTCACCGTTCTCAATGGCGCTGAGAGTTTTTCCGAAAATTCTTTACGGAGAAAATCATGCGTACGGAAGTCCGTTTACAGGTTCAGGATATGAAGAGAGTGTAAACAAAATTACACGGGAAGATTTAATAAAATTCCAGCAAGATTGGCTTAAACCAAATAACGCCACATTAGTGGTTGTTGGTGATATTACTTTGGAAGAATTAACTCCCAAAATTGAAAAGTTATTTAAAGATTGGAAAAAGGGAGAGATTAAGCAGAAGAATATTGCTCACGTTGAACAAAAAGAAAAACCGGTTATTTATATTTTGGACAAACCGGGCGCAATGCAAAGCGTTATTATCGCAGGGCAGGTGACTCTTCCTACATCAAATCCTGACGAAATTGCGATAAATTTAATGAATGATATTCTTGGAGGTAATTTTACCTCACGTATCAATATGAATATCCGTGAAGATAAGCATTGGTCATATGGCGCACGATCTATTTTTGTTGGAGCAAAGGGACAGCGGCCATTCCTTGCTTATGCCCCGGTTCAATCTGATAAAACAAAAGAATCGATCATCGAAATTCAAAAAGAATTAACCGGAATTACCGGTGAAGTTCCTATTAAAGACGATGAATTAAATTTTGTCGTTACAAATCAAGTGAATAGTATGGCTGGTTCCTGGGAAACCGGAAACGCTGTTCGCGGATCTTTAAGCGAGATGGTACGCTTTGGCTTGCCTGACGATTATTTCTCAACCTTTGCCGGGAAAGTTAAAGCGGCAACAAAAGCTGAATTAATGGATGCCGCAAAAAAAGCCATTCATCCAAACCAATTAGTTTGGGTTGTAGTTGGTGACCGTGCAAAAATTGAGCAAGGTTTGAAAGATATGAATCTCGGTGAAGTAAAATATATGGACGCCGACGGGAATGAAGTTAAGTAAAAGTTGAAAGTATAAAGTAACAAGTTGAAAGACATAAGAAAGGCTGGTTGTTAGATCAGCCTTTTTTAATTTGTTCATTACCGAATCACTTTTAACTTTCTATTTTTCAATTTCAACTGGTTTATTCCCTATATTTACAGAAAAAAAATAAATTTAGATGAACGCACTTTCAACGCATCAAAAAGGATTATTTGCCGCATTTCTTGCCGGAATATTGTGGAGTACCGGCGGACTCTTCATCAAGTTAATTTCATTAAATGCTTTTCAACTCTCTTTTTTACGATCACTCTTTTCTGCGGCTACATTCTTAATCCTTTTTAAAAGTCAAGCGATAAAAAGGAACAAAGCGACATTTATAAATGCCTTATTTTATGCGGCTATTCTTGTTCTTTTTGTTATTGCAACAAAAATGACAACAGCGGCGAATGCAATTTTTCTGCAATATACAGCTCCCATTTACGTCTTAATTTTAGAACCAATTCTTCTTAAAACAAAATTTGAAAAAATAAATATCGTTACGATCATTTTAGCATTTGCCGGAATGGTGCTCTTTTTTATGGGCGAACTTTCTCCGGGACATTTTGTTGGAAATATTATTGCGCTCATCTCCGGGATGTGCTTTGCGGGTTTCCTTATCGGGATGCGGAAGAATGACCATTCATATCAATTCGCTACAATTTTTTGGGGAAATATTATCATTGCTGCTGTCAGTGTATTCTCCGTTTTTTCAATTCAAGTTTTAACGCTTTCGGATTTTACAATGGTTGCGTATCTAGGTATCGTTCAGATTGGTTTGGCATACGCTGTATTTACTTATTCGCTCAAACGTGTACATGCGATAGAAGCTTCTTTAATTTCAATGATAGAACCGGTGTTGAATCCCGTTTGGGTTTTTATTTGGTACGGAGAAAAACCATCGACGTTAGCACTTATTGGCGGAGCGGTTATACTAATTGGACTGACTATCAAATCGGTTATTTACGAAAATTTTATTAAGGGGAAAGCCGGCTGATCTTCCAATCATTTTCAACTAAGCGATAAACAATTCTATCATGCAAACGGTTTTCTCTTCCTTGCCAAAATTCTATTTCAAAAGGAACGACTCGGTACCCGCCCCAATGAGGAGGAAGAGGTATTTCCTTTCCACCAAATTTTTTTTGTAGAGTTTTGAATCTCTCTTCTAAAAATTTGCGATCCGGTATTTCGCTGCTTTGGTTAGATGCCCAAGCGCCAAGTTGACTTTCTTTCGGTCTCGAATGGAAATATTCATCTGATTCTTTACGAGAAATTTTTTCAACTTTCCCTTTTATTCGGACTTGTCTCGCTAATTCTTTCCAGAAAAATAGTAATGCTACTTTAGGATTATATTCTAATTCTTGGCCTTTATGGCTTTCATAATTTGTGTAGAACACAAATCCATTTTTATCAAATCCTTTCAATAAAACTATCCGTGCGTTTGGGAGACCGTCGCCAGAAGAAGTAGCGAGAGTCATGGCGTTAGGCTCATAAATTTTTGCATGGATCGAATCATTGAACCAGTTTTCGAATTGCTCTATCGGATCTTGCCTTATATGCGTTTCATTCAATTCAGCTGATTTATAATCGACTCTTAAGTTAGCGAGAGGCGTTTTCTCATTCGGATTCATTATAATTCCTTTTCGATTTAGATTTTATCAAAAATAACCAAACAAAGCTCCAAAAAAAAGATTTTCTATTTTGAATTGTTTCTAAATAAAAAAAAATTAAAAAAGAGTTGAAGGAAAGAGAAATATCAATTAAGTTTACGATAGAGATTTGCGGGAGTAATTCAGTGGTAGAATGCAAGCTTCCCAAGCTTGACGTCGCGGGTTCGAGTCCCGTCTTCCGCTCAAAAAAATAAAAAGTGCTTGGAATTCTGATTGCAAAGTAAGATATTTGTAACGGTTTTTGAAAAACATTTTATTATTTGTTTTTTGGATTTTGAAATTTCCCTCACGGGGGCTTAGCTCAGTTGGTTTAGAGCATCTGCCTTACAAGCAGAGGGTCGGAGGTTCGACTCCTTCAGCCCCCACAGTATTAAAGCCACAGAATGAATCTTCTGTGGCTTTTTCTATTTTAAGGGAAGATATTTTCGATAAAGTTTAGGATACTGCTGCAATTATTCGAAATTATTCTCCTCTTACAATTCTCCTGTTCGGAATTTACGAAGAATGACTCAATGACAACCAAATTTTTAAGTCATTCCATTTTTAGTAAATTGTTATAGGTATTTCTCAGTTTTTACTTTTGTAAAGTTTTCAACTCATTTTGAAATCATAAAAGGTCAAAATATTCCTTTATGGGAAAAGTAATTGCAGTCGCTGTTCCAAAAGGAGGGGTAGGCAAAACCACATCGGTTATCAATTTAGGCGCGAGTTTAGCTGTAGCTGAAAAAAAAACATTGATAATTGATTTTGATGCCTCCGGCGCTTGTTCAATTGCACTCGGTTTTCTTCCGGATAAAATTAAAGGAGATATTTTTGATGTTTTTAGTTATGCAAAGTCCATCGATAAAGTAATTCACAAAACCGACATCCCGTTTCTAGATTTTATCCCTGCCCTCGTTTCCTCTTATCAATCAGAACAACGATTAGAAAAACTTTCTTCAAACATCATGTTCATTGCAAACGTAATCCGGGCTCAAGCTGAAACTTATGATTATATTTTGATCGATTGTCCCCCTTACTTAAAAGGAATGACAACTAATGCAATGGCGGTTGCGGATTCAATCTTAATTCCTATTCGGGCAGAAAATTTTTCGTTGGACGCACTAAGCAAAATGATGCGACATTATGAATTTGTAAAGCAGATGTACAATCAGCGATTGAAAATTGAAGGAATATTTTTTACGATGTTTGAGGCTCACACCAAAGTATCACTCTTAGCCATGAATGAATTATTGGAAAAGTATAATGGTTATCTGCTTAAAACCATGATCCCTAAAAACGTAACAATTTCTGAAGCGGTATTTAAAGGTATTCCTGCGGTTCTCTTTAACGCCATTTCAAAAGGTTCTCAAGCGTATTTGAGTTTAGCTTTAGAAATAATGAACAAAAACTGAAAAATTGTGCTCTCCTAATTGATTGAACCGATGAAGTTTCTTATATTTGAACCAATCTTTTTAAGATTATTTCGTACTAAATAATTTTGATTTGTATTTGCCGGAGTGGCGGAATTGGTAGACGCGCTGGACTCAAAATCCAGTATGGCTTAAACCATGTGCCGGTTCGAGTCCGGCCTTCGGTACTTTAAGCTGAGTTCTTTTAGAGCTCAGTTTTTTTTTGTAAATATTTATTCCGGTCTCAGATAGTCTGTTTAAACTGATTACAACCCTTTTAACTTCTTACGTTTTCTCACTTCTTAGCGATACTTTCTAATTTTTGGTTTGTCTCAAACTAACTTTTCGGAAAGTATCTTTTCAACATAAGTTATTTAAACGTAGCTTGTTGGTACAATTATTTTGTGCAGAGAAATTTATCGTGTAGTCTTCGGCGTTCCATTCATAGATAAACTGATCTTCCGTAAAATCTTTGGATGCTTGGTGTTTTTATTGAAGCTAAAAGTTGGAGGGAAATATGTTAGTTGCAGACCCCGAGCATAAATGAGGTTCTTTTAATTAAGTCATGGAAGAGAATAGCTTCCATGACTTACAATTCTTCTTCAGAAGGAATTATTTAGCTTGACTCTTCTTCTCTTTCTTTTCGTTTCTTTTTTCCTTTAAAGTCTTGGTGGCTTTCTTTTTAACATCCTTCTTAACACTTTTTTCTTTTCCCATGAGTTCACCTTTTTATTAATTGAAAAATAGAAATAATCATTGTTCTAAATCCATGTTTCTAATATACATTTTAATTAAAATTTTCAAAATATCATCTCCGGGAAAGAAACCATGGGAAAGAAGAATTGTCGATCTCTCCTCTCTGATGAAAAAACATCAAGGAGATTCGGTAATTAATTTATTATCACTGACTTATTTTTAACATGGACAAGTCAGAACCAAATTGTAGAGTTGAATGATTGAATGTTTGTCTGGTTGAATGAAAAGCATTCATCCATTCATTGTTTTACTTTATTTGTCTTATTAATATTCTGCCAATTCGCCGTGGCGAATTTCATGAACTTTAATGTTAAGGTACTAATGGGACTTAGACAGAAGGTAGTTATGTCCCTTTTCAGGAGACATGCAGATTATTTTTCTTGACTTTATGAAGGAATAATTTTAGGTTGGAGCTACTATTTGGACAAAGAAAAATAACTAAGGGCAAAATTGATTGTAAAGATGTTTAATCTGAAGCAGTGGATTTATAAAAAGCTTCCTGAAAAGTTTCTCTTCTTTTCATTCGAATCTTTTTCTTAAAAAATATCAAAATAATATGGAGGTGTTCCATGAATAAATCCCAACTTCATACATTAACAACGCGATATCCACATTTAAAATTTATTATATAAATGCTATGACACGGAAAATTCAATCCTATGAAATTATCGAACCTATTGGTGAAGGAGAATTGGGTGCCGTCTGGAAAGCCCGCCACTCCCAACGAAATGAAATTGTTTCGATCACGTCTCTTTCGGATCAATATACCAACAATCCCGAATTTAGAAAACGTTTTCTTAATGAAGTCCAAATTCTAACTAAATTAAATCACAAGAATATTGTCAATATAATCGATTTTATAGAAGAGCCGAAAGCTTTGCATCTTGTATCGGAATTTATCGAGGGACGAACACTCGATACTATTTTGGTGGAGGAGGCGAGTCACATATCCTATGAAAAAGCGCTTCCTCTCTTCATCCAAATTCTTGAAGGGATCAATTACATTCATCAACAGGGAGTTGTTCACCAACAGCTTAACCCCCGTAAAATTATTGTTACCCCGGCTAATACAATTAAGATTGCCGATTTTGGTGTGGCTCAACTTCTTGGCAAGATAAAAAAAGGAACAAAGAAGGAAGTTCTCTTTTACATGTCTCCTGAACAAGTTCGCAGGGAACAAGTGGATGGGCAATCTGATATTTATAGTTTAGGGATTATCCTTTACGAAATGCTTGCCGGAAGGTTGCCGTTCGATAAGAATGAAGCGATGAGCGATTTTACGCTGGTGAATAAGATTATTAGCGAAAAACTAAGGGATCCAAGAGAATTTTATCCTGACATACCGGAATGGATAGTAAACATTGTAAATCAAGCTACTACGAAAAAAAGATCAGCAAGAATAAAAAATGCTGATGATTTTACCTTATTACTAAAAAGTGAAAAAGAAAATTTTGAAAAGAAAATCATAAAGGAGATTTCGGAAAAGAAAGAACTGCCAAGCGTGAAAGAAGATTTTGGAAAAGGGGTTAAATCTATTGAGGAACTTATTAAAGAGCGGCAATGGCAAAAAGGAATAGAAACAAAAATATCTGCCGAACAAACCGTTACTTCAAAGAAAACGTGGAAAAGTCGACTGAAACGTAACTCTCCGTTGATGAAGAGAATAGCAGGTGTTCTTGTTTTAGGTTTTTGGATAACAGTGGGATTAGCCTCTTTTTTAATTATTTATTCAGGTAAAGCTGCAGATACGCAATGGATGACAGAAAATCTAAAAGTCGATCATTACAAAAATGGAGATCCGATTCCTGAAGTAACAGATCCTCTAAGATGGGCTAAACTTAAAACCGGTGCATGGTGTTATTACCGGAATGATCCTGAAAAAGGCAAAAAATATGGTAAACTTTATAATTGGTATGCTGTAAATGACCCGAGAGGATTAGCTCCCGAAGGTTGGCAAGTTGCATCAAAAAAAGAGTTTGAAGATTTAAAAAATACTGTTAATAATAATGGTGATGCATTAAAAGCAGAAGGAGAGGGAAATGGAACAAACACAAGCGGCTTTTCTGCGCTCCTTGCCGGATGTCGCGACAGTACCGGATATTACTATGATTTAGGTTACGTTCCATACTTTTGGAGCGCTACTGGGTGTGATACGGCAAGCGCGTATAACATGATACTTCTTTACAATGACAACAATGTCACCTTGAGTCATAACGATATGAGATACGGACTAAGCGTACGTTGTTTTACAAAAACTGAAAAACCTTTGATTAAAAGCATTCGTCGCCAGGTCAAAATTCTTTTAAAATGGTTTACCAGAGGGTAAAGTTTTTAGACTCCCTACATTTTTTTTACTCACCTCGAAATTAACCACTAAGCATGCAAAGAAAAATTATCTCTATCATGTAGGATGTAGCTGGGTAACTGAAAGGGTATAAAATGAATGAAAATTTTGACTTCGGGATAAAAATTAAACTTCTTTAAAAGAAAAAATGCGAAGATTCGGTTGTCTTCGCATTAAGGGGGTGGGCAGGGACGGAATTGAACCGCCGACACAAGGATTTTCAGTCCTTTGCTCTACCGACTGAGCTACCTGCCCATTTTTGAAGTCGAAAATTACAGCTTTTCTCTTTTCATTCCAAATATATTTGTGAAAAATAAGGAGGGGGATTTCTTTTTTATGTAACTATTTGTGTATGCAACGCAATTTCTTCTAAAACAGAGGAAACCTTTAAACACTCGATTAACCCGCCGCTGAAGACAATGGCTTTCCCTTTAAAATGAACCTCAAAGGCAAAATTTCTTGCTTCATGCATCGTGCAGCGAACAGCTTTCATCAGCTGAGAAATAACCTCATCGAATGTATGCCAATCATCATTGTACAAAACAACTCTTCCGGGGAGTTGCTCGGTCGTCTTTTCTTCGACAATGGTTTCTTCAACTACCTGGTGACTATTTAAAATTTCCATGCCGAAAGTTAGATAATGTTCAAAAATATAAAAAAATATTTTTTTATCCCTTTAACATCATTTTCCTCTTAACTCCATAATCAGTGCAACTTTTTTATTAATTTGTTTTATTAGTATCTGATATTTATTTTTTAACTAACTATAATTAATCATTTAGAGGTAATAATGAAAATCGCTGTCTGTGTAAGCCATGTTCCCGACACGGCAACAAGGATAAAAATAGCTGGTGATCAAAAATCAATCGATCCGGCAGGTGTTTCTTTTGTCCTTAATCCCTACGATGAAATTGCTGTTGAAGAGGCATTAAAAACAAAAGAAAAATTTGGTGGTGAAGTTGTTGTTGTAAGTATCGGCGGAGATCAGGTTAAAGAAACTATCCGTAAATCATTGGCAATGGGTGTTGACGAAGGCGTTCATCTTAAAACGGATGAAGCACTCGATTCTTTTGCCGTTGCTCAGGCGCTGGCAGATGAAATAAAATCCTCCGGTTGTGAATTAGTCTTTATGGGAAAACAATCGGTCGATTATGATAACGGTACGGTCGGACAATTAACAGCAGAATTGCTTGGCTACAACTCAATTGCTGTTTGTGTTACGTTCCAACTTGAAGGTACAACAGTAACTGCTGAACGCGAAATTGAAGGAGGTAAAGAAGTTGTTGAAACTTCCCTCCCATGTATTATTACTGCTCAAAAAGGATTGAACGAACCACGTTATGCTTCCTTAAAAGGAATTATGACTGCGAAGAAAAAAGTAATCCAGGAAAAACTGCTTGGGGCTAAACCGGTTCGTGTTGAAAATCTTCTCCTCAAGATGCCGATAGCAAAAAATCCTGGGAGAATTCTTGGTTCCGATAGTTCCGCAGTTGCCGAACTAGTAAAACTACTTCACGAAGAAGCAAAAGTAATTTAAAGAAAGGTTTTTATGGAAAAGAAAATTTTAGCGCTTTTGGAACAACGCGAAGGAAAAATAAAGAAATCATCATTTGAAACATTGGCACTCGCTGAGCATCTTGCCGTTTCCCTTGAAATGACGGTTGATGCCGCTGTTATCGGTGATAAAATTGAAAATACTTCCGATGTGTTTTCCTTTTGTAATTGTAATCTCGTGCATTTTACTCATGCGGATCTACAACTCTATTCTTCGTCCGCGTATAAGAAAATTGTTGTTGAATACGCAGCAAAACAAGGATATGAGATTATACTTCTTTCAAACACATCGCTTGGCAAAGATTTAGCCCCTCGCATAGCAATTGGTTTAAATGCCGGATTGGTAAGCGATTGCACTGCGCTTGATCTGAATGGAAAAGAAATAATTGTAACGCGTCCGGTTTATGCAGGCAAAGCCTTGCAACAAGTGAAATTGAGTAGTGAAGTAAAAATTTATAGTTTGCGTCCGAATGTTTTTAAAGCGGTTCTCTTAGAAAAGAAAGCTGAAGAGAAAATTTCGACGGTAGCTGTAGAGAATCCCGATCTAACAAACCGTGTAAAAAAAATAATTAGATCGGAAGGGAAACTTGATGTAGCGGAGGCTGATATTATTGTTTCAGGCGGCAGAGGAGTGAAAGGTCCGGAACACTTTACTTTGATTGAAGAATTAGCGCAACAACTTGGTGCTGCGGTTGGTGCTTCCAGAGCTGTTGTTGATGCCGGTTGGAGACCTCATGAAGAACAAGTTGGTCAAACTGGGAAAACAGTTTCTCCATCCCTTTATATTGCTTGCGGAATTTCCGGCGCTATTCAACATTTAGCAGGAATGTCTTCATCAAAATATATTGTTGCAATTAATAAAGATAAAGATGCACCAATTTTCACTGTTGCTGATTATGGAATTGCCGGCGACTTATTTGAAATTCTTCCGGTATTAACCGAAGAAATAAAAAAACTTAAAAGTTAAGGAGTTTTTCATTGGGCAAAGTTGAATGCGAAATATTGGGAATGTCTACTAACCCTTCATCTGCCGGAGCGTATGCTTTACTCTTAAAGGAAGTATTCGGCAACCGGAGATTACCGATTATTATCGGACAATCCGAAGCGCAGGCAATTGCGTTGGAACTTGAAGGGATAAAACCTCCAAGACCCCTTTCGCATGATCTTATGAAAAGCATTATTGATAATCTTGGTGGAACACTTTTACAGGTTTATGTAAATGAACTTCGTGAAAATACTTATTACGCACAATTGATAATTGATCTCTCTACTTTGACAATTGAAATTGATGCAAGACCAAGCGATGCAATAGCCCTGGCGATAAGAGCGCAGGCTCCTATTTATGTCGCTGATAGTGTGATGGATTCCGCTTCATTTATTCCGGCTACAGAACAAAATCCGTTTATGACAGAAGCAGAGGAAGCCGATGCTGCCGGAGTTGAACCAATTACAACAAAGGAAGCTAAAATTGCTTCCTTGCAGGAAAAATTGCGAGCTTCGCTTGAAAATGAAGATTATGAACGAGCCGCTGTTCTTAGAGATGAAATCAAAAGATTATCGATGAGCAATTAAAGAGCTTGTAAAAATTCTGCTGCGGCGGACTGCGCAAAAAGGCAAGAATTTTAAATGATTAAAAAAAACGAATGAATGGATAAATGTTTTTAATTCAGTCATGCAGTCATTCATCATCCTATAGAAGATCAATACCTATTTGGTTCCGGCTTATCCAGGTTAAGTGAGTTAACAACTCAAATTACGCAAAAAGAAGAAATTGTTGGGCGAAACTCTGTTTCGCCTATTTGTATTACTACAATTCGTTCTTTTATTGGTTCTCTTTGGTCGAAACGGATTTTCGACCTACATATTTGCGTAACATGAGTTAATAACACACGTAATACAAGGTTTGTAGTTCAATTCCCAACAGTTAAAACTGCGGGTTGTTTATTTTTACAAAACCTCTGAAAATTGTAAAAACGCATAGATTAATTTTGCGTGATGTGACATATCAAATTAAAATTTCACTAAAAGTAGTTAGAACAGTGCTTTTCACCTCGATAATATTTATTATACAAATGGAATTACGTAATTTTGCAACAACGATTTAATAGAAAATAGAAGAGCGATGGAATTTGAAACAGTAAATATTCTTGTTGATGAAAAACAAGTTAAAATAATTAAAAATGTTGTTGGAGCTCTAATTCAGGCAAAGCCCCAGTTGAGAGTAACCCCATTTAAGTATGGGACAATTGGGGATAATGTTTTAGTTAACTTTAAAGTAGATAGTGACCATCATCGATTTCTCATTGATAAGCTGGCATCTAATGGTATTCATACTATAAATATTGATTTGAAAACAAAGCATCAGTTCGATAATGCTAAGTTAAAGGCTAAAACAGGCGGTACTACCGAAAATTATAGTTTTGGAAGCAAGTCAAAGACAAATGAGAAAAAGACGCTTGACCAACTTATTAATGAGGGGGATTACGCTGAAGTCATTAAAATTTCACGAGATGTAACACTTCCAATAGAAGAGATCGAAACGGCAAAATCTACCATAGACGCTACTATACAAAGGGCTATTAATAACGCCTATTCAGAAGCTGAGATCAAAAAAACTAATATCGACAAAAATATAGAGAGACTAATCACTATTGCTTCGGATAAAAATCTTAAAGCGATGCAGAAACAAGATTTCATTAAGCAAGCCGGTCTTTTTGCAATCCAGATCTGCCTCCACAATAATGATTACGTTGGTGATCTGATCAATATTTGTAATAATAACATGCTTCAGAGCATCGTTAATGTAAAAGCCGCAGTAAGTTTTTATGATGCCGTCATTGTAAATAGCGACATGTATGAAGAAGAAGTATTAATAGCCCGCAGAAGACTTAATACTCGATGGCTCTTAATCGCTATCAGTTCGGTAGAAGCAGACCTTACGGACGGTGAGAAAGAATCTTTTTATAAACTTATCGATTTTATTTCCGCTAATAGGTCTTAACTAACCTGTTAGGATGAAAAGTTCAACAGGTAATTAATTATAAACCTTGATCAATACATGAATACTTCAACTAAAACCTACACGCTATCAAAAGAAAAAATAAAAGTATTACTGCTTGAAGGGCTGCACGAAAACGCATTTAGTCATTTCCTTAAAAATGGTTATACAAACGTTGAATGCATCAAAGGTTCTCTTGAAGGAGAGGAACTTAAAGAAAAAATTAAAGATGTTCATCTTTTGGGTATTCGTTCCAGGACACAAATAACTTCTGAAATTCTTGAACATTGCAATAAACTTATTGTCATAGGATGTTTTAGTATCGGAACAAATCAAGTTGATCTTTACGCAGCCAAAATAAAAGGGATACCTGTTTTTAATGCTCCTTTCTCAAATACACGTTCGGTAGCCGAATTGGTAGTAAGTGAGTGTATTTTCTTGATTCGAGGAATACCCGAAAAAAATTATCATGCACATAATGGAAAATGGCTTAAAGAAGCCTCAAACTCGTTTGAGGTAAGAGGGAAGAGTCTGGGAATTGTAGGGTACGGACACATCGGTTCTCAAGTTTCAATACTTGCAGAAAGTCTGGGGATGCAAGTCTATTATTACGATATAGAAAAAAAACTAAACCTAGGGAATGCAAAAGCCTGCAATTCGCTTGATGAGCTGTTACAGATTAGTGATATCGTTACTCTTCATGTTCCGGAAACGGAATTGACAAAGAATATGATAACAATTGATAAAATAAGATTGATGAAGAAGGGAGCTTATCTTATTAATTCTTCACGAGGGACGGTTGTAAACCTGGATGACCTAGCACAAGCGATAGATGAAAAGCATTTGAACGGGGCAGCGGTAGATGTTTATCCGGAAGAACCTTCATCAAACAACAATTCATTCTCTTGTGTACTGCAACAATTTAATAATGTAATACTTACCCCGCATATTGCCGGAAGTACCTCCGAAGCGCAGGCAAATATTGCACATGAAGTCTCTGAAAAGCTTGTGAACTATTGCGATATCGGAACCACTATCGGAGCAAGGAATTTTGTTGAGATATCATTAACCCCTAATCTTGATAAACAGAGGTATCTCCACATTCATAAGAACAGTCCCGGAGTGCTTAAGAAGATAACAGAAGTGTTTACCAGCCGGAATATTAACATTGCTTCGCAGTACTTGCAGACTGATCCCTTTATCGGGTATGTTATTATAGATATCGATAGTAAAGAGAAGTCGTGGGATATTCTGAAAGAGCTAAAGTTGATCCCGGAGACAATTAAGGCGAGGATGTTGATTTGATGGTTGAGGGTTGAAGGTAGAAGGTTGAAAAAAATTAAATTGCATCCAATCCGAAGCCGAAAGAGGAGCCAGAATCCGGAAGTAAGAAATCAGCAATGAGGGGAGAACGAGTTTCGCCCTACGAAAAAAATGTTTTATTTATTTCTTTGGCAGATAATTAAATAACTGTAATTTAATTATAGCAATTGTATAAAATTATCCGGCTAAAGAGGAAACTACTTGGAAAGCTGTTTAAGAAAAACTATCGACCTCACAAAAAACCTTCAGAAAAGATATTATCCTTTTCACTACATCACTTTATTAAAGACAACCCCCAAAAGAATTTATCAACCTGTAGAAAGAGAAAATTTCTATTGGTCCGCCTTTCGCTTTTTACTCTATCCATTTTTTACCCGTTCAAGAAAACACTTACTCCTATCGCTTGAGGAAAAGACTTTTTAAAAGAAAGAGTAAAAAATATTTCAGTTGAGTTGTGCTCTTAGATTAAATAATTAATTCTTTAAAACATTATGGAGATTGGTTATGAAAACTCTAGCTCAAAACTTGCTTCTGGTTCTAGTTCCATTGTTTGTATCAATGTTGGTTTTTCAATCTTGTAAAGAAGAATCCATTCCGGTAGCTCAGGTACCGGATACATCGTACGAAATGAAAGTGACCTTCGCGCCGATAGAAGTTAAATCGACAGATGGAAAAGTAAATCTCCTTTACGGAGTTGAGACCCAAAATTTTGAAAAAGAGGGCTATGCGCTTAAAGATTTTCAGGTATTGAATGCAGCGAATGAAACAATGCTATGCAGTAGAAGTGATACCGGGAAATTTATGCTTATCCACAAACCGGCATCTGAAGGTATTCCGCCGGAGGCATATTATTATCCCTTCAATGGTCATTTAACGTATCGT
>JBAYFO010000001.1:0-284254 GCA_041667115.1 Ignavibacteriaceae bacterium | reverse complement strand
GTAATCATTTGGCTTGTTGTTACTCCCGACTGAAATATTAGCATCAAAGTTTCTTGAGCGTTAAGATTCTCCAAAGAATTTTTGTCCAGAATGTCTGCTTTAATAGCTGCTCTACGAACCTTATCAAGGTCAACGCCAACTCCGTTGTCGGAAATAATAATCTCTAAATGCCGGCTCTCTGTCGCGTTGAAACTTAATGTTACTTTGCCATGTGACTGTTCGCTTGATTGTTTTTCTCCTGCATGTTTTTTTATCCCGTGGTCGATACAATTCCGTATCAAATGTATTAAAGGGTCTTTCAACTCTTCAAGAATTCGCTTGTCAACTTCAATTTCTTTCCCATGCACAATCAACTCAGCTTCTTTCCCTTGACTGCGGGCGAGATCACGAATAAACTTCGGAAATCCTTCTACCATTGTAGAGACAGGAAGCATCAAAATACTTTTCATTGCTTCCAGGTGATCATCAATCATTCGTCCAAGCGAGCGCTGATCGTTTTCTACAGCGTGTATAAGAGATGTTGTTTGGATTTCAAGTTCACTTAATCTTTCATTGTTCCAATCGATTATTTCTTTCAACTGAAATCCGTTATCAGTTGAACGACGGTAATCCCATTTACGCGATTCCTTTTTCCATGAATCAATGAAATTATTTAAAATCTTCATTTCGGTAGTTCTTTGCACAGAAGCTATTTTTGATTGGATCAACTGTTCGGCTTGCAAAAAGAGCGGATCTAACTTTGCTGTTGGTATTCTCACAGTTTCGATTTGCAGAAGTCTTTCTTCTGCTGATGATTGTGCGATTGCCGGTATCTCACTTTCGGATGGAGCGGTTGTGGTTTCTTCAAAAGTTTTTTTCTCGGCGGTTGTATTCTCTTCATTTATTTTATTTGATTGAACTACCTCTGTTATAGACCGCAATTGTTTTATTAATTCTCTGTTGTCATTAGGAATTTTTGTCCCGGTACTCGAAATCATTTTCGAAATATTATCAATCGCTTTATGAATAAGATCATACTGTTCGGCAGTTAGAGAAATGCGTTCGTATTTTAATTCTCCGAAGATATTCTCCAATACCTGGCATACAGATTCAACATCTTTCATATTAACAGAGCGGGAAGCGCCTTTCAAGCTGTGCGCTTCGCGGAAAATCTTCTCAATTAATTCAGAGGTTTTTTCGGTTCGCGGCGCTTTCTCTAATTGAATTAATCCTGAAGTGAGTTCGCGAATATGTTCTTCGGCTTCAACGCGAAAAGTAGCCTGAAGCCGTTTTAGAAACTCTTCATCTTTCGTATCCATTCACTGTCCTTTATTGATTAGGTTGTTTAGGCTGTAGGTTGATAGACTGTAGGAAAATCTCCTACTAGTTTATAGCCAAAAAACCTTCAGCCAATTAGGCTATGGGTTGATAGACTGTAGGAAAATCTCCTAATAGTTTACAGCCCAAAAGTCTTCAGCCAATTAGGCTGTAGGTTGATAGACTGTAGGCAAACAACCTAATAGTCTATAGCCTAAAAGCCTACAGCCTATTATGCTAAATTTTATACTGTTCTACCAAATGTTTTAATTTTTGACCTAACTCATTCAAACCCTTTGCAGCTTTTTCGGCTTGCATCATACTTGCTGCATTTTCTGTTCCGGCTTGATTAATGTTGTTCATCGCCAGACCAATTTGATCCATTCCGACAACCTGTTGCTGACTTGATGCAACAATCTGTACTGCCGCTTCAACCGATTTATTGCTGGTATCCGCTAATCTTTTAATTGATTCGCCAGTTTGCGATGATTGCTTTACACCGTTTTCTACAGCTTTGGTAGTTTGTTCGGTTGCCATTACCGCTGCGCTCGTTGCTTTTTGTATATCGCTTAAAATATTTCGCACCTGTATTGTAGCTTGCTTTGATTGTTGTGCAAGGTTCTTTATTTCTTGCGCTACAACTGCAAATCCTTTTCCCTGCTCACCGGCTTTTGCCGCTTCAATGGAGGCATTTACCGCCAACAAATTAGATTGATCGGCTACATCGTTAACTGATGCAATTATCCCGCCGATTTGCTGACTCTGTTCACTTAAGCGAATTATTGTATTTGCAACTGATCCCATTTGATCTTGAATGTGATACATTCCCTTGACTGTTTCTTCAACCGCTTGCTGCCCGGCTTGAGTTACTTGAGAAACTTGTTGAGCGTTTTCCGAAACACGGTTTGCTTTTTGGCTGGAGAGCTGCGCCGCATGGCGTACTTCTTCTACTGTTGTAGTTGTTTCATTTATTGCTGAAGCGGTTTCCGCCGCACCGGATGCAACTTGCGTGGTCGCCGCTAAAATTTCACTCGATGACGAAGCAAGTAGATTCACACCTTCAAGAATATCTTTCGTCATACGGCGCAGATTGGTTAACATCTGTAAAAAAGCATTTCCCAAAATATCTTTTTCCGACTGCGGAATAATATTTCCCGTGAGGTCGCCGGAAGCAATTTGCTGGGCGGCAGTTGCCATTTTTTTAAGCACAATAATCATTCTATTAAAAGCTTGTGAAAGGATTCCGACTTCATCCTTTCTTTCAACTACAGAGAGTTCAACATCCAAATCTCCTTCGGCAATTAGTGAAGCTATTTTTGTAATCTCATTGAGCGGCTGTGCAATGGTTTTGTTCAACAACATTATCATTAGTATGCTGAAGAATAGTGCAATTATTCCAAATATCTCGAAGAGAAGCGTTGTAGAATCAGCTTTCTGTAAATCAAGAACAAGTTGAATCTCTGCATCTTTGGCAGCTTTATCTCCCATCTCAGTTGAAATTAAACGGATCTTTTCGAAGCGGTCCTTCTGGGTTGTCATTCCCAACTTTTTGGCTTCTTCTATTTTTCCATTTTGAATTAATGCAATCTCTTCTTTTCTTGTTTGGCGGTACGTATCAATTTCATTTCCTAATTCTTTTAAGCGAAGTTGGAATAGTGGGTCGACATTAAGTGTAGACAACTTTTGCATGATGCTGTTAATCTCTTGCACTCGTTCATTTATGATTACCTCAATTGCCAACTGTTCAGTCCTGTTTTTTGTCAGCGTCATATCAAGTATTGCCGCTCTATTGAAATTCTGGTGGGATCTTAATTCCCGTAATTCAAGAGCTATTTGAAAATTTACATCATGTAATTCTTTTTCAGATTTCGTGATATCATGTAAACTCCGGTAAGCTATAATTGCCACCACTAAAAACATTAGCCAGATTAAGCCAAAACTAAAGAGCAGCTTTGCGCGGGTCGAAAGGTTTAAAAAATATTTCATGTTTGTTTCTCCTTTATTGAAAAATTAATCTTCTTATTTAGGTAGTTAGGCCGTAGGCTGTTAGGCTGTAGGCTAAATGCCTAAAGTCCAAAATCCTACAGCCTAAATACCTACAGCCTAATAACCTACATTCTAAATACCTACAGCCTAATCCGCTTCTTGATGTATAATAATTTTTTCATCCTCTAAGATTTTCTTTGCATCAAGAATGATAATATGATCGCCGGTAACTCCTCTTAAATACCCGGCTCCAATTCCGTTTGTTGAAACCGGCGACGCTTGAATGTCGGCAAGTAATACCGAACTGGTCCCGTAAATAATATCTGCAAGTATTCCGAACTCCATATGTTCATTGTGGAGGATAATTACTTTGTTCAATTCTCCCAGACCTTTTTCCGGCAGATTGAAAAATTTTTTCAGATCAATTACCGAAACAATTTGTCCCCGAACATTTACAATACCAAGTATAAAGGGTGGAGTATCCGGCAGTGTTGTAAAATCATGCAACGGGTAAACTTCCCGGATAAACGTACTCTCGATTCCGTAAGTTTCAGCCGCTAATTGGAAGACAACAATTTCAATAAATTCTTTTTGAAAAGTTTCATCCTTCTTCTCAACAGCTAAAGCTTGCGCCCTTGCTTTTAGTATGGAACGTTTTTCTTCCGGTGAAAGAATAATTTTTTTACTAAGCATTTCATGCAAAGAATTGATCCTACTTTTTATTCCATCCCAATCAATTTTTGTTTTTTCAGTTCGCTCTTGTTCGTTCTGAATTTTCTTCATACTAACTCTCTCGTCTGCATTGTAGCATTTATTATTTCTTTGAACCTCCCCGCAGTAAGTCCCTCAGATTCAAAAAGAATTTCATCCTTGCTGCACTTGTTTAGTAACGACAAAACATTTTCATAACTTTTCTTTGCATTTTTAACATCACCAAGACGTTGATAAATATTTCCTAATAAGTAATAGGAGAGAACAAAGTTGGTATCTAAATATATTGCCCGCTTTAGTGAAACTATTGCTTCGTTTAATTGATTGTTCTCCTGGAGTATTGTTGCGTACAAATAGTAGAGCCGCGGATCGAGTTTGTTGGTGGTGATTGTCTTTTCACACATCTTTAACGCTTCGATAAGATTCCCCTGGTTTGCCAAAGCGCGGATTAAAAGTATCTGTTCCTCTACGGTTTGTTCATCATTTTGTAGTTTATCAATTACCTCAGCATAGTCACCTTGCGAATATGCTTTTAAAGTTTCTTCATAAACCGGAACAATCTGCTTTGGAATTTCTTCATGATTGGTGATTTCATTTTCAATTTCATGCGGCTGGGATTTTGCCCATTCAATTGTCTGATAGTTTTTCGGAGGTACTTTTAATGAGACCGGTTCCGGCGGAGGATCAACAAAAGTTAGTTTGTACCGGTCTTTAATTTTCTTAGAAGTCTTTTGATAAATAACCATGCCCGGAACATTAACGGGCGTAAATTCCGGGAAATTTTGCGTAGAGAGTTCACTTGCAGAAACTACAAAATACCCGCCTTGTACTAAAGAATTATACAGTCCCCGCGATACTTGTCTAAAACGTTCTTGCGTAAAATACATTAGAACGTTACGGCAAAAAATTATGTCCATCGCGTTCGTATTGTTTAGCGGTGAGGGAAAAACATCATCGGCTAAATTGAGATATTCAAATTTCACCATACTTTTAATCGCTGGAATAAGCTCGAACTTATTATTCTCCGTTGGCATGAAGTAGTTTTCTTTTAACCACTGAGGCGAATTACGAAATGACCACTGGCTATAGATGCCAGCTGTTGCTTTACGTAAAATTCGGGGACTGATATCTGTTGCAAGAATTGTAATGTTCCAATCTTTAATATTTGGAATCGATCTGTTGAGGGCAATTGCAATTGAATAGGGTTCTTCACCTGTTGAACATCCGGCGCTCCAAATGCGGATTCTTTTTTCTTCCTTACGGATTTGAATTAACCCGGGAAGAATTTTTTGTTCTAAGACTTCAAAAGTTTTTTGTTCGCGCCAAAAATACGTTTCGTTGTTTGTAAGATGCGCAGTCAATATTTCAATGTGTTCGTGCGTTAGCGGAGAAGACATAATTCGCTGAATAAAACTTTCAACCTCTTTATAGCCAAACTCATTTGAAGCTGAAACTATATTCCGTTCCAAATCATTCCATCGTGCTTTTGGGAAATTCAGCGCGAGTTTAGAAGCGATAAACTCGCTTAATTTCAACAAAGTATTTTCCGGAAGAGAAAACTTCATTCTGTTTTCCCGGTAAGAGCTTTATCTAATATTATTTCTTCATCAAGCGAAAGGAACTTTTCGAGATCGTTTATCAGGATAATATTACCCTCAATTTTCGCAACACCCGAAAGATAATCCGTGTATGGAAATGCTGTTTTAGCATTGAGTACTTGATGATGCTCAAGTTCAAAAACACCAGCAACCGAATCGACTGCAAGCACAACAAGCCGTTTGGATGTTTGTGCAATAATAAATTGATCTTCTACGTTTATTTCCCGGGGCGGCAATCTGAAACGTTTACGGATATCAACAACCGGGATTATTTCTCCTTGAAAATTTATAACACCCAAAACTATATCGGGAGCTTTCGGTAAAGGAGTGATTTCAACCGCTTGAACAACTCTTTGAACAGCGGATAAGTAAAGAGCATACCGCGGTTCATCAAGACTGAACAAAACTATTTTTTTATTACCATCGTTATTTAGAGTACTCATCGTTTCTTCCTTCTTACTTCGGAAAGAATAGCATTATCGTTAGAGAATCCGCACCACCGAATAACCGTTTTTCTTCAGTTGCCCTGCGCATTTGTACAACCTTTTTATTTGTTAGAAATTAATTTGTCACCAATTATGTACAAGTTCATTCCCTTTTTGCCTTCGAGTCTTTGTGGCGTGAGTTCATTTGCCACAAAGGCACCTAGACACCCAAAACACCTCCTATGGAGGGAAGTTATCTCTTTCTTCCATAAAGCTAAATATTTTCGCTAAATTGCTTCCTTCCTTCGCCAAATATGCAACCTCCTATGACGTATAGTTACAATTTTTCGGGCAAAAGTTACCTTCTTTTGTCATTTAGCTACCCTCTTTCGTCGTATAGCTAACCTCCTTCGCCATTTATTTACCCTCCTTCGCCTGCGAAAATGGTTAAAAAACGCATATTTTGCCCGAAATTCATTAATTTTCCATTATTAGGCAAACATTCATATTTTGAATTGACGAATTCTTGCCTTCGTCTTATGCTTCTTAAAAGTAATTTGTTTAAATAGATAGTATGAGTAGGTAAAAAACGTACTTTAGAATTAATTTTGAATTGTGGAAGATTGGTAACTGAAGATTGAGAACTGATGTTTGATTGTTGAAGGATGGGGGTTAATGGTTGATGTTTTATTATCGAAGATCGGGCATTGAAGACCGAACTAAATTTCAATAAAAAATCATCTGAATTATCAAATGTGTTTTTACACCAAATGTTTATAACTATTTTGCTTTCAAAGAGTCCCACGAACATACCGCCATAAAAATTATAAAATTAATCACTATGAAATAGGAAAATCAAACAATCCCAAGCAAGCGGCAAAAAAATAGTCAATCTAAATTTGAAAAGCAACAAAATAATTGTGGTGCTGCATTTTTTGCTTTCGAGCAATATTGCAGCATCTTGACATGTTTCGGATAAGTAGAATGAGGGATGGGTATAGAGTAAAATAAATATGATGAAAGCATATTACGCAAAAGATATAATTGGATTACTCCAAAGACGTGGCGATCTATAACTTAACATTGCATAGGGTAACTAAGTAATACTTTTTACTTTGAAGAAAACCGGGCAATTTCAGTGTTTAGTTTTTCAAGTTCTTCAGCAGCTTTTTGGGCAAAATCACTACCGCTTGAAGCATAAATAATACTTCTACTGGCATTAATTAAATAATGAGTAAAATGATTTTGGGTAAATAAAGTAACAACTTCTTCCAAACTACCACCCTGCGCCCCGACACCGGGAAGAAGAACCGGCAAATCATTTATCAACTTGATATTTTCTTGAAGCTGTGCAATTTGTGTAGCGCCGAAGACGATTCCACAATTACCAAATTGTCCGTTCCACTCATGAACATTTTGGATAACTTTTTGATAAAGCTTTTCATCTGTAGATAAAGTCAGTGTTTCAAAATCATTTGCGCTTTTATTAGAAGTTAATGCCAGCACAAAATTGAGTTTATCTTTATATTCTAAAAACGGCTGAACGGAATCGTACCCCATATAAGGATGAAGCGTAACCGAATCGCACTTAAAATAATCATAGACGGACTTAGCGTACATCGCAGAAGTAGAACCGATATCCCCTCTTTTGGCATCGCCGATAATGAAAATTTCATCGTCTATATATTCGATAGTTTTTTTTAGAGAAATTAATCCATCGATACCCGAAGCTTCATAAAAAGCGAAGTTCAACTTGTAAGCGGCGGCTTCAGAGCGGGTTGCGTCAATTATCGATTTATTAAAAAAGAAAAGCGGGTCGTCAGATTTTTTTAGGTGTTCGGGAATCTTTTCAATATCGGTGTCTAACCCTACACAAATATGCTTACCACTATTTACAGCCGAATAAAATTTTTCAATACTTTTCACAATTCTTAATTCCTAATTCGTAATTCATAACCTGGTAAACCAGAACCAAAGGTTTATACTGTAGAGACACGCCGCGGCGTGTCTCTACGATTAATTAAAAAATATTATCGCCATTTTGAGCAGAATATTTTTACTAACTATCTAATTAAGTAGATTCTTTTCTCGATCGATGAATATTCAAAATAATTCCGAGCATCGCCATATTAATTAATAACGAGCTTCCGCCGTAACTTACAAAAGGAAGCGGGATTCCGATTACCGGAAGAATACCAATCGCCATGCCGATGTTCACCAAAAAATGGACAAAGAAAACAGTGAGAATGCCGATAATAACCATACTGAGAAATTCATTTTTTGCAAATGACGCTAAACGCAAAATCCTTAAAAACAAAACAAGGAATAAAACGATAACGACAAGACTTCCTATAAATCCGAACTCTTCACCGACAACACAAAAGATAAAATCTGTCCATTGCTCCGGAATAAATTGAAGTTGCGTCTGGTTCCCATGGAGAAATCCTTTCCCGAAAAGTCCGCCGGAACCAATAGCAACTTTAGCCTGTATTGCGTTATACCCGGAACCAAGCGGATCTGCATTTGGATCAATAAAGGCGCGAATTCTTGTTTGCTGATGAGGACTTAGAATATTATAAAAATTATCAACAAAAAATCCCGATGCAATATTTAGCGCTAAAATTGACCCACTGAGAAAAATATCCTTCTTAAAGAAAAAGAGAATTACGATTACAAACCCGACTGCCACTGCAAAGTAGATCGGCCCAAACAATGAAGCGACCGCAACAATGCCAGGACTAAGCACAACTGCCAATCCAAAAAGGCTTATTCCCTTCCAAAAGAGAAGCGCTAAAATAATTCCGATAAAGACAAATGAACTACCTAAGTCCGGTTCAAGCATAATTAATGCTATCGGCGTTAAGCCAATAGCCAGAGCAATAAAAATATCTTTTAGATTATCCAGATCCGTTTCATCACGCGAAAGGAAATGCGATAAATAAAGAAGGGTTGCAAGTTTTGCAAATTCCGCGGGTTGAAAACTAAAACCACCGAACGCGATCCAGCTTCTTGCCCCTCCAACTTTTCTTCCAATAACTAACACAACCAGGAGTAATAAAATGGACAACGCATATGTCGGTACCGCAGTCAGTTTTAAGAATTTAGTCGGGAGTGCGTAAATAAAAAAGAGGAGAAATAGTGAAATCCCCCATGAGATAAGTTGCTTATCAAAATTCCCCTTTTGCGTGATCGTGTTCTGTGTTGAACTATAAATTGCAAACAACCCGATGATTACCAATAGTGAAGCTGATAAAAAGATCGTAAGGTCAAAACGGTCATTTAATTTGTAGTTAATCCGCAAAAGGTTCTGCCCCCTGCTGAACTTCTATTTTGTTCTTATCTACCGTTTCAGCTTTTTTCGGCATCGTTCGCCTTACATACGTTTCAATTATTCTTTTTGCTATCGGGGCTGCCCACGTAGCACCAAAACCTGCATTCTCAATAAGAACAGCTATCGCAATTTTAGGATTTTCAGAGGGTGCAAATGCAACAAAGACGGCGTGATCTTTTCCTTGCGGATTTTGAGCTGTTCCCGTTTTGCCCGAAATGTGAATATCGTTGATACGAATATTTGTAGCAGTACCTGCTCCATTCACTACACGGAACATTCCTTCTTTAACTATATCGAAGACACCTTGATTTATTCCAACGTTCACTTCTTTGTATTTGTAAGCATGGTAGTTCTTGTTTTCATCCAAATATCCTTTTACAATATGGGGGACGAACGACTTTCCGTTGTTTGCAATCAAAGCACAATAATTTGCAAGTTGTAATGGAGTAACATTTACTTCTCCCTGCCCGATTCCTAAACTCACTAAAATTCCGTGGGGCCAGTTCTTGCCATAAATTTTTTCATAGTACGCCGTTGTCGGGATCAGTCCCTTCACTTCTTCATTAATATCTATTCCTAATTTCTGCCCTAATCCGAACCGTGTTGCATATTCCTTTAGGCGGTCAAGCCCTATCTTAAAAATTAATTGATAGAAAAAAACGTTACACGACTTTTCTATTGCCTGGATAACGTTTATAGAACCATGCCTGCCATGACATTTAAACGTTCTTCCGTAATTAAAGCTACCACCACAGTACAAGGTAGTAGAAGGGGTTATTACACCTAAGTCTAATGCTGCAATTGCACATAATAATTTGAAAGTTGAGCCAGGTGGATGCGCAGCCATTGTGGCTCTATTAAATTGTGGTTTTAAAGGATCATTTAACAACTGCCTTAAATAATCTTTCGGCGTTACGTACGAGAATTGGTTAAGATCAAATTGAGGTGAACTTGCCATTACCATCACCTCACCGGAGGAAGGTTCAATTGCAACAACAGCACCGGCTCTGCCGTTTAATTCTTCTTCTGCTATTTTTTGTAATTCTCCGTCAATCGATAACACTAAGTCTTTTCCCTTTTGCGAAGGGACGTCATTCAATCCGTTTTTGTATTTCCCGACTTCACGCCGTCTTGAATCGACAAGGATATAATCATATCCTTTTTCGCCACGCAAATCTTTTTCATATTTTTTTTCTAGACCGATTGAGCCGATTAAATCTCCGGGTTGATAATACTGCTCTTCCTTTTTTAATTGCGATGGAGATATTTCTTTTGAATAACCAAAAACATGCGAGCCCATTGCACCATACGGATAACCGCGCTGCATTTCAATAACATAATCAACACCGGGAAGGTGTTCTTTGTTTTCTTCAATCCATGCTATTGCAGAAAAATCCGCACCCCGTTTAACACGCAAAGGAACAAATTTAGAGTAGACCCTATTCTTAAAAAGCATATTTGAAACGAAACCCGGTTCCAGATCAAGAATTGTTTCTATCTTTCTGTTCAACGTTGTATCGTAATCTGCAGGAGTAATACGTACAGTATAGGCAGGAGTATTGTCCACGAGAAGCTTCATATTGCGGTCGTAAAAAACTCCGCGCAACGCAATCTGCTCAATGGCTTTGATGGAATTGTCGGATGCTTTGGCGTCAAACTGTGCGTGCGCTAAAATTTGCATTTCAAACAATTTGAAAATGTAAACCGATACAACCGCTATAATAATTCCATAAAAAATTTTCTTTCGATCAAAGAGAGAAATCCTTGCGGACATTAGATATAACTCCTCCTTGGCGTAAAGATCATTATTATACTCGCGATAATAGTAGTATAAACAGAAGGTAGAATCCCCTGATCAAAAATGAGAGAAAAAATATTCAAACTGATGTCGAAATTTACAATCAAAGAAAACGCGATTGCATTTACCATGCTGGCAAGAAAAACGATTGCCAAAAAAAGTGGGGACTTCGTTATCGTGCCAACTAAATTTTCATTATAAAAATATCCTGCAACAAAAGCTGAGAGTGTTTTTGTAAACATTGAACTTCCCAATATACTTCCTGTTGAAAAATCCGTCAACGCCCCGAGCACAAAACCCAGGATCATTCCATATAACTGCCCGTATTTTAAAGTATAAAATACAAGCAGAATTAAAATAAGGTCCGGAACAATACCGTTCAATTCAATATAAGGTACGATCAACACCTGGATAAGTATTAACGGGATAAAATAAATAACGGGGAGAATTTTATCAATCTTCATCAGTTACCGCTGTTATAAAAATTTAGTTCAATAGAATTTTTTATCTTGTGCGGTATTGCAGCCACGATAAAAACATTTTCAACTTTTTCTATTTCAACAAACGGTTTGATAAGAACATTGTTAAAATACCCTTCATCAGGATTAATAATTTTTTTCACAATCCCGATAGGAAATGGCTGCCCGATGAGTGAACTCAATTCTGAGGTAACGATCCGGTCGCCAAGTTTTATCTCGGACGTTTTGGGCAGGTTGGAAATAATCAACTGACTCCCTGTCCAATGCAAAATCCCCTGAAATCTGCTTCGCTGATCTTTAACAACCACCCTGAAATTTATATGTTTTAATGTTCTGATAAGAGAAAAATCATCTGAACTTCGTTCAATAATTCCAACCAACCCTTCGCCGGTAATTACTGCCATGCCGGCTTTAATCCCTTCACTCTTGCCTTTATTTAATGTAAAAGTCGTTTGATCGGCAGAGAACGCTTTTGAAATAATTTTAGCAGGGATCAACTGATAAGAAATTGTATCTTTTACAGAGAGGAGGTTTTTCAATTCAACATTTTCAATTCCGAATTCACGGAGTTTATTTATTTCCAGCATTAACTCTGCATTTTGTTTCCGTAATTTTTCGTTTTCACTTTTGAGTCCGGTAGTATGTAAAACGTCCGAAAAAAGTGAGCTGACAAAAGCAAAACTGCCGAATGCAGTTGTCTTTAAGTTTTTAACCGATGGATTATCGCTGTGAGAAATAAATATGATGCTAATAAGCAACAAGAAAACTAAAACAAGATATTCCTTAAACTGATCCCAAATGTTTTTGACAATGCGCACGCTTAATATCTTCTATTACGAATGAGTACTCTTGAATAATGATTTAAATTTTCTATAACTTTGCCGGCACCACGCACTACTGCGGTAAGCGGGTCTTCGGCAACGTGTACCGGGAGGTTGGTTTCCATTCTGATGCGCTCATCCAAACCTTTTAATAAAGCTCCGCCGCCGGTTAACATAACTCCTCTATCTAAAATATCGGCTGAAAGCTCAGGGGGAGTTCTTTCAAGTGAAAGCTTTGTTGCATCCACAATTTGCACAACAGCTTCTGTTAACGCTTCGCGAATTTCAACGGAAGATACTTCTGTTGTTTTGGGAATACCTCCAACTAAATCTCTTCCCTTTACTTGAATAGTTAATTCTTCTTTCAACGGCATAGCAGAACCAACTTCGCATTTAATCGCTTCGGCAGTTTTTTCTCCGATTAATATATTATGATTTTTTTTGAAGAATTGCATGATTGCATTATTCATTTCGTCACCGGCAATTCTGATGGATTCTTCGTTCACAATTCCCGACAAAGCGATAACGGCAATTTCGGTAGTTCCACCGCCAATATCGATAATCATGCAACCCATCGGTGCGTCGACATCAATACCAATTCCAATTGCTGCAGCCATGGGTTCGGCAATCAAATGAACTTCCTTTGCTCCGGCGTGTTCTGCGCTATCGCGAACCGCACGTTTTTCAACTTCAGTAATTCCGCTGGGAACTGCAACAACAACCCTTCTCGCATTCATAAAGCTCGAACTCACTTGTCTAATAAATGCGCGGATCATTCCTTCAGCAATTTCAAAATCGGCAATAACGCCGTCACGCATTGGGCGAGTAACTCGAATTCCTTTATGTTCTTTCCCTTGCATTTCCTTGGCTTTATTCCCAAGTGCAATAATTTTTTTTGTATTCCGGTCAAAAGCAACAATCGAAGGTTCGTTGAGCACAATTCCTTTTCCTTTAACATAGATCAGGGTGTTTGCTGTTCCTAAATCCATTGCAATATCCGCACCGAATAAATCTAAAATTCCCATAAAACCTCTTAATGTTTAAAGTGCCGTTTACCGGTAAAAACCATCGACAATGCATAGTTATTTGCAGCGTCAATAACTTCATTATCTCGAACAGAACCACCAGGTTCAATCACTGCAGTAATTCCGTGTTTCACAATTTCTTCAATGTTATCTGCAAAAGGAAAAAACGCGTCGGAAGCAACAACTGCGTTTATTAATGAGAGTCCGAACTCATTAGCTTTCATTACAGCTACTTTAACAGCATCAATCCTTGAAACCTGCCCGGCGCCGATTCCAAGCGTCATTTTGTCTTTAACAAAAATGATAGCATTCGACTTTGCATTTTTTGCAACTGCCCAAGCAAATTTTAGATCTTCTAATTGCTTCTCGTCCGGAGTGTTTTTTGTAACCGTTTTCAAATTTGAAAAATCATCTGAAAGAAAATCTTTATCTTGAACCAACACACCGCCCGGGATTGCTTTTATCGCAAATCCTTTTTCGGAAATTTTCTTTACTTGCTTTAAGATTCTTCTATCTTTTTTCTTAAATAAGATTGGAAGAGCCTCTTCATCATAGGCTGGAGCGATGATCACTTCTAAAAATAATTCATTCAATTTTGTAGCAAGCGCAACATCAACGCTTTCATTCAACGCAACAATTCCGCCGAAGGCAGCAACCGGGTCACACTGCAACGCCTTCTGATATGCATCAAATAATGAAGAAGCGGTGGCTGCACCTGAAGGATTATTATGTTTTACAATCACGCACGAATTTTGTTCAAGCTCTTCAAGCAATTCAACTGCTGCTGTAATATCTAAAATGTTGTTATACGAAAGTCCTTTCCCATGCATAATTGCAAAGTAGTCGAAGAAACTTCCATAGAGTGCCGCTTGTTGGTGGGGATTTTCTCCGTAGCGCAGCGTTTTTGTTTTAGGCAAATGTAAACGCAAAGAAGTAGATTCAAAATTAAAACGGTTCTCAAGTGTGTTCGCAATAAAAGTATCGTACTGCGAAGTATGAGAATAAGCTGCAACAGCTAAATGTTTTCTTGTCGCTTCCGAAATAGAACCGCTTTCCAATTCAGTTAAAAAAAGTTCATACTGATCAGGACTGGTTAAAACGGAAACGAATTTGTAATTTTTTGCAGCTGCACGAATAAGGCTCGGTCCGCCAATATCAATATTCTCGATCAATTCTTCTTCTGTTGTCGCCGGATTCTTCGCGACTTTTTCAAACGGATAGAGATTAACACAAACAATATCGATCGGTAAAATTCCATTAGCCTCAGCCTGTGTTTGATCTTCAGCTAAATCTCTCCGCTGTAAAATTCCACCGAATATTTTTGGTTGAAGTGTTTTAACTCTTCCGTCAAAAATTTCCGGGAAGCCGGTATAATCACTTATCTCGGTACAAACTATATCATTTTGTTTTAAGAGTTTTGCTGTTCCACCTGTTACAAGAATTTCGTAATGCTGGAGTATTAATTTTTTTGCGAAGTCGATTATATCTTTTTTATCAGAAACACTAAGTAATGCGAATTTTTTCAAGAGACTATCTAATAATTAAGTTAAGTAAACTCTGTTATTTTTTATTTCAATTTTTTTTTGAGCAATTTTAGCTATCACCGAAGGGAGTAATGTATGCTCAAGCTTCAAGACACGTTTAGCAATTTCTTCAGCAGAGCTTGCATCTGAAATTGAAACCGCTGCCTGATCAATTATCAATCCTTCGTCGTAATTTTCATTTACGAAATGAACTGTCGCTCCCGAAATTTTTACGGAAGATTTGAATACCGCTTCATGCACATGCATCCCGTACATTCCTTTTCCACCGAAGCTTGGTAAAAGCGCCGGATGAATATTAATCACTTTAAAATGAAACTTTCGGACAAATTCTTTTGGTAATAATTTTAAATACCCGGCAAGAACTATCAATTCAATATTTTCTGAATAAAATATTTCTTGCAATTCGTCAAAGGTCAAAATGTCGTGCTTTTCTGCTTCATCACCTGCTTTAGTTTTTCCGCTGACCGAAAAAAAGGGAATGCCGTACTGTTTAGCTATTTGAAACGCCGGACAATCAAGTTTATCGCTGCAGACGAACGAAACCCGGCATAATCCTCTTAATTCCGCTGAAGAGAGAACTGCTTGCAAATTTGAACCTTTGCCCGAAACAAAAACTGCGATATTCATTTAATTTCTAAAATTGGCAGCTAAAATTAGCTATTTAATGAAGTATTGTCAACGAAAGAAAGCAAAAGTTGAAGAAAATTCTTAATTATTTACAAATCTTCCGAGATTCTTTAACATACTTTTCAATTTATTTTCGTAATAGAAGTTGGAAAAGTCGTCCGCTTTCTCAAAATAATATTTCGCTTTCTCTTTGTCATTCTTTTTAAGACTTGAAGCAGACGCAAAATAGTAAGCGAACGGATTGATCCACGATTCACTTTTCCCTTTTTCACCAAAAGCTTTCCGGGCAAAAAAGAGTGAAGAATCGAAATTATTTTTATAGTAATATGCTTCAGATAACAATAAATAACCTTGCGCAAAAATATTCTGTGATTGGTTATTGTCCAATAAACGGGATAGTGAATCTATTGCGGTGTCGTATCTTTTTTGTTCAAGGAGATTTGTAGAAAAGATCAGCGTCTTTTCTACTTCAGTTATGTTCCGTTTTAAATATATCTCGCTCTTTTTCTTCGCATAATAATCATCGTCCAAAAGCTCATTACCGTGTTGTGCCGAGTTAAAGTAATCCTTTGATTTTTCACTCTCATTTTCAAATTCATTGCAGATAGCCATGCGGTAATTGGCAATGCCGGAATAATTTTTTTCTTTTGTTTCGCTTAAAAATCTGGAGTAATAATCTTTCGCCTTTTCAAAATTATTCTCATAATAATAAACATCCGCCAGGAGAAATTTGGAGAGCGCCAGAAGCTGATCGAATTCACTATTTTTTTCTTTCTCCAAAGGGAGCAATAGATTTTCCGCAGAGACTAAATTTCTGTTTTTAACTTCTATCACCGCAAATGAATACTTGAACAATAGATTTTCCGGGAAACGTTTATTCAATTGCGCTAAATGCGTCTTTGCCTTATCATAATCAAAATAAAACTCAGCGTAAAGTTGGGACAAATAATATTCCGCTTCAACCTTAGAATAATTCCCTTTTTCGGCAGAGATTTTTAGATATGCCAATCCCTTTTCGGAATCGCCGTCAAATCCGATCATTGCTAAAGCCCATTTGAAACCGCTTGGAACCTGGCTTAAAGCAAATTTGATCAGTCCGATGCCAAGATATGCATCGTAATAATTTGAATCAATTTCCAGCACATCTTCAAGATAGCTGTTAGATTTTTTACTTGCCCAGATCATGTCCAAAAATTTTTCAGCTTTCCCAAAAGCAATTGCGCGATAACCGTATTCAGAGCCCAGAATGAACAGTGTTTCTTTATTTTTAGGATTGTCAGATAAACTCTGTTCGGCTTTTGCAATTGTTGCATCCGACTGATGAAGAAATTCATCGAAATATTTTTTTTTATTCGACCCGAAATATTTCCAAAAAGAAATCGTTCCCGAAAAATGATTAGCAAAAAGATCATTTGGATTTTTCTTGAGGAGAGTTGAAAAAATTGATTCCGCTTTATCAAATTCAAAATTATAGACTGATTGAATCCCTTCATTCAATCTTGAACGGGGGCTCAAATCGCCGGCATATTGTATTCCAGGGAAAAGCAATACTGCAAGAAATAGTATAAGAAATTTTTTGTGCCGAACCGGGATACCTAACAAGTTAGTTCTTTGCCTTTGTAGTTTTATACGAAAGTGAGGCTTTAACAAAATCACGGAACAGCGGATGAGCTTTCGTTGCTCGTGATTTTAATTCGGGATGGAATTGGCATCCGACAAACCAGGGATGTCCCGGAAGTTCAATCATTTCGACAAGTTCTCTATCCGGTGATAGTCCGCTGAAGATCATTCCATCGTCCTGCAAGACGGTTCTAAATTTATTATTTACTTCGTAGCGGTGGCGGTGTCTCTCCGTTATATATTCAGATTTGTATGCCTGGAAAGCTTTTGTGTTCTTTTCAATTATGCAAGGATAAGCGCCGAGGCGCATCGTGCCGCCGATATTTTTTATATTTTTTTGATCGGGCATAATATCAACAACGTTAAATCTTGTCTTGTGGAATTCGGAACTATGCGCTTTAGGAATACCGCAAACATTCCGGGCATATTCTATAACCGCGCATTGCAAGCCGAGACAAATTCCGAAAAACGGGACATTATTTTTTCTTGCAAAAGTAATTGCATTAATTTTTCCTTCAACCCCTCTCTCGCCAAATCCGCCGGGAATTAAAATGCCATGCATCCCTTTAAGCAATACCTCCGGTTTTTCAGTTTCCAAATCTTCGGCGTTGATCCAGTGTAATTTGACCCGCGCATCATTCTCAGCACCCGCATGAATAAAGCTTTCGATGATACTCTTATACGCATCCTGCATTTCGATATATTTCCCGCAAATGGCAATATCAACCGTTTTAGTCGGACTTTTAACTTTATCGAAAAAGTTTTCCCACTCATCAAGTTTTATTTTTCTCTCGGGAATATTTAAATGTTTTAAAACAATCAAATCGACTTTTTCTTTGTAAAAGACTAACGGGACTTCATAAATGGAAGAGCAATCGTAAGCAGAAATAACGCAGCGTGTTTCCACATTACAAAAGAGGGCAATTTTATCGCGGATATCTTTGGCAAGTTTTTTCTCAGAACGGCAAATTAAAATATCGGGTTGAATTCCTAATTCCAATAAATTTTTTACACTATGCTGGGTTGGCTTGGTTTTAACTTCACCCGCTGAAGCGATATAAGGAACAAGCGTAACGTGAAGAGAAATTGTATTTTTCCTGCCGAGTTGAAGCATCAACTGCCGCATCGATTCTAAAAATGGAAGACTTTCAATATCGCCAACCGTTCCACCAATCTCGGTAATGATAAAATCATATTCATCAAGTTCGCTAAGTTTTTTCATCCTCGCTTTTATTTCATCCGTAATGTGAGGAATTACCTGAACGGTAGCGCCGAGAAATTCGCCGCGACGTTCTTTAGTAATTACTTCATTATAAACTTGACCGGTAGTGGTATTGTTCGCCTTGGTCATGTTTACATCCAGAAACCGTTCATAATGTCCAAGGTCCAGATCAGTCTCGGCGCCGTCTTCAGTAACATAGACTTCACCATGCTGAAACGGATTCATCGTTCCGGGGTCAACATTTATATAAGGATCAAATTTTTGGATGGTAACTTTAAAGCCGCGCAGTTTTAAGAGAAGGCCTAAGGATGAAGCGGTGATTCCTTTTCCCAGCGAAGAAACTACTCCGCCGGTGACAAAAATGTACTTAACTTTTTTCTTTGATGACATATCTACTTTTTGTATTCAAATATAGGGGGTTAAGAAGTGAAATCAAAAGAAATAAAAAAAAATCTCGGTGCTAAGACCGAGATTTTTTTTAACAAGTTAGTTTTTGGACAAATAATCCTTCAACCATCCGGTTGTTACAGATTTTGGACGAACAATTGGGTATTGCATCGCACGATTAACAACAGCTTGCGAAGCTACACCAATTCCTCTTGCCATTGCGAAGAGTACGGTATAATAAGAAAATTCCTTTATTCCGTAATGATAAATGATTGAACCGGAAATTGCATCGATATTAGGCCATGGGTCTTTGATCTTTGCAATGTTCTGCAAAATTCCGGGAACCGTTTCAAAAATATGTTCTACGGTTTGAAAGAGAGGTTCATCCGCACAATATTTTTTCCCGAAATTCATGAAAGCGATAAAACGAGGATCAACTACCCGGAGAACTGCATGCCCGTATCCCGGAATAACTTTTCCGGATGCAAGTGTTTCATGCGCATACTGTGCAATTTGTTCACGCGTAGGTTTTCCACCAAAGAGTTCAGTGGTTTCTAAAATCCATTTTACAACTTCTTGATTTGCCAAACCATGTAACGGACCGGCAAGACCGTTAAATCCGGCGGACATCGAATAATATAAATCCGACAAAGCAGAATTGACCGTCAACGTAGCAAATGCGGAAACGTTTCCACCTTCATGATCCGAATGGCTTGTCATATACAATTTAATAAGCTCATAAAAATCATGCGAAGAGGAATCCATCCCCATAAGATGTACAAAATCACCTGCTAAATCTTGATCAGGATTTGGCTGAAGCAGCGGACCTTTTCCGAAACTTAATCTATAGACGGCTGCTGCAAGCCCCGGTAATTTAGCAACGATATCTAATGCATCCTCAAGGGTGTACTTCCAATATTCATCTTTCTTAATTCCTTGCGCATACATTTTTGCAAAAACAGATTCGCGCTGTAGGACAAGAATTGCCGTATTAAGCATAACCATCGGATGAGTATCTTTTGGAAGCGCTTTAAGGACATCCCAGATATAGCTTGGAATGTTTTTCCTTAATCTTAACCTGGATGAAAAATCTTCCAGTTCAGCTGCATTAGGAAGTTCTCCGGTTAAAAGTAAATAGAACGTTTCTTCAGGAGATTTTTCAACTAAATCTGCCAAAGGTATTCCTCGAATAATTAAACCCTGATCCTGTGGAACCGAAGAAGTATCGCACATAACCCCTTTTACCCCGCGCATGCCGCCGAGCAACTGAGCGACAGTTACTTCGGAAACTTTTTTCTCTCCATTTGCTTTGGCTAGTTCGCTTAATTCCGAACGCCAAGTGGCAATGTTCTGCTGAAGTTTCTCATAAATATTTTGCATAAACTCCCTTGTAATTAATTATTAATAAAAATTTACAAACAAACTTAGGTTATTTTCTCTTTGAATTCAATATTTTATAAGTGAAAAAATAAAAAAATTAATTAAGGCTAATTTTGGTCGAAGCGGTTATAATTTCAATCACTCTCTTTGCAGCGCTAACAGTTGTCTTCTCTGTGGCAATCAGAAAAATCGGTGACAAGAAGAATGACAGAATTAATCCCGACGAGAAAAATATTTCAATAATCATTGCCGCAAGGAATGAGGAAGAAAATCTTGATAATCTTTTTTTATCGCTCGAACAGCAGAACTATCCGAAAGATAAATTTGAAATCGTTTTTGTTGATGACAACTCCACCGACGAAACTTTTGCCGTTGCGCAAAAATATACAGACCGTTTCATCCATTTCCGTTTATTGAAAGCCGAACATAAAAATTTGCCCGCGAAGAAAGGAGCGTTGGAAATTGGAATTGCCGAAGCTCAATTCCCTTTTCTTCTTTTTACCGATGCCGACTGTATGCCTGAAAGTAATTGGTTAAAAGCTTTCTCAAATAAATTTGCTACAAACTTTGATTTACTACTCGGATTTGCTCCCCTTACTTTTCAAAAGACTTTTGCAAATCATTTTTTTTGTTTTGAAAATTTCAGGACTACGATTCTGTCTTTCACGGTTGCGAAGCTTGGAATGCCTTATTCAGCCGCTTCACGAAGTCTCGGAATTACAAAAGAGGCTTTTCGTAAGCTGGGTGGCTTCAGCAAAACGCTGCAAACACTAGGCGGAGATGATGATCTATTAATTCGTGAAGCAGTGAAAAGTAAATGCAAGATTGGAATTGTTTCTGAAGCCGAAAGTTTGGTCTTTTCAAATACCGCTAAGAATTTTGCCGGTTACTTTATGCAAAAGCGGAGACACACGGCGACATCTTTTCACTACCTATGGCAGCATCAATTATTGTTAGGCTTTTGGCATTTGCTCAATATCCTTGCAGTTGATTCGCTCTTCCTCATTCCCTTTTTACCGGAAGCAGGGTATCTCTTTCTCTCAAAAATATTTTGTGACTACTTTATTATTTATTCGTTTCAGAAGAGATTCAAATACAAATTTTCTTTCGGCGAAATATTCTTTTTCCAAATTCTTTATGAGTGCTTCCTGGTCGTGCATTTCTTTAATACAAAATTTTTCAAGATAAAATGGAAATGATTTCTGAAACGTTAATAATAAATTCCTTATTTTTAGACTCAAAAATCGAGAGACAATGGATTATACATTTTTAGCTGAAAAAGCTATCGAAGCAAAAAAAACTGCGCTTCCAACCTATTCGCACTTTCATGTAGGAGCTGCGCTGCTTACAGAAGACGGAAAGATTTATTCCGGCGGTAATATTGAAAGCAGTTCTTATGGTCTTACAATATGTGCAGAACGCACTGCTATTTTCAAAGCTATTTCAGAAGGAGAACGTAAATTTTCCGCCATAGCAATTGCCGGGGACACTGTTGGTTACTGTTCACCTTGCGGCGCTTGCCGTCAGATCATTTCCGATCTTTGCAAAGATATCGACATCGTTTTGGTGAATCAAAAAAAAGAAATTAAAGTTCTCCGTACAAAGGATTTACTTCCTTTTGCGTTTGAAGATACCGACTTACAAACAAAAACATCAGAGTAATATGCACGAAATCAATCCTCATTCTCTTCCAAAAGAAACCGGCTGGATCGAAGTTATTGCCGGATGTATGTTCAGCGGAAAAACCGAAGAACTTATTAGAAGATTACGCCGCGCTAAAATTGCAAAGCAAACTGTTCTCGTCTTTAAACCCAAAATAGATACACGTTACTCTGTTGACGAAATTGTATCCCACAGCGAGCAGTCTCTTCCTTCAATAATTGTTGAAACGCCGCAAGAAATTTTAGAGCTTTCTAAAGACGCGCAGGTTGTTGGTATTGATGAAGCACAGTTTTTTTCAAAAGAAATTGTTGATGTATGTAACCAACTTGCAAATGAGGGGAAGCGTGTACTTGTAGCGGGGTTGGATCAAGATTACCGCGGTATTCCTTTTGAGCCGATGCCCCAACTTCTTGCCGTCGCAGAATATATAACCAAGACTTTAGCTATTTGTGTAGTCTGCGGAAATCCCGCTGATAAAACCCAGCGTAAAATTATTTCAGCAGAACGGGTGGTGGTTGGTGCTTCCGATATTTACGAAGCGCGTTGCAGAAAATGTCATTATCTTCCCGAAGAAAACTAAAGGCTGAACATGGATTTTGCAATTTCATTGTTGAGGGGATTACTAGGTCTTACTTTACTGCTTGGTATAGCTTTTCTTTTTTCAAATAATAAAAAGAAAATTAATTGGAGATTAGTCAGAAACGGATTAGCGATCCAAATTATTTTTGCTGTATTTATTTTGCATTCCGAAATGCTTCGCGGCTGGTTCTTTCCGCTTGGTTGGGTAAAAGATACCGTAAACTTTTTCGGCGGTATTGTGGTAAGTCTGCTTGGCTTTACTATGGAAGGAGCAAAGTTTGTTTTTGGCAAACTTGCTGAAAACAACGGGCCTGATTCAATCGGATTCTTTTTTGCATTCCAGGTTTTACCAACAATAATTTTTGTTTCCTCATTAACGTCGGTGTTATACTTTCTCGGAATTTTGCAATTGGTAGTAAAAGGTATGGCCTGGTTTATGGCAAAACTATTGGGCACAAGTGGTGCCGAATCGCTTTCCAACGTCGCAAATATTTTTGTCGGACAAACCGAAGCTCCTCTCTTAATTCGTCCTTACATTGCTAAGATGACTAATTCCGAATTGCTTACCATTATGATCGGCGGGATGGCGACAATTGCAGGCGGAGTAATGGCAGGTTATATTCAAATGCTCGGGCAGTCGTTTGCAGATGCTAATAACATTCCACTTTACCAGGCGCAACTCCGTTTTGCCGTTCAACTTTTAGCGGCAAGCACTATGGCGGCTCCGGCTTCACTTGTTGTTGCAAAAATTTTATTCCCGGAAACCGGAGACCCGGTTACTAAAGGAAGTGTAAAAATTAATGTTGAGAAAAACGCTTCTAATGTTGTTGAAGCTGCCGCAACGGGCGCTTCGGATGGACTTCAGCTTGCGTTAAATGTTGCGGGAATGCTTCTGGCTTTTATCGCGCTCATCGCTATGTTTAATTATATGTTAACGGGGTTTGGGAACATAATCGGCGTTAATCAAATGCTAATGGCAAATTTTGGTAAACCACTTTCGTTACAATTATTATTTGGAATGGTCCTTCAATATCTCGCATACGGGATCGGTGTGCCGTGGCATGACGCGTTAAACTTCGGTAGTTTGATCGGAACAAAAGTAGTTTTAAATGAATTTGTTGCTTACTTAGATTTAACTACTCTAATTAGAAATCATGCAATGACTGAAAAAGGTATTTTGATGGCGACGTATGCACTTTGCGGATTCGCGAATTTTTCTTCTATCGCAATTCAGATTGGCGGGATTAGCCCTTTAGCTCCCGAACGGAAAAAAGATATCGCCGCTTTAGGTTTGCGTGCTGTGCTTGGTGGAACGCTTGCAACCTTAATGACGGCAACGTTAGCAGGAATTTTGTTGAAATAAAAAAGTATGAATGACTGAATGCTTGAATGGATGAATGTTTTACAAACTGATTAATAAAGATTCTTGTGCATTTCATTCAACCATTCAGTCATGCAACCATTCGTTCTCCATACGAAATTATTTTGAACTGGTTTACCAAATTTTTGAAATAGGAATTATAAATGATCAATCTCAACTCCATTTTCTCAGAGACGGTCTCCGCTCTAAAAAAAATTGCTCCCTTTCAACCTGATGTTGCTATCATTCTCGGGAGCGGACTTGGCGATTTTGCTTCCGCGCTTGATCTAAAAGTTTCAATCGCAACTTCGGAACTTCCCAATTATCCTGCTTCGACAGTCGCAGGACATCAAGGGAAAATTCATTTTGTAGAATATGCCGGTAAGAAAATAATTTTATTCCAGGGGAGAATTCATTTTTACGAAGGATACGATCTTTATCAATGCCTCCTCCCCGTTCATCTTTGTGCTGAACTTGGATGCAAAAATATTTTATTAACGAATGCAGCCGGAGGAATCAACCGCAATTTTTCTCCCGGTGATTTGATGCTGCTAACTTCTTTTAATTCCCTCTCTCTAAAAAAAGAATTATCGGAAGTGATGGGCATTTCCAACTTTGACGCTAAAAATGCTTTTCTCGACTGTCCTTCAAGAAAATTGAATGATACAATTAGGAAAGCCGCGCTCGAAGAAAAAATTCCTTTAAAAGAAGGTTCGTACTGGTATTCCAAAGGTCCCTCGTACGAAACACCCGCAGAAATTGAAATGATGCATAAGTTCGGAACGGATGCCGTAGGGATGTCAACCGTGCACGAAGCTATTTATGCTGTTGCCAAAGGGATGAAGTGCGCCGGAATTTCATGCATTACAAATTTTGCAGCGGGAATTTCAAACCAAAAACTCTCTCATGAAGAAGTAACCGAAACCGCCAACCGCGTAAAAGGAAATTTTGAAGGGTTGATAAAAAAGTTTATTGAGATGAGTGAATTATAAAATTAAATCTTGATAGAATTTATTTCAGAAAGACTGATTTTTCTTATTTATAAATGAAAGGGAGTTCAACATGGGAAGAGCACATATTTTACTTTTCTTTTTTCTTCTATCTACTTCTATTTATGCTCAAAATCCGGAGTGGATAAATTATACTGAAGGACGAGCTGTTTTTGCTACAGTTATAGAAGGAGATATTATTTGGATTGGAACAAATGGAGGTTTGGTAAGTCTCAATAAAACAACCGGAGAGAAAACTTTCTATAATAGAAGTAATTCCGGTTTACCTTCTAATTATGTTACATCGATAGTGATAGACAATTCAGGGAATAAATGGATAGGAACTGGATTTGGACTTGTCAAATTTGACGATCAAAACTGGGTGGTTTATCAGAGTTCAAATTCAAACCTTCCGGATGACTTTGTTAATTCAATTACGATAGATGATTCAGGAAATAAGTGGATCGGAACCTCAGTTGGAGGCCTTGCAAAATTTGACGACACAAATTGGACAATTTATCAGATTTCCAATTCGGATTTACCTGATAACGATGTCCGTTCAATAGCAATAGATGGTGCTGGAAATAAGTGGATAGGAACTCAGCGTGGTGGACTTGCCAAATTCAACGATACAACTTGGACTATTTATAATTATTTAAATTCGAGCCTTCCTGCTTTTAATGTCTCGTCAGTAGCGATTGATAGTTTAGGAAATAAATGGTTTGGAACGGGATATGGACTTGCAAAATTTGACGACACAAATTGGACTGTTTATCAGAATCCAAACTTTGACCTACTTAACCACGATGTCATCTCGATTGCAATAGACGGTGCTGGGAATAAGTGGATAGGAACTTATGGATATGGACTTGCAAAATTTGACGATAAAAATTGGACTGTTTATACTATTTCAAATTCGGGTTTACCTGACAATACTATTAGATCAATAACGATTGATGTTGCGGGAAATAAGTGGATAGGATCTTATGGTCAACTTGCAAAATTTGATGATGTAAACTGGACAGTTTATACTACTTCAAATTCGGACTTGCCTGGTAACACGATCAATTCAATAGCTATAGACCATTCTGGAAATAAATGGATTGGAGTTTTGTGGGGAGGGCTTGCCAGTTTTGATGGAACCAACTGGAAAGTATATAACAGTTCAAATTCGGGCTTGCCTAATAACTCTGTCCAATCAATAGCGATAGACGATTCAGGCAATAAGTGGATAGGAACAGAAAGTGGTGGACTCATCAAATATGATAACACAAACTGGACAGTTTATAACAGTCCAAATTCAACTTTGCCTCTGTACAATATTACATCAATAGAGATAGATAGTATAGGAAATAAGTGGGTAGGAACTTATGGTCACGGGCTTATCAAAGTAAATGGGACAAACTGGGAAGCATATACTTCTTCAAATTCGAGATTACCATCTAACTACGTCTCGTCCATAACAATAGACGGTTCTGGAACCAAGTGGATTGGAACAGAGGAAGGACTTGCCAAATTTGACGACACTAATTGGGCTGTTTTTAATATTTTAGATTCAAGCTTACCTATTAACGATGTCCGTTCAATAGCAATAGACAGTTCGGGGAATAAGTGGATAGGAACCAAAGGTGGTGGTCTTGTAAAATTTGATGGAATAAACTGGACGATATTTAATAGTTCTAATTCTGACTTACCATACAATGATGTCAGGGCAATTGCAATAGAGGCTAGCGGGAACAAGTGGATTGGAATGGGAAGAGGACTTGCCAAATTTGACGACAAGACCTGGACAGTATATACGACTTTAAATTCAGGTTTGTGCGAGAACGTTGTATCTTCAATTGCAATTGATGCCTCAGGAAATAAGTGGATAGGGACATGGGGTGGTGGTTTATCAGTTTATAAAGAAGGTGGAGTAGTTTCAATTAACGGAGATAAAGTAAATATTTCTCCAAAAGAGTTTTTACTTTTACAAAATTATCCTAATCCTTTTAACCCGACCACAAGGATTCAATATTCAATAGCGAGTAGTCAAAATATTAGTCTAAAAGTATATGATGTGCTTGGAAAAGAAGTCGCAATTCTAGTGAATGAAGAGAAGAATCCCGGAACGTATGAAGTAGAATTTAATAGTCAGAATAAAACAATCAGTAGCGGAGTATATTTCTACCAACTTCGTGCAGGTAGTTTTGTGCAAACAAAGAAGTTTGTTTTGATGAAATAAGTATTATAGAAAAAACTAAACCTTCGGGGTCTCTGTACTAAATTTAATCCTAAGACCTCGAAAGTTTTAATATCCAAATTTTCCAACCACTTTACATCCCGCTTTCTTCGGATCATCAGCCACTAATTGATCATTCTTAACTTTTCTTATCAACCAGAAAATTAAAAAATCTCCACATGCAGTTACGGTAAAAAGCACCCCAGGGACAAGCAACCAAACGCTTCCAGTAAAAAATGAAATTAACGTTGGGATTATTCCTAAAATAATTGCGGGAGTAAGCAACGCAATTCTGTATACTTTAGCAGTAACCGCTTCTCCGCAATGGGCATAGGGAGAAAGTGTCATTACGTTGAACCCAAATTTAATTTTGCTTAACGGTATCCTTGCAAATGCTACCCAGGATAAAGCGTGAATAAGCTCGTGTAGAATAACCCCGATCATAAAAACAAATATTAACAAAAGTAAGTTTGAAGTAGTGTGAAATTCGAGGATAACTTGTTCTATTCCCCAAATAAAGTAGAATGGAAAACCGGTTAGTATTAATGAGATTATTACGATAGGGAAACTATAAATGTTCGCTTTCCACAAAGGGACTGATAGATCAATTTCTTTTTTTATTTCATTATTCATTACAAAGCAGCAGTAATTTGTGTAGCTGCGAAAACTATTGCCGTTTCCGATCTTAATCGGTTTTCTGTAAGCTGAAAAAAGTTTTCTATTCCGGCTGATTCAATTTCTTTCTTTTCTAATCCCCCTTCCGGGCCGAAAATAAAATAGTAATTTTTATCGTCTGCAAAATTCAAATCCCTCAATTTCCTTTCCGAGTTTTGCTCAAAAAGAATTTTAATTCCTTCAAAGGCTAAAATGTTTTTGAATGTTGTTAGCGAATGAATCTTCGGTAGATAACTTCGCAGTGATTGTTTCATCGCGGAAAGGAGTAACTTTTCCCACCGTTCAACTTTATTAGATTTTGCAACTGTTCTAAGCGACTCAAATATAACGAAGTTCGTTATTCCCAGTTCTGTACATTTCTCAAGCGCAAACTCAAACCGCTCCGGATTTTTCAACTTTGGAATACAGAAATAGATGTTGTCAAATTTATTTTGATACAACTCAAACGACTGAATTTCTGCAGACAAAAATGTTTTCTCTACATCAATAATCTTGCAAGTATAAATTTTTCCGCAGCCGTCGGTGATGAAAATAACGTCATCAATCTTATGCCGCATCACGCGTGTAAGATGTGCAAATTCGTCACCGGTTACTTTAATTACATTTTCCGTAAAAGAGTCCGGTGGCGAATAATAAAGCTCTATGTTAGAAAGATATGCCAAGGTCAAATATTATTTCTGTTTTTCCTAATTCATTAAGGGCAAATTCCATACGCGCGATGTTGTATGGAAGTACCAATCCAGTAAAACCAAATCCGTATCCGGAAAATCCGTGTGACAAATTAATAGATTTTCCTCTCAATTGCGTTACACCACCTTCGGCAAAAACTTGCGCATAAATTTCAACACGATACGATAAAAGCGCTTCCGGAATTAACGGCAAATTAAAATGGATATTAATTTCTTTTAAAAGGGGATATTTAAATTCAAGTTGGGAGAGATAAAGATTATTCCCTTCCGATATGGTTGTAAAGTGTCCGCGGATTCTTTCACTATATCCTAAAAAACTATTATCGTAAAAAGGGATCAGTTTTCCGAACGTTTGCCGGGTAGTTAATCTCCATTTGGAAGAAAGACTTTTGTAAACCGTTTTGTATTCACGATAATCGGCAGAGAAAATATTATAATCAACCCCGCTTTGCCCAAATCCTTTTTTCAAAATATCCGCATTAAAATAAGTTCCGTCTTTAGGAAATTGAGCAAGGTCGCGTGAATCATAGTAATAACGCAACCCAAGAAACGGGAGTCTATCTATGCGTGAATCCGCCGCGTTAATACCGGGGATATATTTTGGAGTTTCAACATAAGAAAAACCTCCGTAAACATCCGCTTTGTTAAAAAGATTAAACCGTTTTCCCAGAGTAATATTTCCGCTAATAAATTTTTGTTTAAACTTTTCACCAAACAGCATTTCGGCATTTTTGCTTTTATTGTTTTGATTCACATAAACGAAAGAGGCATCAAAATAAATTGCTTCTTTTCTAAACCAGTATGGTTTTGAGTATTGAAGCGTGAGAGAAGGATCATACCCGAGGCTGAATGAAGTTCTCAGTTTTTCATTGCGCCCTCTAAAATTCATAATGAGAACGTCAATCCCATACGTAGCTTTTTTCCAATCTCTATCCCGCAATGCTATAAAAGGAATAGGCCAGATATACCAGCTTTCACTAACGTCAATAATGAGCGTGGTTTTATCTTCATGTGCTTCGGGATAAAGTTTAACGTTGGTAAAAATTCCCAAACTATAAATACGTTCTCTGTTGTACCTAAGCTTGGTCGAATCAACAACTTCTCCCTTCGCAAAAGTCAGTTCGGTCAGAATAATCTCCGGTTCGGTAATATCATTTCCAACAATCGCTATGGAATCTACACGAAATGGTTTGAATAATAAATCCTGTCTAGGGATTATGATCTGACAAAATATTTCAGAAGTAAGAAATAGAAAAAGTATGAAAAATAATTTCACTTCGCTCCCCTATTCCTAATTCCTTCCGCCTTCGGCGGATCGTAATTCCTAATTCCCACAGTAGTTCAACTCAATCGCTACGCAGCGGTTCTGCACCGTGGGAATTCCATTCTGCTCCGCCAAAGAAGCTGCCTCATCATTTATTACTCCAAGCTGAAACCAAAGATATTTTGGCTTGATAGCTAATACATCGTCCATGATCATCGGCACTTTATCGGAGTTTAGAAAAACGTCAACTAGATCAACCGGAAAAGGAATCTCTTTTAAAGATGCATAAACCGGAATTCCAAAAACATTCTTCAATACTGGATGAACACCTACTACGTTATATCCTTTACGTTGCAGTAATTCTGCAATTCTTCCGCTGTCTCTTTCCATTTTATCCGAGATGCCCACAACTGCTACGGTTTTTGATTCTTTTAATATTTTACAAGTAAGTTCCAACGACTAATCTCTTTCTTTAATTGAAAATTTTTTAGTGATAATTCAAAGCGGTACAAAATTAATAAAAAAAGCCGACTCGAAAGAATCGGCTTTCAAGAATTTACATTTGAGTGTTCCCCAAAAAGATTCTATTTCATAAGTATAAATTTCTTTGTTTGTACAAAATTCCCCCCGCCGAAGGAGGAACGAAGTTGATAATAATATACGCCGGAGGCGTATCCGCCTTTGGCGGAAACTCCACTTGCCAACTGCTGATTGCTTACTGCCGACTGAAACTCAACCTTATATGTTCCTGGACTCTTCTCTTCATCCACCAAAGTTGCTACTTCATGCCCAAGCATATCATAGACCTTTAATGTTACAAAACTGTTTACTGCCAACTGATAACTGATGACGGTAGTAGGATTAAAAGGATTGGGATAGTTCTGGAGCAAAGCAAATGTTTTTGGAGTAACCGTTTCACTTTTTGCATCAGTTGGATTTTGGTTTTTAAAATAACTGAATGTTCCTTCATAATTTCCCATCACCAGATCGAAATCTCCATCACCGTCAAGATCGGCACAAGCCGGTGCAGCATTTTGATCAACAATGATAGTACTTGTAACGGAAGTATCTTCTACCCATTCAAAGGTATTATTGTAGAAAAATTTTACTTCACCGGAAATGTTTCCGGCGATGAGATCATAATCCCCATCTTTATCATAATCACAGAGCGTTGGAACCGCGTCACTTCCAACGTCAATACTTCCAAAGAAATTCTGAACTTCTAACCACTCGGCAGATTCTGCAGTTCCGATATTTTCATAAAATGAGAGTGTGCCGTCATCTTTTCCTAAAATTAAATCCAGATCACCGTCTTTATCAAAATCAATAAGCCTTGGACATGCAAACCCGCCCGCATTGATTGCCATTGCCGTACTCACCACGGGAAATCCGGATGCTGTTTGAAGATGAAGATAAAGTTGACCGGTAAAATCACCGACAATGAGATCGGGCAGACTATCATTGTTTAGATCACCAACCGCAGCAGCTGAATAAATTGAATGTTTAACGTTGGTTAAAAATGCTGAATTTTCCCGCCACGCAGGAAGTACCGATGTTCCGATATTTTCAAAATATTTAATATTTCCCGACTGACTTCCGCTAATCAAATCTAAATCGCCGTCTCCATCAAAATCAAAAAGAACCGGTGAACTTGCACCTCCAATATCTATTGTTCCTCCAAATACCGACGTGTTTTCTTTCCACGTTGGCGCTGTGTTCGTTCCCGAATTTGTGTAATAGTAAATTTGTCCCGAAGCTGTTCCAAAGAGAAGATCATTTTTCCCGTCACCGGAAAGATCAACGATAGCTCCTGAGTTCCAATAAGTTGTAGTGCCGACTGTCTGGAACAGAAAACTTCTATCGCTCAAATTGAAGGTAGTTGCATTGCCAATGTTTTCATAATACTTAATCCCGTAATCGTCCTTTCCTACAAGAAGATCATTGTCTCCATCTTTATCCAGATCACAGAAATAGGGATAGGCATAAAGACCAACATCAAACCACTTAACTGCAGAACTTTCCAGATATGCCGGAACGGTAGCCGAACCTGTATTGGGATAATATTTTACTCCCCCGTCTTCACTTAAACCAACCGCAAGATCAAGATCACCGTCTCCATCCATATCTGCCAATGTCGGGATCGGATTTTCGCCAACATTCAAAAGACCAAAAACATTCGCTGATTCAATAAAATCGGGATTCGTATTACTCCCAACATTTTCATACAAATGAAGTCCTGTATACCCGCCGGTAATAAAATCCAGATCACCGTCGTTATCAATATCAACACAAACACCCATCTCTGCGTTTAAGGAATTTACCGACTCAAAAACGGAGGCATCCAATAAAAATTTTGGAGTAGTTTTATTCCCAATATTTTTGAAATACAAAGGACCCTGCATCGTATTTCCAAGGATCATATCAAGATCTCCGTCTCCGTCCAGATCGTAAAACCGTGGTTGTGAAAAAGATAACGACGGAATTCCCGTTGGATTAAACATATGATTATCTTCTACCCACGGCTGTGCGTTAACCGGCTGCAAGGAAAAGAAAAAAACAATTAAGAGAAGAAGTGCAGGGAACAAATTGTATTTCATTTTCATGTAACTCTTCCATATTTATTGATGATTAAACTTCTCGTTAAACATTTTATGAAGTTTTTTATCTTCATATATATCCATTGCTAAATTAAGCATTTCTTCTTTTGTGTATCCCGAGAAAATCTCTTTAACAGAAACTTTTTTCTTTGCTTCATCTACTTGGTAGAATATTCTCCATGTCCGGTAAGCTAGAATAAATTTTTTCTTTACAGAGGAAGTTTTATGTTCAAGTTGAATGATCCTCTTGCGGGTAGCATCTGTGGGATTAAACTCTAATTGAAGCCGTGCAAAATTTACCAAATTGATTTTGGCATTATCTTGTAACCACCCGGCTTGCTCCATTGTATTTTTTGAAAAGATAACTTCATAAATATTTTCCAATCCACTTTTAACCCAGCCTGTGGCAGCATCGGGAAATGAATCCGAATACGGCAGATAAGGTTTAATATCAAGTACAGGTGAACCGTTAAGTATATCCGATTCCGAAATAAATATTTTTAGTCCCTCAACTTTTTCAAGCTTTACGCTGCTCATTCCGATATGATTTGGTCTGTAAGGGGCGCGTGTGGCAAACACTCCGATCTTTTCCCGCGTGTGCCGCGGCGGAGTAACTAGCGGTTTCCAACCTGTTTTACTGTTAGGTGGGTTAGCATTTAAATGAAATTGATAGAGAACCCATATCCGGTCAAAGCCGTTTAGATTTTTTAATGCCTGCTCAAAATTATTGTTTGGAAGAAGTTCGATGGTGGAGATATTTCCCTTAGCCAACACTCCCTGTCGTGGAGTCTCATACCGATTTACTTGATCGGAATGGACATACCCGATCGGTGTAATAATAATTTCTTCACTTTGCATACCGTAAAATCGTAAATTATTGGGAAGAAAAGAATTTTGAGAGATTCAAATTCACCACTTCGGGGTTTATTAACATTGTTTTTCATTTACCCCCGAAAGGTTGACATGATTACAGAACATGATAACCAAACCAAGTTCAACCCCAAGGGAATGATTTTATTCTATAAATTTTTCAAACAATTACTTGTTGTAAATCTTAAAAGAGTCTCTGATTTCTCTCAATCCTTTTCACAATTTTTATGGAACTCTATTCAGGCACCAATCCACCATCCCTCAGTCCCAAGGTCTCAAAGTCCCTCCTTCCCTTTCCCTCCTAAAACTTTTTACTTTACCGCTTTCAAATACTCTAGAAACTCTTCCGCTGGAATAAATCCCGTAAAACGTTTCGCTTCATTCCCCTTAGAATCAATAAGTATTATAGTGGGTACGCCGACAATCTTATGTGCTGTTCTTAAAGCGTCAACTTCAGGGGAAACGGTTTTTGTCATATCGGCTTTTAATCCGGTAAATCGTTTCGACTCCTCTATCACTTTAGCGTTGGAAAAAGTTGCCGCATCAAGTTCTTTGCAAGGGATACACCAATCAGCATAAAAGTCAATGATCACCGGTTTCCCTTCTGATTTAGCCAGTGCAATCTTCTCCTCGGAAAACTTCTGCCAGTCAATTGATTTCTTCTCACTTGGAACCAAAGCAAAAACGGCTAACGCAAAAATTATAACGGTAAAAAATGTTTTAAATATTCTAAACCCTCTTACATTGTTCGCCAGTTTATCAACAAACAAAAGATAGAGAGAAGCGATAATGCCGAACACCGGAAGGAGATAATGTGCAATCTCTTTAGGAAGAATTGGTGAAACAAAATAAGCCGCCATTCCTAAAAGTAAAAATCCGAAAATGTGTTTTACTCCTTCCATCCAATCACCGGCTTTAGGTAATTTTTTAATTTTACCGGAAAAGATAGCGAGGAGGAAATACGGAAGTCCAAGTCCGAGCGCCAGTACAAAGAAAAGCAAGAACCCTGTAAAGACATCAGCCTTAGCCGCAACGTAAGTAACTAGCCCTAACACAAAAGGACCGATGCAGGGAGCTGCAACAATACCCATCGTTAACCCCATAAAGAAAGCGCCGAACAATCCTCCCTTAGCGCCGCCCGCTTTCATCACCAACCAATTAGGCAATTGAAACTCATATACGCCGAACATGCTTAACGAAAGGATAATAAAGATGAGCGCAATAGCAATAATAACAAAAGTATTTTGCAGCAGCGCTCCAAAGACTGCCCCGCTTAACGCCGTAACCACTCCTATTACGGAATAGGTAAGCGCCATACCAAGCACGTAAAGCAATCCCATCATAACAAGTTTGCTCGTCTTCCCTTCCGCCTGTCCACCGAAGTATCCAACGGTGATGGGGATAAGAGGATAGACACAAGGAGTAAGATTAAGCGCCAGTCCGCCAAAGAATACAAAGATCAAACTTAAAAGTAAACTGCTTTTTTGCAACGTTGAGAAAATTGAATCATCATTCTGAGCAGGAGTTGCTTGCGTTTGCGCATTAATAGTTTCATCTTGATTAGTTAGATCTTGTTTCGTCTCTCCTGCAGTAACGGCTTTTCCGCTTACTAAAACCGTAAGCGTATCGGATGCATCATTTGGCGGCATGCATGTTTTATTATTACACGCTTGATACTCGAACATAACAACAACTTTATATGTCCCCGGTTTAACCTCCGCCGGAACTTGTAACAAGGCATCGAGAGTTACTTCTCCTTCATAAACAGAAAGCGGTTTATCGCTGATATCCAGTTTAATTTCTTCCCCTTTTGGATAACTAACTTTTACCAGTTTGATCTTTTCCTTTGAAACAACCGAAAGTTTAGAGGGAATAAGAAACTCATCATTCGGCTTGTTCGAATTGATATGCCATGAAGGATTAACGGTAACCTTAACGGCAACGTTAACATCACTGCCTGCTTGAACACTGTCGGCTGTTACATAACTTTTAATGTCCGCTTGTTGCCCGCCGAACTGCGCAAATGAATAGGCAGTAGGCAGTAGGCAATAGACAGTAAGCAATATTAATAATTTTAACTTTATACTTCTGGTTCCCCACATTCCACTTTCAACTTTCAACTTATTATTTTCCACTTTCAACTGGTTCCTCATTTTCTCCATCCTTGCACAATCGGGTAACGTCTGCCGTATCCGAATGCTTTATTTGATACGCGTAAAGCGGGGGCTGCCTGCTTACGCTTAAATTCATTACGATCAACCAAATGCAGAATTTTATCTACGACTTCCGGGTCGCCCAAAACCTGACTAATTTCGTTGATCTCTTTATTTTCTTCTAGATACATTCGCAATATTTTATCCAGCACTTCATACGGCGGAAGGGAATCCTGATCTTTCTGATCCGGTTTTAACTCTGCCGAAGGAGCTTTTGTTAATATTTCATCAGGGATTACTTCTTCATTTCTATTTATAAATCTTGCCAGGCGGTAGAGATCGGTTTTATACACATCTGCAATAACCGCTAATCCTCCGCACATATCGCCGTAGAGTGTTGCATACCCTACAGCCATTTCGGATTTATTTCCCGTAGAAAGTAAAAGATATCCAAATTTATTTGAAAGAGCCATTAGAAGAAGTCCGCGGGTACGGGATTGCAGATTTTCCTCGGTGATATCCTCGTGCATATTTCCAAAAACCGGATGAAGCATTTCCAGCGCTTTATCAACCACCGGTTGAATAGAAATTTTGTTTGGTGAGATGCCAAGTTTCGCAATAAGTTTCCCGGAATCTTTTACACTTCCGGCGGAAGAATATTTTGAAGGAAGCATAACAACGTGTACATTATCTTTTCCTAATGCCTGCACGGCAAGATAGGTTACAATTGCAGAATCAAGCCCGCCGCTTAACCCGATAAGCACTTTTTTGAAATTCAACTTTTCACAGTATTCCTTTATTCCGTAGATAAGCGCGTCATGAATTTCCTCTTCAAAACTCCGTTCAACATTTATTATCGGCTGATATTCTTCTTTCGTATCGTAGAGGATATAATCTTCATCAAAATTTTTCCCGAGTTGAATGAGCTTTCCTTTGTCGTCAAAGCACATCGACGCACCGTCGAAAATTAAATCCGTCTGCGCTCCAACGTTACAAACATATGCAAGCCCGAGCTTATCCTTTTCTGTTAACGTTGAAAGCATTTCCAGACGCGCCTGCCGCTTTCCGTAAGAATAAGGGCTAGCAGAGATGTTAATTAAAAATGTTGCTTTCTTATCAATCAACCGCTCAACGGGATCGTTGGAGTAGAGACGTTTCTTCCAGAAATCTTTATCATTCCAAATATCTTCACAAATTGAAATACCGAGTTTTTCCCCTTTGAATTCATGCACATAAACGTCGCGTGCAGATTCAAAGTAACGCATTTCGTCAAATACATCGTAATTAGGTATCAACGTTTTATGCTGTACAAATTGTATTTTCCCTTCATAACAGAGGAGCGCGGAATTAAAAAGATTTGTTCCGATCAGATCATCTTCTTCAGTAAGTGAACCGAACAGGAGTCCAACGGAATTTGTCTGCTCGGCAATTTCTTTAGCTGCGGCATTCACAGCGTTGCGGAATTCTTTTTTTTCTACAAGATCAAGCGAGGGATACCCGAGTAACACAAGTTCGGGAAAGATCGCTAAATCAGCTTTATCTTCAACTGCCTGCCGGTAGCCGTTAATTATTTTTTCTTTATTTCCTTTAATATCACCAATAACCGTATCGATCTGGAAGAGAGCAAGTTTCATATAAAAATTCTTTTTTTTTATTCAAAGTTAAAGAGAAAGCATCAGATAGGAAAACTAAGCTTCTTTAAATTAGGAATGAAGAATTAGGAATTAGGAATGACGGAGAAAAAGTTTCCGGCTTTAACAAGTCTTGTAACTCTCTTTTGCTAAAGCCGGTTTAATTTCGAATGTTGAACACAAAAACTCTGAACACTAGGCGACAGGACGGGCGATCTATCTTATCAGTTTTAAGCCTTCAACTCTAACTTTAGTTTCATACACGGCATTCGTTTCGTCTTCTGTGAGGTACAACGTTTTGTAATCACTTCCACCAAATTCGATATTGCTTGGTTTCAAACCGGGAGTTTTAATTTTATATGATATTTTCCCATCCGGGGCTATTACATAAATTGCTCCGCCCCCAAAATGGGCTGCATACAAATTTCCGTTTTTATCAAAGGCAATTCCATCCGGGTCGCCACCCGGTAGTTCAACAAAAGTGGACTGTTTTGAGAACGCTCCATCTTTTTCAACCGGGTATTCCAAGATTCTGTTTTTAGCTGATTCGCAAACAAAAACCTTTTTAAAATCTTTCGAGAAAGCGATACCGTTCGGGAATGCCAAATTATCGGCAACCAACACAACTTCATGCGTATCATGCTTAATCATGAATACTCTACCGTCAAGAGTATCTTTGCTATAGCTTTTCGGATCGGTGAAATAGAGATTTCCCTTGCCGTCAAATGCCAGATCATTAGGACGGTTAAATCTTTTTCTTGCAAAACCGGATGCATATATTTCCGTTTTCCCTTCCGGAGTAATTTTCAAAATAGCGCCGATACCGTAGTCGCATGCATAAATATTTCCATCACTGCCTATCGTTAACCCGTTTGTCTGATCGAGAGTAAACGGATTTTCTGCGCGGGTAAGGAATACTTCCGCTGATCCACTTTTACTTTTTGTAATCCATTTTCCGTAACAGCTTGAAGAATAGAGATTCTCTTTCCCATCCCATGCCGGTCCTTCGGGAAAGTTTTGATCTGCGGCGATTTTCGTCCATACCGGTTCCATAGTAGTTATCCCGGCAGGTTTTTGCGAAAAGCTCACCGCGGCAAAACAGACGAATGCAAGTAATAATTTTTTCATTTTTTCTCCTTTTTTTCTTCAAAAAGGGAATCATCGATTCCCGCGTTGATTATATAATTTGTGTAAATCACTTTTACAGTTCCTTTTGTTAATTTCGGTTTTTTCGGTTTCGGTGCATCGGAATCGCCATGCATATCACCTCCCAGGTTGTTTGCCATGTTCATCTTCCCCGCATCAAAACTGAAGACCATCTGCGCCGGTAAAAGATGCTTCCCTTCCGTCCCATATTCAAAATCAATTGTGAATGTCCCATTCATCTTTGTAGTTGATTCAACTTTTTTTATAACCGAGTATTGCTTATCAATCCAAATCGTGGAAAGAATAACTTCACTCACTTCCCCGAGAGGAATAACTTTAAGCACCGCACAATTAACTCCGTCATACATTTCATCCCGCTCATAAAAACTTATATACGCTTTATTGAATAGCGATTGCGGCGTAAAGTTCAATCCTTCTTTCGGAAGCATGGCAAATCCCTGAGATTTAATTTTCACTTTATCCGGCTGCTTAAAAAATATTTTCGCTTCCGTTGGAGGGATTTTTAAGAAATTAACGTCAACAATTATCTTTACATCAACTTGATAATCCTTTACTTCGCTGAATTTTTTCTTCACCTTTTCAATAATTTCGTGCCCGTCTTTTGTTTGCGCAAATCCAAGCTGGAAGAATAAGATCAGCGCCAAAAAATATTTCATAACAACTCCAAAAATTTCTAAGCTATGTTAAGTAAGTATATCTTTTCTCTTAAAGATGAAAAGCGTTATTCCGAAAAATCCGGCAATGTGTCCGGTAAGTACCAACAAGTTTTTTACTATTTCATCGTAATTAACCGGGTCATCAAAAACCAGATGCCATGTAGACATATAATTAGTAAACAGATACGGTCTGATTGTTCTAAAAAAATCAATATTGATCGCCGAAAAAATTGTGAAGATAATTATCACCGTCATTGTTGTCACAATTGGTCCAATCGCATTTTCTACCAGAGAAGAAAAAAGGAAACCGAGTGCACAGACAACACTCATGCTAAGAGCGGCGGAAGCATACGCAAAGGCAAACCGCCAGAGAATATCATTTTGCGCAAAAATTATAATTGCGTCTTTGATAACAAGCAGTTCACCAACACCGAAGATGAGTATCCCAAGCCCCAAACTAATTACCGCAAGCCAGAGTACAAGCAGATTTGTATAAATTAATCCTGCAATAAATTTTGCCGTGACTAATTTCAACCGGGAAACAGGCCTCGTAATTAACATGCGATACGTTCCTGCAGTGGCTTCACCTGCAAGCAGATCTCCCGCAACAAGTGCAATCAGAAACGGAATATGGATTGTTAAACTTCCGAGAATGATATATGCAATCAAATAACCGTTAAGAAGATTGCCAACAAACACAAAATTATCTTTGAAATTTCTCGTAAGGAATTCCAGATAATGGGCTCCTTGAAAATACATCGCGATCTGAATAACCGGAACCAAAACACCGATTGCCATAAAACCGATATACGTTCTCCATTTACGGAAAATTTTATACAATTCAATTTTAACGAGCGTATACATCAGGCTCCCTTCTCGGTCAAATTTAGAAAATATTCTTCAAGCGAGCGTTTCGGAACAATGGAATGAACAAGAATTCCCTGTTCGACAAAAAATTTATTTAAGAATGCGATTTCTTCTTTTTCAAGAAGGAAAAGAATCTGATAGTCGCCGAACGATTCAATTTTTTTCTGCCATTGCGTTTCCGAGAGAATCTTTTTTGCCCGCTCAATTTCATCAACTTCAAAGGTTACTTTAAGATTCGTCGCATTCAATAATTCTTGCACAGTCCCCTCCACCACGGTTGTTCCTTTATTGATGATGATCATCCTGTTAGCAACAAGCTCAACTTCGGCAAGAATATGTGATGAAAGAAAAATAGTTTTTTGCTCTTCTTTGCTCAGGTGAAGAATTAGTTCGCGGATTTCTTTCATTCCCTGAGGATCAAGTCCGGTTGTCGGTTCATCAAGAATAATGAGTTCGGGATTGTGCAACAGCGCCTGACCTAAGCCAAGCCGTTGTTTCATTCCGTGCGAAAAAGTTTTTACTTTGCTTTTGTAACGCTTTTCAAGTCCGACCAGTTCAAGAACTTCCATAATTCTTTTATTAGAAGTATCACAGCCGGAGATTTGTCCGAGTATTTCCAAATTTTTGTAAGCCGACAAATAGCCGTAGAAATCGGGCTTTTCAACGATGGCGCCAATTTTTTTTAAAATTTCATTCCGGTTTTGCTTTAAGGATTTATCAAATATTTTGATCGAGCCTGAAGAAGGATTGATAAGTGTCATCAGCATTCTAATAGTTGTACTTTTCCCCGCGCCGTTTGGTCCAAGAAAACCAAAAATATCTCCGCGATAGACATTTAAATCCAAATTATTTACGGCGGTTAGTGATTTGAATTTTTTTGTGAGATTTTTTACTTCAATTATTTTCTGCATTCCATAATTCTTTCGGTTACGAACTACTAATCAAAAATTCTTAAGTAAAAATAAGGTTTTCATCAAAAAGTAGCTGCTTAAATTGATAAGCGGCAAAATTAGAAGTATAGATGTGAAAAGAAAAAACACTTTCTACGGAAAATCAACCGCAAAACCGAATCCAACTTTATTAATTTTTTCATCAAAATATTCGCTGAACATATTGTTACCGGAAAAGAATGAGAAGTAAAAGAGAATTCCTTTTGATTCCCACTCTCCAAATTTAATTCCGAGTTGAGATTGGTTTGTAAAAGAATACTCAGGCAGTCCGGCATAATTAATATTATGTGCAAGAAAAACATTTACAGGTTTGTCAAACAGTTTACCAATAATTTTGTCACTATTAATTTCAAATCCTGCGATGGCAGAAAAACGTTTTAAGATATCCGGGCGGATGCGAAAAGAAAATGCACCTCCGCCGTAATAACGCAACGAGTAATTATTAACGTTGATCGTATTGGCTGCAATCAATTCACCAAAATCGCGGGTAAATGCTATTGGACCACCGGGTTTTGTCCAGTTTCTCGGATAAGGATGTATCCAATAATTCCCATCAACTAAATGGGCACTATTATGAATGAATCTAAAGCGAAGAGAAAAAAGATTATCGTTTATTGGTTTGGTAAATGTTGCATTCCCGCCGAAGAATCCATCGATGGCGTCGATCTGCAAACGAAGCTGCTCATACCCGATGACAGAAGCGTATGCCATAAATTCAACTCCGAAATTCAATTTGCTTTTACTTTCAGGGAATTGAAAAGAAAGGAGATCCATTGAATTTCCGATATCAACTTTAAGATTTGCGTTTTCAGGATAATAGAGAACCCCAAGCTTTGCCTCCTGGCTGTTTGCGCGAAGCGGTAGAAAATTTAAACCGTCGGGGAGGAATTTAAATTGTGTTTGAGAGAAAAGTGCCGTTGGAATCGCCACTATGTTTAATAGCGCGTAAATAATTATTTTTTTAAAATTCATTCCGGTAAAAATCTCTTTTCAGTAGCAATTATATTTATTACTGCGACACTATTAAATAATTATTGTCTTAACTAATTTTGTTTGCAAAATAAAATTAGCAAAAAAAATACTCCTTCTCAAATAATGATTCCATCTCTCGTAAGCTAAAAATAATAAAGATACTTTACTTTTAGTACGCCAACACGGTCAACCACATGCATTTTTAGCGGCAACGCATTCCCCGCTAAATCATACTCCTCGCTTCTATCTCTAATTTCGTTCACTGCAAAGTAGATCCAACTTTTCGGTGAGAAATTATAAGAGAATAAAAATCCGAATATTACATGTTCAAGTTTATCCGATGATTTGACAAAAACATTATCTAAGTAAATTCTTGCGCTTAAATCATTAACCGGAGTGATGGTGAGATAGGGTCTTGCATTATACGTTATATCTTCAACATTACCGGAAGGATTTCCTTCGATGAACATATCATACGAAGTCCCGACATCCAAAACAGATAAGGCTTTCCAGGAAATATACGCGCCCGCCCATGAATAAAAAGCTAAATAGTCGCGGGAAAAATTGTAGGTCTTTGAGTATCCGCCATAAAGATTTCCACTCCATTTCGGTGAGATATTATACCATGAACTGAAGGTCAATTCCGAAGCAAAATATTTTACATCCGAATCTTTTTGGTTACCGAAAGTATAATCAATCTCATAACCCCAATTATTGCGGAGTTGCATATTCAATCCCAGGATAACTACATTATCTGTATACGCGTCAACTTTTTCATAAGTGAAAGCCCCGCCTCCATAAAGAGTTAATGAAGCAATATATCCTTTATCGTAGTGCCAGATGGGACCGGTGAGACCAACGAGTGTAGCGGTTCCCTTCCAAGGAACATATCCAACACCGCTAATATCAAACTTATTCCCAACGTAGCGTGAACGAGCCAAGGTTAACCAACTTGTGGTTTCTCTTGTAAATCCCGCAGAAGCGGCAAAATCACCTTCGGAATTTTTAAAAGAACGGGCGACCTGGTAAGCTAACTGCCAATCGGACTCTCTGAATGCCCCGTCGATATCAAGCACCCCGGAATTATTTCCAACAGCATTTTTTCCCACAAAAAGAACTCCAATATTTGAATTCTCGAGAATTTGTTTTTTGAATCTTGCAGATCCAAAGTAAGCTCGTTCTTCTTTTTGATTAACACCATCATCATCAACATAATCAGTCTCCCCAGTCATCGCTAAAAATCCTCCGTATTCCCAATCGTTAATTCTACCGAAGGCTTTCGTTCCAAAAATCAGCGGGACTTCTTTTCCGCCGGGTAATTTTTTACCAATCCTTCTTGAATAAAATAATTCCATCGGACTGTAAAAACCTGAACTATTTGATTTCCCCGAAGGCATAAAAATTTCATTTCCTTGTGTAAAGAAAGGGCGGCGCTCGCTGAAATATGTTTCGTAGCGCGAAATATTAAATTGAAAAGGGTCTGCTTCAATTTGTGCGAAGTCCGGATTCACGGTCAATTGATAGGTTAATTTAGGTGATGGATTATAAAGAATATCAAGTCCGGCATTCGGTTCATTCTTATACTTGCCATCAGGCAGATAAGATGTTTTTGAAATAGCAAGCGGGTATAATTCAAGATTTAAACCTTTTAGAGAAGGTTTGAAATCGTTAAAAACAAGCTTCCCAAATTTTGAGATGCGCTGCCCTTCATTTTGTTCATAATCGCACCAATAGAGATCCTCCGTAAGCGAAGGAATCCAACGGTCAAAATCTAATCCCCAGGTCGTTGCTTCTTCATTATATTGAATTGATTTGTAGGGGATTTTCATTTCTACTACAAATCCCCAATCATAAACTTTCGAGTCGGCAAACCAAATCCCATCCCAATTGTAATCTCTGTTTCTTCCATCATCTAAAAGCCTGCAATCAAGTCTAACGCCGGCGGCGGTTACAGCAAATTTGTATGCGGTTTTTTTATCGTTAAAAGTATCGAGCATAAAGGAGACGATATCGCTTGATCCGAATTCGTCTAAAACTCCGGCATTACTTTGAATGTTTGCACGATCATCATAGTTGATCATGAGGCAATAGATTGCATCATCAGTTGTTAAAACTTTTGCGACCGTTCGTTTTGATGGAGCTTGAGCAAAATAGGGAGAAAGCTGAAAAAAAGTAGAAACTGAGTCGGCTTGATTCCAAACCGGATCAATGACACCATCGATAAGAATAGCAGTACTTGTTTTTTTCAGGATGAGTTTTTTCTCGTCATTTTTTGTAGTTGCCGAAACTATGGATGTAAATGCACAAAGTAAGAGTATCAAAAACATAAGCTTCCTATCGAATATATTTGGAATTATTCTTTTTAACTGGGGATAATCTAAACAGGTTGTGAAATATAAATACATCTTTTTTGATAAGTGGAAAGATATTCTTCTAAATGGTTAAACTAAACATTGCTAAAATAAAGAACTTAAGAAGTAATAATATTTTAGTTATCTGCTATATGCTAAAATAATTTTCCATCTGCCTATATTTGTTTTAATAATTGTACAAAAATTAAAAAAATTTTGATAGAACATTGCCAAATTACAAACTCCATATTCAATACGACGGTTCAAATTACTGCGGCTGGCAGATACAAAAGAACCATCCGTCCGTTCAGCAAACATTGAAGAACGCCATCGAAGTGTTGATAAAAGAGTATATTACTCTAAACGGAAGCGGAAGAACCGACAGTGGTGTACATGCATTAGGACAAGTGGCAAATTTCTCAACCGAACAACAGCTTGATTTATACCGCTTCAGGTATTCACTAAATAATACCATTCCATCGGACATTGCGGTTACTAAAATTGAAGAAGTTGAGACATCATTTCATCCCCGTTATGATGCAAAAAGTAGGACCTATCTTTATTTTATTTCAAGAAATAAAACACCTTTCTTGAAAAATTACACATATTTTTATTACTCGCCTCTCGATATCGGGTATCTCAACCGGCTTTCTAAATTATTGATCGGCGAAAGAGATTACACTTCATTCACAAAGCATGAAGCTGAGACTGAAAATAAAATTTGTAATATTTTAAATGTCCGGTGGAGAAGTTTAAAAGAATTTTCTATTTTCAGCATTGAAGCTACCCGATTTTTACACGGAATGGTGAGAACAATCGTCGGAACACTTTTGGACTTCCACAAAGAGCAAAAACCGTTCGGGGAATTAACGACTATTATCGAGGCTAAAAACCGGATACTAGCCGGTGAAGCTGTTCCAGCAAAGGGTCTATTTTTATATAAGGTTAAATATTAAAATGATTTCATTCCAAGACAAAACCGTTTTTATTACCGGTGGATCAAGAGGTATTGGAGCCGCTTGTGTAAAATTATTTCATCAGGCAGGCGCAACTGTCGTTTTTTCTTATAAAGAAAATAATAGCGCGGCAGATACATTAGTCAATTCATTTTCTACCAAAAAACCATTTCCGCTTCAGATTGATTTTAATTCCGAAAGCGATATTGTTGAGAAAGTGAAATTCATTCTAAATAAGTTCGGCAAAATTGATATTCTTGTTAATAACGCCGGTATCTGGAAATTCGGTGAAGCGGATAAAATGTCCCTTCAAGAATGGAATGAAACAATTCAGATAAATCTAACTTCAACTTTTTTAATAACACGAGAAGTCATTCCTTCGATGAAAAAAAATGGAGCAGGAAGAATCATCAATATTTCTTCAACTGCAGGACAGCGAGGTGAAGCTTTCTATTCTCATTACGCCGCTTCAAAGGGAGGAATCATTTCTTATACAAAATCACTTGCCACAGAGTTGGGGAAATACAACATCACAACGAATTGTGTTGCTCCCGGCTGGGTAGATACCGAGATGGTTTCTTCTGTTTTTTCTGATGACAAATACAAAGAGAAAGAACGAAAAGCTATCCCCGTTCAACGAATCGCCACGGCTGAAGATATTGCCGGTCCGGTTCTTTTCCTCGCTTCTGATCTGGCAAGACATATTAATGGAGAAATTCTAAACGTAAACGGCGGGAGTATCCTTTGTGGATAAGTGGTTTGTAGTTAGTAGTGAGTTGTTTGTTGCATTACGGGTTTCAATTTTTTATACTCCAACTGTAAAAAAGAAATGGCTTGAACACTGAATTAATAATTTTATTTTGTTATACGAAAGATTAAAACATGGAATTCCTTGCAAGTTATCATCCGCAATTGGTTCATTTCCCTATTGCTTTATTTATCGTTTATACTTTTTTAGAAACCGTTGGTTTATTATTTAAAAAAGAAGCGTTTACAAAAGCCGCTTTTATCATTTTAATTCTTGGAGTAGCTGGTGCATTAGCTGCGGTATTAACGGGAAATCAAGCCGAGGAAGCCTGGCAATATTGGAATAAGGGTAGCAAAGCTCTTTTAGAGGAACACGAAACATACGCGACTATTACTCTTTGGTATTTTGTTGGGGTACTTATTCTCCGCACCCTTTTCGTGATTAATGTAGAAATAAAAAATAAATTTGTTGCCTACGCTACAAAAATGAAGATTGTGTTTGTTCTTCTGGCAATTGCCGGATGTTTTTTTGTTTACGAAACCGGTCAGCACGGCGGTAAAATGGTTTACAAACATGGAGTTGGTGTTTCGATAGATAAACAAGCTCAACAAACCCCAGTTAAAGATGAGGATTAAGTTAACTTGAAAAGACTTCCGGTTTCAATTTATCTCCTTTTGCTATTCATCCTTACCGGACTGAATTTTGCTCTTCGTTATTTTAGTTTACCAAATTACTATTTCGTAATCGGGTTTAGGTTTTACGGGATTATTTTTCTTGCCGGAGTTTTTCTCCTTCTCTATCAAGGAATTGAGCCATTCAAGCAGGTGTTCACCTCGTTCTCTTTAAGAAATTTTTTCCGATTTATTCTTTTCGTTCTTTTGCCGCCGGCACTTATTATCAGTTTACTCTTCTTCTTAAAAAAGATTGAGATCGGAGACCCCGATTATTTTTATGAACTTGGATTATCTTCAATTGTTGATTTTCCCATTTATTTTGTCTGGAATTTTCCACAGTTGTTCATTCTCTACACGTTATTGCAAACGGTGGAATCATCCTTAAGATTGAAAATATTGCCGAATTTCTTTCTGCTTCTTTTTTTCTTTTTCGCTGAATTTTTCAGCTTCCCGAAAATCACTTTTAATTTTTTTGCAATTATAAGTTATGTACTACTTCTTTTTACAATAGCACTTTTTATCTATAAAAGAAAAAATGCATTAGCGTTTATCTTTTATTTCTTCACTGCAATTTGGCTTGGAGTATTATTATTCGGGAGTAAATCTGAAGTGTTGCTGCAAACCTTTTTAGCAAAAACGTATACTGGTTGGGACGGATTTTTCGATATCAATAACAAGTTTACTCCTTTTGTTCTGCCGGTTTACTTTCTGTTATCCCTTTTCATAATTTTATTTTTGAAAAAGGGAAAGCTAAAAGAATAATTCTTTTCTTATATTTGATCAAGAAGATTTTCCAAGCAATGAAAAAATATTTTATCATACTAGCCGTTTGTCTTTTGACATACACTTCGGCAATTTATGCATCGGACAAAGCAAGAGGGACCTTTCTCGCTATCGGTGTCGGTCCACGCATCCCTACTTTTGATTTTAATAATACAACAATGCTTGGTTATGGATTCAATGTTGAGATTGCTTATACGAATAATGAATATCTTCCCCTTTTTCTTTTCGGCAAAGTCGGGTTTGAACAATTCCCCGGTGCACAAAGTTTTTATCAAGTATCAACCTATTCTCAATTCTCAACAAGTTTGTTGCCCCTCTCATTTGGCGCACGCTATTATCTTTCCCCCATCTTGCAAAATATCGTTCTCATTCTTCCGTACGTTGAAGTAGCTACAAACTTAACTGTGTTCCAAAAACTTCATCAGTTTAAGATTGAGTCCGGGAAAAATAATTTTTTAGAAGGAGGATCGAAGCTTGGTTTTAGTGTCGGTGTCGGCGCCTCAATGTTTTTAGTTGAAATGCTCGCTTCCTATAATTATCTTCATAACAATCAATATCTTTCATTCGATATGAAAGTACGGTTACCTTTATACGTAAGTTTTTAGAAGGAAATATGAATTACACAAATCTTTTATTTGAAATTGTAAACAATGTTGCGCACGTAACGATCAATCGTCCTGATAAATTGAACGCGTTGAATAATGCTACTTTGAATGAACTTTACGAAGTTTTTCTTTCGATAGAGCACAATCCTGAAGTACGTGCAGTTGTGCTAACCGGAAGCGGAGAAAAAGCATTTGTTGCCGGAGCTGATATTTCCGAATTGAATAAACTTACTCCTTTAGCTGCAAAAGATTTTGCGGAAAAAGGACAAAAGATTTTTTCCTTTATTGAACATCTTTCAAAACCCGTTATAGCCGCAGTAAACGGCTTTGCACTGGGTGGCGGATGTGAACTGGCTTTAGCTTGTCATATAAGACTAACTTCCGAGAATGCAAAATTCGGGCAACCGGAAATAAATCTGGGAATCATCCCGGGATACGGTGGAACACAGCGCTTAACACGTTTGATCAATTCTTCAAAAGCACTCGAATATATTCTTACAGCAGATTTTATTGATGCACAAACCGCGCTTCAACTTGGTTTAGTAAATCATGTCTATCCGTTAAGTGAGTTAATTACAGCGGCAAAAGAACTTGCCGAAAAAATAGCAGCTAAACCGGCACAAGCGGTACGGCTTGCATTGAAGGCGATCCATGCGATAAAAGAACTACCGCAAAGTCAGGGCGAAATTTATGAAGCATCTCTTTTTGCTTTAGCTACGGGAACAGAAGATTTTAAAGAAGGGACAACTGCTTTTTTACAGAAACGGAAACCGGACTTTACTCATAAATGATTTTCCCAACATCTTCAAACCAGCCTAAAAAAGGGACAGGGAACTTTCGCACCATATTTGTTCTTTTATTTGCTCTTGCAATTTTTTTGATGTTTTTAAATATTCTACTCTCTTTTTTTACCCCGAAGCAACAAGCAATAAACACTTCTGAAATTTCTTCAAGTGAAATCAATTCCCTTTTCTTAAAAAGTGTATCAGAATTTTATTTAAATGAAAAGCTGCTTCAAAAAATAAAATCACCTTATAAAAAAGAGGATTCACTAGTATTCTCATATAGTTTAACACTTCCGTATGATGTTCCGACTCCGGTTTTTCTTCAAAGTGTTTTTGAAGATTTCACATCTAAGAGTGTCTCCATTTCTTCAATTGATGCCATGTTGGATAAAAAATTATTATTAAAAATTTCCTCCGGTGGAAAAATTAAGTTTTACACGGAAATTATCCAGGACACTTCCCTCCATCGTGATAATGGCTCTATTGCCTTTATATTAACGAACTATGAAAATATGCCGGATGAAGAGCTAAAAAAATTGTTGCGCGTTCCGGAAAACTTTGCCTTTCTCTTACAACCGAAAAATGAAAGTGTAGAATTCTCAAAAATAGTTTTAGATGCACGAAAGGAATATCTTGTTGAATTAACGGAGTCAAGCCCTAATCCAGAATTTACCTTAGCGGAAAACTTTCCGTTTCTAAGGAACAAGCTTGCAATAAATTCATTGATAAAAAATTATCCGAATAATGCTTTTTTCTTTGTGAATGCTCAGTCAACATTATTAAGTTCAAATGCATATAGTAAAGTCCGGAAGGAATTTGCTAAACGGAAAGTTACACTCTATTCGACTAATGTATTTACAAATCTTTCTGATCTGAACAATGATGAATTAACGCATCGCTTTTCTGTGGAAGTACAAAAATTAGAGACAGGCGAGACAAAAGTAATGCTTCTTCCGGCAAGTTATTTTAATACTTCAATCGATATTATAAAAAACGTAAAGAAAAGAGGAATCCTCTTTATCCCCGTTTCTACAGCGGTGAAACGGCTTAAGGGAAAATAAGCGGTTCGCCATCCTCATTCATTTCTATAATTTCTTCAAAGCCGAATTCTTCAAGTTGGTTAACGAATTTCGATTTATCGCCCACAAGCACAACAACCATTTCTGAATCGATAATATTTTTCTTAGCTGCCCGGAGTGCACCATCGAGCGTTACGGCTTTCACGTTGGGAATATATTCATCAAAATAAGAAGGCTGCAAAGCATAGGTATAAAGTGTGTTTAACCCGAAAGCAAGCTGGTAATAGGTTTCAAAATTACTTGGGAACCGCCTTATGATGGAAAGTTTTGCCGCATCAAGCTCTTCCTCACTAATGGTTTCTTTAATTTGATTTAATTCATAAAAAATATCTTGAATGGCTTCAATTGTATGTTCAGATTGAACAGATGTAGTGAGTAAAAAATAGCCATGCTCTTTTCTATAAGCAAAATATGAAGTTGCTCCATAGGTGTAGCCTTTTGTTTCGCGGAGTTTATAGTTGATGCGTGAATTAAATTGTCCTCCCAAAATGGTATTCATAACGGCTTTAGCATAAAAATCTTTATCGCTTCGCTTACTGCAAAGATTTCCAACCCGGATTTCTGTTTGTTGCGCATCTTGTTTATGAACAAACATCAAACTTCGCTTTTTTACCCGAAGAGGAAATAAAGGAGTAGTAACATTTTTCTCCTCCCCGAATTTATCTAAATAGAGATCAATATATTTTTTCAAAACACCGGTGTCGAGGGAACCTGCACAAACAAAACCGGCTTTACCGGATAAGATAAATGCCCGATAAAAGTCTTTTACATCTTCATTTATAAGAGACTCAATATCTTTTTCTTTACCTAATGTAAAATGTCCTTGTTTGTTGTCAGGTCCAAAAACTTGTTCCTCATAAATCCGGTCTGCAATCGAGTCCGGCTCATCTTTTAATTGAAGGAGTTGCGCCAGCACTTTACTTTTCTCCCGCAAAAATTCAGATTCTTCAAAATGAGGTTCCGTCAGAATTTTACTAAGCAAAGAAAGTGTTTCCTCAAATTTATCTTCAAGGGAGAGAACCGAGAAATACATAAATTCGTGATTAATGGAAATCTGAATTGAAGAACCGAGCAATTCAAATTGATTGTTCAACTCAAGAGCAGTTAATCCCCCCGCGCCTTCATCAATTAAGATCGCAGTAAGATTTGCAAGTCCGCTTTTTCCTTCGCCATCCAAAACGCAACCGGTAGAAACAATAAAGTTGAATTGAACCATCGGCAGTTTTGCTTTTTGAATAAATAATCCCGTCATTCCTCTTGCAGAAATTATTTGTTGAATCTTTGGAAGATGAAACGTAGCATGTTCAAGAATTGGAGGAGGCGTTGTTCTATCGATCATCATGAATTCCCTCTCTTTTCCTTCGGAACAAAGCGAAGATCAATATGCGGCTTAGCAAAGTATGCGGCACATTGCTTTACTGATGCCTTTTCAACTTTTTCGTAAAGACCTAACTCAATTGAAAATGAATTTGGTTCACCCAAATAATAATTATAATGGTTTAATTGATTTGCCACCGAGTCTAAACTTTGCATTCCGTAAATAAAATGAGCTTTGATACCGTTTTTTGAACGGGTTAATTCTTCAGACGTAATATCGTGTTGAAAAAGAATATCCAATTCGGTTAGAATTATTTTTTTTATTTCATCCAACGATTTGCCGGGTTTTGCAGTAACGGTTACACAAAAAAATCCCCCGTATTTTCCCGAGAACTGAAAAGCGGAGACTTGCATAGCAAGTTCAAGCTGAAGAACCAGTTTGTTGTAGAGCCTTCCGTTTTTAGATCCGGTTAATATGTCGGAGAGAATATCCAGTGAGAAATTATTCTCGTTGAATATTTTTTCAGTCTTCCAGACGAGAAGAATTTTTTCTAAACTTACCGCGTCAAAAACAATTTCACTTTTCGATTCCAAAAGATCATTATCGTCCGTCTTCAATTGAGAAACATTTTTTGACGAACTAATTCCACTGAAATATTTTTCAACAAGGTCCTTAGCTTGCCCAACTTCAAAATCACCGGCAATAACTATTGAAGCATTTCGCGGTTGATAATAGGTGCTGAAAAATTCACCAACATCTTTTTGATTGTAAGACAGAATGTCATTCATAAAACCGATCGTTGGTGCGTGATACGGATGCCCGGTTTCGTATAGTAGACCGAAGACCTTTTCCCATGTTAATCCATACGGCTGATTATCGTAACGTTCGAGCCGTTCGTTTTTTACTACATCAATTTGATTTGCCAATGTCTCGTCAGTCAACGCCTCAATGAAAAAGCCCATCCGATCAGACTCAAGCCACAAAGCAGTTTCAAGAAAACCGGAAGGAATTTTTTCAAAATAATTTGTAACGTCAAAGCTTGTGGAGGCATTTAAGGTTCCGCCGCTATCCTGAATAAATTTAAAATGCTCTCCTTTCTTAACATGTTTTGAACCTTGAAACATCATGTGTTCGAAGAGGTGCGCAAGCCCGGTCTTATTCTTAGGGTCTCTGCTCGAGCCAACGTTGTACCAAAGGTTTACCACTGCAATCGGAAGCGAAGTATCAGGATAGAGAATGACTTCTAAGCCGTTTTTCAACGCATATTTTTCATACTCAAGAGAAAGATTTTTCATTTAACATTTTCTTTTTATGGAGGGAGAAGATACTACATTCCTGCAAATCAAAAAAAAATCTTTTTTTATTTAACAGAAATTTAATTTGAATAAATGATTTAAAAGAGTGAAATTTGAGCGTTCAAATTTTACTAATAAATAGAGGTATTCTATACTATGAAAAAGTTATTCTTACAGATGCTTTTGTTCGTGGTGTTCTTCGGAATGGTCCAGATGTCATTAGCGCAGGGGCTTACAACCGCCAGCATTAATGGCAAAGTTACTGCAATGGATGGAGAAGCTCTCCCATCTGCTTCAGTTATGGCTGTCCATGTCCCAACTGGAACTGTTTATGGCACATCTACACGTCTTGATGGTAAATACAATTTAACCGGATTAAAGACAGGAGGCCCATATAAAATTACTGTTTCGTTTGTTGGGTATACTACACAGATTCAAGAAGGTGTTAATCTTCAATTAGCTCAAAATTTAATGGTAAATTTTAAATTGCCGGAATCTTCAGTTACTCTTAGTGAGCTGACCATTACTGCAGAAAAAAGTGCCATTTTAAGTCAAGCAAGAACTGGTTCTGCTCAGAACGTTTCAGAAAAATCGATGCAGGAAATTCCTACTACATCGAGAGATTTTCAATCTTTTTCTAAATTATCTCCACTTTTTTCGGGTAGTGGTTTAGGTGCAGCCGGTCGTTCCTCAAAATACAACAACATTCAAATTGATGGAACTCAATATAATGACCTTTTCGGTTTAGGTTCCTCAGGAACTCCTGGTGGACAATCAGGAACAAATCCTATAAGCTTGGACGCTATCAGTGAGTTTCAAGTAGTAATTGCTCCTTACGATGTAAGACAAAGTGGTTTTACCGGTGGCGGTATTAACGCTATTACCCGTAGCGGAACAAACCAGTATCATGGATCAATTTATGGTTTTGGAAGAAATCAAAATTTATCCGGACAATACAAAGGTTATACTGACGTAAAGACAAAAAAAATGGATGAATTTAAAGACTACCAGTTTGGCTTTAGAGCCGGTGGTCCGATCATCGAAGACAAATTGTTCTTCTTTGTAAACGGAGAAAAAACAATTTACAATTATCCTCAACCAAACTTATCGCTTGTAAACGGATTCGGTGGAAAAACCGTAGCTGAATTGCAAACTTTAGGTGATCAATTTGCTGCTGCCCTTGCTGCAAAAGGATTTACTGCAGGTGGCTACACCTTACCTACATTTGAACAGCCAAGTTCAAAATTATTTGTTCGTTTTGACTATAACTTAGCCGAAAACCACAAATTAACCGTACGAAATAATTTCGTAGATGCAGGTTCTGATAAACTTTATAATTATAGAACAGTAGCTAATTTACTTTTTGATACACAGCCTTATTCGATGAGCAACATGACCAATTCTACGGTTGCCCAATTAAACAGCACTTTCGGGAATACAATGTCAAACGAATTGATCGTTGGGTATACAACAATCAGAGATAAAAGAAAAGGAAAGTCTGCTGACGCTCCTGAAGTTTTAATTAAAGAATTAAATAAAACTTTTTCAATGTATGCAGGTCCCGACAGATTTTCCTCTGCAAACAGATTAGACCAGGACATTTTTGAATTTACTGATAACTTCAGTTTATTTATGGGTGACCATACTTTTACGGTAGGAACTCATAATGAATTTTTCTCTTTCAGTAATTTATTTGCACGCTCTGCTTTTGGGTATTATGAATATAATAGTATAAATGATTTTAATAATGATGTCATCTCTTACTATCAAAGAGTATATTCACGATTTGGAAATCAACGTGACCCAAGCGCTGTTCCTGCCGCCGAATTTAGCGTAAGCCAATTTGGTTTTTATGTGCAAGATGAATGGGCAGTTTTACCAACCTTAAAAATTACTGCAGGCGTTCGTGTTGATATTCCTACATTCCCAACAACTCCTGCGAAAAATGATTCTCTTCCAAAATATTTCTCACAATACAGAACCGATCAAATCCCAACAGGAAATATGCTCTGGTCACCTAGAGTTGGTTTTAACTGGGATGTTACCGGCGAGAGAACTACACAAGTACGCGGCGGTGTTGGAATCTTTACCGGACGTATTCCATACGTTTGGATGTCAAATAATTTTGGAAACACCGGTATGTTTACTGCCGAAGTTAATAACAGTGGACAAGGAATTAAATTTAATCCAGACCCGCGCAGTCAATATATTTCAGGCGACCCGGGAACCGGAATTGCAAAATTTCAATCTGAAATTGACGTTGTTGACCCAAATTTAAAATTACCTCAGGTTATGAGATTTAATCTTGGAGTTGACCAAGAATTAATTTGCGGATTCGTTGGAACCGCGGAATTCTTGTACTCGAAGAGTATTAATGAAATGTTATACCGCAAAGGGAATTTAAAAGCTTCAACAAGCAAGATTGCAGACGGTCGTCCGAAATACGGTGGTACCGATTACGGAAACGGAAACTTCTGGGATATTCTTGAATTATATAACACAAGCGCAGGGTATCAATATAATTTGATGTTCCAACTTCAAAGAAATGTTACACGCGGAGTTTCTATTAATACCGCTTATACATTCGGCGAAGCAAAAGATAAAAACAGTTTGAGTTCTTCACAAGCAGCATCTCAAATGAATTACAGCCCGATTGATATGGATCCGAACAACCCGGCTCTTACAACTTCACAATGGGAAGTTAAACACAGAGTGTTCGCATCAGTTTCTTACGCTGCTGAATTCTTTGAGAAAGCACCAACAACAATATCATTATTCTATAACGGACAAAGTGGTAATCCATTTTCATTCGTTGTAAATGGCGACTTGAACAACGACGGATTTAGATATAACGATTTATTCTATATTCCTAAAGATGCAAGCGATATTCTTGTCGGTAAAATTGTCGGTGGAAATTTTGTTGCTTCAACAACTGCCGGACAAACTGCTGCTGATCTGAATGCATTTATTCAGAATGATGAATATCTCAGCAAAAATCGCGGTAAAATTTCTGAAAGAAATGGCGCCCGTGAAAAATGGCAACAATATCTCGATCTTAAAATTACTCAAGATGTACCGGACTTTTTGGGTCTCGGTGTGTTCCAATTTTCACTTGATGTGTTAAACGTAGCTAACTTGCTCAGCAGCAGCTGGGGAAAAGTTGAAACTGCCGGTCTTGGCACTTATAACATTGTTGCTTTACAGGGTTTCGTTACCAATAATGGCGTTGCTAATACGCCTGTTTATGGTTTCTCTAAGCCTGCAAACAATTCCGTTTATACAATAAGCGATATTGCTTCTCGTTGGAGAATGCAGCTCGGTGTTAGATATACATTATAAAAACCTATTCATTTAGGTGTTCATAAAAAAAGCCACTCCGATTAATCTCGGAGTGGCTTTTTTATTTTCAAAAATGTAGGGAACGGTCGAGACCGTTCCGAAAAATGTTAACGAGAAATTTTTAATGAATCAATTTTAATATTCTATCAGTTCTGATAGAACCGATCAAACGGAAGAGTTCTGAAAATGGAATATCTCTATCCCAGGAAAACAAAGACATAAATGCTTCACCAACTACCATATCGCGGGGAACAAATCCCCAGAACCTTGAATCGGCAGAATCATCTCTGTTGTCACCCATCATAAAATAATAATTTTTTTGAAAGGTGTAGGAGGTAATTGGCGCACCATTCAAAGTTACGGTTCCGTCTTTCACTTCAACAACACGCTTGGCAAATTCTCTATCGATTATTGTACGCCATTCTTCAACATTTTCAACGGTCAGCGGAATGGTCATCCCTTTTTTAGGCACAACAAGCGGTCCATAATTATCTTCGTTCCAGGGTTTCCCTTTTGGAAAGATTTGTGAATTCACCTGCCCTTTTGGAACCGGGTAGGGAGATAAATATTTTATGTAAGGTGGTATCCAAAATTCTTTCCCGTTCACAAAAACAACTTTGTCGCGCACTTCAATCGTGTCACCCGGTAATCCGATACAGCGTTTTACATAATTTACGTTCATCGCAATTTGCTCTTCGGGAATCGGCAAGCCTGGAATGCGTTCATCGGCACGTAATTGTTCTTTATTGCCTGGATACTCGAACACCACAATATCACCATGCTGTGGATCTTTAAATTTTAAGAATGGCATTGTGAAGTAAGGGATTTCAATTTCAGTAAACGGAATATATTTGGGTGAACTCGGTCCGTAAACAAATTTATTTACGAGAATGAAATCGCCAACCAGGATCGTGTCTTCCATAGAGCCGGTTGGAATACGCGTGTTTTGTATAAAAAATGTTATGATAAATAATGCCGCTATTGCCGCAGACAAAAGCGAACGAAAGAACTCAATAACTTTCTCCATAAAAGTCTCGGGAGTTTTTCGAACTTTCTTTCCGAATGGATGGAGAATTTTGTTCATGATTGATCTAAATTTTTGTATTCCCGTTTTGGGGGATTCATTTTCTGGTTGTTCTGCCATGCGTTTTTTCTTTACTGTTTAAGTGATTCAAATTTTTGTTTTAATAGATCATTCACTACTTGTGGGTTCGCTTTTCCCTTTGTGGCTTTCATCGTTTGCCCCACAAAGAACCCAAACACTTTTTCTTTCCCTTCAAGAAATTCTTTTACCTGGTTTTCATTCGCATCAAATATCTGTTGAATTATTTTTTCAATTTCCGAGGTATCGGAAATCTGGACAAGATTTTTTTCTTTGACGATTGTCTCTGCGGTCTGCAGCGTCTCTAACATTTCAGTAAAAACATCCTTTGCAATTTTTCCACTGATCGTCCCGTTCTGTATAAGATTAATCAATCCGCCGAGATTTTGCGGAGAGACCGGAAAATTGTTGATCTCAATTTTCTGTTCATTTAATACTTTTAATACTTCAACCATCACCCAGTTAGACGCAGCTTTATAATCGTTTGTTACTTTTGTTACTTGTTCAAAATAATCTGCAAGCTCTTTGGTCTGCGCTAAAACTCCGGCATCATAAACCGGGAGAGCAAAAGCGTTGATAAATCTTTCTCTTTTTGCATCAGGAAGTTCAGGAACCCTCCCCTTTATTTCATCAAACCATTCAACATTAATATCAATTGGAACGAGATCGGGATCCGGGAAATAACGGTAATCGTGCGCTTCCTCTTTACTCCGCATCGGGTAAGCTTCGTTCGCATCCGCATCCCACAATAATGTTTGTTGAATTACCTTTCTGCCATCCTCGATCAATTCAATCTGCCGGTGAATTTCATAATTGATCGCGCGTTCAACATTCCGAAATGAGTTCATGTTTTTTATTTCGGCTTTTGTACCGAGCTCTTTTTGTCCGATAGGCCGAACTGAAATATTTGCATCGCAGCGGAGTGATCCTTCTTCCATATTGCCATCGCATATTCCCAAATATTGAACGAGCTGTTTAATTTTAGCAAGATACAGATACGCCTCTTCGGCATTGCGCATATCGGGTTCGCTAACAATCTCAAGCAACGGAACACCGCACCGGTTGACATCAATACTTGTCGTTTCACCTCTATCGTGAATTGATTTACCGGCATCTTCTTCCATATGAATGCGAGTAATTCCGATATTTTTTTTCGTCCCGTCTTTTTTTTCAATTTCAATCGAGCCGAATTCACAAATTGGTTTCTCGAGTTGGGATATTTGATAACCTTTCGGAAGATCAGGATAAAAGTAATTCTTACGTGCAAAAACAGAATTTGTATTTATCGTAGATTTTGTTGCAAATCCCATCAGCAAAGCAAATTCCACAACTTTTTTATTAAGTACCGGAAGCACACCGGGATGCCCCAAACAAATGGGACACACATTGCTGTTCGGTTCGTTGCCAAATTTCGTTGAGCAACTGCAAAATATTTTTGTATCCGTTAAAAGTTGCGCATGCACTTCCAACCCAATTACCGCTTCAAATTTTTCGTTCATCAATAATCTAAAAAAGTGACCTTAAAAAACTTATTTACTTGTAAATATTTTGAAATCCCATGGATGCAAATCAATTGCAAATGATTTTCCAATTTTACCTTTTTTCTTTGAGAAGATTTCAAACGCATTTTTCATTTCGGGAACTGAACTAAACTTTGTGCTCACTTTTTTATCTGAAAGATTTACAATTACAAATACTTTTTGATTCCCTTTCATTCGAACAAAAGAGAGAACTTTATCTCCATCCGAGTTTTGCACTTTCTCAAGCAAACTCCCTTTTTCTCCGGCATCTAAAACGGGGAAATTTTTTTTTAACTTTGTGAGTGTTTCAAAAAACGGAGTATATCCGGACTTCTTCCATTCAATCGGATCTTTTTCAAAAAAACTCAATCGTTTATTTAAACCTACTTCTTGTCCGTTGTAAAGAAGCGGCATTCCCGGAAGAGTAAAAACTAAAACCGAAAACGCTTTTACACCTTCACCAAGCCTCTCAAACTCAGTTCCGTTCCAGGAATTTTCATCATGGTTGGTAATGAACCTCATCCGGAAGGCTTGAGCAGGGTATTCATTTTTTTCTTTTTGCAGTTGTGTAAATATTGCTGAAGCGGGCTTCTTCCCTTTCGCAATTTCATTAAAAAGATGGTACAAGTCCCATGAATAAGTCATGTCAAATGCAGTTGAATGATCGACAGGTCTTTCATCTTCAGCCAGCATGAAAACTTTTTTGTGCTTTGCTAATTTCGGATAGAGAAACCTCCAGAATTCTTCAGGCACCATCCCGGCAACATCGCAACGGAACCCATCAATATCATATTCACTTAACCAGTATTCCATTGCGCCGGACATATACTGCCATAATTCTTTATTTCCATAATTCAGATCAATCACATCTGACCAGTCGGCAACCGGGGGAACAAAATTACCGGCAGAATCTTTAGAATAAAAATCGGGATGAGTATTTACCAAAACATTATCCCACGAAGTATGATTTGCAACCCAATCAATGATAACATGCATTCCGAGTTTATGAATTTCTTTAACTAAAGATTGAAATTCCTTTTTAGTCCCCAGGGACGAATCAAGTCCGTAGTAATCTTTTACAGAATAGTAACTGCCAAATGTTCCTTTCCGATTTTTTTCACCAATCGGATGAATCGGCATAAACCAAAGAATCCCAACTCCAAGTTTTTTTAACCGGGGAAGCTGGGTACGGAATTCTTTAATCGTTCCCGAAGGAGTAAACTGTCTTAGATTAACTTCATAAATGGTTTTATCATAACTCCAATCAGGTGCAGTGATCTTCTGTTGAGCCCGAAAAGAGTTTGAAAAGACAAAAAGAAATAAGATCGGGACTAAAAAAAGTTTTTTCATAGCTATTTCCTTTTGTTGAATTATTTTTCTATTCCCAAAAGTTCAACGTCAAAAATTAATAACGATCCCGGAGGAATGACATCACCCGCACCCGCATCACCGTACCCAAGATCCGGACGAATAAATAACTTCCACGTATCGCCGACTTTCATCAATTGCAGCGCTTCTCCCCAGCCTTTAATAACAGCATTTAATTGAATAACCGCCGGTTGATTTCGTTTGTAAGAATTATCAAATTCAGTGCCGTTTAATAATTTACCGATATAATGTACTTTCACCTTGTCGGTAGCTTTCGGTGATGGGCCGTTGCCGGATTTTATTACCTGGTACTGCAACCCACTCGCGGTAGTTTTAACTCCAGGCTTATTTTTGTTTTGTGCAAGAAATACGTCGGCATCAGCTTTATTTTTACCGCTAAGTCCCTGAGCTTCTTTCATCTTTTTGTCGTACATCTCATGTTGAAATTCCATAAGTACTTTATTTATCTGCTCGTCGGTTAAAAGTTGTTTCCCGTACAATCCATCTTTAAAACCCTTTGCAACAATTTCTGAGTCGACATCAAGTTTGTTAGACTTAAAATCTTTAGCAATTCTAAAGCCGATACTATAACTTGCCTTCTGTTTAGTGTCTTTTAGATCGGTTGATTTTGATATTTTCTCCCCGCAAGAGAATAAAAGTAATGAGCTGAGAATGAGCAAAATTGTCTGTTTCAATTTTTTTCCTATGATTTATTTTTTATTTTGTTAATATAAAAAAAATAAGTGTTACTCTTTTGATAATTTTTAGTGCCTAACACTTGTTTTATGTAAAAATCACTATTAATTAAAGTTAAACCTATGAGCAAAAAATCAACAATTACCCTTCACATTGAACTTGACGAAAATGAAGTCCCTCAAAAAATTTCCTGGCAATCGGATGATGCTGACTTTGAAGGAGAAAGGGATGCTGAAGCGATTTTGCTTTCCCTCTGGAATAAAGAAGAAAAAGTTACCTTTGGCATTGATCTTTGGACAAATCAAATGTTAGTTGAAAACATGAATATTCTTTATCATCAAACACTTTTGAAAATGGCAGACACCTATAATCGGTCAACTAATAATTTTGAAATAAGCGAAATGATCAGAAAATTTTCCGATGAGTTTGCAGAGAAGCTTTCGTTATTGCAAAAATAAAATTCACGAACCATATGAGGATAACATGAAAAAAGGAATACTTCTTGCCGTAGTGCTTTTTAGTTTCTCCACGCTTGCTCAGAACTTTCAGCTGCACTATGATTTTGGCAAAGATAGAAAATATTTTACTTCCACGTTTGAAATGTTTAAACCAGATGAATACGGTGCAACCTACTGGTTCGTCGATTTCGACTTTAATCATCCCGGAAACAAAAGCGCTTCTCTTGGATATTTTGAAATTGCCCGCTATATCCTCCTCCCCCTTCCTATAAAAAATATTTCTGCAACTGTGCAGTATAATGATGGAACAGCGCCCTGGGGACCGATTGGACATGTCTGGCTCGCCGGACTAAGTTATCCCATAAACTTAGGATTATTTGTCTTAAACACCGATCTGCTTTACCGGAAGGATCATTTTTCTAAAGGAAGTGATGTACAACTTACCGGAGTTTGGTTTATCCCGTTTATGGAAGGCAAGATTAATTTTACAGGCTTTTTTGATCTCTGGACGATAAAAAACTTTGCTACAGATTCAAGAGATTTTGTTTTTTTAAGTGAACCTCAACTATGGATAAACGTTACAAATCATTTGGCACTGGGAGGTGAAGTTGAGATCAGCAATAATTTTATACCGGGAAAAACAGAAATACAAATTAATCCAACTTTAGGATTTAAATGGAATTTTTAAACTGATTAATTAAAATTTTTTTCAAATTAAAAGTGGTTTCGCAGAAAGAGCAAATTGTTACTTGCTAATAAGGGTAGAATACTCAAACGATTTTATTATCTCCTGATAAAAAAAATCTATTTGATATTATTTTTTCCCGTTTCTCTGAGCCAAGTTTTTGCTTGCTGAAAAGATTTGAATTCTTTGAATATTATTTTAGTCCCGTCTAATTTTGCTTTGTACGTTGCTAAAACTGATTTACCGGCTTCACTATCAAAGAAAAGAAATGCTTTTTTTGTTAATCCGGCATTTTCTAACCGCGGGAAAAAATTCTTCTCCAGCCATTCAATTTCCCGTTTTGTTATTTCATATAGGTCTCTCCCATCAATAAAAAAGCAAAGATTGGCATGATGCTTCTTAAGTTCAATAAATTTTTCAATAACAATTTTATGAGTCTTTTTAAACTCCTTGCTATTACGGAGTCCCGGTTTAATTATCAATTCCAAACAAGGAATCGAAGAGTCAAAAGACAAAATTGCTGAATCACTTTCATAAAGTATCATTGTAGAGCCTCTTCAATGAATTTATTTTTAAGTAAGCAAGGGATAATTTCCATAGATAAACAGCTATCAGTTATGTTCACACAAAAGATTTATCCTAATTTTCGATAACTCTGAAAGAACATAAAAATAAAATAACTTAATGTCAATTGATTTTCATTTCTTAAAACAAAAGAACTAGGAATGATAATTGATTAATAAAGGAGATTATCTACACGTTTGTAAAAAGTAAAAATGCCCGCTGTAGCAAGTTCCATAAGGTTTTTAATTTAAATGAAGTATCAGTAAAGTATTTCCGTATTTATAAAAAATATTCGTTAATTAATATTTTAGCAGCCTTTCAATAAATCTCAAAAGCGTATTATACATTTCTATTAAGAATTGAGTTTACCTATTTTTTTGTGCTTCGACTCTTAGCCCGGTGCGTTTTCCTAAGCTTGAATTCTTTTCTGCAATATCTCTTATTGACATTGCTTTCTGATTGTAAAACGATCCCATTTATAATTTTCAAACAACTGTTTTTAATTTTTGAATCATTTAAAGATTCAATACTATTATTATTTAGAAAAACACTCTTAATCCAAAACCTGCATCAATGCCAAATCCGGTTGAACTAACCAAATTGATTGTGGGCACAATTTCCAGGAAGACATCTAAAGGTGTGTTACGTGGGAGCCAGTCTATTCCAAACACGCCTCTAACCGCAAATGTTCCGTTGTATTCGGTGCCTGAATTTATTCTTCCTCCAATTCCATAGAACAGCGGAAACTGTCCGCCGGAACCTATTGCATTAAACGAATGCCAGAGGTAGTCAACATGAAAATGTGTTCGCGTTACGTTACCATAATCCGAATCGAAACCGTCAAACCTGTATCCTTCCACGGACCAGCCCAATCCGAAGGCTAAAGCATTTGTATTTGATACCCATAGTTTTGCACTAATACCGGTTGGTTCGCCAACAATAAAACCCAAACCAAATTTTTTCTTTTGCGCATTGGAATTTTGAAATGTTACTATTGCTAACATGATCAACATTCCATAAAAGATATTTTTCTTCATCATTTCCTTGATAATTGTTGAGTTAATATTTGAGGATAATTCCGGAGGATAAGTAAATTTCTTATCCTCCGGTTAAAAAAATTATTAAAATTATTTACTATACCGACATTTGTCGCTATTTGATAAGAATCATTTTTTTAACATCACCAAAACTGCCGGCTTGTAATCTGTATAGATAAACACCGGATGGTAAATCGGCAGAGTTGAATTTTACAACGTGTGAACCGGCGCTTTGCGGGCCATTAATAAGCATAGCTACCTGCTGCCCGATCATATTATAAACCACAAGGCTTACTTGTTCCTGCTTAGCAAGCATGAACGTGATCTCGGTGGAAGGATTGAAAGGATTTGGATAATTCTGTTTCAATTCAAACACGTTTGGTAAACTTGTTGAGTGACCGCCATTGATTGCGGTTGCTGATCCGGTTAATTGCTGAACTTGAATTGCCGACAGACTTCCGTTTTGTCCCTGCACTGCCCAGACAGTTACACTTTGCCCAGTCTGAATTGATGAAGACTGAGTTTGTGTATATGTCGATGTCATAAATAATGTATTACTACTTACTGAAAATGCTGGAACAGAAAGTTGAATATTGTTAGAATCGGCAGAGGTGACAACTCCATCGAATTTAACAGTGTGCGGATCGCTTTCAATCTCAACCTTTACTGCAAGATTTTCATTCAAGTTGGTTTTTACATAGCTCACTTCAACAAACTGATTTACTTTCAGACTATCGAACGTAGCCACATTATCAAACCCATCATAGTAAACGGTATTGAGGTCTGTAGATATAGTTAAATCGCCAATCAGAAAGTTTGTACCGGTGAATGAATCAATCTTACCGTAGATTTTAAATTCATGTTCAGGATGAACTTTGATTAATTTTGCGGTCAACACTCCGTTTGTTGTTAGCGAACCTTTTACTTCTACATTTAATCCAACTGTTAGACTTACAAAAGTCAGCACACCACTTCCATGGCCGACTACGAGTGTTGATGAATCCACCGCGAATGTTTTTCCCATAACTGTGATTGAAGTAAGTGTCAAGTTTTCGATTGAGCCTTCGACAATTACTGTTGGGCGCCAGAAATTTCTTGCGATCACTTTCAACGCGATATACTGATTTCCGCTTTGAAGTTGAGCTTCAACACTGATTATTTGACCAACCTTCAAATCATTAATTGAGATGGTATTTCTGTTTTCATCAAGGAACTCGGTGTTTTGATCAGTAACAAAAACCAATCCTTTTACAGTTATTGAACTTCCGTTAATGGCTTCTATCGCGCCTGTAAAATGAGATTCAGCTTTGCTGTTATCTTTTACTTTAATCGAAGAGGCTAAATAGTTACCGCCTTGCAGATATGCTTTAACGACGATAAATGCACCAACTTTTAAATCAGTAAAAGTGAGCTTCTGGTGAGACTGGCTATAAATTTGCGTAAGGCTATCGACGTAAATTTTATTATCTCCAACGACAATATTATCTGAATTGATTACATCGATTAAACCGGCAACGACAATTTCTTTTTCAGATTCCTCATTTTCTAATTTAATCCGTGTTGCTATATAGCTGCCGTCACTTTGCAGTAAAGCTTTTATCTCAACCTTGTCACCAATTTTCAAATCCGAAAAGTATAGAACAGTCCCTTCGTGTGTTGAGATAACCGTGCTTGAATCGACAACAAATGTTACCGTGTTGACTGTGAGTGTTGTAGAAGTTGCAGCTGTAATTACACCTTCAACTTCCAGATCTTTTTGTTCGAATTCATTGCTCTCCACTTTGATCGATAACGCCAGGTAAGATGAATCTTGCTGCATAAATCCGCGGACGTTTACATCATCACCAACTTTAAGATCGGAAAAGTTAAGAACTCCTCTGTTTCGAGAAAAAATTATTGTAGAACTACCAACATAAAATTGAGTATTGAGAACTGTAACAGAATTATCGGTAATCAGTTGTATCTTTCCGCTCAATTCAATTTCCTGATGAGTGTTTTCTGTTTTCACCATTATCACAACCGCCGGTAGTTGTCCGCTGATAGTCTGCGAAGCTCTTACTAAAACGTTGTCTCCAATTTTCAAATCGGCAAAAGTTAATGCCGCGTGAAATTGAGTGAAAATAATTGTGTTTGTATCAACCAAAATGGTTGAGCCGTTAAGAGTGAATGAATTTGTTGAGAGCGCTGTTATTTTACCACTCAATTCAAGATTTATCATTGCGGTCATAAGACGAATTTCCGAAGCTTCAAGTTGACCGTTCGCATTTGATTTTGCTTCTATCTTTACATAGCTGCCAACCTTAACGCTATCATATGTTAATCCGCTATTCATGCTGCCTGATATTTTTGTTGATGCGGTAACAAGAAATTCAATTGAGTTTACGGTTATGCTTGTCTCTGTCTTTACTTGAACCGATCCCTTTACTTCCAAATTTCCGTCAGCTTTAAGAACCTGCGGGGCGCCTAATAATAATGAGAGAATCAGCAGCAGCACTACGCTTCGCAATTCTCTCCGGTTTGAATAGTTTGTCTTTTTCATGACTTAATTCTCCATAATATTTTTGATTTTTATTTTCCGACAATTAATTGTAAACCATAACGGAGCCGGAAATCCAACTCCGTTATTTTGTAACTAGTTCATATTTGCTAAAATTAGAATCTGTGAGGCAGCATTAACCTGAGTTGACGAAGTCCCGACTAAAGATGTTTGCGTTGTAGTTTTAACTGCATTGAAAAAAGTTACGTATGCGTTGATGATTGTATTTAATGATGTTGTTCCGTTAACAGAAGCATTTAGAACAGCTTTAGCAGAAATTGTTGAATTGATTGTGCTATCAATTGTATCAATCATACTTGCATAGGATGACATTGTTACCTGAAGCTGAGATATAATTGAAGAATGATATTGAACAAAAGCTGTTGCTATTTGATTAAAATCTGCAGAACTTTTGATTGAAGCATATAAATCAGCTCCGGCAGAGGCGACACTATTTACCTGGGCATTCGAAGCGCCGGCTGCCTGGAATTGTTGCTTCATTGCATAATTAAGAACAAAAGCATATCTGGCGTAAAAAGATTTTGCAATTGCTAATCTTAAATCCGAATTCATCGATGCGCTTGCATTAACAAATGTAGTTACTCCAATTCTCATCAATTCTGCATAAGTGTAGGCGTTTGCAATACCGCTTGAATAAGCAGTTAGCACCGTTCCCTCATAATCATCCATACTATTCTCTGTCTCGGTTTCGGTATCAGATGAATTATATAATGCGGCGTCAAATTTTGCTTCTGCGTCAGCCTTTGCCTGCATCATCGTTTGGATTTGACTGCTTGATAATCCGAAATACGAATTACCGGAAGCTTGTGCTGAAGCTTGCGACGAAGCTTGAAATGCATGTATGAAATCTGACTCAGCTTGGGAATCTCCTTGAATATTTCCTGCAGCCTGAGCATTTAACAATAATTTAAGATCAGCTTCATCAAAATCACTTGCATGCCCTTCACTAACAAGTTTGATGTAAATATTTGTTTCCGCTGTTGATTCAGTAGTAAGCGGCGGGGCATATACCGTAGTACCGCTCTGAACTTTGGAAGAAACAATTGCTTTCCATTCCGTTGTCCCTTTTGTTGCAACAACTACCAGATTACCGGTTCCACTTAAATTTGTTTCAATCACAAATTTTCCCGCTGCATCAGTTTGGATATTTTGTGTTGAGACTGTTTTTAATGAACCGTCTGCTTGAACCTGTACAAGAACTACTGTAGCGCCCTGTACTCCACTTAATGTTGATTCTGAATAAGTACTCTTTTGTAATCCATTGGTCGAAGATACTCTACCGGCTACTTTCGAGGTTCCACCGCTAGACCCAACCGGATCATTATTTGCGCACGAAGCCAGAAAAAGTGAAGTTATTATCGTTACCGCTATAAGTAAACCGCTTTTGCGTTTAGTTATATTTGTCATGATTTTTTCTCCTATTGTTATTTATTATTTGTTTACGTTATTCTAAACTTTATTTAACCCGGTAAGGAATTCCCCAGGTTTTTTCTTCAACGCTGGTTTCTGTGTCATACGCAACCGATCTAGGCATTGCATTGATCACGGCATGCATTCTTGCTTGGAATGAATTCGTAAACCATTTTCTTTCATAGATTTTTTTATAATAAATTCCTTCTTGAACGCTGGATACAAGATCAAATTTTGCTTTCAACTTTGAATTTCCGTTCATCTTCGCTCCATAAGTAATGGTTAGTAAATCGGGATCGGAAGATTTACTCAAGACTTCAACAGAAAACTTTACCGGCTGGTTCTTTTTGTACCATGTTAACAGGTTCTTCTCACCATGTCTCCAATTTCCAAACCCCATTTCGGAATCATGATTATCCTCGTCATCGCTTTCCTTTTTCTCGTCGCCTACCCGGAAAAAATAGTTGTTGGGATCATCAATGACCACATCAGATCCATCCTGCGATGTAAAAGTAATTTTAACTATTTGTATGTTATCTCCCTCTGTTCCACCATTCGGAAGAGAGATCGCATAAATTTTCCAATCGAGTGTATCATTCCCCGTATTAGAAACTTTATTATACTTAATCAGTCGTGTAACAGTTGTTAAAAAAGTTTTGTGTATGGTAGTATCGACTCGCGCGTTTATTCCAAGTGTTGGTTTTTGGAATGATCCTACAATCGTAAGTTCTCCGGCATAATTTTGAATTAACGTGCCTAAAGCGCTCGCACTGTCTTTTGAAAGGATTAAACTCTTGTCAACAAGTTTCATTTTTTGACCGATCCGAATAGGATAAAGTTCTTTCGCTAACGAACCTGCAAACGCCATTGCCTGATCATCAGTGTAATTTGGTGTGAATGAATTGACCGAAGAACTTTTGTCGGTGATCTTCATAAATATTTGTGTATCGCTGCTGTTTACACTTTGTGGACTATTTATTCCCAGAGGATCTTTGCAGCCGCTCATAAGAGTTGCAAAAATTATCGAGACAAAGAAGAACGATAAGAATACATATTGACGTTTCATTGAAAACTCCTATAATTTGATTTATTGTTATGGGATATTTGAGTTCGATTTCTCAAATCCGACACGAGTTTTTTTATAAATACTTTCAGTTCCGCTAAACCTTTAGATTTATCAAAGCAGTAGTCAATCAACATCTTTTGATAAATACTGAGATACTGCGGTAATATGTAGTTGGTGCAGAGAATCAATGCCGGTTTTGGAAATTGGTTTCTGCTAAAAGGGACTAATTCCAAACCGGAATTTCCCGGCAATTGAATATCAAACAGAATAACATCCACAATTTCTTTTTGCATTATCATCTTTGCTTCAACAACTGTATCAGTCTCAAATACTTTATTGAATTGAGATTCCAATTCCAGGTAACTTATAAATTTTTTTCTAACCGACTTTGAACCATTTACAATTAATATTTTCATTTCAAATGCTGTTATTTTTTTGATGTAAAATTAACCGCGCGAAACATGTTTGTATGTAGTGGTTTTTTGTAAAAGAATGTGGTCGATTTTACGGCACGAATACTGCCAAATAATCATCACATTATAGTGGAGGAAATACGAACATAAATTGTCAATTATTTTTGCTTGATATCAACTTAAATGTTGTATTAGGATGTTCAGACGCATCAAAAGAAACCCCGCAAAAAGCGGGGTTCTCATGATTCAGCGATGATTCTTACTCCCCCAAATTTATATCACTCCTTTTGCTTTCTTTGATAAAGGTAAACAGCAATAAGTAGAATAAAAATACCGCCAATTATAAATGCCCAGTATGAAAATGCCGGAGGGATTTCATTTTGCCATACTTCAATTTTAGCATCGAGAATTCCTTTTTCATTTTGGGTCATCATGTTGTTTTCAAAAAGAAGTGGGATCCATTTTCTTTCAACTATATTAAAATATACGCTGTCGGCAAAAGCATGGAAAATCTCTTCGGATTCATTTTTATTTTTGATGCCGATATTCTTTATTTCATTATCAATAAAAGTAGTGGCGCTGGTTATAAATCCGGACGCATCGGTGAATGAAATCAGATGAATATTCTTTTCCATAAAAAGATTTTGAATGCCATTCCAAATTGAAGTATGTATCCGGTTATTCCATTCTTCAAATAACGAATCAATTTGTGAAATCTCAGAATTTTTTTGCTTCGTAGTTAGGTAAACGCTGCTCAATTTAGGTCCAATTTGCTTCCATACTTTGTTAAAATCCTGGTGCTGCTTTATGATTTTACTATAGTCATCTGCCGTTATTCGAGTGACTTTTAGGAATTGGATATTATCGTCAATCGTTCGTTCAATATTATAGAACAGATTTTCTTTATTTACTTTCGAGACAATTGATCGCGCTTCTTTTTGATTGAAATTTTCGGGTAATTTGATAAACTCTACCAGGAGACTATCAACTAAATCCCGGACCAACAAATCTCTTTTGTTTATACTCCCTTTTAATTGAGCGACAAGTCCTTTAAGTTTGGTAATTGCCGCTTGGTCTTTTTCCGATTGCAACTGCAAATCATTTATTTGTTTTATAAGTCTTTCATTATTTTGATTTAACTCCTGCACCTGTGCTTGCAGCGATCCCACTTGCGTTGTTAACGAATTAATTTGCGAAAAGTCCTTTTTCCTGGATTCAAACAAGTTCTCGATTTTTTCGAGAGCCGATTCATAGTTTTCCGGATAGAGCGTTTTGTCCAGCAATGTTTTGTTTGAAGCAAAATCATTTTTCAGATTTTGGATATTCTTCTCAATTAAATTGAATTCTTCTAAAGAAGAAACATCCTTAATGGATAATTCGATTTTTTTATATTCTCTTTTAAAATTTTGCACTGTTTGATAATCCGATTGTGCAACAGCAAGAGAGTTCAGCAATACGAATAGTAAGCCGTAGATCAATGTTTTTGTTTTCATTTCATCCTCGCAATCTCTGAACCGGTTATCAAATATTTATCCGACCCGTCAATCAATTCAATATTATTCAATTTCTGGTTGAAGGCAGGTGATTTAAGTGCAAGTGAATCGGAGATACTAATTTTCTCTTTCAATTTCATTCCGTTTTCTACTGGCATAAATTGATAGATATTTTTGAACCCCGCTCCTGTGAAATAGTAATATCCTGCTTTGTCACGAATGATTCTAATTTCCTTCCCTTCAACGGAATTTGAATCCTTGAACTCCTCATAAAAGATTGGTTTAATATTAGTTTCAAACGTATGCCTCTCTTCTGATACGTCCCCTTTTGCATTTACCAGAAGCACTGATTCCACCGGCCATGAATAATCAGTCGGTTGAAGAACCAGTGTTGAACAACCTGAAACGAATAATAATGTTGATATAAGAATGAAGTTTTTCATAGTATCCTTTCATCATTGATTTGTGAATAGATGAGTATGTTATAGCAATTCAGCATTCGAATTTTGCTTTTTATGAACAGTCTTTTCAGACGTTGCAGCTTTTTGTTTCAATTCGCTGATTCATTTTCTGCTATTTTAATTCTATGCAAATCTACAACTGAGGGGAATCTTAGTATGTAGTGTTTTTTTATAAAAGGATGTGGTTGGTTTTACGGCAAGATGTTGTTAATTGTTTTATTTACCGGCTGCTGGAACAGATGTATGTATTAATATTTTTCAACTAAATCATTATCGATTGCATATCGTATTAACTCAGCAGTGGATTTAATATTTAACTTTTCCTGAATCCTGGTTTTATAAGAAGCAATTGTATTTACACTGAGACTAAGCAACTCAGCAATTTCAGTAATCTTATTTCCTTTTGCCAACAATCTGAGTACTTCAAATTCTCTATTTGATAACATTTCGTGGGAAGGATTCTGACCAAACTTTTCCGGATGCAGGAAAAAACTCTCGATAATTTCTGTTTTAATATATTTACCTCCGTTTTCAATCTTTCTAATTGCTTCAATAATTTCATTTGGTTTTGCGCTTTTGCTCAAGTATCCGTCTGCGCCCAAATTTATAGCTCTCTTCGCAAATTTCTCTTCCGGGTAAATGCTGAACACCAGAATTTTTATCTTAGGAAAACGCAGTTTTATATCTTTAACAAAATCCAATCCGCTTTTATCGGGAAGCGAAATGTCCATCATTAAAAAATCAATTTTCTTTTCTTCCAGCAATTCTTCCAATTCTTTGATGCATGAAGCCTCTGCCACAACTTTCAGATCATCATGCTGTGCCAGTATTTTTTTTAATCCTTCCCGGATTATTTCATGATCATCTGTAATTACAATATTCATCGCTTTCCTTTCGTTAAAATGATTTACTCAAGCGGGACAGATAGATGTATAGTAGTTCCCTTACTTTTATCACTATCAATTTGCAGTTTTCCATCAAGAAATATAGCACGTTCTTTCATCCCCAGAATTCCCATAGATTTTGGAGTGATTTCTTTTTCATCTGCAATTCCTTTACCGTTATCTGCAATAATAATTTCAAGATTAGTATCAAGCAGATTTATGGTCACATCAATTATTGTAGCTTCCGCATGTCTAAGAATATTAGTTATTCCCTCCTGAATAATTCTGAACAAAGCAACATTTCGTTCGTCATTAAAATTAAATGAATCTACCTCTGAATTAAAGTTACATTTTATATTACTCATTCGTTCAATTTCACGGCAATATTCCTGAACTGCAGGGACTAATCCCAAATGATCCAAAACATATGAGCGTAAACTTCCGGAGATATCTCTGACGCTTTGAATTCCTCTATCCACAAATTTCTGTACCGAATGGAGTTCTTCTATTATTTCCCCGGTAGTAGGTCTTTTATTCTGCTCTATAAGTTCAGTAAGCAGTGATATGTTTAGATTGATGCCTGTGAACAATTGCCCAAGCTCATCATGAACTTCACGCGCTATCTTCTGCCTTTCTGTCTCCCGTGCATATTGCAATTGTGCGGCAAGATTTCTTAATCCGGATTCCGAATCACGGAGCTGCTTTTCTGCTTTGCGTAGTTGTTCATAGTTCATAGATTTCATAATCGAAATCGATGCGCTCCTTGCAAAGGCGCTAAGCAAATTGATATCATCTTTATTAAATCCCTTGTTTATTTTCTTATTATGAATTTCAAAAAAACCAATCAGTTCGCTCTCCGAATTAAATAATGGTACCGAAATTGCCTGTCGAATATTGTATTTGTTAACAAGTTCTTGATCAATCGTGTTGAGATTAGACGCATCTGCAAAAATAGTCTCATCACCTTTTGTAGCAAATCTATTAAGACTTTTATCACTTGCTTGATACTGTTTTTCAAAATATTCCCAGTGATCTTTATGATAATACCTGTTCACGATAAATTCCTCATCATTCTTTACACATGCAAAACCTCCCTCGGCGTTTGCAAGTTGAATACTTTCCGTAACAAGAGAATCAAGAATTTGGTTTATCTCAAGTGATGAATAAAGTTTTTCGCCTATTCTTAATAATGTATTTATTGTCTCTTCATATTTTTTTCTATCATCAATATCGTAACAAGAGCCCAGGTAACCGGCAAATTTATTTTCTAAATCGAAATACGGCATCCCAAAATTAACCATCCATCTATATTCACCGTTGGAATTTTTCAATCTGTACTCAAGTATAAAATCTTTCATTTGCATGAAGGCTTCATAATATGTGCGAACCACATCTTCTCGTTCATTGGGATGAAGATTTGATGTCCATCCGTCACCAAGTTCTTCCTCAATTTTTCTGCCTGTGTACTTCAACCATGCTTCATTAAAATAGTTGCACTTGCCATCCAAGCCTGAAATCCAAACGGGGGTCGGGAAACCATTGAGTAATTTCAAATAAAAATCACGCGAGTTTTTAATTTCTTCTTCACTCTTTTTTCTCTGGGTTAGATCGCGTATAATTTTTAGAAAACCATAAACGTTTCCCCCGTTATCTTGTAACGCCGTAATCAAAACGTTTGCCCAATACAAAGAACCATCTTTCTTTAATCTCCAGCCTTCTTCCTGGTAGCTTCCTGTTTGTATGGCAGCGTTTAAATTATTCGCAGGTTTTTTCTTTTTAATCTCTTCTTCAGAATAAAAAATCGAAAAATGTTTACCTAAAATTTCTCCGGCTGAATAACCTGCAATTATTCCAGCGCCTTCGTTCCATGAAATAATTTTTCCTTCTTTATCCAGGATGAAAATTGCTATGTCCTTTACACCATTCACCAAAGATTCAAATCGATTTTCCAACCTGGATTTTTCGACTTCTGCCGCATACATTTTTTTATAATTAGTTAGAATGCTTTTTCTGTAAATAAAAAACAGAATGATAAAGAAAAATAAATCGGTTGATATAATTGCCAAAATAATAAGCTTGGCAAGCTCATTTACAGGTTCATAAAATTCCGACCTATTTATTTTTGTCAACAATGACCACATTGTAGATGTTACCCCCTGGTAGAGAGCAATTACTTTATCGTTTTTATAATCTCTTCCTTCAATAAAAAATCCTTTTCCGGATTTTATTACATTTGCTTCCATCAAAGCTTTTCTATTACTGTCTAACTTTTCGCCTTCCGTAAAAAACTTCGGTGTGTTTAGATATACAATCCCTTCCTTAAATGGTTTTACCAGAATGGATTCCATGGTGGGTGATTTCGCAATACTAAGATTCAAAATCGTATTAAAAATTTTATCCGGTTTAACAGAAAGTATTAAGACACTTTTTGTTTGCTTGCGAACACTACTTAAAGGCACATAAAACTTGAGGTTCTCTGCTGTTTCATTTTCTTCATCAGAATCGGAAAACAAAATTGAATCCGAGATTGCACAGTTTTTACATAAAAGTGAATCTTTACCACCAATTTGAATAGTAGAAAGATTATTATGATAAATAATTTTTAAAGATGGATCAACCAGGATTATATCGTCATACTCATAAAGAGTTTGCAGCGCATCAAACCATTTTCTTAATTCTACCAAATTATTTGGTGATGTTCTTAACGTTTCCATTTTTGAAATAAGCGGCGAGTTAGCTCTAATTAATTCCAACTGACTATATCTTTGATTCAACCAGTCATTAATCTGAGACGTTTTGAAATTTGAAATTGAGGTTAAGTATTCAAATCGATCATTTACAGTTTTTTCTTTCTGAAAATCATAGTAGATAAACCCAACTATTATTAACACAACGGTTGTGACGGCAAAAATAATAGCTAAGACGGAAATGGAATTACGGGAAAAATTATAACGGTGAATATTAATAGGAGTTTTCATTCTACATCTTTCGAATCTTAAATAAATATACTGATTTGAATTTCTTTATCCCAATTCAGCTATTTCATATGTGATCGAAGACATTGGAGAGATCAACGATTACTTTTCATTCCGGTAGTGAAAAACTACAACGTTGGGAACGATCTTCCGGGAAAATCCGAATTTATCTTTAAGCCAGCCGCATTGTTGAGCTTTTTTATCGCCGGTAAATCCACTGTGTACAATCCTTATAAATTAACATTTTTTGGAGAAGAAAAGTTTCTCCTTCAAGAATAACGTTATTGTTTTTTATAGTTCGTTTCCAAATTCCGACTACATGCCCATCCACCGCCAAATACAATCACTCTTTATTGAATTATCAAAAAAATGCCGAATGATTTCTTTTCATCCGGCATTATATTTTCGATATTCCCAATATTCTAAATTATGATCTTTGGAATTAATGATTCATTTCATCAGCGCTTGGACCATAAACTCCGGGAATTGGAATATCGAGCAGGCGAAGGTAAACTCCTAACTGTGCTCTGTGGTGAATCAACTGACAAAAAGAATGCCGTATAACCTCTGCCTTTGAAAGATCCATAAGTACAGCGTCACCATTTCTCATAACCCATCTGCCGTCAAGCTTTGTTTCATTCTCTTCGACTAACTGGGATTTACTTTTAGCCACAGATTCTTCGAACAATTCTAATAAGTCTTTTGTGTTGTTAATAACTTTTGGATTATAGGGAGTTGTGGCAAAATCTAATCCGTCATTTGTAATGCCATGTTCTATCCAGCCTGGAATTTCAGCAATATGAGTTGTCAACGCCCTGATCGTCATACTTTTTGGATGAGGTCTCCAATCATACTTATCATCCGGTACAATTTTAAGCATTTTCCGGGTTGATACTGATTCCTGCTCTAATTCGTTCAAGAAAATTTTAATTAATGACATAATAACTCCTTTTTAATTTGGTAAAAAAAATTTCTTAACAAAAATAATATCAGTCTTTGACAACTGTATGTCAGCAACTTTTTTGTGAAAATAATTACTTCCTAAAAATTGCTTCGGTTTATTTTAAGTAATTTTTCACGTAACATTATTTTTAATGATTCCGGTGAAACTATTTCAGCTTCATCAGCAAACATTAAATACCAGCGAACAAAATAATTAGGAGATGATGTTAAAAAAGTCATCTGAACAGAATCTCCAACTTCCTGTTCATCAACAAATCCATTATAATATTTTTGTTCGTTTAAAAATTGGGCAATAGTATTATTAACACGAATAACGATGGTTTCCAGGTCTTGTTCTTTGGATATCTTATTTAGATAGTCTTTAATTGAAGGATGTGCTTTTTTAAATATACTATCGGTCTTACTCATGCTTAATATTCTATCTAATCTAAAATCGCGGTAATCCTGCCTTAACTCACAAAAAGCGATGGTATGCCAGTAATTACCCGAAAAAAATATTCCGATAGGTTCAATAGTTCTATCTTTAATTTCGTTCGAATAAAAAGTGTGATAGCGAATATTAACAGATCTTCTTTCTGAAATACTCTCAATCAGGATTTGAATTCCATTTGTATTGCCGGAATTTTCTAAAAACGGTTTTCGGCGGATAACTTCAATATTCTCTTCAATACTTTCAAGCAGTTCTTTTTCTGAATTTCTTAAGATAGCTCGAATTTTCATCATACCTGACTTGAAATTTGAATCCATTGAGCTATCAGTAAACTTTTCGATTAGTTTTTCAGCGGTTAAAAATGCTGTAACTTCCTCTTTTGAAAACATTACCGGAGGCAAATGGTAACCCGCAATAAGAGAATAACCAATGCCCGCATCCGAGCCAATTGGAACTCCTGCTTCTTCTAAGGTTTGTATATCGCGGTAAACCGTTCTAATACTTACATTGAAACGGTCTGCAATATCTTTTGCTCGTACTATTTTCTTAGACTGGAGCTGAATCAAGATTGCAGTAACCCTATTAAATCGGTTCATATTTTTCAAATTATCCAAATTCTGATCTATTAAATAAACAAAATAAACATATCTCTCTTTCTCCCCAATGTTTAATACACTTTAGATAACGTTACATAATGCACATGGCTGTTGTTCTTGCATTCGGTTTAGTGAAATAAAAGATTAATCACCACCGACCGTTCTAATTGCCGTCGTACGCTTTCTGCAAATCTGCAATTATAAGTTTTTTCATTTGCAGCATAACTCCCATAACTCGTTTCGATTTTTCCGGATCAGGACTGCTTAATAACTTGCCCAAATCAGTTGGGACAATCTGCCACGATAAACCAAACTTATCTTTCAACCAGCCGCATTGTACTTCAGCGCCGCCTTCGGAAAGTTTTTTCCAAAAGTAATCAACTTCTTTTTGCGATTCGCAATTCACCATAAACGAGATCGCTTCATTGAATGCAAAATCATGTGCATGAGCACTATCCATAGCCGCGAATATTTGTCCTTCAAGAATAAAATCTGCAAAGGCAATAGTTCCTTCTTTATCGGGACTTTGATTTACGCCATAACGAAAAGAGGCTAAAACTTTAGAATTGTTAAATATAGAGGTGTAAAAATTCATCGCCTCTTCCGCTCTGCCGCAGACATTACCTACAAACAGCATAGAAGGAACAATACTCTGTTTTATTTCACCAACCGATAAAATCAACTGCCAGGATACGCCGAATTTATCCTGAATCCAGCCATACTTTTCACTAAAATGATATGTGTCTAACGGCATCAACGCTTTGCCGCCTTCGGATAATTTATCCCATAGTATTTGTACTTCATTTTCCGTTTTGCAATTCACGAAAAATGAAACAGATGGATTGAATTTAAATAGCGGACCACCGTTCAGCGCGGTAAAGTTTTGCCCATAAAGTTGAAAGGGAATAGTCATAACCGAACCTTTCGGTTGACCCGATACTTCGGCGCCTTGTTCCTCGTAAAAAGTTGCATTGCCCCCTTTCGAGTTTTTTCCGCCATTAGCGGATCCGCCTAAAGCAGAAAATACTGAAGTGTAAAATTCAACTGCCTCTTCGGCGTTATTATCGAACCATAAAAACGGAGTTATTTTTTGCATTTTATCACCTATATTTTTTTATAATGAAGTGCAACAACACCCGAACTCAATTTTTGAGTTTCTATGAGTTCAAGTTGGCTGCTGTTTTCTAATCTTTCAAACAAACGCCTTCCTTTGCCCGCAACAATCGGATGAACAACAAAGTTGTACTCATCAATAAGACCAAGCTGTGTAAGTTGCGAAGCGATGCTAATACTACCTATTGAGACACTTTTACCGGGCTGTTGTTTCAATTTCACGATCTCTTCTTGAAGGTTTGAGCGCAGGAGCACCGTGTTGTTCCACTCAACGCTTTTCAACGTCGTTGAAAAGACGATCTTGGGTATCGAATCGAACGTGCGGGCAAATTCGTTGATTACTTCCGTTTCCGATTGATTCATCGCAACGTCGTGCCAGTACGGATACATCAGATTATAGGTGTTGCGTCCGAAAATCTCGATGTCTGTGTTTAGCAAGAGCCGAGTGAAGTACCCATGCAATTCATCATCCACAATACCGGCGGTATGATCTGCATAACCGTCAACGGTTACATTTATTGCAAAAATTACTTTTCTCATTTTACAAATCCTTTCGGTATCCCGGAAACCTCAGCTTCTACTTCATCATAGAGAGAAGCATTTCCTGCGCTTAAGTTATTAAAAATGGTTGTACAAAAATTAACCACTTCTTCAGCGTTATTATCAAACCATAAAAATGGAGTTATTTTTCGCATGACTACCTTTCAATTAATTTTATAAGATTATTAAATTTACTAATTCTTTTTCGGCTGATAAACATGTGCAACTACTCCGGAGTTGAATTCAGTTTTGCTAACAAGCTCCAGATCAATCGGCTTGCTTAAACCGGCAAATAGAGGAAGTCCTTTTCCAAGAACAACTGGATGAATTACAAGACGATACTCATCGATTAAATTTTGTTCAACAAGACTTTGCGCAAAACTTGCGCCGCCGTGAGCTAAAATATCCTTGCCCTTCAACTGCTTTAAGTGAAAAATTTCTTCTGTAAGATTTCCACTTGCAATTGAAGGATTAGCCCAACCGGTACCGTTAATATTTTGTGTATTCAATGTTTCGATTTTATCCCGTTCCCTTATGCGAACTGCATCTTTTAATGCTGCCGTAGTCAATTCAACATTAGGAGATTTGACAGAACCCTTTTTTGTAAAAACAATCTTGGGAATTTCATTCATTGGAGCGGCAAATGCTTCGGTTGAAGTAGGCCAATAAGCAGCCATATCTTGATACGTTTTACTTCCCATAATGTGAACCCCGGAATTCCATAAAGTATCAACAATCCACTCCGTCACTTTCCAATCTAAGGTTCGAAAGATCCAATCTATTTCTCCGTTAGGTCCGCTAACAAAGCCATCAACGGAGATAGACATTTTTAAAATTAATTTTCTCACTTGGTTTTCCCTTTCATTTAATTTCACGCTTTTCCATACTCCAAATTATTTACAAATTGGTCGAACTAATTTTGTCATGAAAAACATAGGATGCAGCAAGAATTACAAGAAATAAAAGCGGGAAAAGTACTTGTCCGCCAAATCCATCAACCGCCCAGTTACTAATAGTTGCAAAAATAAAATCGAATGCGAAACCGGCGTAAGCCCATTCTTTTATTCGCCTGGGAATTTGTGGAATAATTAAAGCTAAAGCTCCAAGAACTTTAAATACTACAAATGCATTTCCAAAATATACCGGATAACCAAGATGGCGAATACCTTCTTTTGCCATTTCTGTTTGAGAGGTTAAAGCTGGCATCACACCTTCAAAAAGAAAAATTATTCCCGTAGTAATCCAGAAAGTGATTTTAATTTTTTTCATCTTAAATCCTTTTATGTTAAGTTTTACATCCAGTTGATTCCGAATTTAACCGAAAACACACCGATTAAATTTTTTTATTTTTTTTGAAAACGAAATGTGCCGCTTTTTCAGAAGGCACATATTCAACGCATTCATATCCAAGTTCAACTAAATTTATATCGCGCCATATACTCTCACCAGCTCCAAGTAAAGTGGGTGATACAGCAAAGTGCATTTCGTCCACTAACCTCGAACTTAAATATTGCCGAACTGTATTAGCCCCGCCTCCTAACCGAATATCTTTTCCTTTGGCGCTCGCTTTTGCCAGCTTCAGCGCGGTTTCAATTCCATCGGTGATAAAGTGAAATGTTGTTCCCCCCTCCATTTCAATAGATGGTCTGGCGTGATGAGTTAAAATGTAAACAGGTGTATGATAAGGAGGATTATCTCCCCACCATCCTTTCCATGAATGATCTTCCCAGGATCCCCTTATTGGACCAAACATATTTCTTCCCATTATCCATGCGCCAATATTTTCAAATCCTTTAGCAGCAAAATCATCATCAACACCAGTAGAGCCTTCAGTTTCACCACCCCCAAGCATCTCACTGTGCATTGATTGAAATGTCTTGGTTGGCAAAAACCATCCATGTAAAGACATGCCCCCTATTCCCATCGGGCTGTTCATGCTTTGATTGGGTCCTGCTCCAAATCCGTCAATTGAAACACTATAACACAAAATTTTTAATTTACTCATAACTATTCTTCCAATTAAGTTTATCAATTCGGGTAATTTTTCAATAGAATTTATTTAGGATTCGTAAACGAGATCATCCATTGGATCCCGAATTTGTCATTGAATGAGCCATAATAATCACCCCAAAACATATCTGTCATCGGCATTTGAACATTGCCTCCGGCAGATAAACCCTTAAAAAGTTTATCCGATTCTTCACGGCTTTCTGCATGGATTGAGATGTGAACATTATTCCCGGAAGTTATATTAAAACCCATCGATTCTGGAGCATCTGTACCCATCAGTATGTTGTTTTTACCGAGTGGTAACGCAACATGCATAATTTGGTTCTTTGCATCATCCGGAATTTTTTGATCCGGTACATCCTTAAATCGCATTAGCATGGTGAACTCACCTCCAAAAACCGATTTATAAAAGTTAAAAGCTTCTTCGGTATTTCCGTTAAAGTTTAGGTATGGATTTACAACTTTCATTTTTATATTCCTTTATTTTGATTGTATTAAGTTTGTTATTTTTTCTCATATTGAAGTAATGCGATACCGCACTCAAAAGCTATTGCTTTTTTAAGAGTAAAATTTTGTTTCATATCCAGTTCTTTGAAGATCGGCATTCCAGCACCGATCGCGGTAGGATTTACGAACAAGTTGTACTCGTCGATAAGCCCGGCTTTAATTAAAGAAGAAACAAATGTTGCACCGCCATAAACGATAATGTCTTTCCCGTTTTGCTGTTTTAGATTATTTACTTCTTCAATCAAATCACCTTTTGCTAAAACAGTATTGTTCCATTCGGATTTGTCAAGTGTTTTGGTAAAAACGACTTTTGGAGTGTCGGTCATTTTTTTGCCAAATTGATATTGCAGGTCATCAGGATTTGAGGCGACGTTTTTCCAGTAGGGAATAAAACCGGCGGCAAGATTTTTCCCCATTAAAATGCAGTCAACCGGTTCTGTTATTTCACTGACATACTTTTTAATCTCATCATCCCAATCCCATACCATCCAATCCATTTCGCCGTTTTGTCCGGCGATAAATCCATCAATCGACATTTGCACTTGTAATTTTAATTTTCTCATATTGTTTTATCTTTTTGTTTGTTAAATGGCTTGTTCGTTAATTAGTTGAATGTGAATCCAATCTAACCATGCACCTCATGTCGGTATCGTTTGTGTACACTTCAATGCAGGCGCCGTTGGGGTCAATGTTGGGGGACGAGATGAGCTGTTGAAATGTTTTGCCAACGTTTTGAACGTCGCTTCGGAAATCGGTTAAGTACATACTTATATATTCTCCTTTTCGGATGATGAAAGTTTCACAACCATATTTTTGAGCTTCTCCTTCATAGAGTTCTTCAACTGCGGCTTTGTAAATAATTTCTCGTTCTCTATTAACGTTAGAAATGCCAAAAAAGTTTCGCATCTTATCTGCCGGAAGAAGTGAATGTAATGTTCTGTGCGCTTTCAAAATTCCCTCCGGAAAGTTTTCTGCTAAGACACAGAAAACTTTAATATCTCGATCTAAAAAATATTTTTCCATCTGCAGTCCTTCTGTAAATTTTAATGCAAACATACTATCGCAAACCAAGTTTGATAGAGTGTAAATACGACAATGTTAAGGGTTGATTGCGTCAAATCCTTTTTGTAGTTTTATTCCATGAAAAAAATATCAATTTTAGTCCCGGAAAGGGCAAGATTAAGCAGCATTGAAATTCCCCGGCATGCATTTACGGAAGTGAACGACATTTTTCTTGCAGATGGTAATGCTCCAATCTTTAATATTCAAATGGTTGGATTAACAGAATTGGTTAAACTAAACGACGGATTATATTCTGTTAAAACGGATGCGCTATTAAATGATGTCGGAAAAACTGATTTGATCATCGTTCCTGCGATGCAGGGTGATCTGCATGAGGCGTTAAAATTAAATATGGAATTTGTTCCATGGATTATAAAGCAGTATAAAAGCGGTGCCGAAGTCGCGAGTCTTTGTGTAGGCGCATTTTTATTGGCTGCAACCGGATTACTCAAAGGGAAGCAATGTTCAACGCATTGGAGAGCAGCCGATGATTTCAGATCTGTATTCCCTGAAGTAAAACTCGTGGTTGATAAAATTCTTACCGATGACCATGGAATTTATTCAAGCGGCGGAGCTTTTTCTTCCTCAAATCTTGTTTTATATTTAATTGAAAAATATGCCGGACGGGATATTGCAGTTCGTTGTTCAAAAATGTTTCAGATAGACATTGAACGTGACAGTCAGTCTCCATTCATGATTTTTCGTGGGCAAAAAGAACATCAAGATGAATCGGTAAAAAGAGCGCAGGAATTTATTGAAACAAATTTTAGAAAGAAGATCACCGTTGACCAGTTATCTGAAATTTTTGGCATCGGGCGGAGAACTTTTGAAAGAAGATTTAAAGCTGCCACCTTTAATTCAATAGTTGAATACATGCAAAGGGTAAAAATTGAAGCGGCAAAAAAACAATTGGAATCAGGCAGAAAAACTGTTAGTGAAGTAATGTATGATGTTGGCTACACTGATAACAAAGCGTTCAGGGATGTTTTTAAAAAAATTGCCGGCATGTCCCCGATCGAATATAGAAATAGATATAATAAAGTAACTGCGATATAAGTAGGAATCAAAGCATGCAAAAATATTCTGTTCGGTCGATTAAAATTAAAGTTGGAGAAGAATCAATGAAGCGAAATCTCCCTTGTGAAACCACAACACCCGGAACATTTCCAAAATAAAGTTTTAGTATTCGTTCAAATCTAGTTACGAATAAAATGAAGTTTATTGTTATTTTTAATCAATGAAAAGAATAGAATAAAAAATGAAAGAATCCATCCTAATAATTGACGATGAAAACGATTTGCGAAATCTTCTCGTTAGGTTAATAAAACTGGAAGATTATCTAACTTTTGATGCGGAAAATGGAGCTCATGGATTAGAGATTTTAAAGAAGGAAGATATTTCGGTTGTAATTGTTGATGTGAAGTTACCGGATGTTAATGGAATCGATCTTATTAATAAAATCAAAGCGATCAATCCAACTTGCGAAATCATCGTACTAACTGCATACGGTACAATTGAAGATGGAGTTCGCGCAATCAAGGAGGGGGCTTTTGATTATATAATAAAAGGTGATGAGGATAATAAAATAATTCCGTTGGTACATCGGGCAAATGAAAAAGTTCAAATGAAAAAGAGGATTGAACTGCTCGAAAAAAGTGTAGGAGAAAAATTTAACTTTGATGTCATTTCCGGCAATTCAATCCCAATTACAAATGCAAAAGAATTAGCTTCAAAAATTGCTGTAACCGACACCCCAGTTTTACTTTTGGGAGAAACCGGAACCGGAAAAGAATTATTTGCGCAAGCAATTCATTATTCCAGCAGACGAAAAAAGGGTCCCTTTGTTGCTATAAATTGTAGTGCAATTGCAAGGGAACTTCTTGAATCTGAAATGTTTGGATACAAAGCGGGTGCATTTACCGGAGCAAATAAAAATAAAAAAGGATTGTTTGAAGAAGCTCATTTGGGAACGTTATTCTTAGATGAAATCGGTGAGCTTGACATTTCGCTTCAGGCAAAATTGTTACGCGTGCTTGAAACAAATGATTTTATAAAACCGGGCGATACCAAGACTACAAAAGTAGATGTACGAATTATTGCAGCAACTAATAGAAATCTCGAAACTGAAGTTGAAAGGGGAAATTTCCGCTCCGACCTTTTTTACCGCATTAACGTAATGCAGATTGAACTCCCTTCTTTAAGAGAAAGAAAAGACGACCTTGAGATACTAACAGAATATTTTGTACAATACTTCAGTAAAAAATTAAACCGAAGCGTGAATAAAATTTCCAAAGGATTTTTAGACCGGATTAAACTCTATGCTTTCCCGGGAAATATTAGAGAACTCCGTAACGTAATTGAGAGAGCAATAATTTTATCTGAAGGTGGTGTTTTGTCAGAAAGCACTCTTCCAAAGGAATTCTTTTATGAAGAATCTCTCAATAAAAGTGAAGTTACAAAGCTAGATGACATTGAAAAAAATCACATTTTAATGATTCTGGAAAGTGTTAACGGAAATAAAACCAAAACCGCTGAAATTTTAGGAATTGGGTTAACAACTCTTTATCGAAAACTACAAACTTACGGTGTTGAGTAGGTTAGGCATACTTTGCTAAAAAAGGTGAAATCTCATCGATGAAAAGTCTAAGAAATTCCATTTCCGATAAATCTAATTTCAAATCATCAGATATCTTCACGCCGATAACACAAAAAACAGAATTTCCCTGCATCAGCGGATAATATTTTGCATCAACATTTTGTAATGTGTCTGTTGATTTTCCGGTTTCTCTTTTGGATTCAAATGATGATTGTGCCGCTAACCAATCCAAGTCATCAACCCTAAGATTACTCATCGGATGAGGTTCTCTTTTTAGTTTATTCTGATCAGAAGGGAAAAAGATTACAGACTTAAATCCGAAAACATTTTTAATCTGTTGTACGACATTCGTTAATAGTTCGTCCAGGTTCTTCCCTTCCGATAAAGCTTTCAAAAGAAGATACAGTGCATTCGATTTTCTTTCCTTCTCAATCATAATGTTCTTCTGCGTCTTCAGTTGAGAAGTTAATACACTGTTGGTAACAGCCACAATAAAGAACATGAACAACATCATCACATCTTCCGGTTTTGCAATACGCATCGTAAAATGGGGCGGAATAAAATAATAATCCCATGCGAAAGCGCTTATAACCGCCGAAAGAATAATTGGTCCCCTTTCAAAATTGAAAAGCGGAAGGAGAAAAATTATTAATAATAGAATTAGTGATACAGTTTCGTACCCGATACTCCCCTGCACATTATAGAGAATCACAATAATTATGAACATGAGAAGAGTTGAAAAGTAGTACTGATTACTTTTTGAAATGCTGATGACTTTGTTTTGGGGATTCATAATATTCTCTTTTTTTACTTCTTATTAAGCAAAATTCATGCACATCCAAAAGTAAGGATATTGTTCTGATTTCGATGAGTTAAAACTGCTAACCCTCCCATTTTGAAAATTAACCCAACCATTTTGGAGTGGTTTTCAAAACTCCAATTCCAATTCAACTTTAATTTTACTTAAAAATTACACTTAACAGCTATATCTTCAGATGGCATAGAAGTAGCGTAACACGGATGAACAAAAAAGGAAAATATCAATGGTCACTTTTTTAATGATTTTGCTTAGTACAGTCTGCTTTGGGATCTGCTACAAATCAATAGATTTTTTTAATAGCCTTTAAAGGAGAAATAAATGGTTACGCTTTTAATCGTTAGCATTCTAATAGGTCTCTACCTTTTCTATGTATTAATCAAACCGGAAAAATTTTAAGGTAAAACTATGAACACTGACATATTTGGTATTGTATTAATCTTTTTAATAACTATTGCGCTTGCAGTTCCCCTTGGGAAATATATTAGCAAAGTTTTTAAAGGAGAAAAAGTCTGGACAGATTTCTTTGCACCGCTTGAAAATTTCATATTCAAAATTTCCGGGATAGACCCAAATGAAAAGATGGACTGGAAAAAGAATATGAAAGCAATGTTATTATTGAATATAATATTCTTTATCTGGTCATTTATAGTTCTTCTTTTACAAGGGACTATTCCTTTTTTTAATCCAGCCGGAATTGCAAATATGGAACCGGCGCTTGCTTTTAATACGGTTGCAAGCTTTGTAACAAATACTAACCTTCAACACTACTCGGGTGAAACAGGGGCAACTTACTTTACACAAATGCTTGTATTTACATTCCTTCAGTTTGTAAGCGCGGCAGTAGGAATTGCAGCGCTTGCTTTATTATTTAAAGGATTAGTGCAGAAACAAGCAACAGACCTTGGTAATTTTTATAATTTGTTTTTAAAAAGCTGTACCAGAATATTACTCCCTCTGTCTTTTATTGTATCGATAATTTTATTACTTAACGGTATGCCTGAGACGTTCAGTGGTGCGCAGACAGTGGTCACTTTGCAGGGAGATACGGTCAATGTTGCAACAGGTCCCGTTGCCTCAATGATTTCGATAAAACAAATAGGAACAAATGGTGGCGGTTATTTTGGACCTAATTCTGCCCATCCATTTGAAAATCCCAATTATTTTACAAACATGGTTGAGAATTTCGCTATTCTCTTTATTCCTATAGCATTGGTTTTTGCATTCGGATATTATTTGAACAGGAGAAAACTCGCATGGATATTCTTTGGTATAATGACAATATTATTCCTTAGTTTCGTTATTCCAACCGTATCACTTGAAATGAGCGGGAATCCTCAAATAACAAAGATGGGGATTAATCAGCCAATGGGCAGTATGGAAGGGAAAGAAGTCCGGTTCGGGGCAGCAGCCTCGGCTTATTGGGGAGTCTCGACAACATCAACTTCAAATGGCTCGGTTAATTCTATGCACGATAGTCAAACACCGCTTTCCGGTGGCATCTACTTGCTTGATATGATGATAAATGCACTTTATGGTGGAGTAGGTGTTGGTTTTATCAACTTCTTTGTTTATATCATAATTGCAATTTTTATTGCCGGTTTAATGGTGGGGCGTACCCCTGAATTTTTGGGGAAAAAAATTGAAGCTCGTGAAGTGAAAATTGCAGCGCTTGTTTTACTTGTTACTCCATTCCTTGTATTGATACCAACAGCAATTGCATCAATTGTGGCAGCTCAAAATCCCAACATAGGTTGGCTTAATAATCCTTCATATCACGGCTTTTCCGAAATGCTTTATGAATTTACATCAGCCAATGCAAACAATGGATCCGGATTTGAAGGTTTAGGCGATAACGTTTATTTCTGGAATATTTCCACCGGAATAGTAATGCTGTTTGCAAGATTCCTACCTATCATTGGTCCTGTTGCAATAGCCGGAATGCTTGCCGAGAAAAAATATATCCCTGAATCTGCGGGAACTCTAAAGCCTGAAAGTTTAACGTTTGCTGTAATGGTACTTGGAATTATCTTAATCGTTTCGGCTTTGAATTTCTTTCCTGCTCTTGCACTTGGTCCTTTAGCCGAATTTTTTTCAATGTAATCCTTAAATAAGAATAAAACTATGAAACATAAAAAAACAGTAAAACTATTTGAACCTTCAATTGTGAAGCAATCGATCCGTTCATCATTTATAAAACTTAATCCGGTGTACATGCTTAAGAATCCGGTAATGTTTACAGTTGAAATCGGTACGCTGATTATGCTGATCGTTACAATAATAACGTTAGTAAATCCTTTAGCCAACCAGGGAAGTTTTCTTTATAACTTTGTCATCACAATTCTCCTTTTCCTAACGTTACTATTCGCAAATTTTGCTGAAGCAATAGCGGAAGAACGTGGAAAAGCACAGGCAGAATCGCTTCGAAAAACAAGAGAAGAAACACCGGCAAAACTGGTTATGAGTGATGGTTCAATTAAGTTGATTAGTTCATCAAGTTTAAAAAAAGGAGATATCTATCTTGTTGAAACCGGAGATACACTTCCGGCTGATGGTGAAATTCTTGAAGGGTTGGCAACGATTGACGAATCGGCAATCACAGGCGAATCTGCCCCGGTGATAAGAGAAGCAGATACAGATCATTCCGGTGTAATTGGTGGAACAAAAGTTCTTTCGGATAGAATTAAAGTTCAGGTTTCAACAAATGCAGGGGAATCTTTCCTTGACAAAATGATTGAACTGGTTGAAGGAGCCAAGCGTCAGAAAACACCGAATGAAATTGCGCTGACGGTTTTGCTTGCCAGCTTTACTTTAATTTTCTTATTTGTAACAGTAACGCTTTATCCATTTGCTTTTTATGCCAAAACGATTTTAACGGTTTCTGCATTAGTTTCATTATTTGTTTGTCTTATTCCAACAACTATCGGAGGACTTCTTTCGGCAATAGGTATAGCAGGAATGGACAGAGCATTGGGAGCCAATGTTATTGCAAAATCGGGGAAAGCAGTAGAGAATGCCGGAGACATTGATATTGTTTTGCTTGATAAAACAGGAACGATTACAATCGGGAACAGAAAAGCCACAAACTTCTATCCCACCGAAGGAGTTAATGCAAATGAATTTGCGAAGTATTGTTACTTAAGTTCTGTTTCAGATTCTACTCCTGAGGGGAAATCAATAGTTGAGTTGGCAGAGAAAAATAATTCTGCAAATACAAGTGGAGAACTTTTAAACGAAGCTAAATTTATAAAATTTTCGGCTGAAACAAGAATGAGCGGAGTTGATCTTAAGAATGGCGAGGAAATCCGTAAAGGTGCCTGGGATGCAATAAAAAAATATTCACTTAAAAATAACGGAGAATTTCAGGAAGCTGAACTCCGGGTAAACGAAATTGCCAATAATGGCGGAACTCCGTTGGCTGTGGCAGTTAATAAAAAATTATTAGGCGTCATTCAGTTGGAGGATATTATTAAACCTGGAATACAAGAACGATTCCTAAGATTACGAAAGATGGGAGTAAAAACGGTTATGGTTACCGGAGATAATCCATTAACCGCAAAGTATATTGCAAACAAAGCCGGGGTTGACGATTATATTGCCGAAGCCAAACCGGAAGACAAAATGAATTACATCCTTAAAGAGCAAAGAGAAGGAAAACTTGTTGCTATGATGGGCGACGGTACAAACGATGCGCCGGCACTTGCTCAAGCTGATGTAGCCGTTGCAATGAATTCAGGAACGCAAGCTGCTAAAGAAGCCGCTAACATGGTTGATCTTGACAGCGATCCTACAAAGCTGCTTGAAGTAATTGAGATCGGCAAACAATTATTAATTACACGCGGAAATATTACAACATTTTCTATTGCCAACGATGTTGCAAAATATTTTGCCATAATACCTGCGCTTTTTTCTATTACTGTTCCTGCATTAAATGTGTTGAATATAATGAAACTCAGTTCTCCCCAGTCGGCAATTTTATCTGCGGTAATTTTTAATGCTTTCATTATTCTTGCATTAGTTCCGCTTGCATTAAGGGGAGTAAAATATAAACCGATAGGAGCAAGCGCTTTATTAAGAAGAAATATTCTTATCTATGGGTTAGGCGGAGTTGTGGTTCCATTTATTGGAATAAAATTAATTGATTTATTTGTTAGTCTATTCTTTTAAGGTTTAAAAATGAAATCACTAAGAAATGTTTTAGGTCTGCACTTTTCAACGGTAATTATGTTTGGCATCTTGTTCCCATTATTAACCTGGGGAATCGGACTTTTGTTTCCTTCACAGTCAAACGGATTGCCGATTTACAAAAACGGAAAATTAATCGGGTTCGAAAATATTGGGCAGAAATTTACTGACCCTAAATATTTTTGGGGAAGACCTTCGGCTGTGGATTATAATGCCGCAGCTACCGGTGGCTCAAATAAAGGTCCAACGAATCCAGAATATCTTGCCGAGGTTGAAAAAAGAAGTAATGAATTCTTAGCAAAAAATCCAGGAATAAAAAGAAGTGAAATTCCTTCTGATTTAGTCACTGCATCCGGTAGTGGAATTGACCCTCACATTTCTCCGCAAGCTGCTTTAATTCAAGTGTCAAGAGTTGCAAAAGAAAGAAATCTTGACAGACAAAAAGTTAAGGAATTAGTTCAAAAACAAATTGAAAAACCATTGCTCAACTTATTCGGAACAGAAAGAGTGAATGTTTTGAAATTGAATCTTGCTTTAGATCAACTAAAAAAGAATTAATTTAAAGACACAAAATTATTTTTATGGAACCACAAATATCCATATCGGCAGAAAGATTTTTAAATCTTATTCGTTCCTCAAAACGAGGTAAGTTAAAAATATATATTGGAATGGCTGCCGGTGTAGGAAAAACTTATAGGATGCTACTCGAAGGGAAAGAACTTTCCGACAGTAAAGTAGATGTTGTTGTGGGTTACGTTGAGACGCACGGAAGAAAAGAAACCGAAAAGCTAGTGGTCGGGTTGCCGTTTATGGAGAGAAAGAAAATCTTTTATAAAGGGAAGCAACTCGAGGAAATGGATGTTGAATCTATAATTCTTTTAAAGCCGGAAGTAGTCTTGGTGGATGAACTTGCTCATACAAATATTCCCGGTTCTAAAAATGAAAAAAGATGGCAGGACGTTAATGAATTGATTGAAGCCGGAATAAACGTCATCAGTACGGTCAATATTCAGCATATTGAAAGTATTAACGAACAGGTTGAAAAAATAACGGGGATTAAAATAACGGAAAGAATCCCGGACAGCATTATCCACTCCGCCGACGAAGTTGTGAACGTTGATCTGACAATTGAAGAATTGATTGACCGGCTTGAAGAAGGAAAAATCTATGACATGAAGAAAGTTCCGACTGCCTTGCAGAATTTTTTTCAGAAAGATAAACTGCTGCAGCTCCGCGATCTTGCACTAAAGGAAGTCTCCCGGCAAGTTGAAAGAAAAATTCAACGAGATATTCCACTTGCTTCGAGAGAAAAAATCAATGCAATTGTTACTGCAATAAGCACAAACTATTCTGCAGGGAAAAAGTTAATAAGAAAATCTTCCAGACTGGCGGCACTTTATAATTCCAAATGGTTTGTGGTTTATATTCAGGCAGAAAAAGAAAAGGGAGATAAAATAGACCCCAAAGTACAACGTTATTTGTTGAATAATTTTAAACTTGCTGCAGAACTGGGAGCAGAAATAGAAGAGATCAGCAGTAATGAAATTGCAAAATCAATTGTGGAATTCGCAAAAAAGCAAGAAGCTGCATTAATTGTAATTGGTAAACCGGAATTCACAATTCTCTACAGATTAAAGCCGAAGAATTTCTTTCGCGAATTATCATATTTAACTTCAAACGAAAACATAGACATTTTGATGGTATCGACAGATGAAAACATTAAAAAGTAAAATAAGCGTTGGTGTAGTATTCCTTTTCACTGTAATCTTACTATTGAGCGTGCTCGGAATAATGTTCATTAATCAACTCGCATTAAAATCCAGGGGAACGATTGTAGACAATTATTCCTCTGTAGATTATATGATGAACATGACGACGTCATTGGATGATATGTATACGGCGCAGTTAAAAATTCTTGGAAGAAAAATTGCCGACAGTGTATTAGCAGACAATTACTTGACGTCGAAAAATTTCTTTGAAAACAAACTTCACCTTGAAACAAATAATATCACGGAATCCGGTGAAGAAGCATTAGTCCATCAATTGCATTCATCCTACAGAGATTACATAAGCTCTTACGAATTATTAAAAAAGAGTACCCGGATTAATGAAACCGACTTAGGGATCTTGCACGAAAGATATTTCACGGTTCGAAATAATATCTTAGACATTTATAGATTAAATATGGCTGCGATTACACATAAGACCAACCAATTGCAAACAAAAGCCGATGATGTAACAATTTATATGTCTATAGTTGCAACGTTAAGTATCCTCATTACGTTATTATTTATTTTTACATTCCCGTCTAAAATTGTGGAACCGATAAAGGAGCTTACTGAAAAAATCAAATCTATAAGCAATCGGAACTATGATCAGAAACTTGAAATACATACACAAGATGAATTGGGGGAACTGGCAAATGCATTCAATGTAATGGCGGCAAGGTTAAAACTTTACGACGCCAAACAAATAGACCAGCTTTTATTTGAGCAAAAACGGTTGGAGGCTGTTGTTCATAGTTTTGAAGACGGTATCCTGTTCATTGATGAAAACCGGAAAGTAGTACTGGTCAATAACATTATCCTTCAACTTACAGGATTAAAAGAAGAAAATATTTTACATCATTACATTCCGGAAATTGCCGGATATAATGACTTGATAAAGGAAATTTATAAAACAGTTTCGTTGAAATATTCCGATAGCGGAACGGAAATTAAACCTCTACGAATCGTTCATAACGGAAAAGAGTTCTTTTTCAATATTGAAGCCGAAGAAATTATCACATTTGCAGAATCGGAAAAGAAAGAAACTTTTATCGGCAGCCTTATTTTGTTGAGAAACATTACAAAATACCAGGAGCGGGACAAAGCAAAGACAAATTTACTTGCAACGGCTTCACATGAACTGAAGACTCCGTTGTCATCCATCAACCTTAGCTTAAAATTACTTGATGATAAACGCGTCGGAGAACTAAATGATGAGCAAAAAGAAATCATAAGTTCTTTAAGGCAACACAGCAACAGATTATCAAGAGTAATAAATGAATTACTGGATTATTCACAAATTGAAACCGGCAATATCAGATTGAAATTCTCATCTGTAAAACCGGAAATTGTAGTAGATATCGGGATAACGGCATTAATGATGCAAATATCCGAAAAAGAAATTGACCTTCAAACGTATATGGAAGAGGGATTACCCGAAATTCAGATTGATATTGAAAAACTCGTATTCGTTTTTATCAATATCTTGAATAATGCAATCAGATTTTCAAAAAAAGGGGATGAAATTAAAATTGAAGTGAAAAAAGTAAACAACGATGTAGAGTTTTCCATCAAAGATAATGGACTGGGAATATTGAAAGAGGATCAGGATAAATTGTTCCAAAGATTTACACAAGTCGGCAGCCCAAATAAACATGGTTGGGGCTTGGGTTTAGCTATCTCAAGAGAATTTGTTCAGGCGCAAGGCGGTAGAATTTCTGTGGAAAGCGAAATAGGAAAAGGGAGTAAATTTATTTTCTCTATTCCGGCAAGCGCAAAGGTTGTGTAAAATATCTTGGGCACTGATCGGAACGACAGATGAAAAAAGCGCCCAATGTCAGTTTTTTTTCGACGCACTTATGCTAGATACGCAGTTTTTAATTTTTCCTTGCCAAGTGTATTTACCAAAAGTACTTCATCTTCGCTTGCCGGTTTTTCGTTCTCGCCAAAGAAGTCTGTTGCGTTTCTCTCCTTCTGCGTAATTGATTTTGCTTTCTCAGCAGTGAGTACCGAAAGTTTTTCGACAATGATATTATTGCCGCTTTCCGCATCAACCTTCCCCTCAATTACGTAAGGTCCCATTGACATCGTCAGTTCCGCGTATTGAGCATAAGCTTTCGGAAAGATCACCGCTTCAAATGTTCCGGTAAGATCTTCGAGCGAAAGAAATTTCATGATCTCCCCTTTGCTCGTCTTGATCCTTTTTGAAGCCATGTACCAGCCGATCATTTTTATTCTCCGGTTGTGGTATTTGAACATATCGGCTGATTGAATAATATCTTTTGCAGCAACCGCCGTATCAAAAAACTGTAACGGATGTTGCGAGATCATGTAGCCGAAAAGTTCATATTCGTAGAGACTTTTTTCTTCCGGAGAAAATTCTGTTTGGGTCACTACTTCCTTTTCCAACTTAATCGTCTCATTGGCAAACAGATCATCGTTGCATACGTCGAGTATTTTTTTCTTTTTGAAATAGAGATCAAGTAGTCGAAGCAGTGTTGGTCTCGTTAATCCGAAGCAGTCCATCGCGCCGCATTTTATTAAAGATTCCGTTCGCTCATGTCCCAAATGGGTGCGGGAAAGAAAATCGACAAGCGAAATGTATTTGCCGTTTTCATTTCTTTCTTCAACAATTATTTCCGCCGAGCTTTCCTCAAAATTTCTGATCGCGATAAAGCCGATCCTTATTTCTTGATTTTTCCCAACATATCCGTACATACTTTCATTAACATCCGGCAGTAATAGTTTTAACCCGATCCGCTGCGCCTCGGTGATATAAACCGCTGTCGAATAATATCCTCCGCCGTTGTTCAACACTCCCGCCATAAACTCAGCCGGATAATGAGCTTTTAAGTAAGCAACCTGGAACGAAAGCAACGCGAATGAAGCGCTGTGAGCTTTGCAGAACGCATATCCCGCGAAAGACTCTATCTGCTTCCATAATGCTTGCGAGACCGAATCGGGATACCCCTTTTCCCGGCTGCAACTAAAAAACCGGTCGCTAATCATCTGCATCGCTTTGTGTGAACGCATTTTTCCGCTCATTGCCCGTCTCAGCAAGTCGGCTTCTTCCAGCGTTAAGCCTACAACGTGATGAGCAACTTTAATTACATCTTCCTGATAGATCATCACCCCGTACGTTTCGCCTAAAATTTCTTTCATCTTCGGGATAAGATATTTTCTCCGCTTCGGATCTTTGTGCCGTTCGATAAATTCTTTCATCATTCCGCTCTCCGCTACACCGGGACGAATGATCGACGAAACCGCCGTGAGCATTTCAAATGTATCGCAGTTGGTCCTCTTTAGCAGCGATCTCATTCCCGGACTTTCGATATAAAAGCAGCCGATCGTTCTTCCTTCGCGGATAAGTTTGCGGGTCTTTCCGTCGGCAAATACCTTTTTGTAATTGAAAAGATCAAATCCGGTGGTTTTTATTTTTTTCTGAACCGCATCATATATTTGAGAGACTTGCTGCCGCCCCGGCGGTCTGTAATCTACCATGCTAAAGAGTTTTGTCTTGCTTGATTCCATTTTATTTGCCATATTATAGGTGAACATTTGCGCACTAATATATAAAGGAACTTGAAGAGAATCAAGAGCTAAAATGAGCGTAAAAGTCTATTTTCTTGTAAAAACTTAACTTTACTAAAATCGTCTTAGTGCATCTAAGTGCTCTTGTGTCTTAGTGGTAAAATTTTTCACCACTAAGACACTAAGGACACAAGGAAACATTAAGAAAAGTAGCCGCTGAACTATGTTTACACTTCACGCACATTCAAATTATTCTTTGCTTAACGGAACGATTCGCATTACCGAGTTAGTTTCTTTTGCAAAAAAACATGGAAGTCCGTACGCGGCTTTAACCGATACGAACGCCATGTATGGCTTAATTCAATTTGCGAAAGAGTGTGCCGAGCAAAATATAAAACCGGTACTCGGCAGTTTTATCGATGATCCGAAGGAGAAGAGTTTATCCGCCGTTTTTCTGGCAAAGAATAACGAAGGTTACGCTCATCTTTGCAGAATTATTACTTCGCGGAAATTGAAAGAGGATTTTTCTTTAATTGATCTGTTGAATGAACCGCTTAATAATCTTTATGTTATTACTTCGTCGCTCGATCTCCTAAAACAAATACGGATCGATCTTCCGTTAAGACAAAATCTTTTTGTCGAGTTGATCGTTACGCGAAAAGCCAAAAGCAAAACACGCGAACTTTACGAATTTGCAAAGGCAAACAATCTTCAAATTGTTGCTTCGCATCCCGCTTATTTTTTAAGCCGTGAAGATTTTCTTCTTCACAAAGTTGTAACTGCAATCCGGTTGAATTCCGGACTAACTAATTTGCCGGAAGATGTTACTGCTGATGAAGAAGCTTACTTAATTACTCCCGATGATTTTGCCAAGACGTGGAAAGCCTTGCCGGAAGCCGTATGGAATGCCGATCGCATTGCGCAATCGTGCAACGTAGATTTGAAGTTCGGAGAATATAAATTCCCCACTTACGCTTTGCCGGCAGACGAAAGCGCCTTTTCTTATTTGTGGAAAATCGCTTTCGAAGGCTTGTCAAACCGTTATCAACCCATTACCGAGCAGGCAATCAAAAGACTTCAATATGAACTTGAAGTGATTGATGAACTTGGTTTTAGCGATTACTTTTTAATTGTGTGGGACATTATCCGCGAAGCGAAAAACAGAGGCATCATGCATATTGGAAGAGGTTCGGCTGCCAATAGTCTCGTTTCATTTTGCCTTGGATTTACCGAAGTTGATCCGATAGAACAGAATTTATACTTTGAGCGGTTCTTGAACAGAGGAAGAACCTCTCCGCCGGATGTTGATCTTGATTTTTCATGGAAGGAGCGCGATTCCATTATCAAATATGTTTTTGAAAGATACGGTTACGATAAAGTTGCAATGATCTCAACAACGGTAACGTTCAGGGCGCGGTCGGCATTTCGCGAAGTTGCGAAGGCTTTTGGCATTTCAAATTCGGAAATTTCCAAGTACAGTAAATTTATTCCCTGGTCAACGGCGCACAGCCTGCCGAACATTGCAGAGAAATTCCCGGAAACACGCTCATTAGATTTTACCCACGAACCGTGGAAATCAATTGTTTCCATCGCTTCTAAGCTGGCGGAATTTCCGCGGCACATCAGCATTCATCCAAGCGGAATAATCATAACAAAAAACAAGATGACAAATTACGTGGCGCTGGAATACGCTAAGAATAAAGGGCTTGGATTGATTGTTACACAGCCCGATATGTATTCTATTGAAGATATCGGATTGATAAAAATAGATTTATTAAGCCAGCGCTCGCTTGGTGTGCTGAAGGAAACGATGAAGATGTTGAACGAGCCCATATTCGATAATAGCGCTTCAGCAAACGTTTTCCTGTTGAATGTTGAGTGATTGCATAATTGATGGTTAGTGGGCAGAGTGTCATAACCCGGTATTGTTGCAAAGGATACTCCATTTACAAACGATGCTGTTACTCCATTACCGTATTTGCAAAAAAAATCTTAAAATACACATGTAAATAATAAATTTTAATTTAGTAGAAATAATATGCCAAAAACTAAAGATTATACCCGAAAGGATAGTAAAATAATTATTATCCACCCAGATAAAAAAATAGCACTCGTAGCTCATGATAATAAAAAAAAGGACATTGTTGAATGGGCTAAATACAATAAAACATTATTAGCTCACCACAAGATTTTTGCAACCGGAACCACCGGATCGATATTGGAAAAAGAACTTGGCTTCAAAATAAACAAATTGCAGAGTGGACCGTTAGGAGGCGATCAACAAGTAGGCGCTAGAATAGCCGATAACAAAATAGATTTTCTGATCTTCTTTTGGGACCCACTTGAACCCCAGCCCCATGATCCAGATGTAAAAGCATTATTACGCATGGCAGTAGTTTGGAATATTCCGATAGCAATGAATCGCGCTTCGGCTGATTTTATAATTTCTTCTCCTTTAATGGATAGCGCTTATGAGCGTCTTGTCCCCGATTATGATGTTTACCGGAGAAGAGTACTTGGCAATAAGGAGTAAGATTACAGAATAGTTGTTGGGCAGTATTGTGGAGTAGTAGTTGATGAAATGCCAATCTAGTTACAGCTTGCAATTGGATAAGAAAGAATACACTAATGAAGAACTATTAAAAATAATTAAATACATAATTGCGATGGCTCACTCCTATTTTTAGTTTTTGGTATGGAGTTCCGCATTCTTGTTCATCAATGTTAACAATGATAGGTGTAAAATGAAAGCACTAATTTTTGTCTTTAGCATTAGTTTATTTGTTTGCCAGATTGTTTCCGCCCAATATGCAGATATTACAATCGATTCGTATGATATAAACACTACGGTCTTGTCCAATTCCGAAGCGATTGATGTGAAACTGATATGTAATATAAGCGTTAGGAATAATTCCAACGCTATACAATTTATATTCAGTTCTGAATCAAGTCTTCATTCCATAAAGCATCTCAGAGATGAGAAGTGGATAAATCTTCCGTTTGTATTTGCCGGAAAAGATTCCATCACAATAACGAATCCTGAAAAATTTTTCAAAGATACGAAATATGCATTGCAGTTTGCATATTCATTCCCGACAAGCAAACTAAATGATACACTTCTAGCTCTTGACCGCGGGAATAGATGGTATCCTATGATAATAGATCAGATTGTTCCTTTTAAATTGAGTTGTGAAGTCTCTAAAAACTATGAAGTGATTTCTTCCGGTGATCTCTTGGAGATAACTAATTTTAGTGAGAAGTCCACTTATGTTTGGGAGAGCCGATTACCGGTTTTCAAAATTCCTTTGATAATCTATAATCCCGCAATCTTTAAAAAGAGCACCACCACTCTTGCGAACTTTTATTATCTTTCAATTGATTCGACTAAAGCATTAAAGCTATTGACAGACATTGGTGAAGCCATAAATTATTACAATAACATTCTTGGACCATTTCCTTATAAAAAAATATCCCTTATCGAAATACAAGATTTTCCGGGAATCAATACGGGCAGCGGATTACTGATGGTGGGAACTCAATCATTAGAAGCAGCTGGCAATGGGTATGATGATATGTTGATTTTAACAATCGCTCAACAATGGTTTGGTGCCGGTGTATTTGCCAGGTTTGGGGAGAAGGGATTTTTATTCTTATCGCTTTCTCTGCCGCATTATTTACGTTTAATGTTCATTCGTCAAAATTGGGGAGAAGAGGCTTTTAATGAATCCTTAAACGATCCCCTCAATCGCTATAAAAAATTTGCAGGAAAAGAAAATGATATTCCTATTATTGATGTTGATCTCCCAAATACTAAAGAGAAGGGACTTATCTTGTACGCGAAGGGTCCCTTTGTATTTAGCAAAATTGAAAATGAGTTAGGCTATGGCAAGTGGCTCTCTTTTCTACATGATCTATATCAAAATTTTTGCGGAAAAATATTAACGTATGATGAATTTAAAGATCGTCTGAAAAAGTATGATGAGGAAGGGAAAGTTTTAACATTATTAAATCATTTGATGACAGAAAAAGGAATAGTTGAAAAATAGTTCGGTTCATTTGAATGCAGCACAACCTAATTATTCATACCTGAATAGAAATAATCTGTCTTGAATTCATATTAATGACTTAACAACTTCTCAATAGTAGCTCCATTTTAATTTTTCATAATGCGCTACAATTCCTTAATTTCGTGCACACATTAACTAAAATATTATTCGATTTATAAATAAAACAAAAGTTGATCTCATGAAAAAAACAATTCTATCGCTTGTAGTGTTAATGCTATTCGTCACGTCATGCTTTATCTCTGCTCAGAAAAATAATCCGAAAACAGGAACCGATTCCCTAAAAAAAATATCGTTAGCTGGACTTCAGTTCCGAAGTATTGGACCAGCAATAACCGGCGGAAGAGTGAGGCACATAAAAGTAAATCCCCAAAACAAATCGGAATATTATATCGCTTCCGGAAGCGGCTCGTTGTGGAAAACCGTCAACAGAGGAATCACATTTACTCCCGCATTTGAAAATCAAAATACTTACGCAATCGGCGCTGTTGAAATTGATCCAACAAATCCTAATGTTCTTTGGGTTGGAACCGGTGAGAATAGCAATCACAATAATTCCGGATACGGAGACGGCATTTATAAAAGTGAAGACGGCGGTAAAAGCTGGAACAATATGGGATTAAGAACTTCGGAACATATTGGCGGCATCGCAATTGATCCGAATAATGCAAACATCGTTTATGCTGCAGCGATGGGTTCGTTACGAAAAGAAGGAGGCGATAGAGGAATTTTTAAAACGATAGACGGCGGTAAAACCTGGCAAAATGTTTTAAAGATCAGTCAATACACCGGCTGTTACGAAGTCCATATGGATCCAAGAAATTCAACCCTCTTATACGCAGTCGCTCATCAGAGAATGAGAAAATTATTTACGGGTGTAAGCGGTGGACCCGAAAGCGGCATTTATAAAAGCACTGATGCAGGCGCAACCTGGGATAAATTAAAAAGTGGTCTTCCTTCCGGTGAAGTTGGAAGAACCGGCATGGCAATCTCGCCGGTTAATCCCGATATACTTTACGCAATAATCGACGCAAAGAAAGAAGCGGGATTCTACAAAAGTGTTGACCGTGGCGCAAGTTGGACAAAACAGAGCAGTTATGTTTCCGCATATACTTTTTATTTTCAAAAAATTTTCTGCGATGTAAAGGATGTTGACCGCGTTTATAGTATGGATGTCTTTATCCATGTTACAAAAGACGGCGGAAAGACCTGGGCGAATTTAGGAGAAAAGAATAAACACGTTGATAATCACGGGTTCTGGATCGATCCCGATGATAACAAACATTTGATTTCCGGCTGCGACGGAGGAGTTTATGAAACGTATGACCAGGGAGCAAACTGGGCTTTCAGAAATAATATTCCTATTACTGAAATCTATAAAATTACGACAGATGATGCGCTTCCCTTCTATAATGTTTATATCGGCACACAAGATAACAACAGTCTCGGTGGACCATCGCGTACAATTAATTCCGGCGGAATCACAAATCAAGATTGGATTTTTACGCTTGGCGGTGATGGATTTCAATCTCAAGTTGATTGGAAAGACCCGAACACTATTTATGCTGAATCTCAAAACGGCGGACTTGTCCGCTTCGATAAAAAAAGCGGTGAAAAATTATATATACGACCATATGATTTTGCCGACACCTCTTATCGTTTTGATTGGGACGCGCCACTTTTAATTTCAAGACACGATCACCAGCGTTTATATTTCGGTGGAAATAAATTATTCCGTTCCGACGATCAGGGTAGTACATGGAATGTAATAAGTGGAGATTTAACAAGAGGGTATCCTGCAAATTTCCAGAAGCTGATGGGAAAAAGCTGGAGTATGGATGAGATGGTGAGTAAAAGCTCAATGGCTCAGATCGTTACTATTGCAGAATCGCCTCTTGATGAAAATATTTTGTTTGTTGGTTCGGGAGACGGATTAATCCATTACTCGAATGATGGTGGAAAAACCTGGATGAAAGCTTCATCAGTTGATGGATTACCCCAATATGCGCGTGTACATCAGATCATCGCTTCTAATTTTAATAAACTTGTTGCTTATGCCGCCTGCCATAATTTTCATGATGGCGATTATAGACCGTATCTATATAAAACCGAAGACGGTGGAAAAACCTGGAAATCCATTAACGCAAATCTTCCTGAAATGGGATCTACCTATACTATCGCAGAAGATCATGTTGACAAAAATCTTTTATTTGCCGGAACGCAATTCGGTCTTTTCTTCAGCAACAACGGCGGCAAAGAATGGATACAACTAAAAAATGGTTTACCGACTATTCAAGTAATGAATTTAAATATCCAACAAAGAGAGAATGATCTCGTCGTCGCAACGTTTGGCAGAGGTATTTACATCCTTGATAATTATTCTCCACTCCGGGATATGTCGAAAGAAACTTTAGCAAAAGACGCTTTCATCTTCCCGGTTAAAGATGCCCAAATGTTTATACCGGCAACTCCGTTTGGATATGAAGGGATTGGATCGATGGGGGCGAGTTTCTTTGCAACTCCAAATCCCGAAGTTGGCGCTGTCATTAATTATTTTATCAAGGACGAAGTGAAATCGTTAAAAGATAAAAGAAGAGAACTCGAAAAAGAAAGACAGAAAAAAGGTGAGGATGTTGCATTCCCTTCCTACGAAGAATTGAAAAAAGAAAGTGAACAACCGGAAGCCTTCTTACTTTTCAGTATCTCCGATGAACAAGGAAATATTGTTAGAAAACTTAAAACCGGAATAACAAAAGGATTGAACAAATTAATCTGGGATTTCCGTTACGATACATTTTCTCCAATCTCAACAGTTCCGTTTGATAATTCTATTCCGTGGAATGAACCTGAAAAAGGCTACATGGCAGTTCCAGGGAAATATAAAGTTTCGCTTTCAAAATTTGAAGATGGCGTTTTTACAGAACTTTGTCCTGCTCAAGAATTTACTTGCGTTCCGCTCAACTTAAATACATTAAGTGCGAATGATAAATCCGCACTCGATAGTTTTAATAAAAAAGTTGCCGAATTAACAAGAGTAATTACCGGAGCCGATGCTTACAGAAATGAACTTGTAAACAAAATTACCTACTTTAAGAAGGCAGTGTTTGAAGCTCCCAAAGTTCCTTCGGATACTTATAATAAAATTTTAGAAGTAGGATTAAAACTTGATGAATTGAATAAAAAATTTACCGGAGATAATCTCCGCAGTAAGTATGAAGGCGGAACTCCAACTGCGCTAAGAGAAAGGGTTGAACTAATAACCTCTTCATTATGGAGTACAACATCAGCACCGACAACAACTTTTATAAAATCGTATGAAGTTGCTGCAAATAGTTTTGGCGAAATTCTTAAATTGTTAACCGCAACGGGTACTGAGGTTGAAGCGATCGAAAAAATTCTTAAAGAGAACGGCGCACCCTATACACCGGGACGTTTTCCAAATTTAGAGACTAGGTAAGTTATAATAAACATAAATACAAAGTAACACCGGGATTAATCCCGGTGCTACTGAAGAATGATTGGATTTGAAACTGTTTTAACAGTTTCAAATATATTTGCTGTAGCAGCGTAAATAACTTATCGTTTAGAGGATAAATATGAAAATGATTTTTCTAACCTTCTTGTTTTTTTGCAATGTTCTGTTTTCGCAGAGCGTTCAAATTCCTTCATACTATAAATCAGACCCCGAATTCACTAAAGCTGTAGAGACTATCGTTACTGATCTTGAACTTGATAAAAATTTTGATGTTGGTGATGATGGAACGGAACAAATATCGCTGGCAGTTATAGATTTGTACGCAAAAGAACCGGTATTTGCCGGAGTGCATTTTGATAATTTCATTTATCCCGCATCAGTCTATAAGATGTACGTTGCAGCAGAAGTTTTACATCAAATCTCGCAAGGACAATATTCTTTAGACAGTATGTTAATAGTGCGATCACCGAATGACGTTGATAGATCAAAGGAGATCAAGTCCGATCCGCGACCGCTTTTACACGGTGGAGATACGGTTTCCGTAAATTATTTATTAGATTTGATGATCACGCGAAGTGATAATTCCGCGGCAAACTGTCTTATAGATCTTGCGAAAAGAGAAAACATAAACGCTTTACTTCTCAAAAACAATTGGAATGGAAGTGAAGTTACCAGAAAATATTTGAGCCGTAAATTTGAAGATCCCGGATACGAGAAAATTCGCGGTACGGAAACTTGCGCATTGCATGCAGCCGATTTCATGTACCGCATCGATAAAAACCAATTGGTAAATTCATGGGTTAGCGAACAAATGAAATCGTTCTTAGGACGTCAATTGGACAACACAAAATATTTTACGGGGCTACCACCCAATACGATGTTCTACCATAAGACCGGTTGGTACTCCTTCTGGACACATGACGTCGGGATAGTAGATGACGGGGATGTACGGTATATTATAGCCTGCTTTCTTCCTCTCACAGAGGAGTTAGCCCTACCAAAATTTAAAGCGCTGGCAGAACGCATTCATCAATTGATAAGAATAAGACATTCAAAATGAGCGAGTGTTTGAATAATATCAAAATCATGGTAGTTGTTAAGATCAAGACCAGCTGAATGGTTCTTAATTATAACTAACATTACTTCGGATAACAGCAGCCGGAACATATCCGGCCGCCATCTTAGTGAGTTGTCTATTTTGCTCTTTCGAGAAATGGTTATAGACCGCTTATTCCGTATCTCAACCCGATACTATTGCTCCATCCAACGATGTTCATCCCGTCGTTATAAATACCAAGATCAATATTAACGGAAAGATTTTGAATCAGACGATAGTCCACTCCAACTGCAAATCTTTCGTTAAAAACGTCATCGGTTTTGTTGATGTTATTGAGTGAGTAGTCGTATTTTCTATTTGTATAAATAATTCCGGCTGAGAGATACGGACGCAATGACTCCCATGAGAATGGCGTAAAGAACGCTGAAAGATGTCCGCGTACGTCTCTCTCTTTCCCTAAATTGTTTTCCATATCGTCTTTGAAATATTCTCCGGTAAACGCCAGCGACAATTCATTGGAGGGGGCGTACGAAACAAACAATCCGGAACCAATCGGATTTTTAATTTCCGTTAATTTATAATCATTACCTGAATTTCCGAACCGTGTGCCGATGATGCCGACCGAGAATCGATTCTGAGCAATTACGCCCGATGTTAGAACGAACATTAATGCAAGTGAGTAAACCATTTTGTTTTTCATGTTAACCTCTATATGTGAAATATGATTGTGATTAGTTTGTAGTACCTTTTTCATTCTAATAAATGTTGCGCCTGAGGCAACTAGCATCAAGCTTGTTAAAAGTATAATTGCATAAGGATTTCTTCATTGCGTTTAATCAAAGCTCACCGGAATTAAAAAATTTAAGTTAAATCCGGTAGCATTAAAATATGTGATCATGTCGGTTGCTAAGCTTTTATAAACTGTATTATGAATCATAATTCAATAATAGGGCAAAAAAATTATTTTTTGATCCCGTGCTTTGTTAAAAATTTAATGTTTTGACGAATTTTATTTAATGGGAATATCTTGGGATCTTGAGCCCATTGACGAAGCAGATTTCTTAAGGCGCCAAGGATGTAATAGCGAAATATTTTAATGTCTATGTTCTCACTAAATACATTCTGTTCAATTCCTTTCTTAAACACTTCTTCCCCAACACCAAGAAAACTTTCATAGTAGTTAGTAAATCCCTCTTCATTTTTTTGTACAAGATGATGTTGCTCGTTGACAAACACCAATGCCAATGCGGGATTTTCAGTGAATGTATCAAAAACAAGATCAATCATGGAATCAATTTGTTCTTGTGGCGAAAGCGTTTTATTTTCGGAGAGCTTTTTCAATTCCACATAAAGAGTTCTCCAAAGAGAATCGAAAATCTTAAGAAGAATGTCTTCCTTGTTCTGAAAGTAAACATAAACACTCCCGGCAGCAACTCCAGCGAGTTCAGCAATTTTAGAAATTTTCGCGCGATGATAACCTTGTTCTGCAAAAACTTTAATCGCTGCTTCCAAAATATCCAGTTCTTTAGTGCCTTCTTTCGTTCTCATAACTAATTTTTATTGAATGATGATTCAAATATAAATAGAATTCCGTTATCTGTCAAGCAAAATTTATTTCATCGTTTGAGTATAGTTCCAAACTCCAATTTCGGCTCATGTAAAACTAAATGCTTTTCTTTCCTAATGAAATTGTTTAATTTTGAACCATAACGAAAGTAAAGAAAGTTTTATGAGACGAATTAAAATCTTATCTCTTTTCCTTTTTTGCTTTATAGAAATTTCCGGGCAGCAAAATCCCGGGGCTAAATCTATTTCACTTGCCAATGCCGATATTGCTTTAAGCAACGATCCATTTTCTCTTTTTACAAATCCCTCCGGTCTTGCACAAATGAATTGGATTGAAGGCGGGATCTTTTATTCCCCGTCTCCGTTTGGTGTGAAAGAACTTTCTAATGCTTTTTTTGCCGCCTTCATTCCCACAGAATATGGTTCGTTCGGACTTGGTTTATCCACTTACGGTTTTGAATTATACAAGGAAAATAAATTGGTTATTGCTTATGCCAACAGATACACTAATAATTTCTTTTACGGCGCTTCGCTTTCTTTAAATCATCTTTCAATTAAAAACTACGGCGAGGATAATGCAATTACTTTTTCGCTTGGCGCGCTTTATTACATCTCATCGGATTTCCGGTTCGCGTTTGCAGCTGATAATCTGAACAAAGCCTCTTGGGGAAAAGAGAAAAACCAAATTCCGACAATTTATAGATCCGGTTTAAGTTATGATGTTCTGCAAAATGTAAGTATAAATTTTGCCTTGGAGAATGAAATCGGTTTCAATACGGCAATTCAATGCGGAATCAACTACGACTTGAATGAATATTTTTCCATTAGAAGCGGCTTTGCAAACGAACCGACAAAATATAGCGCCGGATTCGCCATTTGTTACTCCCAATTTGAAATTGATTACGCAATTTTCACACATCAAGAACTTGGTTTGACTCATCAGTTTTCCGTTTTGCTTGGATTGGAAACGCTTGAAAACCGGGCTGATAAAATTAGGAAGTATTTGGGCTTTTGATAGAAATGAAAAGACTTTTTACTTCTATTGTATTGCTTTCGTTTAGTTTAACCTTTACCGAAGCTCAAACGGATACATCAGCAACCGATATTGAAGAATCGTTAGAAAATATTCTCGAAGAAACAACAGATGAATCTGAAGACAATTTTCTTTACGATGAATTTGAAAATCTTACCCGGAATCCGATTAACCTAAATACCTGCACTTTAAATGACTTGCTGCAAATACCTGTATTGGAATTGCCCGACGCGACCTTAATTATTGAACACAGAAAAAAGTTTGGAAAGTTCATTTCTACATCCGAATTATTTTCAGTGGAAAATCTTAATTCCGATATAGTAAAGAAACTTCTTCCGTTTGTTTTTGTTGAACAATCATCATTCGAAGAGGAACGACAAAACATTCCATCTGTTTCCTTTTTGCATAATTTTAATTTTGAATACCGTAGCCGCATCATCGGCGATCTACAACCCCGTGCCGGATTCCTTGAAAATAAATACCAAGGGAACAAAATAAAATTTTATAACCGGGGCATTTTTGAATTTGAAAAAACATATCAACTTTCTTTCCTCACAGAAAAAGATGCCGGAGAAAAAAGTATGACCGATTTTACTTCCTTTTCTCTTTCCGCAAAAAAACTTGGAGATTTTACTTCTGTCATTGTTGGAGATTATATTGTACAATTCGGACACGGGCTTGCTCTTTGGTCTCCATACGCCTCGTCTAAGTCTGCTGATATTGGTTTTGTTACCCAGCAACGAGATAGAAACATTATCCCATACAAGAGTACTGATGAAAACAATTTCTTCCGTGGGGCGGCCATACAGTATGATCTGGCTCCACTTTGTTTTTCTCTCTACGCTTCAAACAATTATTTTGATGCGAGTATTGATTCTATAAGAAATATAATTTCTTCGATACCGATTGACGGTTACCATCGAACGGAAACTGAATATAAAAAAAAGAATACCGCCAGAGAGCAATTTCTCGGCGGAAGAATTGATTATGCTATTTTAAAATCACTCCAGGTAAGCGGACTTTTTTATTCTTCAACCTATTCCCTCCCGATTGAAGCTTCAACAAGCAGGGTTTCTCCCAAAGGAAAAACCTTTTCACATTCTTCTATTGCTTATTCTTACATACAAAGTTCATTTATCGCTTCCGGAGAATTTTCTTACAACGGAATTTCCGTCGCTCACCTTCATTCGTTGCAGAAAACTTTTTCGCAAAATTTCAGTTACATTTTTTCGATCAGAAGTTATCCAAGGAATTATTACTCGCTCCACGGACGGGCATTCGCTGAAAATCCATATGATCTACAAAATGAAATCGGGTTGTATAACGGAATTCTTTTATCCACCGCGCTGGGTAAAATTAGTTTTTACTATGACCAGTTCATGTTCCCGGCGGCAACAAACTCAACGCCCCTTTCATCAAAAGGAAATGAAGTGCTATTCAACTTTAATTCTCGAATAACTGAAAAGATAGAAATGAACTTCCGTTATAAAAATGAAAAGAAGGATGTTGTCTTGTCTGGGCAGGAAATAAAAGAATTTTCGGAGCGATACCGCCAGCAATCCCGTTTTGAGGCTGTGTTTTCAGTCTCTGCGGCTCTTCAATTAAAAAGCAGAGTTGAATATAATTCTTATGATCTTGATAAAAACACATTGCATGAAAAAGGTTGGCTTTTTTTCCAGGATGTGAAATACAAAACAGACAAAAATATTTCACTATACGGAAGAATCATTTTCTTCAAAACCGATTCCTTCAGCTCAGCTATTTATGAGTTTGAAAACGATCTTCCCGGAGTAATGTCTAACTTGGCAATGTATGGGGAAGGATTTCGATGGTACCTTCTTATGAAAATTAAAATTCTAAACCGGTTAAGTCTTTCATTTAAATATTCGGAAACGACAAAACCAAAGGAGAAATCTTTAAGCAGCGGCAATTCGGAAATTTTTACAAATGTGGATAACAACTTACATTTACAACTCGAACTTGCATTCTAATTTCAATTCCTTCGCTTCCAAAAATATTTTTTAAACTATTTCTATTCTTCTTGTTTCTAAAAAAATATTCCTCTATTTTTATGTAGATTAAATCTAAATAATATGGAAATGAACTTTGGCGAAACAAAATGCAGCCGACATTTTTAGAGAATATCTAAAAAACGGAAATAATCGGATAACTCCCGAGCGTTTCGAAATACTCGATGCGGCTCTGGAATATAACGGACATTTTTCTGCAGATGAGCTTTTCATCGAAATGAAAAAGAAAAATTCCAGAATCTCACGTGCTACAGTCTACAATACCCTTGATTTACTGGCACAATGCGAACTTCTTTCCGCCCGCAACTTCGGCGATAATATGAGACGATTTGAGAGCAATTTTAAAAAACAGATGCACGATCACCTCATTTGCATTGACTGCGGAAGAATTCTTGAATTTACTTCCAAAGGTCTAGATAAAATTGAGCAACAAGTTTGCCAGGATTTAGATTTTCTTCCTTCAAGCTATTCATTTAATATTTTTGCCCGATGCAAAAAAGGAAAGAACTGTAAATATTATCATGGGAAGTAAAACGTTAGACAAAATTAAAAAAGGAACTTACTTTACAATTGAGAAACTCCCTTCTGGAATTATTAAAGTGCAACTTATCCGCCTAGGATTATCGGAAGGCGATACTATTTTTTGCCTCGAACGGTTGCCGGGAGGAACAATTATCGTTCAAAAGAACCGCCAAGAAATTGCAATTGGTTTCGAACTTGCAAAATTAATTTCTGTACGTATAAAAATCATTTAGGAGAATTTTGAAAGACATTATCGCACACAAAGAGCACCACCTTCATCCGGAAAATATTTTAAACGAAGGAACCGGAAGTGGGATACAAAAAATAGTTCTTGCAGGAAATCCAAACGTTGGAAAATCGCTCTTCTTTAATTATCTAAGCGGAACGTATGTTGACGTTTCAAATTTCCCCGGTACAACTGTTTCAATTACAAAAGGATTTTATAAAAATTCCGAAGTGTATGATACTCCGGGCGTTTATGGTGTTTCCTCTTTTAATGACGAAGAAAAAGTAGCACGTGACATTATTCTGGAAGCCGACGTTATTATTAATGTTATTAACTCGCTTCACCTGGAGCGAGATTTATTTCTAACTCTTCAGTTGATTGATATGGGGAAGAAGATTTCCGTTTTTCTCAATTTTAGTGATGAGTTAAAAAAGAGAAAAATAAAAGTTGACGCTGGAAAACTTGCCGAACTGCTGGGGGTTCCGGTATATGAAACTTCCGCAGTAAGAAAAATTGGTTTTGAAAAACTTGACGAAGCTATTGCAAATGCTAAAGTTGGGATCCAAATAGATGGGTTACATCACATTTTGCATGAAACACTAAATCGAATCGGCTCGCAGGCGGAAGCGTTATTAATTACTGAAGGAGATGAGTTCGTAGCAGCCAAACATGATATCCCTTGCGGCTCGGGAGATCAAAGAGAATTTATTTATATAGAAAGAAGAAATCGTGTAAACGAAATTGTCTCGACGGTTGAGCGTGAGGATTCTTCCAAAGGACTTTTCTTTAACGCATTAGGAAAATACTCACTAAATCCAATAACGGGAATCCCAATTTTACTGGTGATGCTCACCATTCTCTATTTCTTTATCGGCGATTTTGTCTCCCAGCGTGTAGTCAACTTTACAGAACAAACGCTTGGTAAAAAATATTTTGAGTATTATTTGAAATCGTATGTGGCCAATTATACTCCTTCTGATATCACAGTTAAATTATTAGACGAACCGGATTCATCTAAAAACACAAAAGTTTTTTCATTCAAAGAAAATTTGAATGAAAATCCCAAATTAAAACAAGAATTTATTCATACTTCGAGAGATATGAATGCGGTCGTAGATTTCAAGTTTTCTAATCCAATTGCAAAACTATTATTTGGTGAGTTCGGAATAATCACCATGACGATCACCTATTTACTCTTTCTTCTTCTTCCGCTTGTTGCTGCATTTTATTTTGCAATGGCGTTAATGGAAGATAGTGGATATCTTCCGCGCCTTGCGACAATGCTTGATAGGTTGATGAACAAAATTGGATTGAATGGAAGAGCGGTCATTCCGATAATGCTTGGGTTCGGGTGTGTAACTATGGCGGCGATTACTACCCGGCTGCTCGGAAGCGAAAGAGAAAAAACAATTGCCACAGCTATTCTGATGTACGTCATTCCTTGCTCGGCGCAACTTGCCGTAATTGCGGTATTGTTAAGCGGAGCCGGGTTCCTTCCAATTTTCATTTATGTTTTTGTTATTTTCTCAACACTCGTTATTATTTCTACAACTCTTAACAAATTCTTGCCGGGAGAATCAACCCCGCTTTTAATTGATTTGCCCATTATGCGTCTCCCAAAATTAGACAACGCCTTCAAAAAAACTTTTTTTAGAACCTATGGTTTTATGAAAGAAGCGTCGGTCTGGTTTTTTGTTGGAGCTTTGGCTGTTGGATTGTTAGATATTACCGGGATGCTGAAAATTTTTCAAGATCTTTTAGCACCGATTACCGTACATTGGCTAAAACTTCCAAAAGAAGCAGCAACTGCCTTTGTTATGGGTGTTGTGCGAAGAGATTTCGGAGCGGCTGGATTATTTAGTTTACATTTAATGCCGATGCAGATAACGGTTGCACTTATAACCATTACTCTGTTCGTTCCTTGCATCGCCGCCTTTATCATCATGATTAAAGAGCGGGGGATAAAAGAAGGATTGATCATCTGGTTTAGCGCTTGGATCTTTGCATTTTTAATCGGTGGAATTGTTGCACAAATTATTATTTAATTTTTTATGATAAAAGACGAACCCAAAAGAACAGCGCCAAAATTTCCTATCGTATGGAAGAAAAAAGATTTTTCAATTAAAATCTTTTGCTCCATCCCAAACATCGCAACCGGAATTTTGCTTACTGCAGGGAAAAACCATTTTGTGATTGATCCGGGAGATGGAATTTTACGCGATCTAAACAAAGAACTTGGTGTGGAAAGCTTGATAAATATTTCCCATATTTTTGTCACTCACGGACACCATGACCACCTTGGCGGTGTTTGGTCTTTGCTCACCTATCTTCGGGTGATGAACAAAACTTCTCCTCTCAAAATCTACTTTCCCGCAGGTTGTGTTGAAATAGAAAGTATTCATCATGCGTTCACTAAAGTTTATGCCAATAATCTCCCCTACAAAATTGAATTGAAGAGCATCAGTGAAGCGAAAAAATTCTCCGTAAAAAATGTTTCCGTTAAACCGTTTGCCGTCATTCACAAAGAGTATCTTCCAAATAAAAATGAAAAAAGAATTGTTCCAGCGTTAGGTTTTCATTTTACGTATAATGGAAAAACTATTTGTTACGGAGGAGATACCGGTTATTGCGATTCACTGGTCAAGGCAGCAAGAGGAGCCGATCTCGCAATTCTTGAAGCAGGGCATGAAGAGGAAACCCCGGATGATATGCATATGACGATGGATGAAGCAAAGTCAATCGGGAAATCTGCAAAGGATTATGTACTCGTCCATATTCCGGAGTAAATTTCTTCTGCTTTTTCACAAACTATTCTTATCTTTAAAAAAGTTTTTACTATCAGTTTGGAGTTATATGAAATACTTTCTTCTTTTGTTTTTGACCGGAACTCTCCTTTGCCAAAATTCAGATTCTCTCCGGTTCCCTGAAGAAAAACATCTGAAAAATATTCGAATGCTCACACCTGAAGGCGAAAATGCAGAAGCCTACCTTTCCTTTGATGAAAAAAAATTAATCTACCAAACCACTCACGGAACTCTTCAATGCGATCAAATTTTTACCATGAATATTGACGGAAGTGATAAAAAACTTGTCTCAACAGGAAAAGGAAAAACAACATGCTCTTATTTTCTCCCGGGTGACTCCTTAATTCTTTACGCCTCAACCCATCTTGCAGATGCCGATTGTCCGCCGCCACCGGATAGATCAAAAGGATATGTTTGGAAGTTGTATGAATCGTTCGATATTTTTTTGGCAAAAGCCGATGGATCAAATATTAAAAGATTGACTTCCGCATATGGATATGATGCCGAAGCAACTGTTTCTCCGAAAGGAGATAAAATAATTTTCACGTCAACACGAGACGGTGATCCAGAGCTTTATACAATGAACCTTGACGGTTCTAACCAAACGAGACTAACGTTTGAAAAAGGTTACGACGGCGGCGCTTTCTTCTCGCAAGATGGTTCAAAAATCGTTTTTCGCGCGAGCCGTCCGAAAACCGAACAAGATTTTGCAGACTACAACGACCTGGTTAAAAATGGTTACGTCCGCCCGACTGCGTTAGAAATTTTTACAATGGATTCTGACGGAAAGAACATGAAACAACTTACGCATCTAAACAAAGCGAGTTTCGCCCCTTTCTTTTTCCCGGATGGACAAAAAATTATTTTTTCCTCCAACACGGGAAGTAAAACCGGAAGAAATTTTGATTTGTTTATGATTAATGTTGACGGATCCGGCTTAGAACAAATAACGTTTAATGAGTCGTTCGACGGTTTTCCGATGTTTACTAGAGACGGAAAACATTTAATCTTTGCTTCAAACCGGCAAGGCAAAAAAGAAGGTGATACAAATATTTTTATAGCTGATTGGATTAAATAAACTAAAAGGATCACTGAAATGAAAAAAAATCTTTCCATCTTACTAGTTTTCTTCGCATGCAGTTTTCTTTCTGCTCAGGTTAAAGAACACGAAAGCGAGATTACGGCAAAAGAAATTATCGGTCACATTTCCTATCTTGCTTCTGATGCCATGAGGGGAAGGGCAAGTGGGAGCAAAGAAATTTTTGAAGCCGCTAATTATATAAAAGATGAGTTCAAGTTATTCGGATTAAGACCACTTTTTAAAAATTCTTTTTTACAAGAATACTCTTTCATCTCAGATGTGAAAGCTTCCCAAAACAATGTTCTTTCCTTTAATGTCGATGGAACGGAAATCAAATTGAAATATGGAGAAGATTTTATCTCGGCTCCCTTTTCCGGAACTAGTAAAAGCAATACCAAATTGGTTTTTGCAGGATACGGCATTTCGGCCCCGAAATTAAATTATGATGATTACAAGGACCTTGATGTAAAAGGGAAAATTGTTATCGTGATGAGAAGTAATCCCGAGTACGATAATCCCCACTCTCAATTTGATAAGTTCTCAAGTCTGCGATCGAAAGCTGCTGTAGCAAAAGAAAAAGGAGCGACCGGTATTATTTTCGTTAATGCTCCTTTGCCGAAAGACTCCCCGGATGATCTAATACAATTTAAATATGATAGAGCCGGGGGAGTAAAAGAATTCTCCGTTGTTCACGCCAAAAGAAATTTTATTGATAAACTTTTTGACGCTGAAAATTTAAATTTTGAACAACAACAAAAGATGATGAAAGACAGCACAAAGCCTGCTTCATTTGAGTTCAAAAAATCTTCCGCGCAAATTGAAACAGAAATAAAAGAAGTTGAATCCAAAACCGTTAACGTCTGCGGCTACCTAGAAGGCAATGATCCTAAATTAAAAGATGAATATCTCGTCATCGGTGCCCACTTTGATCATTTGGGAATGGGAGGAGACGGGTCTCTCTATAAAGGAAAAGATGAACAGATACACAATGGTGCAGATGATAATGCTTCCGGCACATCGGGAGTACTTGAGTTAGCGGAAAAATTTGCATCCATTAAAGGTCAGCTAAAGAGGAGTATTATTTTTGTAACATTTTCCGGTGAAGAACTGGGGTTACTTGGTTCAAATTACTTTGTAAATAATCCTCCTGTTCCGGTAGAAAAAATGGTTACAATGCTCAACCTTGATATGATCGGAAGATTAAACCCGGAGAATGCACTTACCGTTTATGGAACAGGGACTTCATCAAAGTTTAAAGAGTTGCTTAACAAATACAATGTTGATTCATTTAAATTAGCGTTCAACGATGAAGGCTTCGGTCCTAGCGATCAATCTTCTTTTTACGGAAAAGCAATTCCTGTTCTCTTCTTCTTTACGGGAGTTCATGCAGATTATCACCGCCCAACCGATGATGCTGATTTGATTAACTCAACCGGTGAAGAAAAAATAGCGAAGTATGTCTTCAACGTTGCAAATGCATTAGATGATCAACCGGAAAAACCGGATTACATCAACGTTCCCCGCAAAGAACAAAGCTCAGGCGGCTGGAAAGTTTATGTGGGAACAGTCCCCGATTATTCAAGCAACAGCGAAGGCTTTAAGTTGTCGGGAGTAAGCCCAGGAAGTCCGGCAGAAAAAGCCGGATTAAAAGCAAATGATATTATGCTTCAATTTGGCGATAAAAAAATTGAAAATATCTATGACTACGTGTACGCTTTGCAAGACCATGTTCCCGGTGATGTTGTTGAAGTCCGGGTTAAAAGAAATAATGAAATACTAACGGTTACGGTTACACTCGGCGCAAAATAAATTACTCTCCTTTGAAAAAAGCGAAGTTGAAATGCATAGTTCACTTCGCTTTTTTATTTTTTTTGAAGAATTTTGAATTGACCCGGCACACAATTTTAATTCACAACACTAATTTTTTTTGCAATGAATCTACTATTTAATTAATTTCAACTTGACTTAAAGAGGAATATGTAATAATGAAAATAGCTCGTTATCCTGTAACGCAATTTTTTCTTATCATCGTTTTGACTGTTTTTATAGCCTCATGCAGTTGTAATTTGGAAAAAAAGACCGGAGACGTCAATTTCCTGAAAGGTTTTATAACTGTTGTCGGCAATGAACCATTTACTAAGCTTGCATTAAGAACAGATGATAATCAAATTTTTCTACTACAAGTAAGCGATGAACTAAAGGCACAACTCTGGAAAGAGCAGGGAACTTACTATTACATTACCTATAGCGATCTCCGGAAACAAGAAGGAGAAACAACAATCGCTGTTGAAAAAGTACATCCTTTACATCAAGAAACTAAATAAATCTAATGGAGTTTTTATATGAGACCACTTAAACTGTTTTTAGCTTTTCTTTTCCTCGCAACGACTTTATCCTTTTCTCAAGAAAGAGCGTTGATACAAAAAGAGCAGCAAGAAAAATCTTCCGATCTAGAAAGTTACCCGGTTGATGTTAGACCCTATCTTGAAAAATTTAATAAAGTTAATGGTATTGATGAAAAGAAAATTGGCGAAGAATTGCAACACGCTGTTTTGCATAAAACAACCGGATGGAATTTTACTGTCGGAAGCACAAAAAATTGGTTTGCTTCTGATTTAACGAGTAATGCATTCTATTCAACGTCCTCAACGTGCCGTGCAGTGGGAACCAATTGCTATGTATTTGTGGAAGACTCCTTATGGAATACTAGAGTAAATCAAACTGTTGTTGACAGCGTAATGAATGCGTTCGATAGTGTAACTCCTGCAAATGCAAGTAAAGGAATTTACCAAACTGATGTTGACGCTTTTGGAAAAGTCCCCAATGTTGATGGAGATGCAAAAATTATTATTTTTATATTAAATATTCGAGATGGTTATACCGGTAGTGGTGGTTACGTAGCAGGGTATTTCCATAGTATCAATGAATCATTAACCTATGCTTATAGCAACAAAGCTGAGATTTATTATTTGGATGCTAACCCAGCAGATTTGCTGAGCGCCGGTGGATTACAAGAAGGGATGTCAACTACAGCTCACGAATTTCAACACATGATTCATTTTAATTACCTCCCTAATGATGAAACCTTCTTTAATGAATCTTGGTCTTTAGCTGCTGAAGTAATTTGCGGGTATTCTCTTTTCTCTCAGTCTTATTACAATAATGAAACCAACCATTATTTGTTGGATTGGAGAAGCGACGATAACACACTTGTTCTGAATGATTATTCGCGAGGAGCAAAATTTGGTCTCTATCTTTACGAACAGTACGGAACTTCAATTTTTAAAAATTATTTAGCCAATAAAGTTAGTGGCATTACCGGCGTTAACAATTGCCTACAAAGTCTTTCTCCGGCTACTGACTTTAAAACCGTACTTGGAAACTGGTGGGTAGCAAATTATCTAAACGATCAATCAGTTGCGCCGGGGCTAACAAAATGGGGCTACAATTATTCTAACATTATTAAAGTAACTCCTAAGACAATTAATAACCCTAACGTTACAAATGCGAGTGATGCCGTTTATACATTGGGAGCTAAATATATCAGCTTCATAGCCGGCACAAATCTTTCTATCAACTTTAATACATCCGGTTCTGCAGATATAAAAATTAAAGCAATTAAAACCGGGGCGAGCAGTAAAGCAGTAGAAGATGTTACACCGGGAACAGATTATTCCGTACCGGATTTTGGAACTACCTACAATAACGTTTCGTTCATGGTTTATCACGATAATCAAGATGCAAGTTCGCAGGGACCATTCGCCTTCTCGTATACTTCTACAGGTACTTATGAAAATAAACCAATTGAAATAGCTTATGATACTCAGGAACCAGCAGGGATATTAACCTTAGCACCAGGAGATAGTGTTGCTGTTGTATTCGATGGTGTTGCAGGGTGCAAGCTTGACTCCATTAGTGTCGCCCTCAGGCAAGCAGGTTCGGTATACGGAGGTATTTATGGAGCAGCTACTTCAGGAGGTTCTCTTGGAGGCAAAATATTAGCCGCTCCTATTACAGTTACTTCAACAATTTCTACAAAACCGTCATCTCCATATCCAATCCCCTGGCCGAATTGGGTAACGTTAGATGTACGTTCAAATAATATTGATGCGGGCAGTCCGTTCGTTGTTTCGTTCCTTGTAGAAGGAACTTACCCAGCGACTAATAGAGTAATGATCACTGATTATGAATCAACGGCATCATATCATTCATTCTTCTATCAAAAAGCCACAGGCAAATGGGTATATTACTCAGATAGCGGTAATCCCGGGTTTATCTTCTTGAATTTGATTCGCGCTTATGTAAGTGATAATGCTACGGGTGTGGAAAAAGTAATTGAACTTACACCATCTTCCTATGCACTCGATCAAAATTACCCGAATCCGTTTAATCCGTCAACGACAATAAAATTTTCTCTCCCAAAGAAAAGCTTTGTTACCTTAAAAGTATTTGATGTTTTGGGAAAGGAAGTGCAAACTCTGGTGCAAGACGAAAGAGCCGGAGGAAATTATGAAGTTACTTTTGATGCAACCAAATTAACTTCAGGAGTTTACTTCTACACTTTACAAACAGATAATTTTCTTGCGACAAAAAAATTAGTTCTCTTGAAATAGACAAAAGAGAATCTGTAGCAGGTATTACTAATAAACGAATCCCCAGAGTTTAACAACCCTGGGGATTTTGCTTATATAATGACGCAAACCATAAATGGTTTGTGCTACAATAAATTTCTCATAAACGGAATACCGCGAATACTCATTGTTTAAATTGATTTTTTAGGTCAGAAATTGGTCAACAAAAATTTGATAGAGAAAGTATGAATAAATATCTAAAAAATGAAAATGTTACACGGTTCCAAGACTATTTTTTTAGCTTTTGCTTGACATTCACCTTTTCTTCCCTTAGTTTTACAACCAAAATTATGAAAAACATCACCGGAACATATTACCGCTCAAATTTCTCGACCAATAGCTATTTTGGTTGGTGGTTTCGTACGCTCGGTTGTACCTCCCAGTGATTTTTGAGAAATAATAAAATTTTTAAAAGCCCTTCTCAGAACCAACTGGGAAGGGTTTTTTGTTTTTAGTAGTTCCTGGTGCGGTAAACCGCATGGTTGATGGATGAAGTTTTATAGACGATGTGCTTGAACTAGTTTTATTTTGAATAGTAAATAACTGATATAATCAAATGACAATAGAAAAATTTTCCAAATTGGCAGTAGAATTCAATCTGATTCCCGTATACGAAATTATTACCGCGGATCTCTTGACTCCCGTTCTCGCTTATTTGAAGATCCGCGAAAACGGTAAGCAAAGTTTTTTACTGGAATCAGTTGAAGGCTCGCTCAATCTTGCGCGATATTCTTTCATTGGCAAAAATCCGGAGAAGATATTTTTCAACAACCATCTTACGCTTTCGGAAAAAAGTTCAAGCGGAGAAAAATCATTTAATAAAAACATCTTCGCGTATATCAAAGCGGAATTAAAAAAATATCACCACCCGAAAATTGACGAACTTCCCGATTTTACCGGAGGAATTGTAGGCTTTCTTGGTTACGAAACTATTTCGTTAATTGAAAAAGTTGTTCCGCATCATGAGAACGGATTTGAGAATTCCGATTCGATCTTTGGCATCTACAAAACTATCCTTGCATTCGATCATTATAAACATCAGATCATTTTAATTTCTAATGTGGATGTAACTGCCTATCCATCAATTGAAGAAGCTTTTCAATCCGGGAAAGATGAACTAGCAAAACTCCGTGCGGAATTAAAAAAGCCGCTTGAGTTTTCGTCCGATTTTTCTTTTGCGAAAGAATATTCGGCAAATTTTTCAAACGAAGAATTTTTCAAAATGGTTGAAGCCGGCAAGCAGAATATTGTTGAAGGAGATATTTTTCAAATCGTTTTATCAAAAAGATTTTCAACAACTTACACCGGCGATCTCTTTAATGTTTATCGCGCGCTCCGCATTATCAATCCTTCGCCTTACATGTATCACCTTGAATTTGAAAATGATTTTACCGTCATTGGAACTTCGCCCGAAGATTTATTAAAAGTAAAAAACAGAAAAGCGCAACTCCTCCCTATCGCCGGAACGCGTGGAAGAGGAAAAACTGCTGATGAAGATAAACGTCTCGAAGAAAATCTATTGAACGATCCGAAAGAGTTGGCGGAACACACAATGCTGGTTGATCTCGGACGAAATGATTTGGGAAGAGTCTGCAAATATGATTCCGTTAAAGTTTCCGAGTTGATGAAGATACAGCGTTACTCGCATGTAATGCATATCGTATCAAAAGTTGAAGGAGAACTTGCGGAAGGCAAAGAAGCAATCGATGCTTTGCAAGCTTGTTTTCCGGCGGGAACCGTTGCCGGTGCGCCAAAAATCCGTGCAATGCAATTGATCTACAAATACGAACAACTTCGCAGAAATGTATACGCAGGTGCAGTCGGGTATTTTGATTTTTCCGGCAACCTCGATATGTGCATCGCAATTAGAACCTTATTTGCAAAAGGAAAAACATTGTATTGGCAGGCAGGCGCCGGAGTTGTTGCAGACAGCACTCCCGAACTTGAAACAAAAGAAATTAAAAACAAAGCCGCAGTATTGCTTAACGCATTACAATATGCAGAGGTGATTGATGAAAATATTAGTAATTGATAATTACGATTCGTTCACCTACAACCTTGTGCAGCTTGTAGGAAGATTCGTGAAAAATATTCTGGTGAAAAGGAATGATGAAATTACCGGACAAGAAATTGAGGAAATGAATCCCGACAAAATTATTATTTCTCCCGGACCCGGCAGACCGGAAGATTCAAATATTTCTCTTGACGCAATTCAAATGTTCCGAAAGAAAATTCCGGTTCTTGGCGTTTGCCTCGGACATCAGGCGATTGGAATATCTTTCGGAGCAAAAGTGATAAAAGCAAAACTGTTGATGCACGGAAAGACTTCGCTTATTCAGCATGACAATAAAACAATTTTCAAGAATGTTCCGCAGAATTTTGAAGCGACGCGGTATCATTCGCTTATTATCGAAAAGACATCGCTTCCCTCTTCACTTGAGATTACTGCTCAAACAGAAGATGGAGTTATTATGGGAGTCCGCCATAAAACGTTTCCGATTGAAGGAATTCAGTTTCATCCGGAATCAATTTTAACCGTTGAAGGAAAAACAATTATTAAAAACTGGTTATCGCTATGATAAAAGATATTTTAGAAAAAGTAATCACCAAGCAGCATCTTTCATTTAACGAATCGTTCATAGCAATGAACAGCATTATGAACGGTGAAGTTAACGGCTCACATTTGGCAGGATTGTTAATCGCGTTAAAATCTAAAAGGGAATCATCCGAAGAAGTTGCCGGCTTTGCCTCTGCGATGAGAGAAAAAGGGACTAAAATTAAAATGAACGGCACCACAACAATTGATGTTTGTGGAACCGGCGGTGATAATTCAGGAACATTCAATATTTCCACTGCGGTAGCATTTGTAGTTGCCGGAGCGGGTGTAAGCGTTGCCAAACACGGCAATAGATCAATCTCAAGTCTTTGCGGCAGCGCCGATGTTTTGCAAGAACTTGGCATCAATATTAATTTATCTCCCGAACAATCGGAGAAAGCGTTGCACCAAATCGGGATAACATTTTTATTTGCACCAAACTTTCATCCGGCGATGAAACATGCCGCCCCGGTTCGGAAAGAACTCGGGATGAAAACAATCTTTAATATGCTGGGACCGTTGACAAATCCGGCTGAAGTAAAGCACCAACTCATCGGCACGTTCAATGATGCAGCTGCAGAGTTAATGTGTTCCGCTGCAGAATATTTGGGATTTGAAAAAGTCTGCTTCGTTTGTACCGACAACCGTTTCGACGAAATATCTTTGCACGGCAAAACCAACGTTTATGAGTACGATAGAATATCCGGCAAAAAAAAATACACCGTTACAAATACTACTTTTTCCTATCCGAAAGTCCCCCTGGAAGAAATTGCCGGAGGAGATGCCAAAACAAATGCGGAAATTATTCTGAACGTTTTGAAAAATAAAACACAAAACGGCGCCTTCTATACAATCTGCGCGAACGCGGCGATGGCTTTGTATACCGCAAATTTTTCAAGCGATCTGGAAGTCTGTAAACTTGCAGCCGAAGAATCAATCCTTTCAGGAAAGGCTTACGATAAACTGGTCGCGTTAAAGGATTTTGTTTGATGAATTTTCTTGAGACAATTATCGCTGTAAAAAAACAAGAAGTTGAAGAATTGAACCGATTGTTTTCAGTCGCTTCATTTAATGAATTTGAGTTTTATAAGAAAGCGTCTCTCTCCTTCTCTTCTGCATTGATAAAAGGAAATGCCATCGCCGTGATCGCTGAAATTAAAAAGGCATCTCCTTCTAAAGGAGTGTTGAGAGAAGACTTTAATCATTTGAAGATCGCTAAAACCTACTTTGATAACCACGTGGATGCCATTTCAATTTTAACGGATGAGAAGTTTTTTCAAGGAAGCATTAACTTCTTAAAAGATATTGCAGAAATAAAAACAGCACCTCTTCTACGAAAAGATTTTATCATTGATGAGATACAAATACACCAGGCAAAAGCGTTTGGTGCGGACGCTATTTTATTGATCTGCGAAGCGCTTGATAAATTCCAAATCGTTGATTTAACTTTATGTGCACAAGCTATTGGTCTATCTGTATTATTGGAATTGCATTCTGAAAATCAACTTGAGAAGATTGACCAAAATATTAATAAGATTATCGGAGTGAATAACCGAAATCTTGAAACCTTTGCAGTTAGTCTGACCACTTCAATCAATTTACGCCAATCCTTCAACGAAGATATAATTTTTGTTTCCGAAAGCGGAATAACAACCCAAAAAGATATTTATGAATTGAAACAGATAAAAGCAAATGCGGTTTTAGTGGGTGAACATTTTATGCGGCAAGAGAATATTGGCTCTGCAATAGAAGAATTTAAAAACTGGGGCAAATATGAAAGTTAAAATCTGCGGTATAACCAATATAGAGGACGCTTTGCTTGCGGAACAACTCGGTGCAGACGCAATCGGTTTTATCTTTTACGAACCAAGCAAGCGTTATGTTTCTCCCGAAACTGCAAAAGCAATTGCACAAAAGCTTTCCGCTTTTATTCTGAGAGTAGGAGTTTTTGTTGATGAATCGGAAGAAGAGATTAACCGGATAGCCGCGGCAGTGAAACTAAATATTATTCAATTACACGGAAGTGAGAAACCGGAGATGATTTCTAAAATTGCTCTTCCGGTTATTAAAAGCTTTAGAATAACTGGGACATTTGACTTTTCAATTCTAAAAGAATATCCGTCTACCACTTTTTTATTGGATACTTTTTCGCAAAACGAATTCGGCGGAACCGGAAAATCGTTCGACTGGAATGTGATTCCTTATTCAATTAGAGAGAGAGTAATTATAGCCGGCGGTGTTTCCGAAAAAAATGTTGAGGAGATTTATAGAACGATTAAATCATACGCCGTAGATGTTTCTTCATCACTTGAAGAATCCCCCGGCAAAAAAGATCATAATAAAATGAAAAGTTTTTTTCAAATAATAAATAAATTAAGGAGTAAATAAATGTTAATTGTAATGAACCTTAGTGCAACTGAAGAACAAGTTGCAAACGTGCGCGAAAAAGCAAAAGAGAATAAATGCAGCTCGCACATAATTTATGGGGAATCCAAAATAGCAATTGGAATCACCGGAGAGACCCGCACGCTTTCTGTTGACGATTTTATTTTAATGGAAGGTGTTGTAGACGCTATGCGCGTTTCCAAAAATTATAAACTCGTCAGCCGTGAAATGAAATCGGAAGATACTATCATCGATTTTGGCGGTGATAAAGTTGGTAACGGATTTTTACAAATTATCGCAGGACCCTGTTCAGTTGAAAGCCGCGACCAAGTATTCGATATCGCCGGTCAACTTAAAGAAATGGGAATCAAATTTTTCAGAGCCGGAGCTTACAAACCTCGCTCAAGTCCGTATGCATTTCAAGGTTTAAAAGAAAAAGGATTAGAACTGCTCGCCGAAGTTAAAAAGGAATTCGGACTTCACATTGTTACCGAAGCGAAAGATACTGAAACTCTTCCACAAGTAATTGAAGTTGCCGACATCATTCAAATCGGTGCGCGGAATATGCAGAATTATTCTCTACTTGAAAGAGTCGGACAAACACAAACGCCGATTTTTCTCAAACGCGGAATGGCGGCTTCTATTGAGGATTTATTAATGAGCGCGGAATATATTTTATCGCAAGGAAATTTTAATGTCATCCTGTGCGAACGCGGTATTAAAACATTTGAAACAGCAACCCGCAATACACTTGACTTAAACGCAATACCTGTTATAAAAAAGAATACGCATCTTCCCATCTTCGTTGATCCCTCACACGGTATTGGCATACGCGATAAAGTTGCACCAATGGCGATGGCAGGCGTTGCATGCGGCGCGGATGGTTTGATGATCGAAGTTCATCATAATCCCGATAAGGCTTTGTCTGATGGTGTGCAGTCGTTAACTCCTCCACAATTTAAAGCATTGTTGGATAAAATTAAACAGTTAGCTCCAATCGTCGATAAAAAGTTTTAATGGGTATGGAAAAGTATAATTATCAATTCCCGGATGCAGGCGGACATTTCGGAAAATATGGCGGAAAATTTGTCCCGGAAACATTGATCGCACCGCTTCATGAATTGGAAGAAATGTATCATCGTGTAAAAGATGATCCTCTTTTTCAAAATGAATTGATGCAGCTTCATAAGGATTATAGCGGAAGACCAACTCCCTTAACTTTTGCCAACCGTTTGACAAAACATTTCGGTAAAGCAAAAATCTATTTGAAGCGAGAAGACTTGTGCCATACCGGTGCGCATAAAATTAACAATGCGCTTGGACAAATTTTACTTGCGATGAAATTAGGAAAGAAACGGATCATTGCGGAAACCGGCGCCGGGCAACATGGTGTTGCAGTTGCGACAGTCTGCGCAAAATTCGGATTGAAATGCGTTGTTTATATGGGTGAAGTTGATACACACAGGCAAAGTTTAAACGTATTCAGAATGAAACTGCTTGGCGCAGAAGTTATTCCGGTTACATCAGGAAGTAAAACTTTGAAGGACGCTACCAACGAAGCTATTCGAGATTGGGTGACAAATGTAAAAGATACTCATTATATCATAGGCTCTGTTGTTGGTCCGCATCCCTATCCTATGATCGTGCGGGATTTTCAATCGATTATCGGTCGTGAAGCAAAAAAGCAAATTCAAGAAAAAGAAAATCGTTTACCCGATTATCTCGTTGCATGTGTAGGAGGCGGAAGCAACGCAATTGGAATCTTTTATCCATTCATCGATGATGAACAAGTTAAACTGATTGGTGTTGAAGCAGCCGGATACGGTTTGCAGACGACAAAACATTCCGCAACGCTAACACTCGGACGTGAAGGAATATTTCATGGAATGAAAACCTATCTCCTTCAAAACGAAAATGGACAAGTTGAAGAAGTCCATTCCATTTCTGCCGGGCTAGATTATCCCGGTGTCGGTCCCGAACATAGTTTGTTAAAAGATATTTCGCGTGTGGAATACGTTTCTGTTACCGATAATGAAGCGCTTGAAGCGACTAAGTTACTGACTGAGCAAGAAGGAATTCTTCCTGCACTTGAAACAGCCCATGCAATCGCTTATTTGAATTATTTAATGCCCAAAACATCGAAGGATGAAATTGTAATTGTGAATATCAGCGGGCGCGGAGATAAGGATTTGAATACCATAATTGAAAATTTGGAAAAAGCATAATGATCAAAGAATATATTGAAAAAGTGAACGCAAGGAATGAAAAAGTTCTTTCCATTTTCCTCACAGCCGGGTTCCCGGATAAAAATGATTTCGTTCTTCTTGCAGAAAAAATCTTGCAAGCCGGAGCCGATATGCTTGAGATCGGAATTCCTTTCAGCGACCCGCTGGCAGATGGACCGGTCATTCAATACTCATCGCAAGCAGCATTAGAAAGCGGTATTACTGTCCAAGATGCGTTTTGTTTCGCAGAAGAAATCAGAAAGAAAACCGATAAGCCGCTTATTGCCATGACGTACGCAAATATCGTTTCAAATTATGGAATTGAAAAATTTGTAAACGATGCTTCTGCTTCCGGATTAAACGGAGTTATTATTCCCGATTTGTCGCTCGACGAATATGATAGGTACATCACTTTTCAAAAAGCAGATTTTGATATTGTGCTGTTAGCTACTCCAACATCTTCGGAGGAAAGATTAATTGCGCTAGATAAGAAAAGCGATGGATTTCTTTATTACGTAAGTGTAACCGGAACTACCGGAACTCGAAATGGATTTACAGATGAAGACATTTCAGCAATGCAAAAAACACGAAAGTTAATTTTACAAAATAAGATGTTAGCCGGTTTCGGAATTTCTTCACCGGAAAATATTTTACAGATCAAAGATTTTTGCGACGGAGTGATCGTCGGCAGCGCAATAATTAAAAAACTTATGAACAATGAACGTTATAATTCGATTGCCAATTTCGTTTCAGAATTAAAAAAGGCTTGTAAGGTTACTTAGTAAATTCATAAAGACAAGTATCACCGATACGTTTGAACGGTTCTTTCCCAAAACCTTCAATATCTTTTTTCAAAGTTTGGATTGACCGTTCAATAATAAAATAGCCATCGTCGGCAAGCAGATCATTTTCAAAAACATATTTTACAACTTCGTAAATAGAATATTGAAAAAATGGTGGATCTGCAAGAATGAGATCGAAGCGTCTCCCGGTTGTGTGCTTTGCAAATTGCACGGCATCGCTTTTTGCAATTTCACAACTCTCTTCAGCATTGAGCGCTTTAATATTCTCAAAAAGATTTTTATAGATAGGAAAATTCTTTTCGACGAAAGTAACTTTTGCTGCACCACGGCTAAGGCTTTCAAAACCCAGCGCGCCGGAGCCAGCAAAAAAATCAAGAACAGAAATTCCATCAAAGTCAATTTTATTGTTGAGAAGATTAAAAATCGTTTCGCGCACTCTATCCGTAGTTGGGCGGGTAAGATCGGAGTCGGGAGCTTAATCATTCGTCCTTTTAACGAACCCGAAATAATACGCAGTTTCATCTATTCTAACCGGAAAGCTATTCCCGCAGCAGCGGCAAAAGAATGCGCTTTCTCCCGGTAATATTTTTCGTTATGAAAGTTTTCCGACGTATTTAGCTGCATAAATGGATTAACAAAGTAACAGGGAATTTTAAGCTGATCTTCTATTTGAGACACAAACGAAATCGTCACTTCATCGCCGCCGAAATAACACTTATCAATTTTATATTGGGTTAAATCAACGGGAATTTCTTTTGTGAGAATGGTTTCAATTTCCTTCACAAAATCTGCTTTATTTTTTAGAGGAAACACTTTCATGAAGATAGGTTTAAGTTCAAATAAAAGTTCAAAAGAAACAACAGTATCATCGAGATAAATGCTTCCGATAAATCCTTGTTTCTGCTGTTGATTAATCATCTGAACACTTTTATCAAATGCAAAGTGATCGCAATCTACGGTGGTTAGCAGCAAATTGTTTTTTTCGCAAAATGTAAAAAGAAGGTCTATTAGTTTTTTCTTTAACGTAACAACGATGGCTTTGGGTTCTTTAACGAAAATTGTTTTTTCAATTTCATAAAATTGAAATTGATATTCGGCTTCATCTTTGAATGGATAGAGAATTGAAAATTCCCATCTAAACTGATCTTCCAAGTCGTTGTGCAGAAGTGTGTTATCGTAAGGGATTTGAAAAAAAGTATAACAGTGCAACGGCAGAGAAAAGGAAACTTCGGAAGTTGTAATATTTTTCTTTATCACCATTTCATTAAACGCACTCTGTATCGCCAATAAAATTTTCGTCTCTTTATCCGTTTCAAAAAGGAGAGGCTCATCAAAATAGGCTTCATCAAGTGTGTTTATCAGATATTCGTCGCCGGTAAACAAGAGTTCAACAAGCTGAAGCTTATTTTCAGAAAGATTTAGACCAAGTCGATTTGGTAATTGTGTCATACGGAAAATTTCATTTTATTATTATAAATATAGCTTAACTTAAAGAAATTTTACAATGAGGGGAAAACAAATTACTTGAGTGTGAGAAAAGATCGAAGTTTTATGATTTTCTTTTCCCCGATCCCTTTTACATTTAAAAGTTCATCCAACGATTTTATTCTTCCCACCCGGTTTCTGTAAGCAAGAATTTGTTCGGCTGTTTTAGTTCCAATTCCCGGAAGGGTGGTAAGTTGGTCGAGTGTGGCGGTATTAAGATTTATTTTTCCCGAAAAAGTTTTTTTTGCGTAGGTAGGTTGTTCTGTTTTTTTTGCGGTAAAAGATTTCCCGTTGGAGAAAAGCGGCTCTGATTCTGAAGCCGCCGTATCCAATTCCAGACCATTAAAATAAGCGAATAAACTATCTTCCTTCGCGTATGAAAAATTTTTATTTACTTGTTCCGGCAAGGCTCTAAAATAGTTAACGCCCATGCCAAAACACAACATCGAGAGGACAAAAATAATGATCGTTATTTCCGTCTCAGTTAAAGAAGTCAGCCGTGAAAGTTTCTTGATCACGGCTAGTTATCCATCTTCTTTAGCGAAGGATTAACAAATCTACAATCCGAACCTTTTAAAAAAATTCTTATCATCACTTGCCGAAGTTATTTTTATGTTTGGCATATCAAGAAGTTCTCTCAATAATTCTCTCTCTTTAACAGAAATTTTCTTTGGAACAAAAATATTAACACGAACAAGTTGATCCCCTGCCCCATGCTGATTTAGATGTTGAATTCCTTTTTCACGCATGCGGAGAAGTTTACCGGGCTGCGTTCCACCATCGATCTTTAACTTGGCTTTCCCGTTTAAAGTCGGAACTTCGACTTCAGTTCCAAGAACAATTTCCGGGAAACTGATGTAAAGATCGTATAAAATATCATCTCCATCTCTTTTAAAATAATCATGAGCACTCTCTTGAAACACGACAATGATATCTCCCGCAGGTCCACCACGCAAACCGGCATTTCCCTGCCCGCGTAACGTCATATAATTTCCATCGGCAACACCCGCCGGGACATCAATTTTAATGGTTACTTCTTCTTGTTTCCTTCCGTCTCCAACACAAGCCTTGCAAGGTTTATCAACTACACTTCCTTCTCCGTTACAATTGGCGCAAGGTTGAATGTTAACAAATTGTCCGAAAACCGAGCGCGATACATTTCTGATTTCCCCTGTACCGTTACAAACGGAACATGTTTTAGTAGAACTTCCGCCTTCAGAGCCGGTTCCAGTGCATGATTCGCATTTTACATGTTTTTTTATTTTAATTTTTTTTGACACGCCGCTTGCGATTTCTTCGAGCGTTAATTTTAAAGTTACACGCAAATCCGAACCGGGAGTTCCGGTTGATCTTCTTCTTCCACCGCGTCCACGCGAAGAAGTTTGACCGAAGAAATCATCAAAAATAGACGAGCCGCCAAAAATATCCGAAAAGTGAGAGAAGATATCGTTCACATTCGAAAATCCGTGGAAGTCTTGTCCACCATGCATTCCGCTGTGACCAAATTGATCATAGCGTTGTCGTTTTGTTGCATCACTCAAAACTTCATAGGCTTCCGATGCTTCTTTAAATTTGTCTTCAGCCTCTTTATTGTCCGGATTTCTATCCGGATGAAATTGCATCGCAATTTTTCTGTAAGCTTTTTTTATTTCGTCTGCAGTGGCAGTTTTTGCTACCCCTAGCACTTCATAATAATCCCGTTTGCTCATAATTTTTCTTCTTTCGTTGGTTCAGCAGCCGTAGTATCTTCAACATGAAAATCCTCATTAACAATAACTTTTGCATGGCGAATTACTTTGTCCTGGTATAAATACCCGGTTTCCAGTTCGTCAAGAACGGAATGAGGGGGTTGTTGTTCATCCTTTTTCTGCAATAAGGCTTCATGAAAATGAACATCAAAGGGTTTGCCGACCGAATCAATTTTTTTTACTCCCTGATCGTCAAGAATTTTCATCAACTTATCGTAGATCATTTTAATTCCGTCTGTAACAGAAGAATTCTCTTCGGACTCTGCAAGATGTTTTAATGATCTTTCAAAATCATCAACAACCGGGAGAATTTTTTTTATGAAATTTTCTGCGGCATATTTAAAAAGATTTGAAAATTCGTTTTCGGTTCTTCTTTTATAATTATCAAATTCAGCAACTTTTCTTAATAATCTATCTTGCAGTTCATTTTTTTCTGTTTCAGCTTTTTTAAAATTTAATTTCAATTCTTCAATTTCCTTTTCTTTATTTTCAAGGGAAAGATCATTCTGCCCGACTTCAGTATCCTCCGTTATATCCGTTTTAGCAGCAGGTGAAGCTTGGTTCACTTCACTTTTTATTTGCTCATCATTTTGAATATCTGTTTGCTTTATTTCTTCCGACATTAATTTTCTCCGAACTTATCTTTGTGTAAAATATCCTGTTAATATATTAGAAACATAATCTACTATTGCAATTATTTTTGCGTACTCCATCCGTTTTGGACCAACAATACCAAGGGTTCCTTGCGTTTCGCCGAAATTATATTCTTTGGTTATAACGCTGTACTCTTCCATCCGCATATTAGGGATTTCCTTCCCAATTGAGACTGAAACTTCTCCTTTTTTACTTTCGGAAGACTGCTCAAGAATATGGACGATAACCTCTTTTTCCTCCAACAATTCTATAACGCTTTGTACCCGGCTATGATTTTCAAACTCAGGCTGCTTAATTAAATTTTTTGTGCCTGAAAGAAAAAGTTTTTCTTCTTTTTTACCATCGATGAAGATTTTATCAACCGCATCAAGAAACAAAGTGATCACCGGCTTTTCTTTTTGGTCAACATCATGAAATCTTTCACGAAAAGTTGTGCGAATTTCGGAAAGGGGTAAACCGCTTAGTCTTTCATTCAACAGCCTTTGTACGGATTCAATTTTTTTCTCTTCAAATTCAGTATTATACTCAAGCGTAATGGTTTTTACCAAACCTGATTTAATAGAAACCACAACCAAAAGCCGGGTAGATGAAATTGTAACGAGTTGTACTTTTTCTAAAATTCCGGTCTCTAAACTTGGGTACAAAACACAAGCGATCTGGTTAGTAATATTTGACAACAATTTAGAAGTTAAGGAAAGAAGTTCTTCCGTTTCACCAAATTGTTGATCGAACGTTTGTTTAATTTTTCTTTGATCGCTTTTGTTTAGATGTTCCAGTTCCATCAAAGAATCAACATAAATCCGGTATCCCTTATCGGTCGGCATCCTTCCGGCAGACGTGTGTGGATGATTGATAAATCCGCTCTCTTCCAGATCGGACATAATATTCCGAACCGTTGCCGGTGACAACCCAATTTGATATTTTTTCGAAATATTCCTTGAGCCAACCGGTGACGCAGTAAGTATAAATTGTTGAATAATAAGCCGGAGAATATTTTTCTCCCGCTCGTTTAAAAGTTCGTGCACGGTAAAATTCTTAATTGTTGCTGTAAATATAATGATTTAACGTCGATTTTTGAAGGCATCGCAAAATCACCCATTTCTACTCAAATTTATAAATCATTACAAAAATTAGATGCAAAAATCTTATTTTAGATTTAGTTATTCTAATTTTTACTTCAGCGATTCTAAAGGATTAAGCGTGGAACAAACATACAAAGCCGCCGGTGTTGATATCAAAGCCGGTGAGGAAACAGTGAAAAAGATAAAGGGATTTGCTAAATCGACTTTTAACCAAAATGTTTTAAGCGATTTGGGCTTATTTGGCGGATTTTTTGAATTGCAGAAAGATGCTTATGCGGAACCGGTTCTTGTCTCCAGCGTTGATGGAGTCGGAACGAAGTTAAAAGTTGCCATCGCTATGAACTTTCATGCAACCATTGGACAGGATTTGGTAAATCATTGCGTAAACGACATCGCCGTTTGCGGCGCAAAACCACTTTTCTTTTTAGATTATTTGGCGTTTGGGAAATTGAATCCGGAAATAGCTTCGTCAATAGTTGAAGGCTTCTCAACCGCTTGCAAGCAAAACGGCTGTGCGTTGATAGGTGGCGAAACCGCAGAAATGCCGGGAGTTTATCAAGAAAATGATTACGACATGTCGGGAACGATAGTAGGGGTTGTTGAGAAGAAAGAAATCATAAACGGAAAAAATATTTGCAAAGACGATGTACTGATCGGATTTCAGTCAAACGGACTCCACACCAACGGTTACTCCCTTGCGAGAAAAGTTCTTGCACAATTTCCGTTCGATAAAAAATTTGATGACTTAGCTTTGCCTTTGGGAAATGAACTACTCCGCGTTCATAAATCATATTTAAACTTGATCTCTCACTTGAAGAATGAGGCTGAAATCCACGGATTTTCTCACATCACCGGCGGCGGAATTGTGGGAAACACAAAACGGATTATTCCGGAAAATTTATCTCTTAAAATTGATTGGAACGCATGGGAAGTCCCAAATCTTTTTAAGTTGATCCAGAAAAGCGGTTCTATTTCCGACGAAGAGATGAGAGCAGCTTTTAATATCGGTATCGGACTTATTGCGGTAGTGGCTAAAGATCAAGTTGATAAAGTGATAAACACCGCTAAAACATTGGGCGAAAAAGCGATTCTACTCGGAGAAATTATTTAAGAATTATTGAAAAGATTTTAATGTTTATAGATACTCACGCGCACCTCTTTTATCCTAACTATCAAGATGATCTGGAAAAAGTTCTGCAAAATGCCAAAGATGAAAAAGTTGATTACATTTTAGTTCCGGCAACCGATTTGCCGACTTCTATCAAAGTGATCGAGCTGATTACTAAATACGATATGTTGTTCGGTGCTGTCGGCATTCATCCGCATGACACCAAAGATTGGGATGATGCAATGCTTACGCAGTTAAACGAGTTGGCGCAGCATAAAAAAGTTGTAGCGATCGGAGAGATTGGTCTCGATTATTTTTACGATTTTTCTCCCAAAGAAAAACAGATTGAAGCTTTCCGGAAACAACTTGAACTTGCAATCTCGTTAGACCTTCCGGTGATTATCCATAACCGTGATGCCGATGAAGACATATTTGCAATCGTTTCGGAGTTTTCCAAACTTGGGTTGCGCGGACAATTCCACTGCTTCAGCGGAACTCTGAAAGATGCGCAGCAAATTACCGATATGAATTTTTCTCTTTCCTTTACCGGCAATGTAACTTTTAAAAAGACGGATGAACTTCGCGCCATCGCTTCAAAAATAGAACTTAAACATTTACTACTTGAAACAGATTCACCTTTCATGACCCCTATTCCCCACCGTGGAAAGCGAAATGAACCGGCGAACATTCCTTTGATAGCACATAAAATTGCAGAGCTGCATGGCGTTACCATTGAAGATGTAGGACGCATAACCTCTTTCAATGCATTAAAACTTTTTGGAATTGGAAGCAAAGCAGAAACAAGTTTCACGTATAAACTCGGAAACTCTCTTTATCTAAACATTACAAACCGTTGTAACGCAAATTGTTTCTTCTGCGATAAAGACGGCGATGCAGTAATAAATGGTTACAATCTGAAAATGAAAAAAAGTGAAGAGCCGCCTGCAGAAACCTATATCAACGAAATAGGCGACCCAACGCAATATGACGAAATTGTTTTTTGCGGATATGGAGAACCGACAATCCGTTTTGAAGTAGTGAAGCAAATTGCAAAATATGTAAAAGATAACGGCGGAAAAACACGACTGAATACAAACGGTCACGGGAACATTATCAACAAAAGAAACATCATCCCGGAAATGAATGGTCTTATTGATACGGTTTCGATCAGCCTTAACTCTTCTGACGAAACTCAATATGCAGAAATAATGCGTGTTGAGAAAAACCATTTCGCAGAAATGAAAAACTTCGCTTCTCAAGCGAAAACTTTTGTTGATAAAGTTGTCCTCACGGTAGTATCTATCGACGAAGTTGAAATTGAGAAAGCAAGAAAACTTGTTGAAGATGAAATTGGTGTTGAATTTAGAATAAGGAAATATTTTTAATATGCTTAAAAAACTTATAATTATCGCTACCCTATGGAACGTTGTTATCCTCGCTCAAGTGACCGGTGATAATCTTGGAAGGAAGCTGGATAGCTTAACTTCATCATCTTTTTTCGACACTGCTGCTATTTCAATTGATGTTTTTGATCTTACTGCACAGAAGAGTGTTTATCAAAAAAACAACAAATTGCTGCTTCATCCTGCTTCAAACCTAAAAGTTTTAACTACATCAACCGCATTGCTCTTTCTTGATAAAGATTTCGCTTTTGAAACTTCTTTGTACTACGACGGAACTATTATCGACTCAACCCTATACGGGAATCTTTATTTTGTCGGTGGTTGTGATCCTGATTTTACAACAGCCGATCTGCAAGTTTTAATTTCATCTATAAAGAATTTAGAAATCAACCGGATTGATGGAAATATTTATGGTGATGTTTCAATGCTTGATTCACTTTTCTGGGGCAACGGTTGGATGTGGAATGATGATCCGTCAACTGATTTTCCGTATTTCACACCACTTACAATCAATGATAACGCGGTTAAAGTGCATGTTCAAGCAACTGATATTGGCAATGCACCGAAAGTGATAGTTGAGCCTGCAACAAGTTTTTTCAAAATTGATAACCTGGCAAAAACGGAGAATACAGGACGAACCTCTCTCGAAGTTACTAGAGATTTTGTTCAAAGAAGAAACGACATTATTGTAAAAGGAATTATCAACCCAAAAGATGCTGTCTATAGTGATGAGATAAATGTTGTCTATCCGGAAAAATATTTTCTCACATTAGCAAAAGAAGAAATAGAAAAACTTGGAATTTCTTTTATTGGTGATGTTTCAATTTCTCCTTTGCCTGAAGGGACAAAACATCTTTTTACATTTAGGAGAAAATTCACAGACGTTATCAATAATCTTAATAAGCAAAGTGATAATCTAAGCGCCGAAATGACGCTTCGCGCTTTGGCATTTAAATATTACGGAAAACCAGCAACGCCTGAGAACGGAATTCGTCTTGTCGATAGTTTGATTAGTTTAGCAGGAATGGACCCGCGCAATTATCGTATAGTTGATGGAAGCGGTGTTTCTCATTATAACCTGGTTTCCACAGAGCTGCTCAATGCTGATTTAAAATATTTTTATTCTTCACAACCGGAATTATACAACACCTTAGCCCAATCATTCCCAATTGCCGGAGTTGACGGGACATTGAAAAGAAGAATGAAAGGAACTCTTGCAGAAAATAATGTGAGAGCAAAAACCGGTACGATTAGCGGCGTCGCTTCTTTATCAGGATTTCTCACAACTAAAAATAATCATCAACTCTCATTTTCAATGATGATACAAAATCATGTTAGAAAAACATACCGTGCAGTTTATTTTTTGGACCGGATTTGTGAACTTTTAGCTGAATTGGAATGACCAATGTTTTTTTCAACCGAAGGCATTTCGATTTTTGTTAAAAAAAATTTCCGGAAAGCTAAACCGGGAGAACAAACTATATTTTTCCTTCACGGGTTCGGCGGCTCATCAAATGATTGGAAAGATACACTCCCTCTCTTCGGTACAAAATTTCAATTCATTGCAATTGATTTACCGGGTTTCGGAAAAAGTAGTAAACCCCAAAAAGATAAATTCTATAGAACTGATTTTCTCATTCAATTAATTGATGATATTTTAAATGAGCTAGGTGTATCCAACTGTGCTTTTGTCGGCTATTCAATGGGTGGAAGACTTGCTTTGCATTTTACGAACAAGTTCCCTGAAAAAGTCACAGCACTAATTTTAGAAAGTTCTTCACCGGGTATTAGAAGCGAATCGGAGCAGCTACAACGGAAAAAAAATGATGCAGAACTAATTTCGTTTATCAACGCAAGTTCATTAGAAGATTTTTTTACTCTCTGGCAAAATCAATCTCTGTTTGCTTCTCAAAAAAAACTCCCCATTGAAAAACAACATGCTCTGTTTGAAACAAAAATAACATCAAATTCAAAAACCGGATTGACATATTCTCTGAAAAACTTTGGACAGGGTGAAATGGTAAACTTGTGGAACAAACTATCGGAGATCAATAACCCGGTGCTGTTGCTTTCAGGAGAATTAGATACAAAATATAGCGCCATCCAAAATGAAATGAATAAACTTTTCCCAAATTCTACTCATAAAATAATTGAAGCTGCAGGACATAATCTTCATCTGGAAAAACCACAGGTTTTCGTAAATTTGGTAGAAGAATTTTTACAAATCTTGAAATGATTTATCGATAAAACGGATTTTAAATGAAATTTAAATGGACTAAAACTAAAGAATATAAAGACATCATTTATGAAAAAATGAATGGCATCGCAAAAGTTACGATCAACCGTCCGGAAGTCCGCAACGCCTTTCGTCCCGAGACGGTAATTGAAATGTTCGATGCATTTACCGATGCGCGTGAAGATCAATCAATTGGAGTTGTGTTATTGACCGGACAAGGTCCCTCAAGTGATGGTAAATATGCGTTCTGTTCCGGCGGCGATCAAAGAATTCGCGGAGATCAAGGATATATTGGAGGCGATGGGGTTCCCCGCTTAAATGTACTTGATCTGCAAAAACTTATCAGGAGCATTCCCAAACCGGTTATTGCATTGGTTGCAGGTTATGCAATAGGTGGCGGGCATGTTTTACATGTTGTCTGCGATCTTACTATCGCTGCTGATAATGCGATCTTCGGACAAACAGGTCCTAAGGTCGGTAGTTTCGATGGCGGCTTCGGGGCAAGTTATTTAGCAAGGCTTGTCGGTCAAAAACGTGCGCGCGAAATCTGGTATCTATGCCGGCAATACAACGCCGCGGAAGCTTATGAAATGGGATTAGTGAATAAGGTTGTTCCCGTTGAACAACTCGAAGCAGAAGGAATACAATGGGCAAATGAAATTTTGGAAATGAGTCCTCTTTCTCTTCGACTATTGAAATCTGCATTTAATGCGGAACTTGATGGACAACAAGGAATTCAGGAACTTGCCGGAAACGCCACGCTCCTTTATTATATGACAGAAGAAGCCCAAGAAGGGAAAAAAGCTTATCTAGAAAAACGTAAACCAAACTTTAACAAATTTCCGAAACTTCCTTGACGACTGAAAAAAACTATTCAACATTTGAAATTTGGTTCCTTGCGAGCCGCCCAAAAACTTTATTCGCCGCTTTTGTTCCCGTAATTGTTGGGGCATCTTTAGCTTATGCGGAGGGAAAAATTAATTTCATTGCTTCCCTTGTTGCCCTTCTCTGCTCAATTCTCTTTCAGGTTGGGGCAAACTTTACAAATGATCTCTACGATTTTTTAAAAGGTGCCGATACAGAAAAACGTGTGGGTCCGTTACGTGTGCTTAACGCCGGATTGGTCTCACCGGGACAGATGAAAGCTGTAATATTTTTTAACTTCGGTTTAGCTTTTCTCCTTGGTCTTTATCTTGTCTACATTGGCGGTAATTTTATACTGATTGTAGGGTTGCTCTCAATAATCGCTTCGCTTGCTTATACTGCAGGACCTTATCCACTTGCCTATCATGGACTTGGTGAGATTTTTGTTTTTCTTTTTTTTGGTTTTGTGGGAACAGTCGGAACCTTTTTTGTGAACACAAAAGAAATGTCGGTTATCTCTTTTATCGCTGCCATTCCGGTTGGTGCATTAATAACCAATATTCTTGTGGTAAATAACTACCGCGATATTGAACAAGACAAAGCTGCGGGGAAAAATACGTTAGCTGTTAAATTCGGAAAAAGTTTTTCCCGGTATGAGTATTTGATACTCCTTTTTTCTTCTTTTCTTGTCCCGCTCTTGATGTTTATAAATTACAATTTTCGGATTTGGATTTTTCTTCCATACATCACGCTTCCACTAGCTTACAAATTGATGCTTTCAATCTTTCAAAAAAACGGTTCGCAATTAAATGCAACACTTGAACTGACCGCTAAGTTTTCTGCATTATATGGTTTTTTGCTTTCACTTGGTTTGATTTTATGAAACTCCCGGAGTCTTCCTATACTCCTTTTACACATCTAACAGAATTCAACGAAGACTTTTTTTTAATTGTTCACCGAGCATTGGTTGAAAAATCCGAATTGGGAAACCTTTCCGTAATTGAAAATGTAGAACGATCAGGTGATTTCTTCTCTTTCACGTACAAACATATTTTTAATACGGTAGCATTAATTGAAGAGAAAATGGTAGCAGCAGGTCTGGCAAACCAGAAACTTGTTCCTATTTTAACCAGTAATCCATTTGATTTAATTCTCAGTATTCTTGGATTGTGGAGCACTAGAGCAATTCCCGTTCCGCTCAATATTCATCTGCTTAGAAAAGATTTGGAAGAGCAAATAACTTTTCTCAAAGCGGAAGATATTATTTGTGAAACTAGTTTTACTGAAAACTTTCCCTCTCTAAAAAAGTTTTCTTTTCCCAAAACTTCTTTAGCGAATAAAAAAGTAACAACTGAACTAAACATGTCGGATACCGCCGTTGTGTTGTTTACGTCGGGAACAGGCGGTAGACCAAAAGGGATTCCCTTAAATTTTACTAATCTGGTTGCAGCTTTTAAGGCTGGAACCACAATCCTCAATTATGCAAAAAATGATTCTTGGTATCTCAACCTTCCACTTTATCATATTGGTGGATTTTCAATTTTAGTTCGCGCTATTCTAGCCGGATCAAGAATAATTATTCCGGAATCAAATGAATTGGCGTCATTAAAAATCAATATGGAAAAGGTAAAACCAACCATAGTCTCACTAGTGCCGACACAGTTAAAGCGCATTTGTGAAAATAAAATTCAACCAAATAAAGAGATGCGTGCTGCGTTAATTGGTGGAGGGTTTTCGAATGAGACAGTCCTCTCTCAAGCTTCTGCTCTTGGATGGAATAATTATAAGGTTTATGGATCGACAGAAACGGCGGCATTTATAACCGCGCTAACTCCCGTCGATCTCCAAAAAAAAACAAAGTCTGTGGGAAAACCACTAGATGGTGTTGAGATAAAAATATTTGACGAACAAAAAAATCCTCTTCCAATAAATGAAGTAGGAGAAATCGGGATAATAGCTCCATCTGTCCTAAAAGAATATTTGCACAACGAGGAAGTTTCTAATTCTTCATTTCACAATACTTATTATTTAACCGGTGACTTTGGTTATCTGGATAGCGATGGTTATTTGTATTTAGAAAACCGAAGAACCGATTTAATTGTAAGCGGAGGAGAAAACATCTCACCAATTGAAATTGAAAATGTGATTTCACAATTCGAGAATATTGACGAAGTGTGCGTTTTTGGTTTGCCTGATAATGAGTGGGGAGAAGTCGTTTCCGTTGCGGTAAGCGCGAGAAATAAAAGAGAAGTAAATATTCATGCATTAAAAATTTTCTTGAAAGAAAAACTTCCTTCATTTAAAATACCAAAAAAATATTTTCAAGTTGAAGAGTTTCCTAAATCAGCAATAGGTAAAATTAAACGTGCAGAAATAAAAGAGTTGTTTAAAGGGGTAGTTTCGTCTCATACTTAGCAACAGCCCTCTGAATGCGATCCATCAAGGCTACGCCGAGTCCTTCCTGTGGAAACGGTTCAATCAGAATACAGTCGAGCTGCAAATCATCAAGTTTGTGAAGCGTAGAAAAAAGATTTGCTGCCGCTTCGCTAAGAGACCCGGATTGTGATAAAATTATTTCCTTCTCAAAATTGAATTTCCAATCATTCTCTTTAAAAAATATTGCCCCGATTTTTTCGTTCTTATGCTTTTCAATATTCTCGATCGTTAGCATCAAGATAGGCGTTTGAGGTGAATAGTGAAATGGAAGTTGTCCCGGTGAATTTGGCCGGTCGGATTTTTTAGGAAAGAGTTTAATTTCACCAATAACTTCCCGAATTGATTCTAATGGAACACCTCCTGGACGTAATAACGTGATTTCCTCTTTTTCAATTAAAAGAATTGTGGATTCGATCCCAACGCTGCAATTGCCGCCGTCAAGTATCATATCAATTTTATCGCCGAGTTGTTTTTGCACGTGTCCTGCGCGCGTGGGACTTAATTGACCAAACAGATTTGCGCTTGGAGCAGCAATCGGCGTACCGCTTTGTTTTATCAATTCCAACGCAATTTGATTATCCGGCATACGAACTGCAACACTGTTCAATCCGGCAGTTACAATCTCCGGAACGTTTGGCTTTTTGGGCAGCACAAAAGTTAACGGACCCGGCCAAAATTCTTCGATCAAATCATAAACTTTTTCGTTGGGGATTTCACAAACGGTTTTTAAACGGTCTTCATTTTCGATATGTAAAATTAAGGGATTAAACGTCGGGCGATTTTTTACTTCAAATATTTTTGCAACCGCAACAGGATTCAAACCATCAGCGCCAAGTCCATAAACGGTTTCGGTTGGAAAAGCAACTAATCCTCCTTTACGGATTATCTCTGCTGCAATTTTTATTTGATCTTTTAGTTTGTCTTTCATAATTCAGTTGATTATCCCCGTAAATATACTCACTTCTCCCGGTTGTTTCACAACAAGAACAAAGCAAAAAGGAAGTTATTGACTTTGATAGATGGAAAGTTAATTTTGTGTTAGGAAATTTATTGATTTAGTGCTTTACACTTTGCGAAAGGAAAACTTCATGCAAGTTGAAGAAGATTTAGTCTGGGTTTGCCAATATTGCGGTATTCATAATACAGTTGATGTTGACTTAACCATTAGTGGTAAACAAGAATTTATTGAGGATTGCCGCATCTGCAGCAGACCAAACCGGATAATTGTTCAGATAGATCAAGAAGAAAATATTTCTATTGAAGCTAGGTATATTGATGAATAACTTTCCTCAATTTACTAGAAACGAATTACTTTTCTCCCTTTGCTTAATCCATTATCATCCGAAGAAAACTCGAGCTTTCATCCTCATCCTCGTTTGAACTATTCTTTTTAGTCTTCTCTTTTTCCATCTCATCCATTCTGACATCTTTAAACCGATCAAAAGAAAAGCCCGGCGTAACCGGTTCTTCTTCTACAGACAATGTGGCTGAAGGAGATTTTAAATTGATCCGTGCAATAGTCGGCTCATCTAAATTATCATTCTTTACTTCATCAAAATTGAATGAAAAACTTCTTGTAACAGGTTCATGTTTTACAGTTTTTCCTTCGCTCTGAAAAAGTGAAGACGACTTTGTTGTACTGAATGATTTTTTTGCATCATCAAACCCTGTCGCAATAACGGTATAAGAGACGTAATCATTCATCGATTCTTTTTGAACGCATCCAAAAATCATATTACATTCAGCGCCTGTCGCATCAAAAATTACGTTGTTTCCATCGTAAATTTCCTGCATCGTTAAGTTACTTGAACCGGTAACGTTTAATAGAACACTTTTTGCCCCTTTAATGCTTATTCCGTCAAGAAGCGGGCTTGAGATTGCTTTTTGTGCTGCTTCAACTGCTCTGTTTTCGCCACTGGCAATACCACATCCCATAATTGCAATACCGCTTTGGTTCATCACCGAGCGTACATCGGCAAAGTCAACATTAATCAATCCTTCAACTGTAATGATATCTGCAATTCCACGAGTTGCTTCATACAGCAGTTCATTAGGTTTATCAAACGCAGTAAAGGCATTAGTATTTCTATCAATGATTGAAATTAATCGATCATTAGGAATAACAATAAGACTATCAACAAATTGTTTTAACTCCTGGATACCAGCTTCAGAATTCAACATACGTTGTTTTCCTTCCCATCGGAAAGGTTTTGTTACAATTGCAACAACCAGAGCTCCAAGACTTTTAGCAATAGAAGCTACGATAGGAGCAGCACCGGTTCCGGTTCCACCTCCCATTCCTGAAGTTACAAAAACCATATCAGCCCCGCTTAGTACTTCAGCAATTTTTTCACGGTCTTCCTCGGCGGCTTTACGACCAACATTAGGATCGGCTCCTGCACCAAGACCTTTGGTCATCTTAGTTCCAATTTGAACTTTATGCTGAGCGCTGTTACTTTCTAGCACTTGAGCGTCCGTATTAACGGCAACATACTCAACTCCGTTTAATCCTCTTTTGATCATAGATTCAACAGCGTTGCAGCCGCCTCCGCCAACACCTACAACTTTAAGCGAAGCACCGGTTGATTTTGAACGATCGATAGTAGCGAAATTAGGCATGGGATAACTCCATAGTTATTTTATAATTCATCAAAAAATTGCCGGAAATTGTTCCAAATCTCTTTTGTCTTATTTTTTCTTTTTTTTGTTTCTTTTTCAATTACTTCAATAGTTTCTACTTTGCTTCCGGGAATTCCACAAATCAATCCCGCAACTGTAGCAAACTCAGGCTTTTCAATTTCAACTAAACCGCCGGTAGCGCTTTCAAGGGGAACACCGACTCTTGCGGGTAATCCAAAAACTTCTTCTGCTAATTCTGTTGTTCCGCGTAAAAGTGAACCACCGCCAGTGAGCACTATTCCGGCTTTAATTTTATTTTTGAATCCGGCATTCTTTATTTCGTGATCAATCAATGTAAAAAGTTCTCTCATTCTCAAGCTGATTATCTGGGTGAGTAAACTTATTGGGACCCTTGTATTTCCTCTTGCGCCGACTCCTTTAATTAAAATTTGTTCTTCTTTAATGATGGCTGTTTCAGTCGCATACCCAAATTGCTTTTTCAAAGTTTCAGCTTCTTCGGTTACAACTCCGAGTGTCTCGCGAATATCATTTGTAACTTGATAACCGGCAACTCCAAAAACTTTAGAATGCTTGATTGCCTTACGATGAATAACAGCAATATCAGTTGTTCCACCACCGATATCAATTAACAAAACACCGAGGTCCTTTTCGCTTTCATCCAACACAGATGAACTTGAAGCAATGGGTTGTAAAATTAATTGTTGAATTTGTAATCCCGCACGTTCAACAGATTTTCTAATATTTTGAATTGCAGGAATTGATGCAAGCACAACATGATTTGTCGCTTCCAAACGGGAACCCGACATCCCGATAGGATTTTCGATTCCACCTTGATAATCAACAAAAAATTCTTCAGGAATAATGTGCAATATTTGGCGATCAGAGGGTATTCTTATTGTGCGAACATCTGCTTCCAAACGGTCCAGATCCTCTTTAGTAATTTCATGTTCTTCATTTGTAATGGTAACATAATTCCTATGCCGCATGCTTGTAATGTGTTCACCCGCTACACCAACATTTACCGCAGGGAATTTAAGCCCCGCCCGGTTTGAAGCAATAGAAACAGCTGCAGAAATTGCTTCGGCAGTTTTAGAAATATTGGCAACGAGTCCTCTATGCAGTCCTTCTGAAGGTGCAACCCCAAAGCCGAGAATTTTAAATCTATTCTCCTCTGTTTTTTCGGCAATAACTGCACAAACTTTTGTGGTGCCTAAATCTAAACCGGCAATGATCTGTTTTTTCATCTATATTCCCACATTTTCGTTTGCACCGATAAAAATATTGTTTGCGTACCGGAGGTCGATATAATTTGAACTTGTCAAAGCGACTTTACTTCCAATCTGTTTCAATAATGCGTCAAGCGTATAAATTTTTTCCAGTAGGTTTTGTTTCCCAAGTAATATAACTGAATTCGCATGGTTAAGCGTAACTGTTATGTCTCCACCATTTCTCAAATTGATTTCAGAAAGAGATTGAGAAAGATTATCCCCCATTTTTTTTGCAGAATGAATAATCGTGAAGGCTTCCTCTATTTCATTGTTCCGGTCAAAATCCTTTTCAACACTGCTTTCCGATAAATTAGTTAGAACCGGGAGATCAAGAGCTTCAGTATTAGGAAGCACATGAACCATTTCTTTTCCTGAAGTAATTAAAAAAAGTTGTCCCCTAATAATAGCAACGGCTTCAAAAGCTTTTTCCCGAATTAAGACCGACACTTTTTTGTCTGCGTCTATAACTACATTTGCATCGCTAACATAAGGATGACTCAAATATTTTTCGCGAAGAGAAGAAAGCGTATAATTTTTTAGATCAGCATCTTTCTCAATATTTGCGTACTGGAGATATTCATCTTGTGATAACAGCGTACAGCCTTGTAAATTAACGCTCTGAAGCACTTCACCTCTAACTTTTTTTAGTGAAAAAAATCCGAGTAAAACTAAAAACAAAATTAAGGATGAAAACAATGTTATACTAATAATTTTATGCATAAATTAATAAAAAATTAATCTTTTAGAGTCTTTACAAAAGTCTCGCCGAATTTCCAGATATCTCCGGCTCCCATTGTTACAATGATATCTCCATCTTTTTTAATATCATTTAAAAAATTTGGAACATCATTTTTATTTTTTATATAATGAACATTTTTATGTCCGAATTTCTTAGCAGCATCAGCAATAAGTTCTCCTGAGATTCCCTCAATCGGTTCTTCTCGTGCGGGATAAACATCCGTGCAGATGAAAACATCAGAATTAAGAAATGATCTGCCAAACTCCTGATAGAAATCACGTGTTCTCGAAAACAAATGAGGCTGAAACACGGCTACCAGGCGTCTATCCCATCCGGACCGAATTCCCGCCAAAGTTGCAGAGGTTTCCGTTGGATGATGGGCGTAATCATCAATCACCAAAATTTCTTTGTCATATTTTACTTCAAACCTGCGGTAAACCCCGGTAAAAGATTCGAGTGCTTTTTTTATCGTCACAAAATCCAAACCTAATTCTATACCGATAATTACAGCAACAAGAGAATTTTTAACATAATGTAAACCGGGATTATTCAATTTGATCTGACCGAGTTCATTCCCTTTATAAATTACCTTATACGTGCTATAAAAATTTGAATGTTTTATTTCCGTTGCACGTACATCGGCTTGGGAAGTTGTTCCGTACGTAATAACCTTTTTATTGATGCTCGGAAGAATATCTTGCAACGCCGGTTCATCTAAACAGAGAACTACAAATCCATAGAAAGGAACCTTGTTGGCAAACGAAATAAATGCTTCTTTGATGTCTTCAAGGTCTTTATAGGTATCAAGATGCTCTTTTTCTAATGTTGTTATTGCAGCAATCGTAGGAGTAAGTTTCAAAAACGTTCTGTCAAATTCATCAGCTTCAACAACAATAAATTCGCCGTTGCCAAGACGTGCGTTGGTACCACCAAGTCCGCTGAGTTTACCACCGACAATAATTGTCGGATCAATATTTCCTTCGGTTAAAACTAGCCCGACCATTGAAGTTGTTGTTGTTTTACCATGTGTGCCTGCAATACCGATTCCGTATTTCATACGCATACATTCTGCAAGCATCTCAGCTCGTTTGATAACAGGAATTTTTCTCTCTATCGCAGCTTTCACCTCAGGATTATCGATCGAAACTGCCGAAGAATAAACGAGCACGTCGGCATCTTTTAAATTTTCAGACGAATGTCCTTCGTAAACTTGGATGCCGAGGTCTTGCAGCCTGTTTGTTACTTCAGAATAATTTTTATCTGAACCGGAAATTTCAAAACCCTGGTTAAGAAGAATTTCTGCGATTCCGCTCATACCGATTCCGCCAATTCCAACGAAGTGCACTTTTTTTATATTTTTAAACATTGGTTCCCTTTTCTCAATTTTTTTCTGCGAGTTTTAACGCACGTAAAGCAATTTCATCTGCCGCATTCGGTTTCCCCATCGCTTTAGCATTCACTCGAATTGTTTTAAGTTTATTTTCATCGTTCACAAGAGATAAGATTTCTTTTGTGAAATTCTCTTCAATATTTTTTTCTTCCAGAAGAAGCGATGCATCGCTATCAACCAAAGACTTGGCGTTGTAATACTGATGGTTCTCCGCTACATTTGGCGAAGGAATTAGGATGGAGGCTAATCCATACGATGTTATTTCCGCAAGGGTTGTTGCACCGGCACGCGATATAATAACATCACAAGCCGAATACACCAATTGCATATCTTCAACAAAAGCCATCACTTTGCAATTTTCACTTTGCAAATGCTTGTATTGGTCATAATAGAGAGAACCAGTCTGCCAAATAATTTGTAACCCGCTTTTAACAAGTGAATCTAGTTCATTTGCCATTACTTGATTTAATTTTCGAGCGCCTAAACTTCCTCCCAAAAGAAGAAGTGTTTTTTTCTCCGGCAAAAGTTGAAGTTTTGCTAAAGCAACTTTTTTCTCCAAAAGTGCATTTACATTCCTGACAGGATTTCCTGTAATAAAAAGAAGTTTATTTCTTTTAAAATATTTTTTTGAACTTTCATAGCTCAAATGAATTTCCTCTGCATATTTTTCAAGCATCCGGGTAGTGATTCCGGGAAAACTATTTTGTTCCAGCAGCATTATCTTTGCTCCAAATAAATTTGCAGCAAAAAGTGCCGGACCCGCTACATAACCACCTGATCCAACCGCAACATGAGGTTTGAACTTCATGCAATAAAACATTGACTGAACAACACTCACCACCAATTTCACCGGGAATAAAAAATTTTCCACAGCAAATTTTCTCGCAAATCCTTTTATCCAAATCGGTTTAAATTGAAAACCGAGTTTCGGAACAACTCTTCCCTCAATCTTTGATCTTGTTCCTAGGAATAAAATTTCAGCTTCCGGTTTCAACAAACGAATTTTCTCTGCGACAGCTACTGCTGGAAACAAATGTCCCCCCGTTCCACCGCCGGCAAAGAGAAATCGATATGGAGTGTTCTTTTTCAAGCTGCTGTTACCACTGATTCTTCTTCAAGTTTCTGTTTCGCACTTGTTAATCCGATGTTAATTAATATGCCGATTGAAATACACAAAATGGTCATTGATGTTCCGCCATAACTAAGAAACGGTAACGGCAAACCTGTAGTCGGCAATAATCCGGAAGCAACCGAAGCGTTAATAAATGCCGACGCAATAAATGAAAAGGAAATTGCAAAGCCTAAATACTGACCAAAAAGATCTTTTGCATTTTTTGCGATAACAATTCCGATAAAAAATAAACTTAAATAAACAAGAAGCATAATAATCACACCGATAAATCCGGTTTCTTCACCGAGAATTGCAAAGATAAAATCGCCGTACGCTTCGGGCAGAAATAAATTTCTCTGGTTGCTGTGTCCAAATCCAACACCGATCCAATGCCCGGTGGCTAAGCCAACAATTGCCTGCCGGACTTGATCATTGATAGCGCCGCCATCTTGCAAGCTTGCAATAAACGTTAAAATCCGTTCGCGTGAATGGTGGAAAATCATGGCGATCATTGCGACTGCGGTTCCGGCAACAAAGACAGAAGCAAACAAATGCTTGATCTTTGCTCCGCCGACAAACAAGATGAGAAAACTAATGAACAACAAAATTAATCCGCTGCTAACATTTGGTTGAATAAAAATTAATCCTGTTATAACAAAAATCCATAGAAGTGCGTAACGCAATCCTTCTTTAAATATTTTAATATTTTCCCCTTTTTCTTCAAGCAAAGCGGCAAGATGTATAAACAGAGCAATCTTGGCAATGTCAGCCGGTTGAAAGCTAATAAATCCTAAGTCAAGCCAGCGATGCGCCCCTTTTATTTTTGTTGAAACGAGTAACGTTAACACCAATAATCCGACGACGCCAAACAAAATTATTTTTGAATATCTTTTGTAATACTCGTAAGGGACAAAGGCAATTATTATCATGAAGACGATGCCGCCAAATGCTTTAAATAAATGGCTATTGAACATGTGAAATTGATCTGCGAACTTATACCCGCTGTACGTACTGCTGGCACTCATCACCAGGTACAATCCAAAAAGAATTAAGAAAAAAGAACCGAGGAATAAGAGAACCGGGAGTTTTTTCATTTCTGCAAATCCTCCACTGCCCGTTTAAATACTTTACCGCGGTGTTCATAATTTTCGAACATATCAAAACTTGCACAAGCCGGGGATAAAAGTACAAGATCACCTTCTCTTGTTTCTTGATTAGCAGCTTTAACACATGCTTCCATCGAATCTTTAATTTCTACCTTTACGATTGCATGAAAATATTTAAAAACCGTTTCCGCAGAAGAACCAATTGCATAAATCTTTTTTACTTTCTTTTCAACTAATTCTTTGATCTGTTCATAATCGTTTCCTTTATCTTGTCCTCCAAGGATAAGAAAGAGAGGCTCGTCAAAACTTCGTAACGCATACCAGACTGAGTCAACATTCGTCGCTTTCGAATCATTGATATATTTTGCACCATTAATTTCTTTAACGAATTCTAACCGATGTTCAACGCCTTGAAACGAACGAAGTCCTTCAACAATTTTTTCATGTGGCAGACCGATGCAATTAGCCGCGATGATTACTGCCATAGCGTTAGCGCGATTGTGTTCTCCCGGTAAAGAGATATCGTTAATATTACAAGTAAAAAGTGTTTTCCCGTTTTCGTTATAGGTGATTTTATCTCCGGAGAGACACGCTCCGTTTTTCACTTCATGAGTAAGAGAAAATTCTTTCACTTGAGCATTTGTTTCTTGTGAATATTGATTAAGAATTTTATCATCAGCATTCTTTATAAAGAATTGTTCACTTGTCTGATTTTTCAAAATAGATAATTTAGCTTGCGCGTAATTATCAAGGCTGTAGTTATACCTATTCATGTGGTCGGGGGTTATGTTCAGGATCATCGAAATGAATGCATTGAAGGTTTCGTTGAAATCAAGTTGAAAACTTGATACTTCAAGCGACACGAATTCATCTTCTTTCACATCCAAAACAATTTCGGAGAATGCAGCCCCGATATTTCCCGCTGCATAAGATTTTCTTCCACTAATATTGATGACATGATCCATCAATGAAGTTGTCGTCGTCTTTCCGTTAGTACCGGTGATTGCAATGATTTTTCCACGACAAAAACGGGAAGCAAATTCGAGTTCACCTAAAATTGGAATCTTTTTTTCTCTAGCTTCAAGAACAACTTTGGATGCGGATGGAACGCCCGGACTAATTATTATTAAATTACAATCAAAAACTTTTTCCGAATGCTGCCCGGCTTCATATGGAATTCCCGCTTCTTTTAAAATGGTTAAAGATTTTCCAATTTTCTTTTCATCTGCAAAATCACTAACAAAGGGAAAGCCACCAAGCTTTTTAACAAGCATAGCAGCGCTTCTCCCGCTTCTTTCAGCGCCAAGGATCGTTATTTTTTTATTTCGCAAATCCATAGTTATCTAATTTTAAATGAAGCTAAGCTAATAATCGCCAGGATTATTGCAATGATGTAAAAGCGAATGACAATCTTCGGTTCGGGCCACCCAACCATTTCAAAATGATGATGAATGGGAGCCATTTTAAAAACTCTTTTCCCAACACCGAATCTCTTCTTTGTGTATTTGAAATAAACACGTTGAATAATTACAGAAACTGTTTCCAAAAAAAAGATTCCACCAAGAATCGGTAAGAGAAATTCTTTTTTTATAAGCACTACTAAAATTCCTAACGCACCTCCAAGAGCAAGTGAACCGGTATCGCCCATGAACACTTGTGCCGGATAAAAGTTGTACCAGAGAAATCCAAGCGAAGCCCCGATGACCGCTGCAACAAATACCGTTAGCTCACCGGAACCGCGTAAATAAATGATGTTCAGGTAATCGGCATATCGTACATTCCCGCTCACATAACTAATAATTGCCAGAGCAATCATCACTATCATAATATTCCCGATGGCTAATCCGTCAAGTCCGTCTGTTAGATTTACCGCGTTTGAAGTTGCGGTGATAATAAATATTACAACCGGGATATAGAAATATGAAAAATCAAAATTTGTATCTTTTAAAAAAGGTATTGTTGTAAGCGAATTTTTTCCGGCAAACTCCGGCGAGTACCAAATAACAATACCGACGACAAGTCCGATAATTACTTGTCCAAGTAATTTATAGCGGGCAATTAAACCGTTCGGAAGTTTTTTTACTACTTTGAGGTAATCGTCAAGAAAGCCAACTAAACTGAGCCAAACCGTTCCAGCTAGAATTAAAATAATATAAACACTTTTAATATCGCTCCAAAGCAAAACGGGAATTACAATCGACGAAATAATTATTATCCCCCCCATCGTTGGCGTTCCGGCTTTTGACCAATGGTTCTTTGGTCCATCGGCTTTTTTTGCTTCACCAATTTGATTTTTTTGCAGCATTCTAATTATTCGCGGAGCAAAGAGCAATGAAATTAATAACGCCGAAATGGCAGCCAATGCACTACGAAAAGTTAAAAACCTGAAAACATCAAATCCGGGTGGGTTAAACGTTCTATTAATATATTCAAGAAAATAGTAGAGCATTAATTTTGCAACCTTTTTTCTATTTGATTAACAAATTCTTCCATCTTCATTCCACGAGAACCTTTTACAAGTACAACAGAATTTTGCATTGCATATCCTTCAAGGAAACGAGCTAATTTCTCGCGTGACATAAAATGCTTACAAACGATTTTTCGTTCTTGAAGTTTGCTGGCAAGAAATTTCATCCCTTTGCCTAAAAGATAAACTTCATCTATCTTATTTTTTATAATTGATGCCGTCAATGATTCATGTTCTTTTTTAGATTTGGCACCAAGTTCAAACATATCGCCAAGTATTGCAATCTTTTTTGAAAAAAGCGAAATAGCTTTCACAGCATCAAATGCGGCTCTCATCGACTGCGGATTTGCGTTGTAAGTATCATCTACTAATAAAGCATTTTTATAAATCTTTATTTCAAGCCTCTGTTTTACCGGTTTAATTTTTGCGATTCCGTTTAGAATTTCTTTTTTCGTCAATCCCAGTTTTAAGGCGATAACAATAGCGGCGGTTATGTTTTTCGCGTTATGTTCACCTAATAATGGAGAAGTAAATTCAAGGGCGGTTTTTTTGTATTGAATCCGAAGAACCGTTTTTCCTTCCCCGGTATATCCTTTAATTGATGTTTGAATATCCGCTTCCTTAGTAAAACCGAATGAGATATTTTTATATTTGCTAGCAAGCGTTTGCAAACGTGGATCATCAATGTTGATGAAGACCAAACCTTTGTTTTTTTCTGTCTCATCAAATAAAGAAATTTTTTCTTTTTTAACACCTTGAAGATTTTTTAAGTATTCTAAATGCGAAGCACCGATGTTGGTAATCAACGCAAAATCCGGTTGAAGAATTTTTGAAGTGTATGCAATTTCTCCAAAATGGTTCGTTCCCGTTTCGGCAATAAGAATTTGATGTCTTCCATTGCAAGAAAAAATCGTCAATGGTACACCAATGTGATTATTGTTGTTACGAACTGTAGCCTGAACTTTATACCTTTCAGAAAGTAGAACCGAGAGAATTTCTTTTGTAGTTGTTTTACCGTTACTTCCTGTAATGCCAATTACTTTAACCGATAATTTTTTTCTCCAGGTGTTTGCTAAATCGCCCAACGCCTGAACAGTGTTTTCTACAGTGACAATTGTTCCGTCAAGTCGTGCAAATTTTTTCAATTCCCTTTCATCAATGATAACTGCGTTCGCACCTTTAGCCAAAGCCTCCTTAACAAAATCATGCCCGTTAAATTTTTCACCTTTGATTGCTATGAAAATTGAATTTGGTTTTATATTCCTAGAATCAATAGTAACATGAGCGGCAGATTTATAACCGTCAGGATTATAAATTGATGCTGTAGGCAAATTGAATAAATCTTTTAATGTAATTTTTATTTGCTTCATAATTCTTCTTACATGCCCACCAAATATTTTTCAGCAATTTCTTTGTCGGAGAAATGATGCTTAACACCCTGGATTATCTGGTAATTTTCATGCCCCTTTCCGGCAATCAGAACAACAGCGGAATTATCACTTTCCATAATTGCTTTTTTTATTGCGGTTTCTCTATCCAAAATAATTTCATAATTATTTTTTGTAATACCTTTTTCGATATCAGAAATAATTGCTGCGGGATTTTCATTTCTCGGGTTGTCATTCGTAATGATTACCGTATCACTTAACTCAGTTGCTATTCTTCCCATTTCCGGACGTTTTGTAGCATCTCGATTTCCTCCACATCCAAAAACCGTTACCAACTTATTTTCTGCCGACATCACTTTTCTCAAATTGATGATTGCTTTTTCAAGGCTATCGGCTGTGTGTGAATAATCAACGACCGCTTTTTTTGTTCTTCCCGAAACTATTTCAAATCTTCCCGGCACGAGGGGCACGGTTTTAATTCCAGCAAGAATTTGCTCCACAGAAATTCCGCCAACAAAAGCTGCAACAAAAGCGGAGGCAGCATTGTAAGCATTAAATTCGCCTATTAACGGAGTTTCAATTTTATATTCTTTGTCATTGTTAAATAAAGAAAACTTTGTCCCGGAAAGACCGAACGAGATATTTGCAATTCTAAAATCAGAATTTTTATTTGTTCCGTAAGTAATAATTTTTGCTTTACAATCTGTCACCAAATCTCTATAATGATCATCATCGCAATTAATAACCGCAAAAGCATTAGCGGATAACCCGTCAAATAATTTTTTCTTTGCATTTAAATAGTTTTCAAAATTGCTGTGAAAATCAAGATGATCTGACGTAATATTTGAAAAGATCGCGACATTAAAAGGGATTCCATGTACTCTTTCAAGTTCCAGCGAATGAGAAGAAATTTCCATAACCACCGAAGTACATTGTTCTGCAATCATCGTAAAAAACAATTCATGCAAGTCGGAAGATTCCGGTGTTGTCATGCTCGATTCAACAATTTTATCGCCGATAATATTCGCTATCGTGCCGATAAGTCCCGTTTTCTTTCCCGCCTTTTCTAAAATATTTTTAAGCAAATACGTTGTAGTGGTTTTTCCGTTAGTACCGGTTATAGCGTAAGAAAAGAGATGCGAAGGAGCTTCTTTATAAAATGCGTTTGATAATTCTGCAAGAGCCACCCGCGAATTAGAAACAAGGATTCGTCCGATTTTTTTTAAATGAAAATAATTTTCCGGAATAGCGTTGTTATCTTCTATAACTACGGCAATCGCTCCGTTATTTATTGCGTCAGTGATAAATTTATGTCCATCATTACTAAAGCCTTTAATAGCAACAAATATCGCGTTTGTTTTAACATGGCGCGAATCGTAGTAGATGCCGCTTACATCTTTCCGCTGTACCTCACCGGTAACTTGAATTGCGTGTACACTATTTAAAAGTTGAGTTAATTCCATTAGTAAAACGTTATTCCGTTTGTTTCGTCTTGTGCTGTTAATTTACAGAGCATTCCTTTTTTGATTGACGCTCCTGCAAGAATTCCTTGAGAAATAATCTTACCGCTTCCGGTAATTTCACATTTCACTTTAAACCGGGAAAGAATTTTAATTGCTTCACGAAGTGATTTTCCTTCAAGGTTTGGCATCACTTTTTTTGAGAAATCTATTTCGCCGATATTTGGTAGAGCAGCTCCGGCTGAAGCAAAAACCAGTTCGGGTTTGTTGTTCGCATTCACGGCAAAGGACGTGTGTGTTTCTTCTTTTTGTCCTGGTTGTTGATTGATCAACTCAGGAGAAAGTGAAACTATTTTTGAAGCAACTTCATGAAAAACCGGAGCAGCTACATCACCACCGTAAATACTATTTTGCTTTGGCGCATTAACCAAAACAAAAATTAAAAATTTTGGATTTTCCGCTGGAAAAAATCCAATGAAAGAAGCGTTATAATTTTGAGTTGAATATTTTCCACCAATTAATTGCCGTGAAGTTCCGGTTTTTCCGCCGGCAGTACAGTAAGTGAGCTTTGCTTTCTTCCCGGTACCGTCTTCAATTGCAGCTACAAATAAATGCTTCATTAACTCTGAAGTTTCATTCTTAATCACTTGTCTTACAAACTTTGGCTGAAATGTTGAAACTACTTTTCCTTCGTTCGTTACAATCTTTTCAACTATTTGCGGCTGAAACAACTTTCCTCCATTGATAATTGCCGAATAAGCCGCGGTTAACTGGATCGGTGTAACAGCCACTTCATAACCAAACGAAAGAGAGGATTTTGTATAATCAGTCCAATTTTCGGGATTCTTCAAATTTCCTTTTGCCTCACCCGGCAAAGGAATAGCAGTATAATTTCCTATTCCAAAGTCACGGAGATAAAGATAGAAAGATTGCGAGTCGATCCGTTGGGAAAGTTTTGACATTCCAATATTACTCGACCTTACAAAAACATCCTGCACGGTCATCCAACCGGAATTATGTGAATCTCTGATTGTAATATTTTTAAATTTATAACTTCCGTTTTCACCAAACACCTTATCCTCAGGTGAACAGACTTTTTTATCTAATAATGCCGATAATGAAATTGCTTTGAATGTTGATCCCGGCTCATACATATCTGCAATAACTCTGTTTCTTTTAACCGAATCGTCACATGTATTATAAAAATTGGGATTGTAATCGCTGCTGTTTGCGAGGGCAAGAATTTTCCCGTTTGTAGGGTCCATGATAATTCCGATCGCACTTTCAGCCGCATTATCAACTGCTGCTTTTTTGATCGCGCTTTCTAAAATTGTTTGATACGTTTTATTGATCGTCAAATAAATTGAATTCCCCGGAGCGGGTGGATTTAATGATTCCTCTACCACCGTTATCATTTCGCCGCGAGCATCCTTCAAAATAATACGGCTGCCGTCAACTCCCTTCAATTCATCGTTGAAATATTTTTCAATTCCATCAGCACCGACTAACGAAGCGTTTACATATCCCAAGATATGAGATGCAAAATTGTCATACTGATAAACGCGAGATGGGTCATCCTCAAATTTTAATCCATTGATCCTTAATTTTTTTAACGCTTCAGCTTTTTCCATGCTTACTTTTTTTGCAATACAAACATTCCTGTGTTTACCGGAATTCATCAAGCCGAGATAGTAGGCGGAAGAATTTCCAAGTTCCGACGAGAAAACTTCCGCAATTTTCTTCTTATCATTTTTTCTTGCAGAGATTACATCAACAAAAAAAGAGACTTCATTCTTATTGAATGAAAGCAACAGTCCATTACAATCATAGATCAATCCGCGTTGCGCTTGAATTGTCTGGGTTCCCTTGTTTTGCACTTCGGCATAAGCACCGTATTCAACATTGTGTAAAATTTGAATGTTATACAACCGGAAAACCAGAGTAAGGAATCCTAAAAAAACAAAAATGACTACAAACAGTAATCGATTATTGTTCATTCACTTCCTCTCCCGCAGTAACAAAATTCTGCAATTCATTTTTCGAAATTGAAACCGAATAGATTGGTGATTTTTTTTCAAGCTGCAATTCTGCCATAGCAATAGGAACGATCCTTTCTTCCGAACTTAAAAATTGCGCATCCGCCAGCAGCTTCGTTTGTTGATTTTGCAATTGTTTTATTTGTTCATTATCCATAACGATTTCTTTTTTCATCGAGTCGATGCGGAGCTTTAATCCTACATAACCCAAAAGCAATAAGATTGAGGTGACAAAAATTATCATCACATGAAGTAACGGGTGATCTTTCTTTCCGCTCATTTCTTTTCTGCAGCTCTTAATTTTGCGCTTCGTGATCTATTATTCAATTGTATTTCTTCCTCACTCGGCAAGATTGGTTTTTTCGTAAGAATTTTTAATCTACTCACTTTATCGCAAGTACAAACCGGAAATCCGGGAGGACAGATACATGACGATTCCTCAAATTTAAAAAGGTCTTTTACAATTCTATCTTCCAACGAATGATATGTTAAAATTACAATGCGACCGCTTGGGAGAAGGAGATCAACTGCTTTTGTAAGAAAAGTTTTCAAAGCTCCCAATTCATCATTTACATAAATGCGCAATGCTTGAAAAATTCTTGCGAGCGTTTTAACCACAAAATATTGCGGCGTTAATTGTTCAATAATTTCAACAAGATCTAACGTTGTTTGGAATTTTTTTGAACTTCTTTGTTCAATAATTGTTTTAGCAATTTTTCTGGAGTTTTTCTCTTCACCGTATTTAAAAAAGATATCCGTTAACTCTTCTTCTTCAAACGTATTAAGTACATCCGCTGCACTGATAGCTAAATTTTTATTCATCCGTAAATCAAGCGGAGCCTCCGCTCGAAACGTAAATCCCTTTTCAACATTATCTAATTGAAAAGAAGAAACACCGAGGTCGGCAAAGATTCCATCGAAACCTTCCACTTGTTCCAATTTTGCAACACTGTCTATTTGGGTAAAATTAAAATTGTACAATTTCACACGTTGATCATTCGCGAATTTTTTTTGGCAAAAGGTGAAAGCGGTTTCATCCACATCTGTAGCCGCTAAAAGAGCGTCATCATTTAGTTGATGCAAGATCGCTTCGGAGTGTCCGGCAAATCCCAAAGTCCCGTCAAAATATTTTCCTGATTTATTGCCGATGAGCATATCAAGCGATTCGTTCAACAATACCGGTTGATGAAGTAGGTCGGTCATTCCAGTCTCATAACTTGAGAAGCAATTTGTTCAAATGTTTCCGTAGAAGAAGAAATGTACTCACTATACGTTTTGGGATCCCACAATTCTATTTTTTTAAGCGCTCCAAGAATGAGAACTTCATTTTTAATCCCGGCATAATCTAAAAGGGGTTGCGTAATTAAAATTCTTGATTGAGCATCCATCGTGTCTTCCTGAGCATTTTGCAACATCATACGGATAAAGCGTGCTTCCCTTTGATCAAAGAAGTTAAGTTTTAACAGTCTCTCTTCTATTAATTTCCATTGATCTTTCGGGTAAATTTCGATACACTTATCTATTCCCAAAGTTAATACAAAAGAATTTTCAGCCTCCGGGGAAACATTTTTCCGTAAACGTGCCGGGATACTTAATCTTCCTTTATTATCAATCGAATGTAAAAACTGTCCTTTAAGCAACTTAACTCTTCCTTTATATTTGGATTTTTCAACCACTTTCTCCCACTACCTCCCAAAATAAGTGATTTTTTTCGGCAAAGTCAAGAAAAATCTTTAAAAAAGAGCAAGTTTTTTTTAGTATAACTTATTTATTTTTAGGCGTTTAGCGGAATATCGGGAGAGTAACTCATTATAAACTATAGGAATATGGAAATCGACTTAAAGTCGGTTGTTAAAGGAAGAGGAAAATAGGAATTTTCTCCCACCTTCTCATTTAATTTTTTGGAGCACGCAAATGTAAAATCCATCGAATCCGTCAACAGCAGGAGAAATTTTTCTTTCATCGATAAGTTTGAACTTCTGACGGTTGCTTTCAGATGAAAAAAATCTTTCTATCTGTCCTTCATTTTCCGAAGGAAGAATTGAGCAAGTTGAATAAACCATTTTGCCGTTCAGTTTTAGCATTGAAGAATAATCTTCTAAAATTTTTTGTTGCAACACTTTCAGTTCGGCAATTCTCTGAAGAGACAATTTCCATTTTGCATCGGGATTCCTTCTTAAAACCCCAAGCCCGGAGCAAGGAACATCAAGTAATAAACGGTCGGCGCTTTCGGCAAGGCGCTTAATTACTTTTGAAGAAGTTATCGTCCGGGTTTCGATAATATCAATACCATTCCTCTTTGCGCGTTTTTTAAGTTCGGTAAGTTTCCATTCTTCCGTATCAAGAGCGAGGACTTTCCCTTTGTTTTTCATAAGCGAAGCGATATGAAGAGATTTCCCACCGGCTCCGGCACATGCATCAATAACACGCATTCCCGGTTTGACGTCTAAATAATTTGCAACAAGTTGAGAAGATGCGTCTTGCAGTTCAAAGTATCCTTCTTGAAAATACGAAGTTTTAAAAAGATTCTGCCTCTGCTCCACCAACAAAGCATCGTTTGTAAAATCAAGGGGAAAAGTTTGTATTCCGATCTCTAAAAATTTTTCTACCAGCTTTTCCTTAGAAATTTTCAAAGTATTAGCGCGAAGAATAACCGGAGCCTCTTTATTTAATGCAGCAAGTTCAGAATCCCAACGGCTCCCTAATTCTCTTTCTCCCAATTCATCAAGCCAATCGGGAATTGATTCCTTAACTTTTCTTTCTCTTAGTTTATCGCTTTTTTCATTTGATATTTTATTTCTATCAATAGAAACAAACTCTTCCCATTCCGGAAGATCAATATTCTTCCAAATGAGATATCCGGCAAAAAGTTTCCAGAGATAATCGCTGTTTTCTTCAGCAGTAATGCCCATCATCTCGTTTAACATGCGCCAAGAGCGGACTATTGAGTAAGTTGTTTCTGCAATAAATTTGCGGTCGCGGCTTCCCCATTTTTTATTTGATTTTAAAGATTGTTCAATAACTTTATCGGCAAATCTTTTTTTGAAAAATATTTGATCGAGGTTGAAAATAATTCCTTCGCAAATATTTCGATGTAATTTTGTCATATATCCTTCTTTTCTTCAAAACGAACTTGTAACTTTCCACTTTCAACTGCCTCCAGCTTTGCCGCTTAAACTTCTTTTCTTCCGTTGGAATAAGTAGCAAAATATTATTTACATTTGTCATGTAATTTAATTAAAAAAATCAACCGTTTTATGTTTCAAAGTACTGCAAAAAAATTAAGAGAGTTATTCGGGATATTAACTTCCGATATTTCAGCGAAAGAAATCAGGCAATTGGTTACTAAAGATGCCGCCAGCTATCTTTCTTTTTATTCCAAATATGCCGAAGAAGCTTCTTCCAAAAGTAAGCCGATACGATATTTAAAATTAGCTAAAAATCTTTTTATAGCTTTTTTACTAAAGCTTAATCCGGCAAGAAGATTTATTTATTTAGTTATTCTTTTTCTTTTTTTGTGGGGATGGCAAAACGATATTTGGTTTTATGTGTTATCCGGATTCGTTGGAATAAATATTTTGTTGGCATTTGAATTGGCTGACAAACTTATTATGCGGAACGAATTGGAAGTTGCCCGGGATGTCCAGATTAGTGCCCTACCGCAAGAACCACCGGAAAATGAATTTTACGACATCGCTTTTTTTTATGAAACTGCACAAGAAGTGGGCGGTGATTATTTAGACTTTTCAAGCGATGAAAAAACTCACCGGCTACAGCATATTATTATTGGCGATGTTTCCGGCAAGGGACTTGGAGCCGCTTTATATATGCTTCAAATAAAGGCAGCGTTTCAAGTTCTGGGCAAAATTTTTCATACTCCTAAACAAATTCTTTCGCAACTTAACTCCGAATTATATAAAAAAATTAAGATTGGAAATTTCTTTACTGCATCAGTGCTCTCTCTAGACGAGCAAGGGAATTTTACTTTTGCGAGAGCCGGGCATCTGCCTCTTTACAAATACACACGCAGCTCAAATAGTTTTGAATTTTTCCAGCCAAAGGGAATTGGAACCGGATTAACAGATCAATCCACTTTTAATGAGAACCTGGAAGAACTATTCATCGAATCCAAAAGCGGGGATGTTTTTGTCCTGTTTACCGATGGGTTAATAGAAAGCAGAAACACATACGAGTCAGAATTTGGTGAACCAAAATTAAAAAATACTATCATAAAATATTCACACCTTTCAAGCAAAGAGATTAAAGACGGCTTGCTGAAAGAATTGAAGAAGTTTATCGGCGAGAATAGTATTTTTGATGACGCTACGGTTATCGTTTTAAAGAGAAAATAATCTCACGGGTTAATCCTTTTCTTTTGGTTTGGTTTTTCTCATAATTGTCATTAGTTTACTTTACGTAAACATTAATCTTTCACCTTTCATCATTTTCATCCCGCAGAACCTGCTTCATAAGGCGAGAATGCTGATTTATAAAGAAATTTCTATGAACAAAAGTTATCATTCATTTCACATTCCCGTAATGGGAACGGGCTATTCAATCGATACACCGATCCGTGTTGCCCACTATGGTATTTCATCAGTCATTTCAATTGTAGATGATCTCCTTATCGAAAGGATTAGAAAACACTACTGCGAAAAATTCAACTTTCCATATCATCCTATCATGCGCTTTGAACCCGATGGACGGGCTAAAAGAATAAGCGCCTATTTAGATGTTGTGTCTAAAATCGTTCAACAAAAAATTGAAGAGATTAAAAGTCAACCTTTCTTTGAGCATAACGAAAAGAGTAAATATTTTGAGCTGCTTCCGGAGAGCAGTCCGTTAAAAACGGCTTATGCAAAACTTTTAAAAATGAAAGACGATTTTGAACGGATCAATTTTGCCGATGAGCTTACCAAATTAATTCATCCCGGCGCTATTGACGTGAACATTATGGCTAAGCTTGATAAAACAAATTACGATAAAAAAGGAGAACTGCTTAGCGAAGAATTTAGCGATGCAAAAGCGGCGCTGAGAGGTTTCGCTAATAGTAATTTAAATTCTTCAGTAGTTTTTTCCGCAGGATTTAACCGCGGATTATACGGATACATTTCAAAATTCCAAGATTTTTACCGGGATAAAACCGGCGATTTGAAAAAGAAGATCACTATTAAAGTTAGCGATTTTCGTTCCGCTTTAATTCAAGGAAAATTTTTAGCTTCTAAAGGTCTTGAAATAAGTGAGTTTAGAATTGAATCGGGACTTAACTGTGGTGGACACGCGTTTGCATCGCAAGGATATTTACTTCCGTCAATTTTAAAAGAATTCCGCGAGAAGAAAGAACTTTTAACTACACAACTGCAACCCATTGTTCAAAGTTTTTATGAAAAAGTCGGATTGGAATATCCTGAAAAAGCTAAACAGAACGAACCGCTTATTACGGTACAAGGCGGTGTAGGAACAGATGGTGAAGCTAAAAGATTACTTGAAGATTTCGGCTGCGATTCGGTCGGTTGGGGAAGTCCGTTTTTATTGGTTCCCGAAGCAACTTGTGTTGATGTTGATACTCTTGAATTATTAAAAACCGCAAAGAAAGACGATCTTTATTTAAGCAATGCCTCTCCTCTTGGTGTGCCGTTTAATAATCTCCGGAATACCGGTTCGGAAGTTTGGACGAAAGAAAAATCTACGCAAGCAAAACCGGGTTCATCATGTCCGAAAGGTTTTCTTGTTTCAAACAAACAATTTACCGAAAAGCCGATCTGCACAGCCTCAACAGAATTCCTTGTAAAGAAATACGATTCGATTACTTCTTCAGAAATTTCTTATTCTGAAAAAGACGAACTTAAAGAAAGGGCTGCTGAAAAAGTTTGCTTGTGCGTTCATCTCGGAAACAGCGCTCTGCTTGCTCTCGGAATTCAAAAGAAAGGACTGGCTCCTCAAGCCATTTGCCCGGGACCAAATATTGTTTGGTGGAACAAAGAATACACTTTAAAAGAAATGATTGATCATATTTATGGTAGGGGCGAATCGCTTGTCTCTAAAGAACGTCCCCACATGTATTGCCAGGAAGTTGAATTGTATGTTAATTATTTTGAGAATCTCTTAAAGACAACGGAACTTAACGAAGCCGGAATAACATATCTCAAAACATTCAAAGAGAATCTTGAATCGGGAATGGACTATATTCTTGAACTATCTTCAGCGAAGCCTTACAAAAATGAAAATCTCAAATCAATCCCCTCTTTCATTGCCGAACAGAGAAAAAAATTAGACATCATGTTTGCACAGAAATTAGCTGCGTAGGTTTGCCTACACAGCTAATTAAATAAAGAGACAACCAAAGTAGAACCGAAATTGTATCTCTTATAAATTTTTCTGCTAGAAGATTTCACAATCCATTTTAATTCTACGAACATTTAACGAGTATATTAATCTGCTTCGTCACTTTCACCTTTCGTTTCATTATCAAAGATTTGGTATTGCTCCTTAGTTAATGTCGGAAGCTTTTTTGTAAAGGCTACAATTGCCCATATCATATCGTCTGTATGTGTTGGTCCAAATGCAGGCATCCCTGTCATTTTTAAACCATTTTTAGTTATCCAAAAAAGTTGTTGAGGAGTCCAATCTCCAACAACTTTAGAAAGCATTGGTGGATTGGGATAAAGCCCTTTTGCAAATTCACTCTGTTCTCTACCCGGACCGCCATGGCATCCGACGCACATTTCTCTATAATGCACGAAACCCATTCTTACCAAAGATGAATCAGAAAGATTCGGTGCTTTAAGATCATTTGCATGAGACTTAATAGAATTGTCCATTACAGCATTCATCATCCATTGAGTTATCTGGTTGTGATGATCCATTGCGCTTACATTATAAATTCCTGAATAAATAAAAACAAGACTCGCTGCAACCAGAACTGCAACCACTATCAATATCCTTAAAAAATATTTCATGGTTTTTCCTTTCATTCTTTTATTATTATAAATTACTCTCCAAGTCGCCATATTACACCGGCAGAAGCTAACAGACCGGGAGAAAATTTTGTCAATCCAGCACCGCCAATAAGGGTAAGAGTTAGTTTAGAACTAAGCTGATAATTCAATCCGAGAGATAACTGCTGTGGAGCGGCATAACCGGAAACAATTTCTGTGTAGCCTTGATAGTAGAGCAGAAGCGATGAGTTGCCATCATTAAAAAATTTGCCTAAACCGAATCCATAGGTAAAAGGATTATTGTAAGTAAATCCGCTTGGATCACCGATGTTAAGGTATCCCAAGTCTGCAATTGCGATATATGAATCAAAACCTTTGCGAAGTGTTACAGAAGCGCCATAATCAAATTTACCGGTACCAATATTGGTCATTCCACTAGCAGTAGGAAATTTAATTTGATAATTGATCAATGCAGTAAAACTATTTTCATAGTTGGAATAAAATTGATAATTACCCGTAAGATACATATCACCAAGTCCGATATTTGAGTTCATAGAAGATGAAGAGCCGGACATAGAAGTAGAATTGCTTCCACCGTTGCCCATCATCCCTCCTGTGTTTGTGCCGGAAGAATTACTGCCCATTACGTTATTGCTGTTGGAAGAATTACCTCCAATCGGTAGCATCATTCCACCTGATTGACTGAGGGGATTGTTATTGCTAAAAATAATCGGTACGGTAACATTCATGCTGAAATATTCTGTTTGATAACGCAGCCCACCGTAAAACGAAAAGCGTTTGCTATAATTGTTGAAATAATAATTTCCGCCGGAGTATTGAAGGCCGGTCGAAACCGACCAGCCTTCTTGAGCAAAAGTTACTCCACTAAAAAGAAGCGCGGAAAAAATTAACAGAACCGTGCTATTAATTTTCTGCTGCATTTAATTGACCTTATTTCTTCATTGAACTTGGGAGTTCTTGAATTTTACCAAGCATGTTGTCATAATCTTTCATCATGGTTTTCATGTCATCGGTCATGCCTTTCATATGTTCTTTCATATCTTGGTTCTCCATCATTTTCTTATCACCCATTATGGTGTTCATTTGATCGAGCATGTTTTTCATGTTCTTTGACATAGCGTTCATGTTTTGCATCATACCGGTCATTTGAGAACCCATTCCCATTTGATCTTTTTGGTTCTGCATCATGGAGAGCATTTTACCGCTCTTATCCATGAGTTGATTCATGTGAGACATCATGTTCTGCATGTCACCCATTTTCGCCCCCATATTTTGCATATTCTGCATTTGAGAACCGGTTCCCATATTGTTACCGCTTCCATGTTGATTCTGGGCGGATACCGTGATGCTGAAAATCAATATTACTGAAAGCATCATAGCTGTTTTAGCTAATGATTTAATCGAGTTCATTGTGTTGTTTCTTTATAAATTATTTATGGTATTACTTTACCTTGAAACCGTTTTCTTTTAGATTTTTTTTAGCTCCGGAAAGTGTTACTTCTTTCAAAGTCATTTTACAAAGCGGGCATTTACCGGAGGCGTCAGAAATAACATTCCAATCCATCGGGCATTGAAATACTTTTCCGTCTTTGTTTTTATCAATCGCTTTCAAGTCGATCGTTCCTTCACGCACGATGGAAACACTCGACGCACTCTTTTGCTTCTGCATTTTTCCGTCTTTGTGCATATCGTGCTTCATATCCATTTTCTTTGTTGAATCACCCGACACCGCATTCATTGCTACCACATCTTTTTCCATTCCATCACCGCAGCATGATTTATGCTCTTGTGCAGACAAGTTTGATAGACTAAAAAAAGTTAATCCTGCCGCCATTAAAGAAACAGCAAGAATATTTCGAGATTTTTGTGTGTTCATATTGAACTCCTTTTTGTTGATTGTTGGTTGTTATACTTTAAAAACATTTTACATTCCCATTCCGTTCATTTCATCGGAAGAAGATTTTTTTTGATTTGTTCCCTCATGTTGATTTCCGGTTGGTAAACCGGTTTTAAGTTGACTTTCGGAATCAATCAAAAAGCCTCCGGTCGCAGCAATTTCATCACCTTCATTTAAACCGGAAAGGATTTGATATTTATCTCCGAACCGATTACCGATTTGGACACTGCGTGCTTCGAACATTCCATCACCGGTTTTAACCCAAACCACTGTTCTTTGACCCGCGATAATAACAGCATCTGCAGGAACAAGCAGTCCTTGTCCACCGGAAGCGCTGAATATTGTTTCGCCGTACATCTGCGGTTTTAACTTTCCGCCGTTACTTGAAAATTCGCTGCTGACTTTTACTGTTCTTGTTTGTGCATTAACTACCGGATAAATAAAAGTTACTCTGCCATTAAATTCTTGACCGGGATAAGCACGTAAGTGCAGTTTTACAGGACTTCCAATTTTTACATTTGATAAATCGTTCTCATACACTTCAGCAATATTCCAAAGAGTGGAAAGTTCGGCAACGTCATATATAGCTGTACCTTCATTTACGTATGCTCCTTCCTGAACTTTCTTTTCTATCACCGTTCCGCTAATTGGTGAAAAGTATGTTAGCGTTATTTTAATTTCTTTGCTTTGTTCAAGTGTTTGAATCTGTTGCGCCGTCAATCCAAAGAGTTCCAATTTCATCTTTGCCGCAGAAACGAGCGAAGAATGGGTTGTCCGGTTAGCCAGTGCAATCAAATATTCATTCTGTGCTTGCACTAAATCAGGACTGTAAATTTCAAACAGCGCCTGACCTTTTTTAATATAGTCACCGGTTTTATCAACAAAGAGCTTTTCAATTCTTCCGTTGAATCGCGCTGAAATTGTTTTGCGGTTGTTCTCAACAAAATCCAGGTAGCTGTAGGCGGTAATTTGTTCTTGAAGATTTTCTTTCTTCACAACAACAGTCGAAACATTTGCGAGAGCTTGTTTTCTGCTGCTGAGTGTAATCATGTTCGTCATATCTTTATCGGTCGTAGGTTCTTCTTTTTCATCTACAACTTTTTTGATAAGATCCATTCCGCAGATCGGGCAAGCGCCGGGTCTATCAGCATGAATTTGCGGATGCATTGGACACGTCCAATAATCTTTCTCTTTTGCTAAAGTTTGCTCATTTTTTCCTTTTGTTGAACAACCTATAAAGAGAACCATCAATAACATCATTATGTATAATGGTTGATGGATGATGGTTGATGTAAAAAAATTTTTAATCGTTTTCATATTATTTCTTCTTCTTATTTTCTTGTGAGGTTAATTTTATTGATGTAAAGATTTTACAAAATTGATCTGATTCCTCTAATAAAATCTTTACCTGAGCTTTTTGCTTTTCATCGGTTAACAACTCATTTAAAATTCTTAACCAAAATTTTGATTCTCTCGCTTCTTTAGAAACAATTCCAATTTTGTGGATAAAATCATCTTTTGATTCAGCAGCTTGTGACTCTTCATAATTCGCTCCGACCGAAGTGGACGACTTCGCTAATTGATATATAATGACTTTGTTCGCAATGGTGTATGGTAAAGTATTAAGAAATTTTAATGTGTTTACTCCGAACAAAAATGTTCTTTGTAACAATTCTTCTGTTTTTGAGTTCATATTTCTTCTCCTAGTCTTTAATTTTTACTACAACTTATGAATTTATCTTTTCATAATCCATCAACCAACTCACCTCATCCTTCATCCATCAAAACTCATCCATCTTCTTTCCAACCATCATTTCAATTTCGGCAAGAGCCATCTGTGTATCAGCTTGCGCCATGTATAGATTCATTTGCTGCATCAATAACATACGGTATGAATCAATTACGGTGGTCACTCCAGTCCTATTATTTTGATACGCCGAAACTTGCGATTCAGCAGCTTTACTAACCATCGGGATAACTTTGTCGGTGTAAAGTTTTGTCAGATCAATTGCTGTGTTATACTTAACCAGAGCATCTTTTAATTGAGAATCCATTTCGCGCTGCATATCGTTCTTTTCAAATTCGATGCTGCTTATACCGGCATTCAACTCTTCTTCTTTTGCTTTGTATTTATTTATAGACCAGGGCGCAAAAGGAAGATTGATAGAGAACATCAGCGAATACATGGTTTCCGTTTTCGGATCGAGCATAGACAGATCACTTTTAGATGTTAAGATCATTCCTCGGGGCATTCTCATCAACATTCCCTGAACCATCAAGTCGGGAATAAGTTCGCGATTATTTGCATCGATCATCGCCTTATTCATCTCAATCATGCGATCCATTTTTTTAAGTGAAGGATTGAAAGAGCCGAGTAGTTCTTCCAAATTAGATTGAGAAGCTGAAAGAGTATTTGTCGGGAAATCGGTAACCGCAGAAACTTCTTTTGAGTCGAGATTTCGACCAAGCAGTTTATTTAGTTTGTAAGTCTCCGACTCTTTTTGTTTTTCCAGAATGAGAACCTGAGTTTCATCCGAAGCGATCTCACTCTGAAGTGTCAACACATCTGCCTGATTGATCTTGTTTGTGTAATACGATGATTCAACTGATTTTATTACATCGTTTATAAGAGCAATGTTTTTCCTTTGAACTTCGATCTTTCTATCGATCAGCCAAAGTGAGTAGTACGACATTTTCACTTGAGCAATAAGATTAATTTTATAAACCTCATAATTGTTCCCTTCAACCAAAGTATTTTTTCTCTCAACCTCAGCCATCGCATTTAACTTTCCACCAAGCGGAAACATTTGCGAAAGCCCAAAATTGTTTGAACCGGATTGATTCAGAATATCAATTGAATTTGTCGGCACTTGAGAAAACTCAACAGAAAGATTCGGCGCCGGAAGAGTGTTGATAGATTCCGTTCGCTTTTCCGATGCGGCTATTTTATATTGAAGTGATTTCAACTGCGGATTGTTTCTAATTGCTTCAGCTACCAAAGAATCAACTGACTGAGCCTTTGCCTCAATCATCAAAAGCAAAAGAAGAATTATCATAACTTTGGAAATAAACAGATTGATAATCTGTTTTACATTTTCCATCAACCATTTTACATTTTCCATATTAATCTCCTTCCTTCATCCAATCTGCCATTTTGGAAATCTCAAGCGTACCTTTTTTTAGTGCATGTTCTTTCATAATTGCAAACAGAATTGGGGTAACTATAAGTACATGAATAGCCGAAGTTAAAAGTCCTCCGATCATTGGTGCGGTGAGCGGCTTCATCACGTCTGATCCGGTACCGGTTGCCCACATGATTGGAACAAGTCCAACCATTGCAGTGAAAACCGTCATCAGTTTTGGTCTCAATCTTAAGACTGAACCTTCAACTGTTGCTTCATAAATATCAGCAACCGTTATTGCTCCTCTTTTCCCTTTTTGATGATCTCGAATTCTTTTATCTAAAGCTTCATGGAGATAAATCACCATTACCACACCGGTTTCAACCGCAATTCCGTAAAGCGCAATAAATCCTACCCAAACGGCAACTGAGAAATTATAACCAAGAATATAAATCATATACATCCCGCCGATAAGTGCAAAGGGAACCGACAGCATGACAACTCCGGCTTCTACATAATTTTTTAGTGTCATGTAAAGAAGCAGGTAGATGACAATAAAGACAATCGGCATAATTATCTCGATGGTTTGCTGCGCTCTTACTTTGCTTTCATACTGTCCGCTCCAGGTATAAGAATAACCCGGAGGAAGTTTTAATCCATCTTCGATAACCTTTTTTGCATCAACCATTACACTCCCCATGTCGCGTCCGCGTGTATTCATAAAGACGATTGATCGTAACATTCCATCTTCGCTGCTTATCATCGGTGGACCGGTGACTAAGTTGATATCGGCTAATTCGGCTAGTGGCAAATACGTAACGGCATTTTGATTTACGCTGGTAAGCGAAAAATCATTTTGTGAAGTTGATGCTTGCGGTACAACGCTTGCCTGATTTGAACTTCCCATCGAAGACATTCCACCTGAGTTTCCTTTATTCGTTCCACCGCTCATCGAACTTGAGGAAGACTGAGCAGCCATTGGATTTGATAATGCAACAGGAACGATTAAACTTTTCAATTCTTCAATATTATCGCGGTAATCTTTTTGATAACGCATTCTGATCGGGAAACGCATTCTTCCTTCAATAACAACACCAAGATTTTGCCCGCCAATTGCCGTTTCAATAATATCTTGAAGATCGCTGATGTTTACTCCGTACCGGGCGGCTATCCCGCGCTTAATATTTATATCGAGGTAGTAACCGTTCTGCACTCTTTCGGCAACGACATCTGCAGCACCACTAACTTTCTTTAAAAGTTTTTCTGCTTTGATGGCGTATGCCTCAAGTGTATCCAAATTTGGTCCGAATATTTTAAAACCAATATCTGTCCGAACTCCGGTTGCAAGCATATTTATTCTGTTGATAATTGGTTGAGTCCAACCGTTACGCACACCGGGAATTTGCAATTTTGCATCGAGCTCGGCAACAATATCTTGCTTAGTGATGCCGGGTCTCCATTCACTTTTTGGTTTAAGTAGAATGATCGTTTCTATCATACTAAGCGGCGCATTATCGGTTGCGGTTTCAGCCCGCCCGGTTTTTCCGAGTACATGATGAACTTCAGGAACTGATTTAATGATCTTATCTTGTTCCTGTAAAATTCTATTTACTTCCGTGATTGATGCACCGGGAAGCGTTACCGGCATATAAAGAATTGATCCTTCATCAAGCGGCGGCATGAATTCGCTTCCGGTCTTTAAAATCATTGGAATTGTGATAAGCAGCGCGATTACATTCAATGCGATAGTAATTTTCCGGTGTTTCAACACCCAATGAATGACCGGCTCGTAGAGACGAATGAAAAAGCGAGTGGTTGGATTTTTATCTTCAGGTTTGAACTTGCCGCGCATTAACATCGTCATCAAAACCGGGATAAGTGAAATAACTACTATCGCAGAACCAAGCATCGCAAATGATTTTGTGTAAGCAAGCGGATGAAATAATTTTCCCTCTTGCCCGGTTAACATAAATACCGGAAGAAAAGAAACAAGAATGATTAATTCAGAAAAGAAGATTGCTCTACCGACCTGTTTCGCCGAATCAATTGAAATGCGTTTATACTCTTCCGGCGTTAGCTGTCCTTTCTCCTCGATTGCTTTTGCTAAATTTCTGTAGGCATTTTCCACCAGCACAATGGAAGAATCGACTATTACTCCAACGGCTAAAATAATTCCTCCAAGCGACATGATGTTGGAAGAAATTCCGAATAAATACATGAGAATAAAAGCGATAAGAATTGCTATCGGCAGTTCAATTAAAATCCTTACAATACTTCTAAAGTGAAGAAGGAAAATCATCACCATAATTGAAACAGTAATTGAAGCTTCTATTAATGCCCGCTCTAAAGTTCCAACGGCTTCTTTAATTAATGTACTTCTATCATAGGAAGTTGCGATTTCAATTCCCGGTGGAAGACCTGGAGAAATTTCTTTAATTTTTTGCTTAACGCGCTCGATTACTTTTTGAGCATTCTCGCCGGTTCTCATAACTACAATTCCACCGACAGCTTCTCCTTCCCCATTCTTATCCAGCGCACCGCGTCTGATATCTCCACCCAATGCAACCGTGGCAACATTTTTAACAAGGATCGGAATTCCATTCGGAGATGTTTTTATAACGGTGTTCTCGATATCATCTTTTGATTTAATGTACCCTTGACCGCGAACAAAATACTCGGCATCGCTTACTTCCAAAATTTTTCCACCGACTTCATTATTGCTTCTTTGAATGGCATTTACTACTTCAGAGACCGTTAAATTATAAGCACGGAGATCCGTCGGATTCACATCAACTTGATATTGTTTAACATAACCTCCAATGCTCGCAACTTCGGCAACACCGTCAACAGAAGAGAGCTTGTAACGAATATACCAATCTTGTATTGATCGAAGCGTTCCTAAATCATATCCTTTGCCTTCAACTGTGTACCAATAAATGTGACCGACACCGGTTCCATCGGGACCAAGTGTGGGGACAACACCGGCAGGCAACTGCGCTTGAATCGTATTCATCCTTTCGAGTACACGCGTTCGAGCAAAATAGGTATCAACACCATCTTTAAAAACCACAAACACGAACGACATGCCGAACATTGAATTTGCCCGTACGGCTTTTACATCCGGCAATCCTTGTAAACCGGAGACAATCGGGTATGTAACTTGGTCTTCAATTATTTCGGGCGACCGTCCCATCCATTCCGTAAAAACGATAACCTGGTTTTCGGAAAGATCGGGAATCGCATCCACGGGAAGATTGATCACGCTATAAATTCCGGCGGCAATAATTATTAGGTAAATAAGAATTACCAGAAATCTATTCTGTGAAGACCATTCAATTATTTTTTCAATCATTATAAAACTCCAGATTCAGTTAAATCAATTTCATTGATGATAAAACCGGAAAGCGGTAAAACCAATCAACATAAAAGCAAAAAGCATTTAAAAAGAAATTGTGATTCCTACATCATAGACATAGGAATACAACACAAAGAATTTGGAGAGATCAAATCCTGAAGTTGTGGGCGGAAAGAAAGAGTTTTGTGGTTGTTTTTATTGGTGGTGAAGAACCGGAAAAAAAATCCGAACAGAAGGAAGTTACATACTCCTCTTCTTGATTAGAAAAAGAGACCAAATCAATATGAACATATTTAACAGTTGATTCTAGTTGATTTAAAAGATATTCATCGGTTCCGGCAATTGTGCCAAGAACTGCCTGGCAGCATTTGTGAGGAATTTTAGAAAAAGATAATTCACGGGAACCGGATTCTTCGTTTGAACAGACTTTATCGTTATCGCTTGGCGCTTCACACATTCCGCATCCGGAAAAGGAAGTCTCTTTCATCATATTACAGTAGTGTAAAGAAAGCGTAAACCCGGTATTGATTATAAAAAATAATCCGGTTAGTGAAATGAGTAGTATGTTCTTTAAAAGTTTTGTCATCGCTTTGGCAAATATCAACGCCTTTATACTGAAAGTCAAGTTAAAAAATTTCTCAACGTAAATTTATCTCTTTTGGCTTTGTACATCTTATACTTTTTTCATCCATTGTTTCATAATTTTAATGGGAATGCAAAACGAAAAAAGCGAAAATTTGTTGGTTTACTTCCAAAAGTATTTTTATTATTGAAGTGTTTCTAAATAATTATTAGCAATAAATTTAAACAGGAGTCTTCTATGCCTATTTTAAAACCGTACAAAACCATACCTGAGCTCTATGAGTTCTTAACCGAAGAATACGGGGCAACTATGGAAAGACCGGTGTTAAAACATAAAGTAAATAACCAATGGGCGGGAATTACTTATGGTCAGTTTAAAGAAGAAACTGAAAATTTGGCGTATGGACTAAATACTCTCGGCGTAAAACCGGGAGATAAAGTTTCTATTATTGCTGAAAATAGACCGGAATGGGTTTATGCCGATATGGCAATTCTTGGTTTGGGTGCGGTTGATGTTCCCCTGTATCCTTCGCTTACTTCGGAATCAATCGAATTCATATTGAACAATTCGGAGTCAATCGGAGTAATTGTTTCCAATAAATTTCAGTTAAATAAAATTTTGAAAATCAGGAATAACTGCCGCTTGCTAAAATTTATTCTTGTAATGAATGAGAAGGATGCTCCAAATGAAAATAGTATTTATTCATTAAAATCGATTCAAGAAAAAGGAGTGGAAGCAAAAAAGCAAAATCCACAATTCTTTAAAGAACAGCGTCAACGGATAAAAGAAAATGATATCTGTACGATCATTTATACATCCGGAACAACCGGCGAACCAAAGGGTGTTCTGCTTACACATAAAAATATTGTCTCAAATGTTCTTGATGCGCTAAAAGCATTTCCAATTGGACCGGATGATATCTTTTTATCTTTCTTGCCTCTCTGCCATATTTTTGAAAGAATGGCCGGCTATTACACAGCGTTCTCTTCCGGCGCAATGATCTGTTACGCTTCAAGCATTGAATCTGTTGCCGGTGATCTACTTGAAATTCATCCGACAATAGTAACTAGCGTTCCAAGATTATTTGAAAGGATTTATTCTAAAGTCATCAAGAATATTGAAAGCCAGCCGGCGAAAAAACAAAAAATATTTAATTGGGCAATTGAAACCGGAAAGAAATATCACTCAGCACAAAAAGCCGGTAACCTTCCGATAGGTTTGACACTTCAACATAAAGTAGCAGATACCTTGGTCTTCAAAAAAATAAGAGAAAAAACGGGAGGAAAACTTAGGTTCTTTATTTCCGGTGGCGCAGCTCTCGCACGGGAGCTCGGAGAATTTTTTGAGGCTATAGGAATTATTATCGTTGAAGGATACGGATTAACTGAATCCTCCCCCGTTATTGCCGCAAACCGGGTTGATAGTTACAAATTTGGAACGGTTGGAAAACCATTCCCATCTGTTGAAGTTAAAATTGCCAGCGATGGAGAAATACTAGCTCGCGGAGCTTCAATAATGCAGGGATATTATAAGAATAAAAAAGAAACCGATGAAACCATAATAAACGGATGGCTGCACACCGGCGACATTGGCGTTTTTGATGCTGAAGGATTTTTGATGATTACCGACAGAAAGAAACATCTCTTTAAAACTTCCGGCGGGAAATATATTGCTCCAACGCCAATCGAAAATCTCTTTCTTGCAAGCAAATATATAGACCAGTTTGTCCTTATCGGCGATCGAAGAATGTTCTTGTCCGCTCTAATCGTTCCCGATTATGAAGCCTTAAAAGAATATGCCGACAGCCATAACATTCCCTATAAAACAAACGATGATCTTGTAGATAAAAAAGAGATTTATGATTTAATGGATGAAGAACTTGGCAGATTCCAGAAAAACCTGGCAAACTTTGAACGAATTAGAAAGTTCGCTTTGCTGGATAAACCATTTAGTTTAGAAACGGGTGAACTAACACCGACTTTAAAATTGAAGAGGAAAGTTATTGAAGACCGGTATAAAAATTTAATTGAAGGAATGTATCAAGGATTATAATATCCTTACGAAGTAAGAAGGCAGTTTTGTACTTTCACAAAACTGCCTTTATCTTTTTTATTTTTCGCTTTTAGGATGTTCTATCTTTCCTAAAACATGAATGAGGTCAAGTTCCACACCTTCTTCCGTAAAGAAAGGTTCCCCAAACTTTTTCCCGATCTTGAAACCATAAAATTCAGCACGTGATTCAATAAACTTTAAAAATTCCGGACTGCTGACAAACGTTTCCGGTTCTTTGCTTTTTGGATCAAAAAATTGAGTAACATACGCTCTAACCGCCTTCATCTTTAATTCAAACGTATCGCTGATATCTACGATAAAACTTGGATCAAAGGTATACGTCTGCATATAATAGAATAGTTTTTTAGGGCGATAGGCATGTTGTGATTTTTCTTTGTCGGTGGTCTCAATTTTCAACAAACCCGAAAAGAAATATGCTTGTTTAATCAGTTCACTCGTGTGAATATGATCGGGATGTCTATCATTTTTATAAGGAGCAAAAATAATCTTCGGTTTGTACTTGCGGATTTTTACAATCACTTTCATGAGATTTTCTTTTGAAGCTACTACCTCACCATCAGAAATCTGTAAATTTTCTCTTAAGGCTATTTTTAAAGCAATGGCAGATCGAAAAGCTTCTTTCTGCCTCGTTTCGGCAGACCCACGTGTTCCCAATTCCCCTTTAGTTAAATCAATAATCCCGACCTTCAAACCGTTAGAAGTCAGTTTGGCGATAGTCCCCCCCATAGAAAGTTCGGCATCATCAGGATGCGCTCCAAAAATCAGTACGTCAAGATTCATATTCACTCCCTGATTTCGTTTCACAACTAAAATTATTTATTTGATAACGAATTATACAACTTTCTCTAATTTTTTTGAAATTATTTAATCGATTTCCTAAAAAGTTCAATTAGAAAAGACATTTTTGTATAGAGAAATCTACAGCATTCTACATTTCTGCTTTTTTAATGCATTAATCAGCTAAATATTTCTGGCGTTGAATTTGCTAATAAGATATAAAGCAATAAAAGGTGAAGCCATGAAAAAGACAAACATAATCCCTATCTTCTTACTCCTTCTTTTAGGAATTACTTCATGTGATAAACAAAACATGAATGATTATTACGACAATGTTCCCCCGAACGCACCGACCGGTGTTCAAGTGCTAAATGGAGATAACCGGGTTGATATCTCCTGGGATAATAACCGGGAAAGAGATGTCGCCGGTTATAACGTTTATTATAGCAACGCTTACGATGGCAAATACAAGCTTCTCGGTACCACACAAAGCAATTTTTACATCGATGACGGAGCAAGTAACGGTATTTTAAACTACTATGCTGTTACAGCTTATGATTATAACAATAATGAAAGTGAATTGAGCCCGGATGTTGCTTATGCAACCCCGAGACCCGAAGGTTTTAACCAGAGTATTTTCGACTATAATCAATTCCCTTACAATTCAGGATATAGCTTTACAACTTATTCAGCGGTAGCCTATAATGATTCAATTAATTCTGCCGATTTCTTTTTCGATGTTTACAATGGAACACCCTACCTGGATGTTTACAATGATACCGATATTAAAGATATGGGCGCAACCACCGATATCTATGATATTGCCTTTGCTCCTGAAGGCGGATGGTCATCAACTAAAGATGCCGTTGCCATAGAAGGACATACGTATGTTATCTGGACGTTCGACAATCATTTTGCAAAAGTTCGTGTAAAAACAATCACACGTGATCGAATTGTTTTTGATTGGGCTTTCCAATTAGTCACCGGAAACCCTCAACTTAAAGTAGTAGCAGGTGAAAACCACAAAAGACAACCGTTGCAAAGGCCTAAAAGAAACGGTTGATCATTTTCACGTAAAAATATAACTCCTTAAAATCGAAGAAATGTCAATCTTAATCAGTTAAAGGTTGACATTTCTTTTTTATTTCCAGTATTGTGTGTTTAGTATAAGTCTATAAGATTGATTAATTTTCCCAAAAGTAATGAAGAAATTTTTTATCCATATTAACATTTTCTTTTTTTTGCTGACATTCTCCGCGGTAGAAATTTTTGCGGGGAACCCGGTGATAGAGACACAAAATCAAAAAAAAGAAATTCAGATTTTTTCTGATATCGAAAGGACTTTTTCCTCCGGCAACATTTCTTTGATCTCAGAATATTTTCCATCACAAATTTATTTGAGTCTTTCGAGCGGAGTAAATGGTTTTTACAGCAGTAATCAGGCTTTTTATATCTTACAAGATTTTTTTCAGCTTAATCAACCAATAGCCTTTAAGTATACTCAACGGAGCGAGTCTGAAAGCGGTTTTGCCACAGGAATTTTCACATTCGAAAACAAAAATAAAAAAGGGACCGCACAAGTTTTCATTTCGGTAGAATATTCGGGAGCCAAGTGGAAAATTTCCCTCATAACTATAAAATAGTTTTAAATAAAATAGCAACGTACCTGCACGGGGAAAAGAAGTTATATGTTTTCCTAACAGCAATTTTCTTTGTTGTTTTCGCTATCGGTTTTTTCAGCCCCTCGCTTCTCCAATCAAAAAAAGAAAATTGGAATTTTACACTTCAGAAGAAATTAGAAAATATCCAAAAAACTTCACTTGCACTCTTTGCTGATAAACAATCTTCTGTAATAAAAACGTCGAAGGAGCTTAAGGCTTTATCGGTTGAGAACAAACATTTAACCCCACTTTTGTTTCAGCAGATATTGTGTTCAGGTAAATTTTCGGAGTTTCAAATTTTTCTCATGGATTCGACTAAAACCGAAGTTGCAAGTAATGCCACAATCGGGATAGATGGGAAAGACATTTTCGGTTCAGAAAATAAACTTGGAGTCACATATTTTCATTCTTCCCCTTTACTAACGCTTCTTTATTATGTTGATGAACTAACAATCCGGCACCGGAAATATTTTTTACTGACCACAAAAATTTTAGAAACGAATTATGCTTCGCAAAATATTTCACCGGAGAAGAATTTTTCAACGAAGTTAGAAACTACATTTGAATCTGAAGTTGAAGTATTTTATTCACCTTCAAAAGCAAAATCATTAGACGGGAGATATTTTTCGTTTGATTTGCCGAATAACTATGGTCAAAAAATTGGTCTGGTTACCGTTGCCAAACCTACGCTAAAAGCCGAATTAAAAATATTTAGGGAGAATACAAGTAGAGCCCAATCGCTTTTTATTATTATCGGGGTAATTCTTTTGGGATTTATTTTACGACACGAGACAAGACATCTCAATCAACCGTTGCTAAAATGGATTCTTGTAATTTTATTTTTGGTCTTCTTAAGGTGGCTGCTCTTCGCACTAAATTTTCCGGCGAGTTATTTAACCGGAGAATTGACCAATCCGAATTATTTTTCTTCTGCATTTGGAGAAGGAATAGTAAAATCTCCTTTAGAGTTTTTGATAACCTCGTTTTTTTTCGGGATAATAGTTTTTTTTATTTATTACTCCTCAAAAAAACGGATGGATACTTTTTTCACCAAAAAGTCCTTCCCGCTGTTGCTTCGTTTGGGCTTGGGACTCACTTCCCTTTTTATCATTCTTCTTTCGATACGGGGATTATCGGCAGCAATAAAAAGTGTTGTCTTCGATTCTTCGCTCAGATATTTTGAAACCGCCGATCTCATTCCCGGGATCCCACACTTGGTAATGCACATTGCTACGTTCCTGGTTACGCTATCAGGGTTTGTACTAATTCAATTTTTATTAAAAGTATTTTATTCATGCCTTCCCACCCAAAACACTAACCGGGCAAATATTCTTCTGTTTTTTTTAACCATCTTTCCTAGTGCTGCACTTTTCGTATTATTACAAAAACAACCTTTGGTTTCCGTTTGGCTCTTTATTTTCATTATGATTTTGCTCTCGGTAGTTTTTTTCATAAACGAGTTAACCGAACCAAAAGCTCTTAAAAAATTTCTTTTCTTTTCTTTTGCTGCTTCGGTTATGACGATAAGTTTAATGAATTTTTTTAATGCCGAACTTGAAAAAGAAGAACTTAAAAGAACCGCTTTATTTCTTTCCCGCCCCCAGGAAAGTTATTTGAATTTTTTACTTAACGAATCTCTTTCAAAAATAGTTCAGCAGGAAAATTCAAATAATTTCTTTTCGTCTGCCGGGGCAAATTATTCTTCTCTTGCATTGAATCTATGGCTTCAAAGTTCCCTGCGAGACGAGAAAGTCTTGTCTTCAATCACTTTGCTTGACAAAAAGAAAAAAATTCTTGGATATTTTTCAAACGGTGTACAAAAAGAACAACTTGTTCCACAAATCGCACTGGCTGCGCTAACAAAAAATCTCCAGATATTTGACGTTTCAGATAAATCAAAACAGTGGCAAAAAATTTTCTGTGGAATAATCCCTATTACAGAGAGGGACCAGGTAATTGGATTTGCCGCGGCAACGATTATCTTTACGGCGAAGAGTGCTCTCTCTGTTAACGCTACAGCAGGAATATTTCAGCAGTCCGAACTTAACCTTCGTTATCTCAGTGAAAAAAATTTCAATGTTTTTTTATTAGCAGAAGATAAAATTTATATAGTGAGCGGAAATGTTTTTCCTTCTGAGAGAGAGGCTGCTCGATTGTTTACTCTTCTTTCAAAAGAGAAAGAAGGATGGGTTAATTATGAAAGAGCTTCTGAAAATTTATTAGGTTTCGGAATTCAACGAATGAGTGCAGGGTCTCATCCCTTTTTAATTGTAGCACAAAAAGAGACCGCCTTCTCATTTAGTCTTTTTAATTTCTTCAAATTATTTATTGTGCATACTTCATTTCTTCTCATTGTATTACTCTTCCTTTTTATAATTCAGTTGAAAGGGAGATTCAATCTTACATTCCGTTCCCAACTTTTGTTTGCCTTTCTCATCATCGCAATTCTGCCCATTATTGCTCTTGCAGTTTATAACAGAAACAGCGTGGAAGAAAAAAATATTTCACTCATTCATAATGCTCTAAAAGAAAAAGTGAATTTGGCAGAGAATTATTTTAAAGCCCAGACAAATAATACCAACAATAAAGACTTGCAAAAAGTCTTTCAAGAATCGACCAAAAATCTTCTGTTATCCTTTTCTGTCTATGAAAATTCGCAACTTCTTTACAGTTCTGAACAGAATCTCTTTGAGGTTTCACTTTTAAGAAAAAATATTTCATCTCTGATCCAAACAAATCAATCTCAACCGGGAAATGGATTTTTTATAAACCATTTTATCGGAAGCCGCGAAGTGCTTTCCTATTTCAGAACCGTTTCTCTTAACAATCATGAATTTCTTCTTGAAGTGAATGATTATTTTAACCAAATTCCCGTAGCGCTTAATTTTGTTGAGTTAAATGTTTTCTTGTTTGGAGTTTATTCGTTTGCAATAGTCTTAATAGTCATTGTCAGCTCTTTGCTTGCGGATCAGATTTCTTCACCAATAAGAAGGTTAACTCGCGCTACCCGTGCTGTCGCACATGGAGATTTAAATGTTATGCTCGCCGAAAATTCCATGGGTGAAATTAAGGAGCTGCTAAACGGCTTTAATATTATGACAGAAGAACTCCGGAAAAATCAACACGAATTAGCGGAGCTTGAACGTGAACAAGCATGGAAAGAGATGGCACGCCAGGTTGCCCACGAGATTAAAAATCCTCTGACCCCGATGAAGCTCACGCTGCAGCAATTGGTTGCCATGTACAAGGCTAAATCCAAAAACTTCGACACACTTTTTGAAAAAGTTTCCGAAACAATTCTGGCGCAAATTGAAACACTTAGCCAAATAGCTTCAGAGTTTTCCAACTTTGCTAAAATGCCTTCGATAAAACTTTCTGAAATTGATTTGAAAAAATCTTTAAATGAAATCATCCTTCTTTTTAATGATGAAAATATTTCACTCCATCTTTTGTATGCTGCCGGTACTGAAATAATAAAAGCAGACGCCTCTCAATTAAAAAGGATGTTCATAAACCTTATCCGCAATGCAATTCAAGCAGAAGCCGACAATGTTTTGTTTTCAGTTGATGAAGATGAAAAATATTTATTAGTCAGAATTTCGGATAATGGAAAAGGTATCTCTGATGAAGCGATTCATAAAATTTTTAGTTCAAATTTTACAACTAAATTTGGTGGAATGGGGCTGGGGTTGAAGTTGGCGAAAAAATTCATCGAAAATATTAATGGGAACATTTCCGTTGAACAAACTTCGAGTAAAGGAACTACTTTTTTAATTCAATTTCTAAAAGAGACTCGAAGTAATAATGCCGCTAGTTAAATTAACCGGAGATCAGCAGAAAGCTCTTGAGATAACAAGGCATGTTACATTGACGGCAAATGCCGGTTCCGGAAAAACGTTCGTGTTAACCCAACGCTTCCTGGAAATTCTTTTGAAGACAAACACTTCACTAAAACAAATTGCGGCTATCACGTTTACCGAAAAAGCAGCGGGAGAACTTTACGGAAAAATATCGAGAAGCATCTTAGATGCTTCACTAAAGGCTGAAAACCCGAAAGAACGCACCAAGTATGAACACTTGAGGAAGCAATTAGTTTCGGCAAACATTTCAACAATTCACTCTTTCTGTGCACAGATTCTTCGCGAGTTTCCAGTTGAAGCCGGGATTGATGTAAATTTTTCCCCGATCGACGCGTCACTTGCAGAAGAATTAATCCATCTTTCTCTTAATGAAGCGATTAAAAATTACGAAAAGAACGAAGCAAAAAATCTTTTGTTGCAGTGGTTGACAAGAATTTTTGGGTCTGTACAAAATTTAGCCGGTCAACTTGAACAGGCAATAAATCATAGAAACACAGTCACCAATCTGGCAAAGAATATTTATTCCGGAGATGTAAACTCTATCGTTGCATTTTTTAACTCAACGTTAGAAAAATACATTTCACAAATATTTCTTGTTCAATTAGATTCGATACTCCCGGCAATTAAGCGAATAAATGCCATCGCCCTTGAAAGAAATTCAAGTTTTGCTGAAACAATTGATGTACTTCTGCGGCAATTAGAAAACAAACCGGACGAGATTAAGACGTTTAGAATCTTACTTCAGCTAAAAGAGAATATTCTAACAAAAAGTTTAACAATTAGAAAAGACGGTTACCTGGGAAGAAAATTGCCGGCGGAACTGCTCAACGATATCACACCCGTTGAACGTTTCTTTTATGCACTTGCCGACTTCGATAATTTCTCGGAAGATGAAGGGCTTCACAAACAACTTGCGGTTTTCGGTAAAAACTTTTTGCTTCTGTTCAATTCTGTATTGGAAATCTATGAAAACAAAAAATATGAATTGGGCTATCTAGATTTTGAAGATATTTTAATCAAAACAAAAATTGTGCTTGAACTTCCCGAAGTGCGGCAGAAGCTTTCACAAAAGTACCGGTACTTAATGGTGGATGAATATCAAGATACGAACGAGATTCAGTATGAGATTTTTCTTCCGATTTTGGAACGATTGAAAGCCGGCAATCTTTTTGTTGTTGGAGATGAGAAGCAAAGTATTTATAAATTTCGTGATGCCGAGCTTTCGGTTTTTTCAAAAACGAAAAATGCGGTAAATGACGAAGACGGATTAACGTTAATGCTTCCGGCAAGTTTCAGGATGTCACCGGTGCTTTGTGCTTTTACGAATCATCTTTTCCGGAATTTATTTGCAGATACGAATCCTCTCTTTAATGAAGTAGTTCACGCTGATTTGATCTCTGCAAAAAATGAAGAACTTGAAGGATCAATTGAAGTCCTTTTAGCCGAAATGAATGAAGAGACTCCTTCCCATTCTGAGTCAGAATTAATTGCGAAAAAAATAGTATCCCTCGTATCAAATGAAGACATTAAGCTAAGCGACATAGCCGTACTCTGCAGAAAACGAAGTTCTTTTGAAGCGCTTGAAAACACTTTCCAGAAATTTAATTTGCCGTATATCATCTGGGAAGGAAAGGGATTTTATCAACAGCAAATAATTTTTGATTTTTACAATTACATTTCATTTTTGGCTAATCAATCGGACGATACGGCTTTAGTGGGAATTTTGCGTTCACCTTTTTTCTTTCTCTCAGACACCGATATTTTGGTTATTGGTCTTCAAGAAGGAGATAATTATTGGGAAAAACTTAATGCCTTTGCGAATAATAATACTCGCATCATTCCAATTGTTGAGCTTCTCTCAAAACATAGAAACGTTCTTCAATCTACTGATTTGATAACTTTGCTTCGGGCAGTTAGCCGGGAAACAAATTATCTTTCTATCATCGCTTCGAGAAAACAAGGGAAGAAAGAACTAGCAAATTTTGAAAAACTTATCCAACTAACTCGAAGCTTTTTTAAGCAGGGATTCAGAAACGTATTTGATTATCTCAGTTTTCTAAAAGAATCAATTACCGACACACCCGATGAAGGGCAGGCACAAGTCGCTTCTGATGAAGAAATTGTAAAGATCATGACGATCCATCAGGCTAAAGGGCTTGAATACAAAGCCGTCTTTATTTATGAATGTCACAAAGAAGGGGTTGACAGTAAAATAAAAGCAAAAGAAATTCTGATCAATAAAGAGTTCGGATTAATGGCAAAACTTCCGGAAGAGAATAATTATTCCGGCAAATATGTTACTCCACCGATTGTTGATCTTCAAAATTTTCTTGAAACGAAAAAAGAGTTCGCAGAATTAAAACGTTTGCTCTACGTGGCTGTTACACGGGCGAAAAACAATCTTTATTTTTCGGCTACAACAAAACCTAACGCAAAGTTCCCGCAAACAAGTTTTATTAATCTTTTAAGTCTTGGGCTGAACTCAGATTTTAATGATGCCCAAATTTCCGCAACCGTTGATCTGGTCTATCTTTCACAGCATGACAATAAAGAAATAAAAACTTCAAAACCAACGGAGTTTTTAGTAACCATTTCAAGAGAAGTTCTGGGAGAAGATGTTTTTAAGAAAAACACGAACGAGATGTTCTCTGACTTTAAAATCAATCTCTCAAATATCCCCGATATTCAGAAAGAAGAAATCATTTCAGCAACCAAAGTTGCTATCTATAACCAATGCCCGACTAAGTACTTATTGACTTATGAATTTGGCTACAACGAATTGTATGACGCATATAAAAAACATCGTGATATGCTTCCAGCTGAAAAAACTTACTTCGACTTTAGCGATGCGGAAACTAGTGAGACGCTTCACGCGGAGATTCTCGATGCCGGTCAAATAAAATCTGTTTTTCCCCCGGAAATAAAGGGAAAACTTATTCACACAATTTTAGAAAAGGATTTACTTCTTGAAGAAGTTAATGCTTTCATACATGAATATTTTAAATCACAAAAAATGCATTTCCCGGTTGCCGAATTAAGCGCTTTTCAAGAAACCATCTTTAACGAGATCACCAATTTTTATTCTTCGGAAATTTATCAGTCATTGCAAATAGAAGAGAATTATCAAAATGAACTTCAGGTTTACCTAAAAGAGAAAGATTTTTATCTTTTTGGAATAATCGATAAAGTAATCTTTACAGAATATACGGTAACAATCATCGATTATAAAACCGATACTATTAAGATCGAAGAACTGGAGAATCGGGCACAAGATTACTTTCTCCAATTAACTTTTTACGCATATATTTTGAAAAAACTTTTTCCGGAGAAAGAAAGAATTTTGCTCAAGATCATTTTCACTAAATTCCCCGATGAAGATCATACCCATCAAGTTGAGCAAAGTGAACTCGTTTTGCTGGAAACATTTGTGAATGCGATGGTCTCAAAGATCAGGGTAAAAGATTTCTCAAAAAATATTGCACATTGCAGGCAATGTCATTTCGCTGATAACCGGAATAATTGTATTTTTTAAATAAAATAAACTGAAATTAATTGCCCAATAGATTGGAGGAATTGTGAAATTCTTTTACGTTATCGTTGCATCGCTTTTGCTTTATGCCGGTTGTTCACACACCCCGGATATTTATTACGAAACTCCGCGTGAATTAACAGATGAACAATCAAAAATAAATTTCATAGCGGCATATTCACCATATATAAAAAATATTACTTTTTTCCTGGATCCGGGACACGGCGGCGAAGACCGCAGAAATAAAGGGCCAAAAAGTCTTGCTATTGAAGCTGACGTAAATCTTCGCGTAGGGCTTGCGCTGAGAGATTATTTGCAACAAGCAGGAGCGAGAGTTATTATGTCCCGAACGAAAGATACAACTGTGGCATTGAAAGATAGGTCTCTGCTTGCCAATAAAAGCGGGGCGGCTATCTTTATAAGCATCCACAGCAACGCACCGGGGCAAGAGGGAGATTATTCAACAAACTATACGGCTACATATTACCATGCAACTGAATCCGATTATGAATTTGAACCTATGGAAAAGGATTTGGCAAAATACGTTCAGCGAGATCTGGCTTATGCCATGAGAAATTCCGGTGGACTTGGTTCGTTTGACGGTACCTATTCAGACTATCACGTTTACCCAAAACAAGGATTTTCTGTTCTTCGTTTAACAACAATTCCTGCTATTTTAATTGAGGCAGGCTTTCATACGAGTACATGGGAAGAACCACGGTTAGCTTCTGAAAATTTTAATAAGGTTGAAGCTTGGGGAATTTTTAGAGGACTTTGCCGATATTTCAAAGCGGGCATCCCAAAAATTTCTTATAAAGAACAAAGTTTTATAGATGACACACAACTTGAGACCTACGCTATTCAAGATTCAACAGCAATTGATTTTAAATCAATAAAAGTATTTGTTGATTCTACCGAGACACAACGCTTTACTTTCGATGATAAACAAAAAACAATTACGGTTCAATTGCCAAAGGTAGTGGATGATGAAAAAACTATTAGAATAATTGCCGCTAATAAAAACGGCAACTTCTGTTTTCCGTTTTATGATGTTATCACTGATACACTTCCACGATAAAAGGAAACTACTATGCTTAATTATGTCTGGATGGGGCTGATCTTTCTTGGTTTAGCCGCAGCAATTTCTACTGATGTATCGGAACAGGCGTCTAATAAATATCAGAAAGGAAACCCGCTTCAAGCTGAGCTGACGATCGTTGATTCATCAAATGCTACATCGGCACTTTCAAATAAGAAAGTTATTATAACGGTAAATGAAAAGACCTTCACTTCTTTTTATAAAGAAAAGACTAACCATCCCGTTTCAGTTGAAACACAGTTGAGCGCAAAAAACAAAAATGGGTTTTATCAAGTTTTATTCCTAACCAACGATGCCTCACCGGACATTTGGAAAAAGATGGCAAAGGTTAATGGAAAGGAAAATGATTTAAATGCAAAAATAAAAATTGAGAACCAGCTCACTCCCCATTCTTACAAGTGTGAAATTGTGCTTGAAGAAATTTCGATTGTAAAAATAAAAGAAGTGACAAACTCAGTTTTGGATTATGCAGAAACTGCCGTAAAAATCGCTTTAGGATTGATCGGGATTATGGCGCTGTGGCTTGGTATTATGAAAATTGCTGAAGAATCCGGGCTGATAAATCATTTAGCAAGAGGATTAAAACCTATCACGAAATTTTTATTCCCCGAAATTCCGAGTGACCATCCTGCGATGGGCGCCATGATCATGAATATTTCGGCAAACTTTCTCGGCTTAGGAAATGCAGCAACGCCATTCGGTCTTAAGGCAATGGAAGAATTGGATAAACTCAATCCCGAAAAAGGAACAGCGACAAATGCAATGTGCACGTTCCTTGCAATAAACACCGCGGGAATGACACTCATCCCTGCTACCGCAATAGCTTTACGCGCATCCGCAGGTAGTGCGGAACCGGCAATCATCATCGGAACTTCTTTAGTGGGTTCTGCATGTGCAACCGTTGTGGGAATTACAACTGCAAAAATATTGGAGAAATTTCCAATTGATGCTAAAGATTTTTTTTCGTGGATAAAGGGAAATAGTAAATTTCTTTTAACTATTCTTTCAATTTTAGCAATTGCGATTCTTGCCATTACTACGAATGTACTCTCACCAGTCAAAAATATTTTTTCGTTTGTAACTCCTGAAACTTTCAAAAATTTTATCCAACTTGTATCCAGCATTGCTATTCCTCTTATTATTGCTGTTTTTCTACTCTTTGGATTTGTGAAAAAAGTTAAAGTCTATGAGACTTTTGTTGAAGGAGCAAAAGAAGGTTTTAATGTTGCAATAAGGATAATTCCCTATCTCGTCGCAATGTTGATGGCAATTGGAATCTTTCGAGCCGGAGGCGCAATGGATTGGCTAATTTTTGCAATCCGCCCGGTCACAAGTTTAATTGGCCTTCCTCCAGAATCTTTACCAATGGCAATCATGAGACCTCTTTCCGGCAGCGGCTCTCTCGGCATTATGGCCGAAACCATGGCTGTTCATGGACCGGATTCGTTCATCGGTATTTTAACTTCAACATTTTTTGGAAGTTCAGAAACAACTTTTTACGTTTTAGCAGTTTATTTTGGTGCCGTAAATATTAAACGAACACGCCATGCATTAGCAGCTGGGCTTATGGCAGATATCGCAGGAGTTTTAGGCGCATTGTTCATCGTTAAATTACTATTTGGATAGAGGGAAACAATATTTGAAAAAAAGAAAATCACTAGTAAAAAGATTAGAAACCATGACGATTATTAAACTTAATACGAACTAACTGGCTAGTGTTTTAGAACACATGAAGAAATTTTTAAAAAATTATCTTTAAGAGTAATTGTCCTTTATACTCAACCTAAGACAGAGAAATATCCAAGTTCTGATACCCGAAAGTGGGGGTTAAGATTTCGTCTGGTTTTTTAATTTTTTTCTTGCATCTGTAAAAAAACTTTAATACGTTTACACTAACAATAAATTAAATGTGAGTAGTTATTTTTTTGTTAGCTTTACATATAGCAAAATTGACTCAAAGGGTAAAAATATCTTTGCTTCCCTATGGCTTTTTTCAAAAGCAACGCTCAGAAATATCTATACACATTACGAATGTTATCATCAACTCTTTTAGTTTCAGGGCTGAGTTGAATAAAAATATTAACATTAGTACTTGACCAATTGCAATAAAATTACGGTTTATGTCAAAAATAAGAATTTTGTTTTAACTAAATACTTCAATATGAATTTACTTGGAGGTTTATGGACGAAATAAAAGTTTAGGAACTACTCTCAAAAACTGCTGGGGGGATGAGAATAATAAAGTTTGTGTTCGTTCATTAGCAGTTAAGTAAAAACATGTGCTTTGCTTGTTTAGAGAATACACTCCTTCTTCTAAATAAGAAAAAATAATTGTTCAGAACTTATTTATTAATAAAAATGGAGATAAAACATGAAACTCATTGCGATTTTGTCATTATTTCTCTTGGGTTTTGCTCAGATGGGTATAGCTCAAGATTCCGGGAATCCCCCAAAGGACAACGCCCTCTCAAACACGATCGGTGTTACGGGTGAGGTTGGCTTTACGTATCCCTTCACTGATTATCAGACCCCTACTATGAAATTTGCCTTTAAAGACGGACTTGAGTACTATTTCCCTTCAGAAGGAGTTGGTAATTTCGGGTTAAGAGTTTTTGGACAAATAGGAACTCTTGCTGGAGAAGGAGGACAACCTTCGTGGGTGCCAAGTAAATTTGAAACCAAAATTACAATGGTGGGGGGAGGAGGATTTTATACTCTTCCTATTTTTGATGGCGTAAACGGTTGGGCTGGAGCTGGAGCTTCAATAGTTTGGTTTAAAGACATTTATAACATGATGATACAAGGAGATGCCGGTTTGCGCTTTATGCTATCCGACAACCTAAGCCTGAATTTGACCAGCGGATTAACTTTGTACAGCAAAGATGGTTTAGATAAATTAGCTCCTAGTGGTAGTGGAAGCGATATGTTTTACACGGGAACTGCCGGTTTAACTTATTACTTTGGATTAAGTGAAGCAGATACGGATGGCGATGGTGTTCCAGATTCAAAAGATGCTTGCCCGAACACTCCGGCTAATGTTAAGGTAGATGAATTCGGTTGCCCACTTGATGCTGACCATGATGGTGTTCCTGATTATCTTGACAAATGCCCGAACACTCCGGCTAATGTAAAAGTTGACGCAAATGGCTGTCCTATTGACTCTGACCGTGACGGTGTTGCAGATTACTTAGATAAATGCCCGAACACTCCGGCTAATGTTAGAGTTGATGCTAAGGGCTGTCCGCTTGACGCTGACGGTGACGGTGTTCCTGATTATCTCGATAAATGCCCAAATACCCCTGCCAACGTTAAAGTTGATACTAAAGGGTGCCCACTTGATTCTGATGGTGACGGTGTTCCTGATTATCTTGACAAATGTCCAAACACAGCTGCAGGCGAGAAAGTAGATGCTGATGGATGCCCTGTCAAGAAAGAGATTAAAACGGTTGTAACTCCAACTGGAGAAAAAGAAGTAATTGTTCTTGGCGGCGATGTAAGTTTTGCCTCAGGCAAGTCAAAACTAAAACCTGAAGCATTTGCTGAACTAGACGATATATTGACCACAATGAAGAAACATCCTACATACAAATGGGAAATTGGTGGATATACTGACTCTGATGGTTCGGCTACTGCTAATCAAAAACTTTCACAGCAAAGAGCACAAGCCGTAGTAAACTACTTTGTAAGTAAAGGTGTTAATAAAAAGAATCTAAAAGCAGTTGGTTATGGCGAAACGGTCACAGTTGCTTCAAATGAGACTGCAGAAGGCAAGGCTAAAAATAGAAGAGTTGAAATAAAAGTACTCTCCAAAGATATGCCTGCGACTCCAGCTCCTTCTACTCCAAAGAAGAAGAAGAAGTAGTTCTGTAAATTATTGGTCATTTTGGAAGAAGCGGCAGACATTAAATGCCGCTTCTTTCGATTATTAGACGCTTAATCAGAACTGCGCTATTCATGGATCTTTTGGAAACTTGATATCCCCTTGAACGTTATGGTTTTATCTTCACTTTTGAATATTTCAAGTTGCTTTACTTATAAAATTTCCAACTTACCCGATTAACAATTGTTTCCCCCTGAAGTCCTTTTTCATATGCTGATCTATAATAATTTCTTTAATTTACAAGATCACTTTGATACATCAATTGGAACATGCATTCCCAATTAGTTTTCTCTCCACGATTTACTTTATTCAGTAATACCAATTATTCGGAACTATTAGACAACCAAGCAAATGTATTTTTAACATTTCTTACAATTGTGTTTTGGGTACACAAATCAACGTTTATCGATCTAGTTGTTAAGAGATTTGAAACAACACTTCAGACAAAATTAATTGTTTCCATTTGGGGAGAAGTAGCACTTACGATTTCCTTTAGAACTAAAAAGACTGATCATGGGTTTTCTTGGTTGCTTTTCAATGGGCATCATTAGTTCGCTTCTTGGCTCTTTGTATATTGTGGCTTAGACAATGGTTCATCATGTATCCGATTCGTTTATTGCATTTCAACTTCAACATTTTAAGCTGCTATAGAAATGCTTTATGTGTTTTCATCAATAAATTATTTTTGGGATAGGGAGAAGTGTAATTTAGTGATTACAATAAAAAAGGGATGTTTTTCAACATCCCTTTTTTTCGTTTTAATAAAATTATAAACTTATTTTCCGAGGACTTTGAATTCGATTCTTCTATTTAAAGATCTTCCTTCTGCTGTTTTATTATCGGCAACCGGAATAGAAGAACCAACACCAACCGTTGAAAGTCTTGAAGCTGAGACTCCTTTTGCGACTAAAAATCTTTTAACTGTTTCGGCTCTTTGTTTGGACAATTTTGTGTTGAAAGATTCGGAGCCGATATTGTCGGTATGCCCCTGAATTTCGACTTTAATATCTGGATTTACAAGAAGAACTTGTACTGCATTTACTAAAATAGGATAAGATTCAGGAGATAGCGCCGATTTGTTAAACTCAAAATTTACACCCACAAGAACCCAATTTGCCGAACCTGAACCCGCACCTCTTTCAGATGTTATGACTCTTTCTCTTAAAAGCCCGCCGGTCGAGTTTCTTTTAACAATATCTTCTATTTTGCCATAATCAACATTTGCAGGGGTTGATGCGTATTGTCGAACTATTTCTTCAATCTTTGCGTAATCAATTAATTTTTCTTTTTCAGAACTCAATCCTGTTGCTTCATCACAGATTGTTGATCTCGTGCCCGGATCAAAATAATAAAGAAGCCCCAAAGAAATGGAAGTATAGGAATCTAACATTCCCCCAAATAAACCTCCGCTAGTTCCCTTTTGTCCGTCAAATTTATCAGAAGAAATTGTATGTTCCCCTAATTCAGCCTGTACAAACCAATCTTCTGAAAAGTTAACAAGCGTGCCTAAAAAAAAGTCCGCTGAAATTTCGCCATAGTAAGACTGCGCTTTAATAGAAGCGTCTGAAGGTCTTGTTAGATCATAAACTAATCCAGATGCACCACCCCCAACATAAGGGCTGATAATTTCACAAGGAAACAAGTTATACATTACACTTATGCCAACTTTTAATGTTGTGTTAGTGAACGCTGTAGGTTTAGCTGTAAATTTTAGATAATCTAAAGAACTTCGCACAATCGTTCTCTCAGATAGGTTTTTTTGAAGTACTACTTGTCCTCCGATATCTAGATTTTCAGCAGAGACATCACTAAAAAGCCGTGGAGAAACTGCTCCAAAACCTATCGCCCACCCATCTTTGGATACCTGGGCATCAGCCAATGACATAGAAAAAACAAAAACCATTATAACGTAGAATATTTTTTTCATGATCTCACTTTAATAATGTTAAGCAAATAACAACATTTTGACAAAATCGTAATTTTCAAGAACTAACATATTTATGTGTAACTAATATATTATGATGATAAATTAATTGCAATTTTATTTAGATAAATTTAGCTGCATCCGGATGTTGCACCGCACGTCATACATTTCAAACAAGTCCCGTTGCGAACCATTGTCATGCTTTGGCACTCAAGGCAAACGTCTCCGGTATAACCTTTTTCAATTGCCTCTTGAACTTTATTTTTAAGTGAATTAGATGGAGAAGCTCCCTGCTTAGGCATATTTTTGTTTTTTATAGTTGAGAGATTATAGTTGTACGAGGGAACTTCACTCTTATCTAATTCAATAACCCTTTCACTAATTAACTCTTCACTTTCAAATTCCGGTTCAAGTTTTTTCACAATATTTTTAGGAGTAGTTGATGAATGTTCACTCGGATCGACATGGGCAAGATCATTTCTGCTAAGATAGGTTACCGCAAGTTCTCTAAAAATATAATCTATAACCGAGGTTGAAAATTTTATTTTTGAATTTCCTGTAACTATTCCACTTGGATCAAAACGGGTGAACACAAACGCGTCCACAAATTCTTCTAACGGAACGCCGTGTTGAAGTCCAAGAGAAATCGCTATAGCAAAAACATTAAGCAGACTTCTAACAGTTGCTCCTTCACGGTGCATATCAATAAATATTTCGCCTAATTGTCCGTTATCATATTCACCTGTTCTTATATAGACAGATTGTCCGTTGATTTTTGCTTTCTGAGTAAATCCGGAACGTCTATCCGGTAATCTTCTTCGTTTGGCTATATATCGATGGATAATTCTCTCAGCAACTTTTACGATATCGTTGTTTTCTTTTTCTTCTAAGATTGCTTCAAGGTCTTCATCAGAAACAGAATTTAACGGTTGCGATAGTTTAGAACCATCACGGTAAAGTGCGTTCGCTTTGCAGCCGGCTTTCCATGATTGCATATAAGCATCTTTTATATCTTCAATCGATGCTTGATTCGGAAAATTGATCGTTTTGGAAATTGCCCCGGAAATAAACGGCTGCGCAGATGACATCATTTTTATGTGAGCCATTGGTCTAATAAAACGTGTTCCTTTTTTCCCACACTTGTTTGCACAATCAAAAACGGGATAATGTTCAAACTTTAGATGAGGCGCACCTTCTAGTGTCATGGTTCCGCAGACATAATCATTCGCCGAAGAAATTTCTTGCTTTGAAAAACCGAGTGCCTTTAATAAATCGAAATCATACGCATTCACTTGTTCTTCAGGAATGCCTAACTTATTGATAATGAACTCAGCGCCCAAGGTATACTTATTAAACGCGAAACTTATTTCAAAAACTGAAGGCAACATTTCTTCAATTGTCTGCAATGCCTCTTCAGTAAATCCTTTTGCTTTCAATAATTCGTGATTGATATAGGGGCCTGCAACCAGGGTACCGTGCCCAACGCTATATTTAATTATTTCATCAATTTGTGCGGCATTGTACCCGAGACGTTCAAGTGCCGGTGGAATTGAAGCGTTGATAATCTTGAAATAACCACCGCCGGCAAGTTTTTTAAATTTTACCAAAGCGAAATCAGGTTCAACGCCAGTCGTATCGCAATCCATCACCAAACCGATTGTACCGGTTGGCGCAATTACGGTTACTTGAGCATTTCTAAACCCATATTTTTCACCAAGCTCTAAAGCTTTGTCGGCATCTTCACGTGCTGCTTTTAATAAGTCGGCAGGGCTAAAGACCGGATCAATGCCAGTAGGAGTAATTGTTATTTTTTCATATTCATTTTTACCTGCATTGTATGCGGCTCTTCTATGATTCTTGATAACACGAAGCATCGGTTCGCGGTTCATTTCAAATTGAGAGAATGTGCCAAGTTCTTTTGCCATTTCTGCGGATGTTGCGTAAGCGGTCATATGCATAATAGCGGTTATCGATCCGCAAATATTAAAGCCTTCGTTACTATCATACGGAATTCCCTGAAGCATCAATAGTGAACCGAGATTTGCATATCCAAGTCCAAGAGTTCTAAAATCGTAACTTAATTGGGCGATATTTTTGCTTGGGAATTGCGCCATAAGAACAGAAATTTCCAACACGATAGTCCACAAACGAGTAGCATGGCGAAACGCCGGAATATTAAATTTATGTTTTTTATTATCATAAAACTTAACAAGATTAAGCGAAGCTAAATTACATGCAGTATCGTCCAAAAACATATATTCACTGCAAGGATTTGAAGCGCGGATTTCGCCGCTGTTCGGACACGTGTGCCATTCATTTATTGTTGAATGATATTGTACGCCCGGATCAGCGCTAGCCCAAGCCGCATATGCTATATCATCCCATAATTCTTTCGCTTTATAAGTTTTAAAAGGTTTTGCTTTCCTTCCTTCTTTTTTCGCGAGTTTTTTTTCATTTCGTCCATAGAGATGCCATTCACCGTCACGCATTACGGCTTCCATAAAATCGTTGGTAATCCGAATGGAATTATTGGAGTTTTGTCCGGCTACGGTTGCGTACGCGTCTGAATTCCAGTCAACATCGTAAACAGGAAATTCAATTGATTTGAATCCGAGTTTAGCTAAATGAATAACACGATCAATATAATTGTTCGGAATGAAGGCTTTTCTTGCTTCAATAATTGCTTTCTGCAATTTAAGATTTAATTTTTTATTGAAGCGATCGTTTTCAGGATGTTCATCATAGCAAGCTTTTATGATTGCATTTAGGTGAACATTCAACGCTTTTGAACCTGCTACAAGTGAAGCAACTTTTTGTTCTTCGACAACTTTCCAATTAATAAATTCAAGAATATCAGGATGATCTAAATCAAGGCAAACCATTTTTGCGGCGCGGCGAGTTGTTCCACCGGATTTAATTGCCCCAGCAGATCTATCACCGATACGAAGGAAAGACATTAACCCGGATGATTTTCCACCACCGCTAAGTTTTTCTCCTTCTCCACGAATGTCTGAAAAATTACTTCCTGTTCCCGAACCATATTTAAACAACCTGGCTTCACGAACCCACAAATCCATTATTCCTCCTTCATTCACTAAGTCATCATTGACTGACTGAATAAAGCAAGCGTGTGGTTGCGGATGTGTATAAGCATCTTCTGATTTTGTTAATTGCCCGGTTTGGTAATCAACATAAAAATGTCCTTGCGATGGACCGGTAATTCCATAAGCCCAATGTAACCCGGTATTAAACCACTGTGGGCTATTCGGAGCCGCCATTTGGTTTTCAAGCATGTAAACAAGTTCATTGTAAAAAGCTAAAGCATCTTCTTCTTTATCGAAATAATTTCCCTTCCAACCCCAATACGTCCAGCAACCAGCAAGACGATGGAAAACTTGTTTAGCATCTTTTTCTGCGATGAAACGTTCTTGTTCTGAAAGCCTGGCTAATTTTTCAGTATCAGGTTCTGATGCTTGCAGCCATTCGGGAACTCCTTCTTCGGCAATCCGTTTTGTAATTTTTGGAATGCCGGCTTTACGAAAATATTTTTGCGCGATAACATCGGCAGCCACCTGAGACCATGAAGACGGAATTAAAATGTCTTCCATTTTGAAGACGGTTGATCCGTCAGGATTTTTAATTTCTGAAATTCTTTTTTCGTAGGAAACAGAAGAAGTTTGCCCATTATTCGATTCAGTAAAAAAACGTTTTACTTTCATACGACTCCTTTGTTAGCGGTTAAATATTTTGTATATGTTTTTTTCAATTTTTTGCGGTTTTTGTTGGATTTTTTTTATACGAAACTCTGTCACCAAACTAAAAATATTTTGGGTATGTGCAAAGAAAAAAATCAGTTAAAAAAATATTTTTTTTTCTTCTTGCTTTTTAAACAATTTTTAGTTTTTCTTTATTCACCGACGGTTTTCCGTTGTTCACCGATTTTCATTCATTTACGGGAATAAATAATAGTAATTTTCGATTGAAAAAAAACAAATGGAGAACAAACATGTTAGAAAAAACTCAATCAACCGGAAGAATGTTTTTAGGAGCGATCTTAATTTTGGCAGGAGCACTTTTCTTGCTGAGGAATTTCGATTTCATCGATCTTAACATAACGCACATCCTGTTTTCATTCCCTTCAATCTTAATCTTCGTGGGAATATTAAGTTTTTTAAATTCATCTAAAAAGTGGTTTGGAATAGCATTAATAGCGGTCGGAGGAGGCATGCACCTTTCTCACTATTACAATATTGAGTTTTCTGCATTTATACTCCCGATCATTCTCATTGGATTCGGATTTATGATCTTAGTAAAACATAACAGAACTGCACCAACCCATATTAAGACGGAAATGGGAGATGCTGAAGAAGTATGGGATGATAAATTTGACGTGATCTCAATTTTTGGAGGAAGTTCGAAATTTATTAATTCGACTGCTTTTAGAGGCGGAAACATTACTTCTATATTTGGAGGAAATGAAATAAATTTATCCGGTTGTAAATTAGCTGAAGGTGAAAATATTATCGATGTAATTGCTATTTTTGGTGGAACAACTATAATGGTTCCGAAAGAATGGAACGTGATTGTCGATGTCTTCCCTCTGTTTGGCGGATTCGGAATTAAAGGGAAAAGAGATCCCCTCTTAGTAGTTGAAAAAGATAGAGTGCTGAGAATAAAAGGTGTTGTAATTTTCGGCGGCGGAGAAATAAAGTTAATCTAACTTAATGAAAAATAAATTCATTAGCGGCATAGCAATTTGGATTTTGATCTTTGGTATCACGTTCGGAGTTTTATATCAAGGATTAAAATTAAACGTTACGTGGAGCTTACTCGACGGGCTCATTTCCGTAACGGCTTATGCCGCTTTTACTTTAAGTTTTAAATTTCAAGCGCAATTTGTTGAATTCAACAGAAAGAAGCTCCCCCGCTTTCTCTTCACGCATCTTTTGGGAGCTTTGCTGGTTTCCGCCATTTGGGTAAGCATCTGCAAAATATTTTTATTCCTGCTGATCGAGGATAGCATTTATCAGAATTTTTTTAACGAATCAATAGGTTTCCGGATCATCATCGGAATGACGGTTTATTTCCTTATTACCGCTTTCAACTATTTATTCCTTTATTACGATAACTACCGTGAGAAGGTTGAGAACGAGGTCTCGTTAAAAAATATTATTACTGAAACCGAATTGAAAAATCTAAAATTTCAGATCAATCCTCATTTCATCTTTAACGCCTTAAATTCTATTGCCGCGCTAACACACATTTCATCAGAAAAAGCGGGAAGCATGACCATTAAACTAGCTGACTTTATGCGCTCTACGCTGACGAACACAAAACCTTATTCTCTTTTAGGAGATGAATTGAATAATTGCCGGATGTATGTGGATATCGAGAAGATCCGTTTCGGTGATAAATTTTCTTTTGAAGAAAAGGTTGACGAAACGCTTTTGAAAGAAGAAATCCCTTCCATGATTTTGCAACCGCTTTTTGAGAATTCTATTAAATACGGCGTTTACGAAGCGATAGAAAAAGTACGTATTTTATTCACCGCTGAAAAGTATTCAAACTATATTAAAATAACGGTTGAAAATAATTTTACCGACGGAGGAGAAAAGCACAAAGGAGAAGGGATCGGGTTGACCAATATCAGCAAACGGATGAAAATTCTCTACCGGCAAGATGACTTAATTAAAATTGAAAAAGATGAAAATATCTTCCGCGTGTTTCTCTTTATTCCATTAAAAAATGATGTACGTAATGAAGCATAACTATCGCGTTGTTATTATTGACGACGAACCTTTGGCGCGGCAGCTGATAAAAAAATATTTGGAAGAATTTCTCAACGTTGAAGTAATTGCAGAATGCGAGAACGGTTTTGAAGGAATAAAAGTAATCCAAGAGAATAAACCCGATTTTATTTTTCTTGATATTCAGATGCCGAAACTTACCGGATTTGAAATGCTGGAGCTGCTCAACAATCCTCCCGAAATTATTTTTACAACCGCTTACGACCAATATGCAATAAAAGCATTTGAGATGAACGCGGTAGACTATCTCTTAAAACCTTTCTCCGCCGAACGATTTAACAACGCGGTGAAAAAGATATTTGATAAACTCTCGCATGAAATACATGAGGAGATTTCCTATGATGATTTACTTTCCGTTAAAAACTCAGGAGAAAAGCTTGACAAAATATTGATAAAAGACGGAACGAGGATTCATATCATTCCCATTGGTGAAGTTGAATTTCTAGAAGCGCAGGATGATTATGTTTACGTCCATACCGGTAAAGCAAAATATCTAAAACAAAAGACGATGAAATATTTTGAAGAACATCTGGATGAAACAAATTTTGTGCGGATTCATCGTTCGTATATTGTGGCATCCGGAGCAATTAAGCAAATTGATCTTCTGGAAAAAGAATCCTACCAGGTAACCCTACACAACGGAAAGAAACTCTCCGTTAGCAAAACGGGTTATCAAAAATTAAAAGAGCTATTTAAATAAATTCAGATTGAAACTCTTTCTACTTCTTTCTATATTTGCAACAACTTTTTGAGGAAACAATGCAGTTGGAAAAAGATCTCGTATCAATACAAGAAGCGCGTGAATTAGCCCGTAAAGCAAAGGAAGCGCAGCTTGAATTTAAACATTTCAGCCAGGAACAGGTTGATAAAGTAGTTAAAGCAATGGCTGACGCCGGATATCAGAACGCCGAACGCCTTGCCAAAATGGCGTGCGACGAAAGCGGCTTTGGAAAATACGAAGATAAAATAATGAAGAATCGATTCGGAACAAAAAACGTTTACGATTCAATTAAAGATTTAAAAACGGTTGGAGTAATCGAAAGTCTTCACAAAGGAAAAGTATTAAAAATAGCCGAACCGATGGGAGTTGTTGCTGCGCTTATTCCTTCAACCAATCCTACATCTACAGCAATGTTTAAAGCAATAATTTCCGTAAAAAGCAGAAACGGAATTGTCGCAAGTCCTCATCCCCGGACCAGAAATTGTACCGCCGAAGCATTACGTGTGCTTTCAGACGCAGCAGAAAAAGCAGGCGCTCCGAAAGGATTAATACAATGCATGACAACTGCAACCATTGAAGGAACCGACGCATTAATGCACGATAAAAACATTGCCGTAATTCTTGCAACAGGCAGTAACCAGATGGTAAAAGCCGCCTACAGTTCCGGCACACCGGCGTATGGCGTTGGCGCAGGAAATGTTCCGGCGTTTATTGAAAGAACTGCAAATTATAAAAAAGCTGTCGCCGATATTGTTTACGGAACAACGTTCGACAACGGAACTTTATGCTCATCGGAACAAGCGATGATAGTTGACAGACCTTTGCGCGAAAAAGTTATTGCAGAAGCGAAACTGCAAGGCTGCTATTTTGTAAGTGATGATGAAAAATTAAAACTGGGTAAAGCAATTTTAAAAGAAGGAAGAATAAATCCCGAAATAGTTGGAAAACCTGCTGCATGGATAGCAAACTACGCCGGATTTTCTGTCCCCGATTCAACAAAAGTTTTGGTTGCGGAAATTTCCGCCGTAGGCAAAGAAGAACCTCTTTCGTACGAAAAGCTTTCACCGATCTTAGCTTTTTATACGGTGGACGGTTGGCTTGAAGGATGTCATAAATGTATCGATCTCTTGCAATTCGGCGGTGTTGGACACACAATGTCAATCCACAGCAACGATAACGATATCATTATGAAGTTCGCTTTAGAGAAACCGGCATTTAGAATCCTGGCGAACACTGTTGCTTCGCTTGGCGCGGTTGGATTTACCACTTCTCTCCTTCCCTCTTTAACCCTTGGACCTGGAACGTGGGGCGGATCAATCATTTCGGAGAATGTTTCGGCTAAACACCTGATGAATATAAAATATCTTGCGTTTGAAACGAATCCTATTAACAGCGGAAAAACTTCGTCATCATTTACTAATCAAGGCGGAAGTTTTATTCAGGAGATTGAAGAGCGGTTGAAAGCGCGGGCAGGAAACCCGGTGATAAACAAATCGTACGACGCCGAAAAAAAGACAAAACAAACTGAGTACGGCAGCGGGATAAGCGAAGAGCAGATACAGAAGATTATTAAAGAGTTTAAGGTGTAGTTTTATTCCTGAATCCAATTAGGGATACGAGTTTAAAATGTATTACGAAATTGTTGAAGCCAAATATCTTAAGAACTACTTAATTGAAGTAAAATTTCTGAATGGGAAATCGGGAATTGTAGATCTTGAAGAATACAAAAACAAGGGGGGAATTTTCTCCAAATTTAATGATCCGGAATTTTTCAAGATGGTACTGCTTAATAAAGAATTCGGCGTACTTACATGGGATGGTGAAATTGATATTGCCCCGGAAACAATTTATTCTTTAGTAACAGGAGAACCGCTTCCTGCATGGATGCAAAAGAATGTTGGGAATGAAGCCGCTTAAAACTCGTCTTCATTTACACAACAAGGCAAGAGTTTTATTAAGGAAATTGAAGAACGCTTAAATCCCGCATTTCGCTCTTAGACAGCAATAGTTTATTGTTCTCTTTTTCATCTCTAAAAAATATTTTTCCTACTCTTTTTATTACCGTTAAGGTTTTTTCAATTGTTTTCTTGTAGGGAAAATTGTTTTTCCCCTAAGGGAAAATGAAAATCCCTTAAGGCAAAAGTGATTTCCCCTAAGGGAAAAGAAAAATCCCTTAAGGGAAAAATGAAATACCCTACGTCGGAAATGCTTTTCCCTACATTCCAAACCGTTTTCCTTAAGGAGAAAGTGAAATCCCTTAAGGAGAAAAGAAAATCCCTTAAGGAAAAAAGATTTTTCCACGGAAAAAAGAAAATCCCTTAAGGGAAAAAGGAAATACCGTAAGGAAAAACAAAATTACCTTAAGGGAAAAGTGCTCTCCCCAACGTCAATTTACGTTTGCCCAAAGGAGAAAAGAAAATCCCTTAAGGAAAAAGGAATTTCCCCTAAGGGAAAAGGAAAATTCCTTAAGGAGAAAGTGATTTCCCTTAAGGGAAAATGGTTTTGCCTAAAGGGAAAGCGCGAAAACGGACTAAAAACGAAGAAAAAGAGAAAGTAGCCGGTTTTGCACGGCTAAAACCGCGGGAAACTTAAAAAACTATAATTTAATTAACACTGTATAGGTTGCGGAGTTAATCCTTCGTGTAACCAAATGCTTTCACGAACCTGTCAGCCTATGGCAGAGGAACACTAAGTGAGTCGCCGAAATAATTTATTTGATGAATTGGAAATATGGAAGGATATCCTTAGGTTTGTCCATAATAATTATTGAGAGATGAGGCTACTTTATTTCTGAGATAGTTTTACATAGCACAACAGTACCGAACGGGGTAAATACGTTACCCTCTCCCCTTTTATTACCTACAAAGAAAAAAACAACAAAAGAATTTTATTTAAAAGTATTTATATTTTTTTTACAGAGCATGAGTGTTATAGTTTGTTAGAATGAAAAATAAAATAATTGGAATACATATATGCAGCGCCGTGCAGTAATATATTCTTTAATTAACTAAACGGTGCGGCATGAGTAATAGTTAAATTTTGAGGTAAATATGGATGATGAGAAACAATCAGAAGTCATAGACTGGCAATTATTTCAAGAATTCGTAAATGAATTCAAGGGCGAAACTGATAGGGCGGCTGTAATTCTTGGCGTTGCTAAACTTGATTCATTATTATATCAAATCCTTAAATACTACTTTGTTGTAACACCAAGTAGTAGTGATGAATTGTTAGATGGTGATTCCCCTCTTGGAACATTTAGTGCAAAAATTTATATGATGTATAGATTGGGATTAATCGATGCTTCATTTGCTCGGTCTTTACATATAATAAGAAGAATACGAAATGATTTTGCACACGAAGTATCTGGTTCAACAATAAATTCTGGTTCACATAAAGACAGAGTTAAAGAATTATCAATTCCTTTTCAATCTCTTACATTTTTTGAATACTTCAAAGAAACTTTCTTTAAAAACGATAAGAGTGCTTCAACAAATTTTCGGGTAGTTTTATCAATTCTAGTTGCTAGGTTAGAAGCAATGCTTAATAAAACAAATCCATTGGAATCAAAAGCATGGGTTCTTGTAACAAATAGCATGAAGAATTATGAAAGACCAGTAAAAGAAGTAAAACAACTTGAACAATAATATGATTTCTTCAAAAATATAACCCGCACCTCAACAACGGCCGCTTCTTCGATGCGGTTTAATTGAGTCGCTTCGGGTTTGGCTTTTCAGAATTAGTTGCTTGTGTAAAATTGATTTGTAAAAGAAAACTGATTTATAAAATAAAGTTGCGTTGATAATTGTTGCATTTTTGTTTTGGGCGGCATGTTAGGCGCAATGTCGTTAGTAAGCATTCTACAGATTGGTATTTGTTTTCATTTAAAGGATAAAACTAATTATGGATAGTATTAAGAAATACATTTTACAGAATTTAATCTCAGCAATATTAACTTTAATTGGAATGGCAATAGTAGGATTGTGGTTACTTTTTCAACCTGGTATCATACAATTTCTGCTTCCTCTCAAGTCGGGTACAATATTTGGGTTTGGATGGATATTGTCAATATTATTATTGGTGTTGATGTTAGCCATAGCATATATAATTTATCTTAAAAAAGAATTAAAAAATCAATTGTTTTCTGCTTGCAGTGTTTATTGGGATAAATATTGGAACCCTGTTTGTCCTAGTTGTAAAAATTTACTTGGTAATTATGGATTCTATACACATAATTTGGGCCGTCGAAGTGAACCCGGATGCAAATGTTTGAATTGTAAACATATTGTGCATTTTTCCGACGATGAAAAGATATTTATGACGCTTGAGGAAGCACGGGAAAAAGCGAAAAAACTATATTCGAATAGATAGCATCATTATACAAATATTAAATGCGCTTACTAACCCGCGCCTCAACAGCGACCGCTATTTTCGATGCGGTTTTATTGAGCCGCATTAGGGTTTGGCTTTGCAGAATTAGCTTGTTGTATAAAGTTGATTTGAAAAAGGAAACTGATTTATAAATAATAGTTGCGTTGACAAAACCGACATTGTAGTTTTGGGCGGCGCTTTAGTTGCGAGCCGTTAGCCCGCTAAATAAACATTTTAGAAAGGAACACATATGTCACTCAAAATAATCTTTAGAATTACATTGCTGTCTTTATTTTTTACTGTTGCTATTTTCGCTCAAAAAATTAATATAGAAACTCGTCTTAAAGCATTGGAAAAAAAAGTTGATTCCTTAGAATTCCTCATCAAGAAAAATAATATTTCAAAAGATGATAGAAGCAACAAGCCAACTAATATAGGCGTTTCGCCATCAAGAGATGTTCAACAATCAAAGAATGATCTCTTTACATTAGAATCTTGGAGTTATTCAGTTACAAGTGACAACATTTCAAGTTATTACGCTATTAAATTGAAATTAAAAAACGATTATGAAAAAGGGATTAAGTTGATTGATGCAACTGTTCAATTTTATGACTTGCTAGACAGCCGTTTGTTCGGTATCAAAATCGGTCCTGATATTATAATTCCAGCAAAGCAATTAGTAGAAGAAAATGGTTCTTATAGCATTAATCAATTTATTAACGAAGAAAATCGAATGAAGACAATGAATAAAGAAGATGTTAAAGCGGTCTTAAATGTTAAGAAAATTGTTTTTGATGATAACTCAATTATAAATTTGGACAAATAATTATGTACGCGGGCTAACCAGCATCTGCTTATGAACTCCCAACATTTGAGGAGTAAGCATGTAGCCGAAGCGGTTAGCTTGTTTTTGTAAAAATTTCATTTGACGTTTTTTGTTTTTACACTTTTGAAAATGTAAACCGATAAATCGGTTTTAGAATTACGGTATGGTTCAACAACCCACGACTAAAGTCGTGGGTTAATAGAAAAGTTTTAATAATTAATACGCAGTGTTGGATTTTAACAACTTGTCACGCAAGGCGTGATAACACGCAGTTACACAAATAAACGGAGATACTCTTCACATGAAAAAGATGATAGTTCTTATTTCGTTTTCTTCTATAGTTTTGCTCTTATCATCAGGGTGCAAGCAAAAAACAACCGAACCGTCGGATGCAGGCACCGTACAATACGTAGTCAAGCCGCAACACGATATTCCCTGGGCTTCGTTGGAGCAAACCGCATGGCCTAAAGCTCTGCACGACGCTCAATGTACCGGACGAAGTTCATACAACGGACCCGCAAACGGGCGCGTTAAAGCTTCGATAACAGTTGCTAATTATGCTACTGATCCTGTAATGGGACCGGATAGCATTTTCTATATTGTGGCGGATACTTCTTTTTACGCTGTTACCCTGAATGGAACACAACTCTGGAAGGTCAATTTAGGGAGGGTACATGGTCTCCAGAATTATAATTCTCCAATACTTACTTCAGACGGCGCTCTTCTGGTCGGCACAAACAATGGCATCTCCGCTTTCAACAAAAACGGCGCTCTTCTCTGGAACACTCAACTCAATGATGCGGTAGTGCTCAAATCTTGCGCTATTGGTCTTGATGGAAGTATCTATGCAATCTCATATTCCAAAACTTTGTACGCCATCAGCAAATCAGGAACTATTCTCTGGCAGAAAAACGCTCCGTCGGGAGATTTCACCTGGGGCACTATGCTGACCATTCCTTTTGCACCGGATGGAAGCATGTTTTATGTTGGGGGAAGCACGGCAGAACAATCTCTTTATGCTATAAATACCAATGGTGAGATATTGTGGTCCGATTCATTGGGAGGTATGCAACACGGCGCTATTAGTGTTGATGTTGACGGAAATGTTTACTCTTACTTTGGAAACGATCTCGTGTCAGTTTCTTCAACGGGAAAAGTAAGGTGGCGGATTACCGGAACCGGGTTTAATTGGAATGTGTCAATTGATCTATATGGAAACATAGCTTATTTAGCAAATGGAAATCTTGTTTTGGTAGACAATAACGGACAAAAACGCTGGAGCGTTCCGGTTGGCATGGATGACTATGGAACACACATCGTTTGCGACGCTGTGGGAACTTTCTATATCGAGACTGCCGATAATGTACCAACTTATAAAGTGCAGGCAATAAGCAACTCAGGAAAGATACTCTGGACAGTACCGGTAGATGCCCTTGTTAAAACCGGCGGACCGTCTTTGACGCGTGAAGGATACCTTCTCTTTCCGCAAGAGGGAATGCCGTTACCGAAATATGTGTACGTGATTGAATGATATTTATTTCTTTGATTTTACAAACGTAAAACGAGTATGGAAATATTTAAATAAGTCACCTTACGCAAAGATGGTAAAAACCGTAGGTCGATTCTCTGAATCGACCGAATGTTTTACTTCTATTCGTTCATTTAAGAGCCGATCCCGAAAGCTTTCGGGATCGACTTACGAAAATGCGTAAGGTGCGTAAATAATTAATATGGCGGTGTTGGAGTTTAACAACTTGCCACACTAGGTATGAGAACACGACGTTATACGAATGGAAAGACCAAATATTCTTGACGTATTTATTTTTATCACCATTTCTTGTAAATTTTAGAGTGGAAAATAAATGAACACTAAATTAGCAGAAGAGGCATCTTTGAAAAACAATCTAATTCTAACCTTTTTATTATTCGCATCCTTTACATGGATATCATTTGCTCAACCGGTTACTGAAAGATATAAAGCTCTCGGCGAACTGTTTGTTCCTGAATTTTCTTCCGCCCCTTTTCCTCATCCCCAAAGAATAAACGGTCATGTTTACGACAACAAGACATTTTCCAAACAAGAGCATTATAATGACAGCAGCGTAGCGATTTTTATTCCCAAAGGATTTAAGCCTTCAGCCAAAACAAATATTGTCGTTTATTTCCACGGGTGGAATAATAATATCGATAGCGCTTGCGCGCAGTACAAGCTCATCGAACAATTTTCAGCAAGTAATAAAAACGCCATCTTTGTTTTTCCGGAGGGACCTAAAAACTCTCCCGATTCCTACGGCGGAAGATTAGAAGAGAAAGATGGTTTAAAGAATCTGATTGACGATGTTCTAAAGTTTTTAACTGCTAAAGGGAAATTACATTCCACAAAAGCCGGCAACATTATTTTAGCGGGACATAGCGGCGCGTTTCGCGTAATTTCCTTCTGCTTAATGCGCGGAGGATTAACACAAAACATTTCCGACGTTATTTTATTTGACGCGCTTTACGGTCAAACCGAAAAATATTCCCACTGGATCGAGAAGTATAAAGGACGGTTCATTGATATTTATACCGATGGAGGAGGAACAAAGAACGAGACGGAGAGTCTGATGAATGATCTTGATGGATGGGGAATTCCTTATTTCAAAACGGAAGAAAAGGATTTAAAACCGGACGATCTCTTAAACAACCGGTTGCTTTTTATTCATACGGATTTAACTCATAATGACGTGATAGCCGTACGGCAACAATTCCTAAATTATTTGACGACAAGTAAATTACCGGAAATCAAGAAATGATTTATTTTTTAAAAACAGGAGTATAAACCTTTTTATGGCGGCACAAACTTTTTAGTGCCCAAACTTTTTGTTCTTTAATGGTGAGCTTAACCAACAAATAAATTTAATAATAGTAGTTGCGCTGCCAAAAATTATCATCGCCGTTCTGAGCGGCTGGGTAAAAGCAACTTTATTAACATGTAAATTCAGATAATCACTTTAACAAAACAGGAGATTGTACAATGAACATAAAAACTACAATACTCTTTATGCTTATGTATGTATCTGTACTTTTTATTTGCTCAAGTGTTACTTCCGCGCAAGAGAAAAAAGAAGACAAGAAGCTTACTAATACTATTAGTAGTGAACTTGACGGTTACTTCAAGAGCATGATGAAAACTCAAAACTATGTCGGTCTTGGAGCGTGTCTTATCAAAGGTGATAAGATAGTGTGGGATGGGTATTACGGATATGCTAATCTGGGTGAAAAAACGCCTTTAACGAAAGACAACATCTTTCAACTTGCCTCGTTATCAAAAACTGTAACAGCAACAGCCCTCATGCAATTATATGAGCAAGGTCTCTTCAAGCTTGATGATGATATCAACGATTACATGAAGCTAAAAGTAAGGAATCCTAACTTTCCGGATAAGCCAATCACATTTAGAATGCTATTAACACACACAGGAAGTCTGGAAGATGTAATGTCAACCGGGCTCAAAATTCCTGAAGGGATAAAATATCCGCGTGGTGTAGCGGGTGATCCCCACATCCCGCTAAATGAATTGGAAGAAGAATTGTTTACACCGGGAGGGAAATATTATTCTGTCGAATATTTCAGCAAAAGCGAACCGGGCACTAAATACAGTTATTCCAACTTCGCCTTTTCATTGATCGGATATTTGGTAGAGAAAATTGCCAAAGTAGATTTTTCAGAATATTGTAAAGAGCATATTTTCCGTCCGTTGAAAATGCATAACACGGGGTGGTTTATGAGAGGTCTTGATACAAACAAGATAATCTATGGCTATGGATTTCCTACGAACGATAGTATAGCTTCCTACAGGAAAGTAGTACATTTCGGAGAACCGGGATATCCGGCAGGAAATCTTCGTACTACAATGACTGATTTTGCAAAGTTTGTAAGTGCCTTTATTAATAAGGGGAAGTATGATAATTACCAATTACTAAAGCCCCAAACCGTCGCTCTGATGTTGACTCCGCAAGGCATTAAAAATATTCCAACCCGTTCTTTTCCAATAATAGATATCGGTTTGACCTGGCTAATAAACGATATTGAAGGAGAACAACTTTATTCAATGAATGGATTCTCAGGCAGCATATTTACAAACGCAGTTTTTTCACCGAAAGACAGGATCGGTATGATCTATTTTTATACCGGAATAACTATGAAGAACATGCCGGCAATGCTAGAGATAACAAAAAAACTTTACCGTGCGGTAAAATCATTTGACTGACAATACCCGATTTAGCAGGCATGGCAGTACGTGGCGGGTGAGAAAAGAATAAATGTTTTTCCCTCACCCTATCTCAAAGTACGATTCGATATTCTTCTTCAATTCGTTTGAAGCCTTTTTGTGGAAGAATTCATTTTGGTCTACGTGGTAATTGTAGTCGTTGCTCCAAACAGAAATATTTTCGATTACTTCTTTTATTGCGTTGGTGATGAAATAAATTTCTGCATTTGTCATTGTAGGATGCAAGGAGAGACGTACCCATCCAGGTTTATCGGAAAGATCACCATGGCTGATATGCTCTGTAATTTCCTGCGATTGAATAGGACAAACGTGGAGCAGGTAATGTCCATACGTACCCGCACACGAACAGCCGCCGCGGACTTGAATACCGTATCTATCATTTAAAAGTTTAACTACCAGGTTGTAATGAATTCCGTCAATGTAAAATGAGATAGCTCCGAGCCGGTGATCAATATTTTCAGCAAGGAGGTGAAGTTTGGGAAGTTTTTTCAGTTCTGTAAAAACTATCTTTACAAGCTCCTCTTCCCTTTTGATAATATTTTCAACCCCCATCTGCTCTTTCAACTTTATTGCAAGCGCCGCCCGTATAGTCTGGAGAAATGGAGGCGTTCCGCCGTCTTCGCGTAATTCAATACTCGAAACAAATTTATGCTGCCCCCAGGGATTTGTCCAATCCACAGTTCCGCCTCCGGGATCATCGGGAATTTTGTTTTTGTATAATTTAGAATTAAAAACAAGCACTCCGGCAGTTCCGGGTCCACCGAGGAATTTATGAGGCGAGAAAAATATTGCATCAAGTTTTTCTTCTTCAACTTCGGGGTGCATATCAATTGAAACATAGGGAGCTGCGCACGCAAAATCGACAAAACAAAAACCACCGAAGGCATGCATAAGTTTAGCAAGTTTATGATACGGTGTTTGAATTCCGGTTACATTTGATGCGGCAGTGAATGAGCCGATAATCAATTTTCTGTTTTTATGTATCTCCAGCAAATCTTCAAGATTCTCCAGGTCAACTAATCCCTCTTCGTTTGGAGGAAGAATCACAACATCGGCGAGTGTTTCAAGCCATGAAGTCTGGTTTGAATGATGCTCCATATGCGTAATGAACACAACGGGTTTTAGTTCTTCAGGAAGAGCGAAAAAATCTTTTAGCTGTTCAGAGATACGCAGACCAAGAATCCGCTGAAACTTATTTATCACGCCGGTCATACCCGAACCGCCGCAGAGAATAACATCATCTTTAGTAGCGTTGACATGTTTTTTAATAATTTCTTTCGCTTGATGGTAGGCAGAGGTCATCGCTGTACCGGTTTCGCTTGCTTCTGAATGAGTATTCCCAACAAAAGGTCCAAACTGATTAGCAATTTTTTCTTCAATCGGTTTATATAATCTACCGCTGGCAATCCAATCTGCGTAAAGCAATTTCTGTTCGCCGAAGGGGGAATGAAATGTCTGGTCGATCCCGATGATATTTTTGCGAAAGGGAGCGAAATATTTTTCTAAATCCATGTGAACCTGCGTTTTCTATTTTAATTAAATTCTTAAGACAAAAATATCAGAATTTTGCAGGAAGAAAAATCCCTATACGAGTCTTTATTAACCAATTTCTCAAAATTGGTAATATAAATCTAAACAGAGCCTATAATTATTCTTATCTCGTTATTAGCAATTTCAAACTCCTTTTCATTCCCACCAACTTTTTTCCTATTTTCGCTTAACAAAAAATTATACCTGCTTATGAGTTTATTAATAGGAATTGACGGCGGCGGCACAAAAACCCATGCTGTTGTAACTAATTTACAAGGCGAAAAATTATTTGATTGTTTTGCCGGACCTTCTAACTTCTTAATTCTCGGAACAGAAAAAGTTTCAGGGACCATTTTGGAGTTAATTGATACGTGCAGAACTTATTTACATGTAGATTACGAAGCTATTTCTACCGTCGTGCTGGGAACAACAGGCGCCGGAAGAAGACCCGACGCCGAACTACTCGAAAATGATTTTCAATCTTTCCTGAAACAAAAAAATATTTCTCCAATAAATTTCCGTGTTGAAAGCGATGCGAGAATTGCACTTGAAGGAGCATTCAGCGGAAACCCGGGAAGCATTTTAATTGCAGGAACCGGGTCGATCATGTTCGGAAAAGATCAGAAAGGAAACATTCACCGCGTAGGCGGATTCGGAAGATTTATCGGAGATGAAGGAAGCGGTTATGCCCTTGGGAAAAAAGCGCTTACCGCAATTGCAAAAAGTTTTGACGGAAGAGGTGAGAAAACAATGCTCACCGGATTGCTGGGTGAGAAATTCGGTATCTCTTCATCCGAAAAATTAATAACCGAAGTTTATAAAAATAATTTCGATATCGCATCAGCCGCGCCGCTGGTATTACAAGCCGCCGGGATGGGAGATACAACAGCAAGTACAATAATCGAATCGGAAACGGATGAACTCCTTCTGCACATAAAAGCGATGAAAGAAAAAATAGCTGAGGAAATCTTATCTATAGCTTTTATTGGAGGAATCCTGAGCAGTAAAAATAATTATTCCGATCTTTTCACAAAAAAAATAGAAGAACAGATTTCCGGTTGTAAAGTTAAACCTCCCGACTATCCTCCGGAGTTTGGAGCAATCTTAATGGCTCAAACTTTTTTTAAAAAATAATTAAGGTTATTATGGCAATTGCAAAAGTTGAATCTCGAAACCCCTGGACGTGGATCCCCACCCTTTATTTTGCTGAAGGCGTTCCTTACATTTTAGTAAACACGGTATCGGTCATTCTTTATAAACGTATGGGCGTTGATAACGCACAGATAGCGTTTTGGACGAGCCTGCTTTATCTTCCGTGGGTTTTAAAAATGCTCTGGGGACCTTTGGTTGATCTCTATTCAACGAAAAGAAATTGGATTCTCTTTACACAAATTACATTGGCAGGGTGTTTTGGTTTTGCGGCATTCTCTCTTCACCTACCGAATTATTTTATAGTCTCGCTGTTTGCATTTATTATTGCCGCCTTTGTTTCAGCCACACATGATATTTCGGCAGACGGTTTTTATATGCTCGCCCTCTCTAAAGAAGACCAGGCGCTCTTTGTAGGGATCCGTTCCGTGTTCTACCGTATTGCGATGATCTTTGGTTCCGGGTTCTTAGTTTTTTTCGCGGGACAATTGGAAAAATCGTTGGGCAATATTCCGTTGAGCTGGACTATCGTCTTCGCTTCATCGGCTTCTATCTTTTTATTGATCTTTTTATTCCACAAGTTTATACTTCCCTACCCTTCCGTTGATAATAAAAGGACTCCGAAAGAAATTTCCGAAGGCGCCCCATTCTTAAAAATCTTTTCCGAATATTTTAAGCAGAAAGGAATATTTGGAATTATCTTTTTCATCTTATTCTACCGGTTTGGTGAAGCAATGCTTGTAAAATTAGCTTCCCCGTTTTTACTTGATAACCATGCAGCCGGCGGACTTGGCTTATCAACTTCGGAAGTCGGCATTGTTTACGGAACCGTCGGTGTATTAAGTTTAATACTCGGCGGTATCTTTGGCGGTTGGGTTATTTCCAAATACGGTTTGAAAAAATGCATCTGGCCAATGGCAATTATTTTGAATGTTCCGCACGCAGCCTATCTTTATATGGCAATAGCACAACCTCCGGTCTATCTCGCCTATCCCCTTGTTGCCATCGAGCAGTTCGGATACGGATTAGGATTTACGGCATTCATGGTTTACTTGATGTATATTTCACGGGGTATCTACAAAACTTCTCACTACGCAATCTCAACCGGCATCATGGCGCTCGGCATGATGATCCCGGGTTTAGTTAGCGGTTATATACAGCAAGCCGTTGGATACAAAATGTTTTTTGTTATCGTTTTATGTATGGCTATACCGGGACTCTTATCACTCCTATTTATCCCAACAATTGAAGATGAAAAAAATGAGGCAGTCGTTGAAGAAAAATAAATTTTACCGGACAGCCGTTATTAGCTTAGTCCTTATAATTTTTTTTACAATAACTTCATTCACCTTTAGAACGCATTTATTTTCAAAGGGAATTTCTACTGATTCACTTTATAAAATAAACAACGTTTCTATTTTCTCATTAAAAGATGATTGGGTTGAAGAGACCCTTTCTAAAATGACGATTGAAGAAAAGGCGGGTCAAATTATTTTTCCGGCAATCAGCGGCAGATTTTATAATGAAGAAGATACTATCTATCAAAAAATTCTTCATCTTGTAAATGATGTAAAAGTAGGCGGATTTATTATTTATAAATCGTCAAGCGGCGGAGAAGTTTACTCACAGGCTTTTCTCTTGAATAAACTTCAACAACTCTCAAAATATCCTCTGTTAATTGGTGCTGATTATGAGAACGGCGTCTCTTTCAGATCAAAAGGAGGAACCGTTTTCCCGACCAACATGGCTCTCGGAGCCGCTAATGACGCGGCGCTTACCTATCAAATGGGCGCAGTGATCGCTGAAGAAAGCCGGGAATCAGGTGTCTTTTATAACTTTGCCCCGGTCATTGATATCAACAACAATCCGCTAAATCCGATTATTAATGTCCGCTCATTCGGTGAAAATTATGCCCTGGTTGACAAACTGGGGAATGCACTTGTTATGGGAATGCAGGAAAACCATCTGATGGCAACGGGAAAACATTTTCCGGGGCATGGCAACACGTCGGTTGATTCGCACAAAGACTTACCGGTAATTACCGGCAGCAGAGAAGAACTGTTTCAACTTGAATTAAAACCTTTTATAAAAGAAATTGATAACGGAATCATGTCGATAATGGTTGGGCATCTGGCGGTTCCGGCATTTGATGCCGACACACTTCCAGCAACGTTATCAAAAAATATCGTTACCGGTTTGCTAAAAAAGGAATTAGGCTTCAAAGGATTGATTGTTACAGATGCTTTGAATATGCACGCAATAACAAATTCATTTACAACCGCCGAAGCATCCGTTCGCGCTTTTAACGCAGGATGCGATATCCTTCTATTTCCCGAAAATGCGGATGAAGCTGCAACGGCAATTATTGAAGCTGTCCGTTCCGGAATAATTTCAGAGACGAGGCTTGATGAATCCGTTAGAAAAATTCTGCTTGCAAAAAGATGGGCAGGGTTAACGGAAAACAAAACTGTTTCGGTTGATAAACTTTCTTCTACGCTCAATAGCCGCGGACATCAATCGATTGCCGAGACACTGGCGGATGAAGCAATTACCTTAGTTAAAGATGAACAACAGCTTATCCCGCTTTCTTCTTCCTCAAAGAAAAAAATTCTACACATAACGTTAGTTGACGAAAGAAGTTCAGCTTCAGGTGAAGTGTTTAATACAATGCTGGAACATCAATTAAAAAACCTTTCCTCTTTAATCCTAACAAACAAGGCGACAAAAAAAGAATTCAACGCAGCAATAAAAGCTGCTCAAAAAGCAGATGCCGTTATTCTCTCAACATATACCCATATTCGTATGAGTTCCGGGACGATAGGGTTGACCGATGCACAGATAAAATATGTTACGCAATTGATGAAATTGAAAAAAGCAGTTGCATGGTTGTCTCACGGCAGCCCTTACGTCTTAGGTTCATTTCCAAAGATGAAAACATTTCTTTGTAATTACGGCGACTCGGAAGTATTAGAAGAAGCACTTGCAAAAGCTCTTTGCGGTAAAATTCCTATTCAAGGAAAATTACCGGTTACCATTCCAAACACCACGTTTAAGGCGGGTGACGGGTTATTTGTTTCCCAATTTTCTTTAGTAGAAGGAACTTCTGATGAGAAAAGTTTTTCATCGGTTGATCATATTATTCAGAAGGCGATTAAAGATTCGGCTTTTCCCGGTGCAGTATTGTTAGTTGCTCAAAACGGAAAAGTGCTGCACAAAAAAGCGTTCGGGCATTTAACCTATGATCCTGCTTCGGCACCGATGCAAACAAATACTCTCTTCGATTTAGCTTCTGTTACAAAAGTAATAGCAACCACAACAGCAACCATGCTCTGTTACGATAGAGGTTTATTTAAACTTGACGATAAAGTTGTAAAATACTTACCAAAGTTTGGTGCGCAAGGGAAACAGAACATTACAATCAGAAATTTACTTTTACATAATAGCGGCTTTCCTCCGTTTAAAAGATTTTATCTTACCTACAAAACCAGTGATGAAGTGCTTGCGGACATCTATAATACAAAGCTCGATTATCCCACCGGCACAAAAATGGTCTATTCCGATCTGGGAATAATCACGCTTGGGAAAATAATTGAAAAGGTAACGAAAAAAACTTTGGATAAGTTTTGTGCCGATGAAATTTTTTCTCCGCTGGGAATGACGGAAACATTTTTTAATCCCCCTAAAGAATTTAAAAGCAGATGCGCTCCGACAGAAAATGATACCTACTGGAGACACCGTCAACTTATCGGTGAAGTGCATGATGAAGCCTCATCAATGCTCGGCGGCGTTGCAGGGCATGCGGGACTTTTTTCTACAGTTGATGATATGGCAAAACTGCTCCAAATGCTTTTACAAAAAGGAATGTATCAAGGAAAACAATTTATCAAATCCTCTACCGTTGAAATGTTCGTTAAAAGGCAGTCGGGAGAAAGTTCACGCGCGCTTGGATGGGATACGAAAGACGGTGAAGGGTTTTCGTCTGCCGGAAATTTGTTTTCCTTGCAATCTTATGGACATACCGGCTATACCGGAACTTCCGTCTGGACAGACCCGACGAGGAATCTCTTCGTAATTTTATTAACAAACCGCGTCTATCCAACACGCGAGAACACAAAAATTATAAGGCTCCGCCCGGTTATCCATGATGCGGTGATTGAAGCGCTTGATCAATAATCGACGTTTTATAGTATGGAACTTCTAAAAGATTATTTTTCATTTCACGCAAAGACGCAAAGACCGCCAAGGTTTTCTTCTTTGCGCCTTTGCGAGATAATTTTTTTTCTACATATTTATTTAAACCAAACAATAAAAGCATATGAAACATTTTCTCATTCTTATTACGTATAAAGTTGATTTAGCAATAATTGATTCTCTCCTTGGGCAGCATAGAGCATTCTTGCAAACCGGGTACGATAAAAACTTACTGCTTATGTCGGGACCGGAAAACCCGCGCAGCGGTGGAATAGTTATCGCCAAAGCTAATTCTTTAGAAGAAATAAAAAACTTTTTTCAGAACGACCCATATTATAAAAACAATGCCGCAGGCTATGAGTATAGAGAATTCAACCCGGTAAAGTTTCAGCCGGTATTAACTGATTGGATTGCCGGGGAATAATTGATTTGTACCGCAAAACTCCGTTTCGCCCGCATATGAATTACTAACCATCATAATCTTTTTATTCTTCAAGCATATCCGTTTACCTTCAGAGGATAAACGATTACCCTCCGAAGGTATAATTTCCTTCTCCGGAGATATAATTTCCCCCGTTTTGATGGAATTTATATCCCTGGAGACCAAACGTTTCCTCTCAGAGAGGAAAACTTCCCTCTCCGGAATGAAAACTTCCCTCGTTTTGAGGAAAAGTATATCCCCCGCAGGGTATATTTTCCATCTCCGGGAACAAAGTTTCCTTCCCTGAGGATATATTTTTCCTCTCTTTGATGGAAATTATAAGCGTGAAGGATAAAAATATATCCCGGGAGGGGAATCAGTTCCTTAAAACAAAACCTCCGACGTTTTTGAAACGTCGGAGGTTTAGGAATTTGTGAACTAATTCTCTAAGGATATTAATCTTGCACCCGGTTATGGCACGGGATTTACCAGGGGAATACTTTTTCTGCCGCGCGGGAAGAAGGCTTTCATTTCGTTGGCTAAGGTATCAAGTCCCGGTACTTTTCCCTTATTTGCCTGTACCGCCGAATAGACTTCTAACGCGGCTACCAGCGTGTCGCTGCCTACTGCCATTACGGTATCCTCTACAGCCGAGTGGAGAGGATTGAGGACTGCCGCTACCGGTTCAAGTTTTTGCAGCAACGCGTAATCCTTCAGAAATTCCTCACGGTTAAAGGTTCCGCTGAATATCTGCGGATATTGCACTGCTGCCGCGGCAGCTTTATCAACCAACGGTTTTAGTACATTCCCAAGTTTTGGAATGACCTGCTTTTCTTCCGGTGTGAGCGTTACGAGAAACGGGAGAAGCTCTTTTGCGGCGGCAAGCGATTGATTGATGGTGGTTACTTGCTCGGCTGTTAATTCTGCCGAGATAAGATTTTGTTCCATAACATATCTCCTATTTTTTGTGCGGATAAATGAATTATTTATTTTTCTTTACTCGAGGTTTCCGCACAGAACCCCAAAGAGAAGAACTTGTAGCGCAGATTGATAATCTGCGCTACAAAAAGTGAAAACTATTTTAATAGAATAAATTTCTTCGTATCCGTAAACTTGCCTGCGGTTAGTGTGTAAAAATACATTCCACTTGCAAGTTGTTTTCCGACGTTGGAGGAGCCAGTTGTGAACTGTGCACTGTAACTTCCGGCTTCCTTCCATTCATCCGCAAGTACCGCTACTTCATTACCGAGTACATCGTAAACTTTTAGCGTAACAAAACTTTTTGCCGCTATTTGGTAGCTGATAGCTGTGCTTGGATTGAACGGATTAGGATAGTTTTGATCTAAAATATATTCTGAAAGTACTTCTTTCATGTTTCCCAAATTTATTTTTTGTACCGTTGCCATTACCGACACTTTATCGCTATTGATTGAAAGCAGCTCAGTATTATCCTTTGCTTTAATAGTGTAATCTAAATTATCATAAGGAAGATTTGTTGATGCAACGTTGTCGGTATAGGTCCTCCTGCTAGCCTTAGGAACGTAACCAATAAGTTCTGCGTCTCCTCCATTTTCCGATCTATAAATGTTATACCCCGCAAGATCGTCCTCTAAGTTTGCCTCCCAGGTTAATACGGGATGAGTATAAAGAACAGTCAGTTTTAAATTTTGTGGCTTGGAAGGAGGAAGAGCTAGAACCCCCGTATTATTTATTTGAATACTTAAGGAAAATTCTTTTGTTGATGAATTGAAATTTAATATTTGAAACCCCACGTTAGTAACAGTAGAATTATCAGCTAAATATGCGGCAGGGTTACTATACCTGGTAAACGTATTATTGTAATCAATATTAAAAAAATCTCTTTCTGTTCCTACGAAATCATCACTATTATATCGCCATCCGGCAGGGTCTGTTGAGTTGTGATGAATTAAACAGGCATAATCGGTATAATTCGCAACACCGCCAACATTTATAGTTATATAGTCCCGATGAGTAAAACCGGTATGATACGTCGGCGAAATTTTACCAATTAAATCATCACTCCTATCATATGGTGTGCTAGCACCTTGAACTAAATTCCAAGACCATTTTCCGTCTGCAGGAACTATACTAATGTCCGAATTTGTTGCGGTATAAAAATTTTCATTCTTTATTTGATAAACAAGCAAACCATGCGTAAAAATATGCTGCGGATAAAACCTATCGCTTATTAAGAATGGATTTGCGCCGGAGTATTCATTCCTTGTTTCGTAATTTTCAATAAAATAATATTCTTTTAACCATCCCGTTACACCATCATATTGCAGAGGAATAATGACTGCCTCATTTTTAATGTGAGTATCCCCTAAAACAAAGTTATTCGTATTTGTACTTATTACTGAAGGGTTCAACCACCCTAAACGATATTTTTCATAACCACTCATATAGCCATTATTTTCTGCACACATAAGCGCAAAAGAATTTATTCGACCGCGATTACCATAATTATAATAGGAATATCCATCAAAATGCCCCGAGTTTTGGCCACCTCCAAATAAGTAATGGCAATATTCATGAGCTGGTCCACATACAATCCATGGAGTTGTAATATATTTTTCTTGTAAAAATATTCTTGAACCTGATGTACTTTTAATTGTAACTCCATCATTCGTTGAAAAGTTTGTGTTTTCCAAAGATTTTTCGGCGCCGACTCCATATCTGGAAGACCCTCTATTTATAATCCATATATGATCTACAATCCCATCACCGACGCCTGGCTTATAAAAATGATTAAATAATGTATCACCTCTCATAAATTGCCAGTTATCGTATTGTTTAAAATTTATATTATAAGCCCCATTTGGGTCATCAAGGGTTTGCAGAATCTCTGTAAATACTTGAGTATCACCCCCATAACCATTTTGATAAAATGATTGATTATGTTTTGTGGTAACATATGCGATATCACCTACTACATGAAACTGCCCAAGATTTCCGTTTCCATCACCTCCGGACGATCTATCAAAAAAGTCACTTAAATTTAAAGGTGTAAAAATATTATTTGAAGGGATATTTGTGTTAACAAAAGTTTGTGCCCATGAAGGTAAAACAGTATAATCGGGCCACGAGTCAGTGTTTTGCGTATCGTCTAAATACCTTACAAATATCACTAACGCTTTTAAGGTTCCCACAGCTGTTTTTTCTTGACCGCCTCTTAACATGGTTGTTTAAGATGGATATATTCCAGCTTGTACGCTTTGAAGATCTTCAGTAGGTGAACCGAACAAAAGTTCTTGCCCATTCGTTTCTACAAAAAAACAAGAAAAACCAAGAATCACCATTATAAACAGTTTCATGTGTACTCCTATAAATTATTTTAGTAAAATTATTTTTTCTTTTGAGAGCCTTTGATCTTGTTTTAGTATAACCAAATAAACTCCACTGCTTAAATTGTCATCGTTATATGTAATGTTATAATTGCCTGAAGGCTTGTATTCTTCCAAAATTGTTTTGATCTTTTGCCCAAGAATATTGTGAACAGATATCTCCGTAAATCCCGCATTTGGTAAAATAAATTTTAAGGTAACCGTACTATTAAAGGGATTGGGATAAGCCTCAATTTTAAAACCAGCAGGAATAATTATCTTTTCATCTTTAACGTGAGTTATCGTTCCAAATTTAACACCGTTTATTATAGCCCCTTGTAAGAAATATTGCCCGTCATTAAATCTTAACTGCCACACCATTCCGAAAGCTTTTGCAATGCGAGTTGGATAATCTCCATCACCAGGTCCCCAAATAGTATCTTTAGAATTTACGAAAACACCATTGTATTCTTTTGTTTCAAGGTCTTTTTGCAAGAACCCATAAAATGTATAGTCATAATAGGTTCTCTGTATACCTCTTGCATTTCCTACTGAATTATTTACGGTATCACCTGTACACATTGACCATATAGTAGAGTCTTTGGAACTAAAATCAAAATATTTGTATTCACCATAACCACACTGTGTGTTATTGCCATTATATCTGTATATCATGTTTGCATCTTTTCTAATATACCAGATATATTCACTACCAGGAACACCTAAGTATTTCTCTTCGAGAACCATGTAAGTCTTTCCATTAGGCATTAAAGTATCGCCAATAACCGTTGTACTAAAATACTCAGTACCGAAAAGAGTAGCGGCGGCATATTCCCAATAGTTACCGATTTGCAGTGGGAAAAAATCTGTAGTATCAATAGGAGGTCCGGTGCCATTAATGTTTGATGAGCTTGAAACAATACCAAACTGTTGCGCGTTTGTTTCTATTAAAAGCAAGAATAAACCAAGAATCACTATCACAAAGAGTTTCATTATTTCTCCCAGTATTATTTAAGCAATGTCATTTTATTTAAGGCAGTAAATTTATAGGTCTTGTGGACATAAATATAAATTCCGTTGCTTAAATTATTTCCATTAAAAGCTACGGAATAACTTCCCGGTTTTATTCCCTCATTATTAATTAAAGTTGTTTTCCCCCCCCCATGATTATTATTATAAACTTTAAGTGTAATTAAGTAAGTTGCAATTAAATCAAAATTTATTTTAGTTACCGGATAAAAAAGGGTTGAATAGTCAAGGTAGTGTACGAAATGATTTGGTGTGCCTGGCGTTAAGTCAGTTGAAGTTGTAAAAACTTCGGGAGTTTCAGAAATAAGCAGAGAGAGAGAGATATTTAAGAGCATCTTCCCTTCCACCGCAACTGAGAGAGAGAGAAAATTAACGTGCCAACCTATGTAAAGAAATGATCCCAAATTTACTTCTTAATTTTTGTTCTAAAATATTCCTATCGAAATTATCCTTCAGTCAAGTTCTGTTTAGTTGTTTGTATTTTTTAAGTTGGATTGTGTGTGTGTTGTTCTTAACCCGCACATAATTCATACGGTCCCAAGTATTAATTATTTTTTCTAAAGCAAACGTAAGAATTCCTTATTTAAAAGTCAAATACAATAAACTCTCCAGTGTTTTAAAAACACCGGAGGTTTCTATCAATCTATTCTTATACTAACAACTGATAACTGAAGACTAACTCACTTCATCAAAATTAATTTCTTTGTCTGGTTAAAGGCACCGGCTTCTATCTTATAGAAATAGACACCACTCGCCAGTTTACCGGCGTTAAAGGTCACTCTGTGTTCACCGGCATTTTGAAGTTCATTTACTAATGTAGCAACCAGTTGACCGACGTTGTTATAAATCTTCAACGTAACTTTTTCTTCTTTTGGTAAAGAATATTTTATGATCGTTGACGGATTGAACGGATTTGGATAATTCTGCGCAAGATCAAATTGTGTAGGGATCTGCTCCTCTTTTTCTACACCAACTAAAGCCTCTTGTATTTTTAAATTATCAATCGCCCAGCCCCAGCCATCAACAGCCGGATCAGCAAATAATCTGAACCTTATCATGATTTGATCCCCAGTGTTAAAATGATCCAGCAAGTTTACCGTATGCGTTACGAACATGGAAGGTGTTCCGCTTGCATTGACATTAAAAGCCGATAACCAATTTGTATTAGCTCTGCAATCATATCCCGGAAGTAAAGGGATCCAATTTCCACCGTTAGAGGCTTCTACAACCACATAATCATAAAAATCGCTTCCGCCATAAACCGAACCCGGTTCCCCCGGTTCAACAATTGCAATATCGTCATATTGCAAGGTAGCATTTGTTCCTGCTACTATAATTGGAACAAGTAAGGAATAAATAAAATTTTTATTTGTCCCGTACGGGTGCGGACTATTAATCGCTCCGCTTGAAAATCCGGGGGCTGTTTTGATTTCGAAATCTCCGGAAAAATCATTTGTAGCTTCATTAAAATCATTTGTATACCCTTTACGAGCTGCTAAAATTACAGCGGGGGCTGTTGAGATTAATCCGGATTTATATTGGACTCCCCCTTTATAAGAAACAAGCTGAAACTTCTTTAATCCGCTTCCGGAATATGGAACGGTAAGAGAGGAATCATTTATTGTTGTTGATGCAAAAGTAAATTGGTTAACGCCATCAACAAACACTTGGGTCGAATCATACGGTGAGCGGAGTGAGGCGTTGATAATCAACCCATTAATAGTTTGATAAATGTTGCCGTTGATCCTTGGAGAGAGTGTAACCACCGCAGGAGTGTAGTTTACCAATTCGGGTAACGAGACAGACCAAATTCCTCTTCCGTGTGTAGCCAGAACAACTTCATCGTCCACAATTTTCATATCCCAAACAGCGGCTGCCGGGAACCCGTTATTTGAGTAATGCCATGAAACACCGTTATCGGTAGATTCAATAATTCCTATTTCAGTTCCAGCCCAAATGATATTTGTATTGTAGGGCATCACTAGAACGCAGTAAGTTGCAACATCAGGAAAGCCGTTTGTACTTGTTGTAGAAGAAGCAAAGCCGGTAATGTCACTCCAAACTCCGCCGTAATCGGTAGTACGCAAAATTTTGGGAGCTCCCTGATATGAAAAAGTTGCATACGCCGTAGCGGGGTCTGTGGGATGGGTATCTAAACCGGACAAAAGTCCCATCGACTTTGAATAATTGTTCGTTGCAGTAAAACTTAAACCACCGTCTTTTGAAACATTCACTTTCCCTCTGGAACTCATATAAACCCCAGCCCAAACAACTTGTGGAGTAGCTGTAGAAATAGTTACCTGTGCAAAAGTGATATAACCTCCACTACTATCCGGGAAAAAAGAAGTAGGTATTGGTGTAAGTACCCAATTTTCTGCAAAGTTATCTGATCGATAAACACCTTTATTGCTGATGACAAATAACAAATCAGGATCTTGCTTGGAACCGGCAATTTTTGTTATGAAAGGTGATGTTAAATCGTTTCCATAATCATCAAATCCCGTAGTTGGCGCTTCGGATGTTTTCCAGCCGTCGACAGTCCTATATAAACCATTGTACTGATACCCTCCGATCATTTTTAACGGGTCTTTGGGATTCCAAACAACTTCAAAACCGTCACCACCAATAACAAAGCTATACTTGGTTGATGCGGTAGCTTCACCTTTTGCAGGATCCGAAACCCAAGTACCATTATCTTGCGTTCCACCAAAGTAGGCATGGGCACCGGTCATTTTATCAGCGCCATAAAATTGAGCAGTGTTATATCCGTTATTTCCAACTTCTTTAAAAGTTGTTCCACCATCAGTAGAGAGTGCAACCCCTCCGTCATTCCCATTTATCATTTTAAAAGTTTTGTTTACTGAATCCATAGGAACGCAAACAATATTATGCTGATCAGGATGAATATACGCTTGCGAGCCTGAATACTGGCCGTAAGCATCCGTAATCGGAACAGAATTGCGAACAAGAACCGCCGCAGTGTCCGGCACTACCGAAATTTTCCATAAATCGATACCACCAACGAAGACAATATTTGCATCATACGGATTAACGGCGATAGTGTTGTCATACCATCCCTGGCCACCGAGCCAATCATAGGTTGTGCCGGATTTTTCTTTTATTTCAACCCAGTTTATTCCTCCATTTGTAGTTCCATAGAGTGAAGAACCAGCACTCATTTCGGAGGAGAGATAAAGTTTTGAAGTATCAGACGGAGCGATAGCAATTTCCATTCTACTACCGCTCAGGTTTTTATTATCTGTTGCAAACCATGTTTCCCCCGCATCAAATGATTTTATTACACCATTCCCATTGGCAGCAGCATACAACGTTTTAAAATTTAACGGGTTCGCGATAACTTGCTCAACGTTACCAAATGATGATTTTTTACTCCATGAAGTTCCGCCATCGACTGATTTTAGTATTCCCGTTCTTGTTGCCGCAACCAGAACATTTTCATTTAAAGGATCAATGACTAATCTATTTACATAAGCGAAATCATTATTGTTTGTTGTGGAAACAAGTTGAGCCCATGATTCACCACGGTCTGTTGACTTAAATATCCCGTCTCCGGCAATTGCATCAGCATTGTAAAAACCTTCACCGGTTCCGGCGTATATAATATTTTTATTTGATTGAGCCTGCACAACCACCGTGGTAGCCAAATTTGGCAACGCATCTGTAAGACAACGCCATGAAGTTCCGGCATTTAAAGTTTTCCAGACACCACCGCCAACAGAACCGGCATACCAAGTATTTTTTAATGCATCATCGGGATCAACAACAATTCCTCTTGTTCTTCCTCCAACATTTGCCGGTCCCCGTTCAACCCAATTTAAATTCGATATTTTTTTCAACGATATACTAGAGCTCATCATCTTTTTTAATTCTATAAATTTGTAATTAGGATGATATGTCGGTTCCGAAAAACCTTCACGGGTTCGAATCATTTTTTGAATTTTCGCAAACATATCGGGGCTGTCAAACCTGTTTTTACTTTCCATTCTTTTTTCTCGTTCGGAATCAATTAATTTTCCTGATTCTCTTCGAGTAGTCACTACGCTTCCAGGCTTTGCAGCTTCTTTATTAACTGCAATCAACTTCGCTTTTGACGGAGTGTTAGCGGTGGTTTTAGTAACTTTAGGAGAAAGTTGACTTACTGTTTTAGTTTGGTTTGATTTTTTTAAGGAACCGACTCTTCGTTGAGGGTCTCTTCCATCAAATAAAAAATATGCGATGACACACAAGATGCCTACAAGTGAAATAAAAGTTAATCGGTTTTTCATTACTCTGCTATATTTCTTTCTAATTGAATTATTTTTCAATCTTTTTGTTTTGTTTTAACATCGAAGACATAACCCCGATTTTCTTCTCCGTCATTCTTGAACTTTACTATACCGGAAAACTTCCGAACCCGTATTTTGAATCGTCCAGCCCACTGAACGGAACCGAGATTTACAAAATCTTCATGAATGATCTTATGCGTTTTTTTTTCATAAACAAAAAACTTTATCGCTGTTTCTGTAGAGGATTTGCCCCGGTTGGTACCTAAATAAAATTCTTTTGTTTCATTCTCTTGAAGCGTGAAAGTCTCGCCATATTTCTCTTTAGCAAGTTCACTTATCTGACTATAGCTGTTAAGTTGAGTTCCAGACAATTGAACTGACTTGGCACAATTTGAATGGACACATGAATTAACAAGAAACTGTGAAAAAAAAAGAGTTACGACTATAGCTTTCATTTACAAATTTTAGTTGTCGTTTGAAAATAAATATTATTTGGGTTAATTCAAACTATATAAAAATGACACTGCCGGGTGGACCAGGAGATTACGATAGGCTAAAAACGTTATTTATTGAAACCGGGAATCTCTACACTTCCAAATTTCTTCAGAATTGATTTGCTATATTTGAAACATGAAACTATTACTTATCGAAGACGAAAAAGATTTAGCCGGTACGATCTCATCGTATTTAAAAGAAGAAGACTATTTGATCGAATCTGCCCATTCATATTCAGAGGCGTTTGAAAAAATCCATCTCTCCGAATACGACTGCGCCCTCGTTGATTTAATGCTGCCTGACGGAAATGGAATTGATTTAGTCAAGAAGTTAAAAGAAGTAAATCAGAAATGTGGAATTATTATCATCTCCGCAAAAGAATCCTTAGAAGATAAAATTACCGGGTTGAACTTAGGAGCAGATGATTATATAACAAAACCATTTCACCTGGCTGAGCTAAACGCAAGAATAAAATCAGTAATTAGAAGGAAACAGTTTGACGGCGGAAAGGTTATTGAAATTAATGAATTGAAAATAGATACTGATAAAAGAGAACTGACAATAAAGAATATTGCGATAGAATTAACACGAAGGGAGTATGATTTGCTTTTATTCTTTATAAGCAACAAAGAAAGAGTGTTGAACAAAGAAGCGATTGTTGAACATGTCTGGGGTGATAATTCAAGCGCATTCGACAATTTTGATTTTGTCTATACCCATATTAAGAATTTGAGAAAGAAGTTGAAGGATAACGGAGCCGGCGATTATTTGAAATCTGTTTATGGTATCGGCTACAAATTTACACTGCGATGAAACTCTTAAATAAAATATCGCTTTACTACATTTTTAATACTGCGGTTCTCTTTATTGTTGGATTATTCGCCATTTACTTCTCTGTCGATTGGATAATAGCTGATAGCTCGGATGGACAGTTAAGAGATACCGCTACGGAAATAACGCTAAAACTTACCCGCGGAATAAAAACAGAATATCCACCTCTGATTGAGATAAAAGAATTATCAACCGAACCTCATATCAAATCAGCCTTTAAGGATACAACGGTTTATCTGGAATCCGAGAACGATAATGAAGCATACAGACAGTATACGGTCTATAAAAAAATCAATGATAGAAACTATAGAATAACTGTCCGGAATTCATTGATTGAAAAGGAAGATTTATTTTCAACAATACTCATTATTCTGACCATCATTTTAACACTTCTGTTAATTATCCTCTCACTAATTAACCGTTATTCCGCAAGGAAAATTTTTAAGCCGTTTTATGATAATCTAACGCAGCTTGAGAAGTTTTCACTAAATAAAAATGATTCGATTGTTTTAGCAGATTCTAACATCGAAGAATTTAATGAACTAACAAAAGCCCTAACAAAATTAGCCGAGAAGGCGTTAAAGGAATATCGATCTTTAAAAGAATTTTCGGAGAACTTAAGTCACGAGCTTCAAACTCCCGTGGCAGTAATAAAAGCAAAAATAGAGCTGCTCCTGCAAAAAGAATTTGCAGATCCCGATTTGCCGGCAAGTCTGCAATCAATAATGAACAATGCAGATAAACTTGACAAGTTGAACCGTACCCTTATTCTTTTAACGAAATTAGATACTGCAGATTTGTTCCCAATACAAAAAATTCTTTTAAGTGAAAGAATTGAAAGAACGCTCGATAATTTTTCGGACGCGATCCAGAATAAAGAAATTAAGCTGCGCACCAATCTTGGCTCAAAGCTTAACATAGAATTCAACGATAATTTGTTGGATATCCTTTTAAGCAATCTCATCTCAAATTCGATAAAGCATAATATCCACGGAGGTGAATTATTTATTGCACTGAATGATGCTGTCTTGGTTATTAAAAACAACGGGAAGGAACCGAAACAAAATCCGGAGAACTATTTTAAGAGATTTGTGTATGGAGAAAAGTTACAAAATTCTTTGGGATTAGGCTTGGCAATTGTTAAAAAGATTTGTGATATGTATGGAATGGAAATCACCTACCAATTCATAAATGGATTGCATATGATAGAATTGAATTTCAATAAAACAAAAGACACAAAATGAAAAAATCTGTTTTATTCCTGCTCATGTTAATTGGCGCAACACTTCATGCGCAAACAAAGCTTGATTACTATATCGGCAAAGCATTAGAAAATGATGCGACGTTGAATCAATTAAAGAATCAAATCCCGATAAATAGTCTTCAGAACGAACTGGATAAAGCGCAAAATTCAGCATTCCAGATTTCTTTGACCGGAGATTATTTATTTGCTCCCTTCTTTAATAATAATGGCTTGGTTACTACTACTCCCGATCCAAAAGCTATTGGCTATGATGTAGGGATAACAAATGGCGGATTATATTCCGCTCAAGTGAACGTACAAAGAAATATTTTTAACGGGAATTTGATAGACGCTCTGAAAAGTAAAAACGAATTGGCAGACAAAAATATTCTGAATGAAATCAAGCTCGAAGAGCACAACCTTAGAAAAGTTTTAACCGATCAATATTTAACCTGTCGCCAAAATCTCTCATTATATGATCTTGCAAAAGAGCAAAGTGAAAATCTCCAAACGCAAGTAACAATGACCACCGGTTTAGTAGAGCAAGGGTTTGTTAAAGCCCAGGATTTTTTGCTTTTGAAAATTGAATTGAAGAATCAACAATCAATTGTAACTGAAACGTGGCGCGATTATAAAAGCGGATTGATGCAGCTTAACTCACTTTGTGGACTTCAAGATACCGGTTCAGTTCTATTAGAAAACGTGAACCTTGAGATTACGGATCAAGTAGCTCAATCTCATTTCTCAACAAAATATTCACTTGATAGTCTGGCTTTACAAAATCAACAAGAACTTTCTGAAACCACCTACCAGCCAAAAGTGAATTTATTTTTTAACACTGGATTAAATGCCGTCGAGTTGAATAACATGCAGAGAAAGTTCGGACTTAGCGCCGGAGTAAATTTCTCTTTGCCTCTCTTCGATGGAAATCAAAAAGATATCACCCGTCAGCAGAATGATATTTACGGAAAGACCATCCGGCAAAACCGTAATTTCTTTGAGCGGAATCTTTTTTTGCAAAGGCAAAATGGATTAGAGAAAATCAGCTCGCTAAAAACAACGTTGAATAATCTGCAAGATCAGATCAAAGATTACGACCAGGTGATATTCCTGGCGAAAACAGAGGTTGCACAAGGATCGCAAACCATGCTAGAATTTTTAACACTGCTAAAAAATTATCTTGAGTTAAAGAAGAATAAAATTGCAACTGAGATAAACTATCAACTTGAGATAAACAATTACAATTATTGGAATTGGTAAAATGAAAATGAATAACCTACTTAAAAGTAAAACCGGTGGATTAGTTGCCTTACTTCTTCTCACTTTATTCCTTTACTCGTGTAGCAAGGAGAATGATACAACACAAGAAGAAAAAAGCGGCACCCCGGTTAAGGTCGTAAATCCAACATTGACAAATTTAACCGACAATCTTACATTAAATGCAAATACGATTTTTCAGAGGAAAGAAATTGTCCGCGCAACTTTCCAGGGATTTGTGGTAAAGGTCATCAAAAAGATCGGCGACCGGATTAACGTCGGGGATGAGATTCTTCAACTGCAAACGAAAGAATTATCCGGCAGCGGTTCGATGGATATCAATATGGGAAAAGAATTATTTAAAGGACTAATCACCATCAAAGCTAAAACAAACGGCGTGTTGACTGAACAAAATCATAATACTGGTGATTTCGTTTCTGATGGCGAACAGCTTGCGGTAATTGTAGACCCTTCATCTTTGATAATTGAGTTGAATGTCCCTTATCAATTTGTCTCGCAAATAAAATTAGGGAGCAATTATTCAATAGATTTACCAAATGGTAAATCTTTGGACGCAGCAATTTATAAAATTCTTCCGAGCGTAGATCAAGTTTCGCAGACACAAACATTTTTACTCAAGCTGAAACATGCAGATGATCTCCCGGAGAATTTAAATGTGACAGCTAAAATTCCAATAAATATTTTTCACAACGCGTTAACTATTCCCAAGACCGCATTAATGACGGACGAAACACAATCTACTTTTTGGGTAATGAAATTAATTGATGACTCCACTGCCGTTAAGATTGACATTGTGAAAGGAATTGAAAATGAACAGGCAGTTCAATTGATTAGCGGCGGCATAAAAGTGAATGATAGAATTATTTATGAAGGGGCTTTCGGTTTACCGGATACTGCTAAAGTGATAGTAGGAAAATAATGCTATGAATAACTTCTATGAGAAATATAAAAGTCCCATCGCAGTAATTCTTCTGATGATTCTCCTTGGCGGTGGTTATTCACTAATGAAATTAAAAACCGGACTCTTCCCGGATATAACTTTTCCAAAGATAAAAATTATAGCTGAGAACGGAGATCAACCCGTTGATAAAATGATGGTTACAGTAACCGTTCCGTTGGAAAATGCTATTAAGCGGGTTGAGGAATTAAAAATTATTAGAAGCACAACCAGCCGCGGCAGTTGCGAGATCTCAGCCTTCTTGAATTGGGGAAGCGACGTTGATCTTGGCAAACAAAGAGTTGAGGCACAGGTTAACGCAATAAAACAAAATCTTCCGCAAGGAATAAACATTACTGTTGAGAAGATGAACCCTTCAATTCTTCCGGTAATGGGATTTTCTCTCGAGGGGAAAAACAAAAGTCAAATTGAATTGCGTCAGCTTGCCGAGTTTACGATCAAACCGTTTCTTTCCCGTGTTGAAGGAGTTTCAGATGTAGCAATAATTGGGGGCAAAGTTAAAGAGTATCAAATCATCCTCGATCCGGTCAAGTTGAGCAACTTGAGGATTTCACCCAAGAACATCGCAGATATTTTATCAAAGTACAATTTTATAGAATCAAGCGGTTTCGAAGTGAGCTTCAACCGGCTATATCTTACGCTGACAAATGCTACTATCACTTCAAAAACCGAATTGGAAAATACTGCGATCATTAATACTCCGAGAAGCAAAATCACACTTAACGATATTGCGGAAATTAGAATTGCGGAACGCCGGGATTATGTCAGAATAAATGCGAACGGGAAAGATGTTCCCTTGATCGCAATTGTTAAACAGCCAAACGCAAATTTAATTGACGTGGTTAAGGAAGTTAATAATCAACTCATTGAATTAAAAAAAATACTCCCCAAGGATGTTGAGCTAAAACCATATTACGATCAAGCAGATTTTGTGGGTGATTCGATAAGTAGTTTGAAGGATGTCTTGTGGCTCGGTCTTTTGCTTGCAATTATTATTACGGTAATATTTTTGCGCTCATTTAAAGCAAGTTCAGTCATCTTGATTACGATACCGCTGACGTTGGGATTAACGCTGATTACTCTTTACACGCTCGGATACACATTTAACATCATGACGATCGGAGCAATTGCAGCTGCTGTGGGATTAATAATTGATGACGCGATTGTAGTTGTTGAACAAATTCACCGAACGCATGAAGAAAATCCCGACGAGAACAGTATTAATCTTGTTAGCAAAGCTATAAATTATCTTTTGCCGGCGATGGTCGGTTCCTCTTTAAGCACCATCGTAATTTTTCTTCCTTTTGTTTTAATGAGTGGCGTAGCGGGTGCATATTTTAAGGTAATGACCGATACCATGATCATCACGCTTGTCTGTTCGTTTTTTGTAACCTGGATTGGACTCCCTGTGATTTATCTTTTATTGTCGAAAGAAACTCACTCTATAAAAAATAAGACACAGGAGATCAAAAAACGGAATTGGGTTTACTTTTTTATCAATCGCCCATACATTTCGATAACCTTTGTCGCTCTTCTTGTTGTATCCGCAATTCTCATTCTTCCAAAACTTCCTTCGGGATTTCTGCCCGAGATGGATGAAGGTTCGATTGTGCTCGATTTCGACAGCCCTCCAGGAACTTCACTTGAAGAAACCGATCGTATGCTTCGGATTGTTGATAATATTTTATTAAAAACACCGGAGGTAGAAAGTTTTTCGCGAAGAACAGGAACGCAGATGGGATTTTTTATTACAGAACCAAGCCGGGGCGATTATCTGATTCAATTAAAAAAGAAAAGAAGTTATACAACAGATGAAGTCTCAAATGAAATAAGAAAAAAAGTTGAGGCTGTTCTTCCCTCTCTTCGTGTTGATTTTGGTCAGGTAATAACTGATATGCTTGGTGATTTGATGAGCTCCGTTCAACCGATTGAAATAAAAATATTTGGCGATGACCGCGATAAACTTCAAGAACTTGCCGACACTGTTTCTTCAATAGTTTCCAGCGTTGACGGCACTGCCGATGTATTTAACGGAATAGTTATAGCCGGACCGGAAATTCAAACAATTCCAAAGGTGAGTGAGCTTGCAAAATATAATTTAACACCGAATGATTTTCATTTTCAAATGCAAACAAAAGTTGACGGAATTGTTGTAGGAGGAGTTCTTGGCAAAAACCAACTGGTCGATGTCAAAATGTTTGAGAAGGGTTACGATAAATCCGATAAAAACCTAAACAAGAGTTTTCTTTTTCTTAATGATGGAACGATAAAACCTTTAAACGAATTTGCCGACATCGAAATAAAAAAAGGGGTTGCCGAAATAGAACGTGAAAACTTAAAACCAATGGTCGCCGTTACCGCGAGATTAAATAATAGAGATTTAGGAAGCACGCTGACTGACATCAGAAAAGAAATTTCAAAAAAGGTTGCACTCCCTACAGGTTATCAAGTTGTGTATGGCGGAGCTTATGCCGAACAACAACAAGCATTCACAGAACTCCTTATGATTCTGGTCTCCGCTGTTCTTCTTGTTTTTACCGTTATCTTATTTCTTTTTAGAAGTGTCAAAATATCGTTGGCAATTATTTTTATTGCAATACTCGGAATTGTTGGAAGCGTACTGGCTCTTTTTATAACCGGAACGCCGCTTAATGTTGGTAGTTACACCGGAATAATTATGATCGTTGGAATAATCGGAGAAAATTCCATTTTCACCTATCTGCAATATCGAGAGGCGATAAACCGAAATATACCGGTGAGTGAATCAATTGTTTATTCAATTTCAACCCGGCTAAGACCAAAATTGATGACGGCACTTGGCGCAATCGCGGCACTACTTCCTCTAGCACTTGGCATCGGATCGGGCGCTCAATTACATCAACCACTAGGTATTGCAATAATCGGAGGACTACTTTTAGCGCTTCCGCTTTTGCTTATCGTTTTGCCAACTATGCTGAAACTATTGGAGAGAACTGGGGACAAAAAAATAGGAACTGCTAGTTAATTATTTGTAATATTTTTCTAAATAACAGGAGTCATATGAAATCTGTAACTTGGTTTTGGGGATTAACGATTTTATTTGCGGTTCTACTGTTCATGGTTAACTCCAACGCGCAAAATAAAGTTGATGTAAGTAAAGCTGACAAAGGTTATCACCTCATAAAAAAAATTGAGATCGGTGGAGAAGGTGGTTGGGATTATCTTATAGTTGATAGTAACGCGAAGCGCTTGTACGTTTCCCGCTCTACCCGCGTTGATGTAGTTGATGTTGAAACCGGTAAAAAAGTCGGCGAAGTTCCAAACACACCCGGAGTTCATGGCATTGCGTTGGATGTTGAAAATGGACAAGGATACATCAGCAATGGAAGAGATAGCTCTGTTACAATTTTTGAGTTGAAATCATTGAAAGAGATCAGCAAAGTAAAAGTTGAAAAAAATCCCGATGCAATTATTTACGATCCGTACTCAAAAAGAGTTTTTGCATTCAACAGAGGAAGTTCATCGGTAACCGCTATTGATTGCGCCACGGGAAAAGCCGTCGGAACATTGGCATTAGGTGGTCATCCCGAATTTTCAACATCAGATGAAAAAGGAATGATGTACGTTAACCTTGATGATAAAAGTGAAGTTGTTGCATTTGACGCGAAAAAATTAGAGATAAAATCTCGTTGGGCAATCGCCCCGGGAGAAAGCGCTTCCGGAATGGCGATCGATAAAAAAACAGGAAGATTGTTTTTAGTATGCGAGAATAAAAAAATGATTGTTCTCAATACCTCTGATGGTAAAATGGTTGCCGACCTCCCAATTGGTGAGGGAACTGACGGCACTGCGTTTGATCCCAAATTAAAACTTGCTTTTAGCGCAAATGGCGGAGATGGAACGTTAACGGTTGTTAAGGAATCAACTGCAAATAACTTTTCGGTTGTTGCAAATGTTCAAACTCAAAAAGGAGCAAGAACCATTGCCTTGGATGCAAAGACTCATAATCTCTATTTACCAACCACTCAATTTGGACCAGCGCCTGCACCAACACCGGAAAGACCGAGACCAAGACCGGTTATGATACCCGGCAGTTTTGTAATTCTTGTTTTTGGTGAATAAATAATTTTCATCCTCATTTAATAAAACATATTTCTCCCGGGGGATGTAAACACAACATCCCCGGGAAATAAACTTAATAATCTTTCGTCCCCTTCCTTCTCTTCAAAATTCCTTCAAATTCTGTTTCTATATTTCAACAAACAATTTTATAGACAATGAGAGATAAATGAGAAACAAACTACTTTTCATTATTTATATACTACACAAAGCCATTCAATATGATAATGGCATATAATAATCTATCACAAAGGAAAACCAAAATGAAAACAACAATCTTGTTCCTAGTTCTTTTTACTTTTACTCTTTCATTAACCGCACAGGAAATAAAAGTGCCGGTAAAAGTTAAAGATGCGTTCACAAAACTTTATCCCAAAGCAACTGAATTAAAATGGGGTAAAGAGGGAAAAACGGAATTCGAAGCTGAGTTTAAAGATCAGGGAAAATCCATTTCAGTTGTTATGAATGCCGAAGGGAAATTAATTGAAATTGAAACCGTCATCCCCAAAACCGATTTGCCAAAAGGCGTAGCTGAATATGTAGCAAAAAAATATGAAGGATATTCAATTACCGATGCTGCAAAAATTGTCGACGCAAAAAACAACATTACCTTTGAAGCCGAAATATCGAAGGGCAAAGTTAAGAAAGATGTTATGTTTACAAAGGATGGCAAACCGGTTGTAAAAAAAGAATCTAAATCCGAAAAAGAAAAGAAGGGCGAAAAAGAACAAGACGAAGAAAAAGATTAAAAGCTTTTTTGAAAGAAGGTTTACGTCTTCTTTTTGTAAACTCCATTCATTCCCTTATTTTTAATATGTCACTTCTGTTCCCTCCACAGAAGTGACAATTTAACCGCCTTTGTTAATTCAACGGCGGTTTTTTTTAATTTTTTCTGTATGTTGCTTTATAGCAGTCTCGTTTTTGTTTTTAGTTTTTGCGATAAATATTCTTTAGAATTTTCTTAAAATCCACTTTGGAGATAATCTATGATCTTATTAAAAAAATTATTTTTATTGACAATAATTTCTTTAGTACTTATGAGTTGCAAAGAGAAATCAACCCCGACAAATGAAGAGGTAGTAACTCCAACAGTTACAAAAAGCGCAAAGCGAGGAATCGCTTTCGACCTTGCTTCAACTGCAGATTTCACAGCTATTTCAAAAGGAGTTAGCTGGTGGTACAATTGGGGGAAAAGCTGCAACTCAAATGCTCCCGCAACATATTATCAAACATACGGCATGGATTTCATCCCGATGCTTTGGGGTGGTAACACAAGCACGAATGATATGACGACAGTTAAGAATTTTATTATCGCCCATTCAGAAATACATTATTTGTTGGTGATGAACGAACCAAACCTAGTCGATCAAGCTAATCGAACACCAAGTCAAGCGGCAACCGATTGGCTCAAATATGAACAAGTTGTAAGCGATCTAGCAGCTCAAGGAAGAATAGTTTACCTTGTAGGACCTGCAATGACCTGGGGAACTATGACAAACTATTCAGATCCCGTTGTTTGGCTTGACGCTTTTTACACTGCATATAAATCTGCAAATGGTGGAAGAGAACCGAAAATTGACTATCTCGCTTTTCACTGGTATGATTACGGATTAAGCGCTCAACTCGATAGGTTGAAAAAGTACAACAAAAAAATATGGGTTACTGAAATGGCTAACTGGAATTCTCAGATTAATTCTTATTCCAAACAAGCAGAGCAGATGCAACAGATGGTCTCACTTTGCGAAAGCAGGATAGATGTTTTTCGGTACGCATGGTTTTATGGGCGCGGGAATTTCCCTGATGTTCATTTCACCTATCTCTTTACTTCAAAGGATGGTGAACTTTCCGATCTCGGGAAACTTTATATCTCATTGCCGTATCAGTAGTATTCTATTTAGAAATATCAGTTGACAGCACTCAAAAACTTTAGCAGTTTCTCTGCTTTTTCTCCAGCTTCTTCAGATTCTTTTTTGAGTTCTGAAATAAAACTATTTTCTTCTATCGTGCCATGGATAGATTCAAAGTCGGAGTTTTTAACTTCATCATTGCCGTCAATGCCATAACCAATTTTTGCGAAAGAGTCAAATTCCTTGGTCGCGTCTTGAGTAATCATATTATTAAGTCGGGTGAGATTAGTTTTCCAATCAGCAATAATTTCTTTAAGAATTGCCGGTGTTATTTCTTCAATTTTAATATTATACTTGTGTTCAATCAACGCGGCGCACCAATTCCATTCGTTTTTGTCGCACGCCTGGTGCATCCCTTTAAACGATGAATAAATAGCATCAACACTTTTTATTTTTTCAGTTTCAACCTCTTTTACAAGATGTTCAACCAAAGATTCAGCAACCAGCAGTCCGGCAATATCCAGCCATTTCTCCAATCCTCTTGAAGTATCTGCTTTTAATAAATTTTTAACATCATGCCATAACGTGTTTTCAGAAATATTTTCTAATCGTTGTACAATTGAATTTCCAATAAATATTTTAATCCCCATCTCATAATATTTACGGGATGATTTGATAAGAAGCCGACGTAAATTAATTCCTTTATAATTTATTGTTTCTTTACTCTTCGGTGTCTTCTCATAAAGCGCATTTAATTCTTCAACTGCATTTACCATTTTCCTAACAATTAATGGATTAAACAAATTGTAATTTATTAAATCTAATTTAACCGGATCTTTACGCCGGTCTCTTACTTGCCACTTCCGGCTGTCGCGCCTTGTGCCGACGGTAAACATGTTCATTGCAGGAGTAATAAAACTTTTACCATCCTCTTCGTTGATGTAAGAAAACGGAAGACTGGATGTATCGAAATTCGAATAATGTTTTCCAAGTACCGTAGTAAATGCACCAATTCTACATGGCCAAAGCAAGTAACAAAACGAGCCAGTTTTCGATCCACGCTCAACAATTCCCTGATGGATCGGTCCGAGCTTGTACATGTGGTTACTTTGGTTTGTGCCGCTGCCAGCATTATAAAACGAATAATACCCGGCAATTAAAAGCGAAGATTTATGATGTGTCACAGTATAAGGTCCACCGAATACTGAACATGCCTCACCGTGGAATGCTTCCGAGTTTGCAAAAAATGCGGAGTTCTCAGCCGAATACTGTTTGCCCATTTTAACCCCTTGCCCGACAAAACTATTTTGAAGAATTACAGCATCATCAACTTTAGCTCCCGATAAAATTATAAAGTTTGCTGCTGATACATCATTCCCCACAAATGCGGGATCTTCTTTGCAGCTGACTATTGTGCCTTCTTTTAAATTTGATGCACCGCTTAGCACGGCATCAAGACCAATATTAACGTTTGTGATTGTCCGGCAGTTTAATATTTTGGCCCCCTGTTTTATCAAACCCATCGATGATTTTTTCTCTTTTACATAACCGTCAATAATTTTTTCTAAGTAAGAGATGAACTGTTTATTGTGCCGGTAAAAAACAATAAAGTAAGCTAGATTTGCGGAGAGTCTATCAAAAATTTTTAATGTTCTGCCACCTCCTTCATTAACTATATCCAGTTCCGCACCGTTGCCAAAAGTCGATGCCCCCTCAACAATTAGTGAATCAACATTTTCAATAATTACATCTTTTTCTATGCGATAATTGGCGAGAGATTTTACGTTTGAGATATAAACATCATCTTCAATTAAGCAGTTATGGATATGACAATTTATTAATCCGGTATGAACAGTAATGCCTCCCGGCAGCGTTACTACTTTTTCGAAAATTCCAAGCTTGTTTTTTCCGCTGAAGTAAATATTAAAGAGCGATGCGGGATTAAATTTTTCAGCGACTTCTATATCATTCCAATTCCCGCAAGTGCAACCGCTATTTTCAAGCTGTAAAATTTCTTCGGGGGTCAGATTTCTTACATTCACAGGGAATCTCCTTAAATTCATTTTAAAAATATTTCTTATAAAACGAAACGGATCATATCATTATTTTTGCGTCGGCTACATAGCAGCCTTTTCCTTCTTCATGTACAATAAGCGGATTTATATCGAGTTCTTTTATTAAGGGAGACGAAACCGCAAGTTGCGACAGCCGCTCAATAGTTGTTATTATACTTTCGATGTCTTTTGCTTTTTTACCTCGCACAGCAGTCAGCAACTTGTACGCTTTTATTTCTCGAATCATTTCAGCGATAGATAGCCGTCCGACAGGGGCGATTCGAAATGAAACATCTTTTAATATTTCAACAAAAATTCCTCCAAGGCCAAACATCATCACGCTTCCAAAAATAGGATCGTTTTTCATTCCAAGAATAACTTCCTGCCCCGGTTCAATCATTTTCTGGACAAAAACATCTTTTGCATTTATGCCCACTTTAAAATCATTTACACTACTAATAATATTGGTATACGCTTCTTCGGCTTCTTTTTTATTTTGTATATTTAACACTACCCCATTTACATCGGACTTGTGTACAATTTCTGACGAAGCAATTTTAATTACAACAGGAAAGCCAATTTTTTCAGCAATCGCTGCCGCTTCTTTTACAGATGAAGCTAATCCATTCTTTACAACAGGAAAACCAAAACACTCAAGTACTTTTACAGATTCGTATTCGGTTAAAAATGTTTTCCCTTCATTTTTTGCCGAGGATAAAAGTTCGTTCGCTTTTTTAACGTCAACATTTGTAAATGTTTTCGGCTCGTGGAAAACTTTATGCAGGTATTGCCCAAACTCATAGGCACGAGAGCATGCATGACTCATCGACTCTGGAAGTATATAGTGAGGAATTTCGTTTCGTTGCAGAATATCAATTCCAGCAGCAACATCAGTCTCGCCCATGAATGAAGTATAGATTGGTTTTTTACTTCCCCTAGTAACGGTAACTATTTCGCTTGCAATTGTTTCAATGTCCGTCATCGATTGCGGCGTTAAAATTACAAACACACTGTCAACATTATCATCTTTAAGCGCAGTTGTTATCGCCACATTATAGCGATCGGCACGAGCATCGCCGATAACATCTACAGGATTTTTTGTGTTTGCGGTTTTCGGTAAAGCCTTTTTTAATATTGAAGTAGTCTCATCGGAGAATTTTGCAAGCTGAAGATTTTCATGGATTACAGAATCAGTGGCAAGTACTCCTGGTCCGCCGGCGTTTGTAATAATTGCAACACGTTTACCCGGTGGTAGTGGTTGGTATGCCAGAGCAATGGCAAGGTTAAACATTTCTTCAATTGTATCGCACCGGATAATACCAGCTTGCCTAAACGCAGCATCACATATTTCATCACTCCCTGCAAGTGAGCCCGTATGCGAAGCGGCTGCTGCCGCACCTTCCGAAGTGCGTCCCGACTTTAAGATAAGAATTGGTTTGCCCGTTTTCGAAATTACTTCCTTCGCGGTTTTCATCAAACCTATTCCGTCTGTAATCTCTTCAAGATATAAAAGAATTACTTTTGTTTTTGGATCATCTTTAAGATAGTACAATAGATCAATTTCTGAGATATCCGCTTTGTTACCAAAACTTACAAATTTGGAAAAGCCGATATGTTTTGCACGAGCATAATCTAACACTGCCGTGCAAAGAGCTCCGCTTTGTGAAAGGAAAGCAATGCTACCTTCCTCCGGCATTTTACGGGCGAAAGATGCGTTAAGATTTGAAATAGGATCTGTATTTATTACACCAAGACAATTGGGCCCGATAAAAGATATGCCATACTTATTCGCAATTTCTATCAATTCTTTTTCGCGTTTTAATCCTTCATCTCCGATTTCTTTAAATCCAGCCGAAATGATTATTGCGGCTTTTACTCCTTTTTTACCACATTGTTCAAGAGCCATATGACACACAGAACCTGCATAAACAATTACAGCGAGTTCAACCGGATCATTTATATCAACGATATATTTGTAGGCTTTTACGCCTTTAATGAACGGCTCTTTTGGACTTACAGGATAAACTACTCCTTGAAAATCACTTTTTAAAATGTTATCTAATAAATCATAAGGAACAGTTCCAACTACCCGGTTAGCACCGAGTATGGCAACAGATTTTGGATAAAAGATGTGCTCAAGATTTTTCGAAGGGCGTACATCGTCTTTCATATTTTCTCCTATTTATTTACATAAGGAGAAATAAAATCTACCGCCTCGGAAATAGTTTGAATTTTTAATGCCCCGTCTTCATCCATCTCGATATCAAATTCTTCTTCAAATGCAGCAACTAGTTGAACACTTTGTAAGGAATCGGCACCAAGGTCGAAGATAAAGTTTGAATTGTCGTCTATATCCCCTTCGATTTTTAAAATAGTTTTGGTAACTTTTTTTACACGTTCTGCAACTTCAGATTTTTCCATGATGTTCCCATTATTTTGTGAATGATCGTTTGATGAACTAGTTTTTGATTCGAGTTTAGATTTTAAATTTGTATCATTAACAATATATGATCAGTCCAACCGTTGGGAAGATTTGCCAGGATAACGGTATAAATATTAGTAGTCGTTACTGAAAAATTATATTTTGAGCAAAGACAAAAAAGAAACAGTTAATTTTGAAATAGAAAAAAGATATTTCTATTATTTGATTTTTCAACTATCCCTATTAGTGAAGCTAAGAAAACTTTCAACAGTTTTCATTCGTAAAATCAAGTCTACGAAAATATTTGAGTAAACAGGTAAAGGATTTTAGAAGAACGACTTAATTCTTTTTGCAAAAATAACGCAGAATTGATACAAAACAAAAACTTTCTTTGTTAATTGCCTTCCTTGTTTTTCTATGTCTTTACGATAGCATTAGAAATTCAGGATTATGAGTATCTCATGGTAACAGACCTTCTACGTAAGCATAAAACCATTATTCAAATAATATTAGTTTTCTGGTATCTATATTTGTTTTTTAGAAATAGCATTTTTATTAATTATTCAAAGGAATAATATGAAATCAATTTCAACACTGTTTTTTCTTTTTCTTTTTATCAGTTTTGCTACTTTCCCTCAGGCGAAAAAGAAAAATCCCGTAATCAACTTTGGGAAAGATTCCACTTCCGAAAAGATGGAATGCGAACACAAGAATTTTAACCTTGGCTCTCATTCAAGCGGAATCTGTTTTGGCAATTCAGAATACCACAATGGCATTAGATTTAATTATCGGGATTGTAATGTAACGGAAGTTAATGGTTTAAACTTTACTCTTTGGCAGGGTTATGCAAATACTCTGAAAGACTTCACTATAAATGGAATCTCTTTTGGCACAATCCCGGTTGGGGGTACAATGAATGGAATTACGTTTGGTCTGGCAGGGGCCGTAGCCATGCGTGAAATGACTGGTTTGAATTTTGGCGGATTGGGATTAGTAAGTCCCGGTGGTAATATCACAGGGATCAATATGAGTGGACTAGGGGTAGTTAGTGTTGGCGGAAGTATTACAGGTATAAATATCGGTGGACTTGCGCTAGTCTCTCCTGGCGGTGATATTGTCGGTATTAATTTTGGAGGATTAGCAATTGTCAGTCCGGGCGGATCCATTACTGGAGTGAATGTTAGTTCGCTTGCTTTAGTAAGTCCGAATGGTAGCGTAACAGGCTTGAACTTTAGTGGTTTAGCAATTGTATCTCCGGGAGGTGATATCACAGGAATAAACGTTGCCGGGTTAGCACTCGTTAGTCCAGGTGGTAGTATAACAGGAATTAATTTTGGAGGTTTGGCTGTTGTCAGCCCTAGTGGTGATATAACAGGTGTTAATGTTAGTGGGTTAGCACTGGTTAGTCCGGGTGGAAATATTACAGGAATCAATATGACTTTAGGAGCATTAAAGAGTCACGGAGAAATAACAGGAATTAATTTTGCTGGATATAAGATTGAAGCGAATAAAATTACCGGACTTAATATCGCACCGGTTTGGATTGAGACCGAGATGCTTACAGGTTTGACTGTTACCGGTTATTGCAAAGTTACAGGAACCCAGACAGGTGTCTCAATTGCCTTAGTGAATAATGCTGAGTATTTAAATGGATTACAGATTGGGCTGTTGAATATTGCCAAACAAAACTCTGGACTAAATATTCTCCCGTTTTTTAATCTTCATTTAGGGTTATAAGCTCATATCATCCGATTATTAAATCGGATGTAAAAAAGTTTGAGTTTGAGAAAAGAATTTCAGTAAAAACTATTCGTGGTTCTTAGATTCAGTGATCTAAACCAACTTAGTCTGATGTGTTTTTTACCGGCGAGTTGAAATGGCAGGGAACTTTTGTTTGTTGAGGAATACTTCCAAGAATGCGATGTACTTTTACAGAAAACCCGCGCGGATTATTTTTTAATGTATGCGTTCAGACCGATCACTAAAGGTTTGCCTTCTACAATGCATTGTGTTTGGGTATTTCCGTGAGTGGTTGCTACGACTAATGTTTTACCGGATGCGCTTGGCGTCGGTTTCTGCATTTCGATGGTGATGATGAGTTTGTTGTCTTCTATTTTAACTTCCATTTTATTGATCTCCTATTTATGTTTACGATGATATTGCTAAGGCGAATATTGCCCGCGATTTTATTATTCTATCTCTATCCGGTTTATCTCCGCCACCAACCTACTTGTTTCTGAGAGCGCGACTATTATTTTTTGGTAGTGGAGAATGTCATCGAATTCTAATGCTCGGTCTTTGCGGTCTTTGAGCCATTTTTGCGCCGGTTGATATCCGCCGATGTAGAAGCTCCATGCAACTTCCGGAACGTTGGCAAAGTATTGTGTATCGTTGATATAAAATTTACCATCATCATCATAAGGGTTTCGTGAGTTTAAATTAACCCAGTAAAACGATAAACAATAATAAAGGGATAATTGACCCTCCAATCAGAATAAATACCAAACACCCTTTCCCCATTATCATGCTACCAAGTTTCCGTTGCCGTCCACTCCTCGTTAATGGAATACCAATTTGCCGGGAGATGTTTTGCTTAACCCGCGTTATTCCTACAAATCTTTTCCAAGAAAATCCGCCTTTGTTCAAAGTGACCTCACTTATTAATTATTTCAATGCTATTTTCTATTATCAACGCAGAAACACTCTCTCTCACGATGTTAGAACTCATTAGTCGTAATTTTAAGTTAGTATCATTTTCCGCTGTATAGAAATTTTTTCCGTATTTGATAGACGCTTCTACATAGCTTACATTAAAAAGTAAATGCGAATATTCTATTCTCCTTCCGTTTGTGATAATTGGGTATAATTTCAAGTTCATGGACACGCCCCAAAGATTTTGCTTGACAAATAGTTTATTTTCCCGTATGTTTGTTAGTGAACGTTAACTAATTACAGGAAATAGACAAATTGGCGCGAATAAGTACAGAAGAAAGACAGGTTTTGATAATTGATGAAGCTATCAAAATTATTCATGAAATGGGATATCAATCTTTTTCTATTAGGGAATTATCCACAAGGGTTGGAATTTCGGAGCCCGCGATTTATCGCCATTTCTTAAATAAAGAAGACATCGTTCTTGGTATTTTGGGAAGGTTTAATGAGTTTGATGTCAAACTTTTTAACGAAGTGAAGCTTAATGAAAAACCTGTTGAGAAAATTCAATGTTTTGTTCAATATCATTTCAATTTTCTTGAAAAGAATCCTGGAATGACCTCTATTGTCTTTGCTGAAGAAATATTTAACCAGAGCAGTTTAATTAGAGAAAAAATGTTGTCTATTATGGAGAAAAGGAAAAGGATTCTAAAAGACATTATTGATGAAGCAAAATTGGGCAATCAAGTAATTGATTTGGAAACAGATGAAATTTTAATGGTTATTCTCGGAATTATTCGTTTGGCTGTCCTTGAGTGGAGAATGAGTGGTTTTGCCTTTTCTCTTTCCAAAAGAGGAACGAAGACTGTTGACACCATTGGAAAATTATTACTAGTGAAGAAATGATATATTTTTTAACCATAATGTTAGTGAACGTTAACTAACCGTTTAAAGTAAAAATGAACCTCGAAACCCCAAAATATAGAGAATTAATTCCCGGATATGTCCTTGGCAAAATGATAAATGCCGGCTATCAAAAAATCACACTTGAAGAGATTACCGTTGATCTTGCGATCAGCAAAAAAACGATTTATAAAGAATTTTCTACCAAAGAAGAACTCTTGAATTTCGTTTTTCTTAGTGAGTTGACAAAAGCATATCAGAAACTCGTTGTACTTGTTCAAGAAAAAAGCCCGATGTTTGACAAAGTTGAAAAGTTGGCTGATCTCGTCGCAAGCTATATTATTCTTTTTAGTGAAGAATCATTACAAAAATTGAAGAAAGAATTCCCGGGTATTTGGAAAAAGATAGTTTCTTTTAGAATGAGTAAAATTTTACCTCTTATAAATCATATCATCAATCACTCTAAAAAACATAAGATTATAAATAATATTTCAAACGAATTAGTAATAAATCTCTTCAGTAATTCTCTTACAGCAGCAACAGACAAAAGTTTTTTAATACACAACAATCTTACACAAGAATCAGTGTTTAAAACAATTTTTAATATTCTGCTTAACGGAATGCTAACCCAAAAAGGGAAAAAACTATTAACAATAAATCAAAGGATAAAAAAATGAAAGCACCTAAAATCATTCTATCGTTAATTCTGCTTCTATCAATCTATGGATGCAGCGGAGAAAATGACGGTTCTAAAATTGAGGCAACAGGCACTATTGAAGCGACAAATATTACAATCAGCTCAAAAAATGCGGGAGAAATTAAAGCAATTATTGTTGACGAAGGAAAACAGGCAAATGCGGGCGACACAATTCTTATTATTGAGCATGAAGCTCTAGGGTTTCAATTGGAGCAAGCAATAGCCGGCGAGAATATTTCCTCAGCACAGTTAAGCTTAATTATAAAAGGGGCTAGGTCGGAGGATATTAAACAAGCCGAAGAAATGATGAATCAAACTGAAATTAATTATAAACTCGCAAAAAATGATTTTGAAAGATACAAAGGGCTATGGGAAAGTAAAGCAATTACACAAAAACAATACGAAGACATTTCCGGCAAATTCCAGATTGCTTTAGCGCAATATACTTCTGCGAAGGAAAACTATTTGAAAGTAAAAAAAATATTCAGACCGGAAGAAATAGAGCAAGCAAAAGCAAATTTGAAAAAAGCGCAAGCATCGGTTGATCTTTTGAAAAAGAATATTCGAGATAGCTATATCATCTCTCCTCTGAATGGTTTCGTGGTTAAAAAGTTTGTGGAAGTTGGTGAAACAGTCTCTCCGATGTCGTCACTTGTTAAGATATCAAATCTATCGAGTGTGAATTTAATTATTTATGTCTCTGAAGGAGATTTAGGAAAAATCAAACTGGGACAGAAAGCCGAGATAACGATCGATACTTATCCTGATAAAAAATATAATGGAGAAGTAACGTATATCTCGCCAGAGGCAGAGTTTACACCAAAGAATATTCAAACAAAAGATGAGCGGACCAAGTTGGTGTTTGCCGTTAAGATTGAGATTCTAAATAAAGATTTTGAGCTAAAACCGGGTATGCCGGCTGATGCTAAAATAATACTATAAAGATTTGAGCACATAATGGAAGCAGTAATTAAAATAAACGATTTGAAAAAAAGTTATGGCTCGGTATTAGCCGTTGATGGTGTAAACTATCATGTAAACCATGGTGAAATGTTTGGATTGGTTGGGCCGGACGGCGCCGGAAAAACAACGACAATAAGAATGCTCGTAGGATTGCTTGTCCCGGATAGCGGATCGGCAGAGATTTTAGGGTTTGATTTGCTATCACAAAAGAATTTGATAAAAAACGAAATCGGGTATCTTTCTCAAAAATTTTCACTTTATGGTGATCTAACCATTGATGAGAACGTTGAATTCTTTGCCGATATCCACGGAGTAAAACACTTTGAAGAACGACGTGATGAACTACTCGAGTTCACAAGACTAACACCTTTTAGAGACCGACTTGCCGATAAACTTTCCGGCGGAATGAAACAAAAACTTGCGTTGGCTTGCACTTTAATTCATAAACCGAAAATAATTTTTCTTGATGAACCTACAACAGGTGTTGATCCGGTTTCGAGAAGAGATTTCTGGAAGATACTTTCTAATCTCTTGAAAGAAGGAATTACAATTTTTATGTCCACACCATATCTCGATGAAGCCGAAAGATGCAACAGAGTTGCGCTGATGGATAAAGGAAAAATAATCAGCTGCGATACACCGAAGAATGTGAAAGACTCTTTGAACATACAAATTATTGAACTTGTATGTACACCGGTAAGAACCGCATATACCGTTATAAAATCAAAAACAGATTTTGAAGTTCAGATGTACGGCGACAGGTTGAACATAGCGGTATCTGAATATGACCAAGATTATGCACTTATTAAAAAATTGTTTGTAGAAAACTCAATTGTGGAAATTGACAAAAGAATTATTACACCGTCGCTGGAAAATGTCTTTATCCATTATATGAGCAAGTAAAGTTTGATGAAAAATGAAAAGGAAACAAAAATGAAAAAACTATTAATTATACTAATGATTTCGGGTTCGTTGTTTGCCCAGGAGAAAATCCTAACGCTAAAGGAAAGCTTGGAAATAGGACTGCATAATAGTAAGGACCTCAAGATCTCGAAATCAAAATTAAATTATGCCGATTCTAAACTGACAGAAATCAACAGTCAATTTTTGCCGCAGTTCAAACTGTTTGGAAATTATACAAGGGTAAGCGATAATATTCCGCCGTTTGAAGTAACAATGCCTTTCTCGCCGAATCCAATTAGAATTTCCGAACCGATACTGAACAATTATACATTCAAATTCGGGTTCAGTCAGCCGTTGTTCACAGGGCTCAAATTATTATCCTTAAGGAGCTCGGCGAAACTAAATCGTAATGCATCTGAACAAGATTATTCAAAAGAAGGAAATGAAGCTGCATTTAGTATTTATAACGCGTATTGGAATTATTACAAAACCGATGAGATCAATAAGGTAATTGAACAGAGCCTTAAACAGATGGAAGAGCATCTTAAGGATACAAAAAGTTTTTATAAGAACGGACTGGTGTCAAAGAATGACCTTCTGAAATTAGAAGTTCAATATTCCAACGCGAAACTCCTGTATATCGAGGCGGAAAATAACTTAGAAATTGCAAGGGTAGCTTTCAACAAAGCCTTAGGGATTGATCTGAACTCGAATACAAAAGTAGCTGCCGGTGGACAATCAGCTATTGTAGATAGATATGAACTATCCGATATTATGAATGAAGCGGTCAACAATCGAAAAGAGTTAAAATCGTTAGCCTATCGTGTGGATGCAAGCAATGAAGGTGTAAGAGCAGCCAACTCAAATTGGCTTCCTTCTCTCTATTTAACCGGAAATTATTATTACAGCAATCCGAATCCAAGATTTCAACCGGCAAAGGATGAATTTAATTCCAACTGGGATTTAGGTGTAACTTTAAGCTGGGAGGTTTGGAATTGGGGTTTGACTTCATCGCAAGTTTCACAAGCCGAACAGACCAAAATTCAACTTGAGACCAATCTTGATCAACTGAAAGAAAATATTCAAATGGAAGTTTACGCAAACTACCTAAACCTAATTAAAACCGAAGAGAAAGTGAAAGTAAATAAAGAAGCATTGGATCAGTCATTAGAAAACTACCGCATTACTTCTGAAAAATATAATATGCAATTGGCTACAAGTACGGATTTAATTGATGCGGAAACTTCAAAACTGCAAGCGGAAACTAATCTAAAAACGACCGAAGTAGATTATCAAATCGCCAAAGTGAGATTAGAAAAATCTTTAGGGAGAATTATTTATTAATGGATGCAATAGAAGTAAATAATCTGACAAAGGTGTTCGGAAAATTCACTGCCGTTGATAATGTCAACTTCAATGTAAAACAGGGAGAGATTTTCGGATTCCTCGGAGCAAACGGTGCAGGAAAATCTACTACAATACGAATGCTAATAGGCATATTAGAACCTTCTTCCGGCGATGCATTAGTTAGCGGGTACAGTATTAAAAACCAGCCCGATATGGTCAAAAAAAATATCGGCTATATGTCTCAAAAATTTTCTCTTTATAACGATTTAACCGTAGCGGAAAACATCAGATTCTTTGCCGGCATTTATGGTTTGGATGGAAAGAAATATGAAGAAAGAAAAAAATGGGTATTGAAAGTTGCGAATCTAGAAAATATGGAAAACGTTATAACCGGCTCTTTACCGGGAGGAATTAAACAACGTTTAGCGCTGGGTACAGCGGTAATTCACGAGCCTAAGATTGTATTTCTTGACGAACCGACAAGCGGAGTCGATCCGATCTCGCGTAGAAATTTTTGGGACTTGATAAACGAGCTTTCGGATGGCGGAACAACAATTCTTGTTACCACGCACTATCTTGACGAAGCGGAATTTTGCAACGATATCATTTTAATCAATGCCGGAAAACTTATTGCTCAAGGAAATGCAAAGGCATTAAAAACGAATTACATCAAAAACCCGATACTTGAAATAGAAAGTGAACGCGTAGTTGACAGTTTGGAAATTTTAGAGAAAGAAAAATGGGTTGGCGAAACATCAATCTTTGGCAATTACATCCATGTTATTCTGAATGATAGCACAATTAACGAGCAACATATTTTTCAACTGCTGCAAGATAAAAATGGAATTGCAGTTAAGCGTGTAGAGAAAATTACACCGACGCTGGAAGATGTTTTTATTCATCTAATTGAAAAGGACAGCAAGAAAAATGTTCAATAGAATATTTGCAATCGCAAAAAAAGAAATGCGGCAGTTAAAGCGGGATACAAGAATGTTATTCATTGTGTTTTTCTTTCCGGTTGTGCTGCTGGCAATTTTTGGCTATGCAATTAACTTCGATGTGCATCATATAAAAATTGCAGTGTACGATCAAGACCGTTCTGAGTACACAAGAGATTATGTAAGCGGTTTAATTAGTTCCGAGTATTTCGACCTTATTACATACATCGATAACGACGATCAGATTAAAAAATTATTGGATGAAAAGATCGTACAAGCGGTAGTTGTCTTTCCGAAAGACATGTCCAGAAAATTATTATCTAAGCAGGAAGTAAAGATTCAGTTTTTAGTTGATGGTGTGGACGGCACTTCCGCAAATGTAATTCAAAACTATGTTAATGCTGCCACATACAGCTATTCTCTTCAGCTTACAAAAGAGTATCTGGCAGTGACTGGTAAGAAAATTTATGTCCCGGTTGATCTTCAACCTCGCTTCTGGTTTAACCCGGATTTACAGTCCACCCGCTTTCTAATTCCCGGTTTGATGGGAATGATTTTAATTATCACGGCAGTAATATCTATATCGCTTTCAATTGTCCGGGAAAAAGAGAGAGGCACAATCGAGCAGATTAATGTTTCGCCCCTTTCCTCAATAGAATTTATTCTCGGCAAAACAATTCCATACATTGTGATCTCTTTGATTAACGCTACAATTGTTTTACTTGCCGGATACATTCTCTTTGATATAGTTATCAAAGGAAATATACTCTTATTGCTTTTCGGAACATTTGCGTTTCTTTTTGCCGCATTAAGTTTGGGAATTTTTATCTCAACAATATCAGATTCACAGCAGGTGGCTTTTCAGGCTGCAAATGTTACCTCATTACTTCCTTCGTTAATTCTTTCAGGATTTATTTTCCCGATAGAAAGCATGCCGGTTGCTATTCAGATACTAACCAACATTACTCCGGCAAAATTTTACATTGTTATTCTCAGAGCAATTCTTTTAAGAGGGGCGGGCATTTCCGCTTTCTGGGATCAATTAATCTATCTCGGAGTTTTCGGATTAGTCTTTATTGCGCTTGCAACGGCGGTAGATAAAAAATCAAAAAATAAGTGAGAACTATGAAAACGATCTTTCAATTTATTATTAAAGAGTTATTGCAGGTAAAACGGGATAAGAAAATGCTTGTGGTAATTTTTATGGCTCCTATCTTACAGCTAATATTCCTTGGTTACGCTGCTAACATGGATGTTAATATCATTCACACAACAATTTATGACCAGGATAAAACATCTACCAGTCGTGATTTCGTAAAGCGGTTTGAGCAATCAGGACATTTCAAATTAGATTATTATGCGGATAATTATGATGAAGTAACTGATCTCCTGAACGAAGGGAAAACTCTTGTCGCTATAGTTATCCCAAAAGATTTTGAAAAGAAAATTAACAGACGTGAAACCGCTCCGCTTCAAACTTTATTTGAAGGATCGGACGGGAACAAAGCTTCGATAGCGCTTGGATACATCCAAGGGATTGCAACAAAATTTTCGCAAGGGATTGTAGCCGAAACAAAAGATAAACTTGGAATGAAAATTTCTTTAAGTGGTTCCTTAATTCCCGAAGTCCGGGTTTGGTATAACCCGGAAATGAAGACACGTAATTATATGGTGCCGGGAATCTTGGGACTGATCTTGATGATCTCGACCATCTCCTTAATGTCAATGGCAGTTGTAAGAGAACGTGAAATTGGAACGCTTGAACAATTAATAGTTACTCCGATAAAAAATTATCAACTTATACTTGGAAAACTTATTCCCTTCACACTCATTGGTTTTGTTGTTTTAATAATCGTGATGGTAATTATGACCCAGTGGTTCGGAATTGTAGTGCGCGGAAACAAACTGTTTCTTCTTTTTACTGCATTGCTTTTTGTTCTATCGAATTTAGGTATCGGATTATTTATTTCTACGGTATCTAAAACACAACAACAAGCAATGATGGCGTCCGTCTTTGCGATAATGATGCCGATGATCTATCTATCTGGATTTGCTTTCCCGATAGAAAACATGCCGCAGGTTGTGCAATATATTACTTATATAATACCATTGAAATATTTCATCATCATCATTCGTGGCATTGTATTAAAGGGAATTGGTTTTTCATCTTTATGGCTTGAAACATTAATACTTTTTGGTATGGGTGCAACGCTCTTAATATTTAGTTCATTAAGGTTCAGTAAGAAAATAGAATAATGAGATTCTTAAAAAGAATCGGAAAGGAAAAGATGAGTAATTTAAATTTTGATCCGAAGAAAGCAGTTAATTATGATGACTTAGCGCGTAAAGCCGTTTTCGGTTACGATCAGCTTTTCAAGATGGCGCTATCTCTTTTAGTGGAGGAGCAAAATGAATCTGCAAATGTTTTGATAGTTGGTTGCGGAACCGGAATGGAATTAACAACCTTCGGAAACCTAATGCCCAATTGGCGATTAACAGGTGTTGACCCTTCCGATGAGATGATTAAAATATCAAAAGCTAAAATTGATGACCATGGATTAAATAATAGAGTAGTATTGCATAATGGTTTTGTAGATGGTTTGTCTGAAGAAGAAAAATATGATGCCGCAACATTAATATTCGTTCTGCGTTTTATACCTGACGATAGAAAAAAACTATCATTATTTAAGGACATAGCAAAGCGCTTAAAAACCGGGGCGAAGCTTATCATAGTTGACCAATATGGCGATCCGGGCAGTGAAGATTTTAAATTTATGACAAAGGGGTGGATAAATTTTATGAAACTTGGTGGAGTACCTTCAGAATTAGTAATGAAAATAGCTGTTCAAGCAATTGAGCAAAGCTTTTTCACTGAATTTGAAATTCAAAAAATACTGTCCGAAGCAGGATTTGAAAAGGCAAGTCGTTTTTACAATTCATTTATGCATGGTGGCTGGATTGTTAAGAAAAAATAATTATCGAGCAAATCTATGAAGGCATTATGAAAGCTAAATTTTACTCTGCATATAACCATTTCATTCTTTCTTTACTAATAATTTTTCTGATCGGAATTAGTGGGCAAACTCTTGCCCAATCGAATTACTATGAACAATTACCAGCGGGATTAGCAGGAAACACAAGCACAAAGTTTACGGCAACGTTGGACAAAGAAAGTGTCATAGAAAAGAACTATTGGCTGCCGGCTGTGGAAATTGTTGGTTTAAATTTTAGCGTCTGGGGTTATCACAGGTATTTAAGTGGTGAAAATTGGTCCAACATAAGTTTGGAAACGATAAAGAACAATTATAAGACTGGTTTCAAATGGGATGTTGACGGTTATTTAATGAATCAGTTTTGGCATCCCTATCATGGTTCTAATTATTATAATCTTGCGAGGTCAAATGGTCTTAGCTTTTGGGAAGCCGCCCCTTATGCTTTTGGCGGGAGCTTAATGTGGGAATATTTTATGGAAAACGAAGCTCCATCCTATAATGATATTGTAAACACACCGGTTACCGGTATTATTTTAGGTGAGATTTCTTTTCGTGTTTCAAACTTAATCATTGATGAAAGCGCTGTTGGAGTTAATAGATTTTTTCGAGAATTCACATCAACTGTTGTTGATCCAATGCAGGGACTGAACCGTATGATTAGCGGTGATATGTGGAAAGCGGGCAAACCAAACAAGCGTTCTAAATTTAACGTGATTCTTTCCGGTGGCGCGCACAATGTTTTTTTCAGCAGTAAAATGAACAACAGTAAAACGTATGTTGCACTTAAAGCAGACCTGAATTATGGGGATCAATTTTCTGTTTCAGATCACCAAAAACCGTTCGACTATTTTGCGCTGCACACAGAAGTTAATATTGCCCCCGGCGATAATATTGTGGGAATTTTTGCAAGCGGCGTATTATGGGATAATAAATTTAAATTATTCAACAGTTCAAAAAACATTATTGGTGTTTATAAAGAGGTTGACATTCACATCAATACAGTTTACAAGCTCTCGGCAACAAGTGTTACCGGACAAATAATAAATACTGTGCCGTTATCAACATCAGTTTCAATGCAAAATTATTTTGGGTTATCTGCGATATTAATGGGAGCTACAAACTCACAATACGCATCCGTGTCCGGCAAAGATTATAACATCGGTCCCGGTGCCAGCGCGAAGATTGGGGCTGAAGTTATTTTTAAAAACTTTGGCGAAATCTATGTAAACTATAAAAGATTTTGGATTCATACTCTAAGCGGAGCCGAAGGAGAGGAGTTTGTCGGTTTATTAAATATCGGAATTAATTATCAACTACTTGAAAGTAGTTATTTGGGGCTTGATTTCTTATTGTATGAACGTTATGGAGATTATAAATATTTCCCTAATACTCAAGACGCAAACTCAGCATTAAGAATTTACTTTAAACAATATATTTAATAGAGCAATTGATTCAAAGAAACGTTTATGATTACGTTAACATACATGAAAGGTACTACAATGCACAAAACAATCTATAAAAAAATAGCGGCAAGCGTTGCCGTTATTTTCAGTCTTCTCACTATCGTAGAAGGAACACAAGTACTGTTGGGAATTACTAAACCAGAGTATGTTGTGCTTTCCCCCTTACTCATTTACAATGTACTCATGGGATTCGTTGGTATTCTTGCCGGTGTTGCGCTATGGATAAACTACGGATGGTCGTTAAGACTCACAACGATAGTTGTTGCAGCGCATATTATCGTATTGCTTACCGCTGGAGTAATCTACCTTTCTGGCGGCGCTGTTGCGTCGCAGAGTGTAAATGCAATGGTTGTCCGGTCAGTGATTTGGGTAGCAATTACAGTGGTCGCCTGGAAAACCGGTAAACCTGTTAAACAGAATTAAATCTAATATCAATCAATACATTTAAGGATATGAAATGAAAATAAAATTCTTGGTCATCATACTTGGTTTTATCATTGTTAGTACAATAACTGCACAGGATCAAGTGTCTCTTCTAGAAATGGATAGAGTAAAAGAATATTTAACGCTTAACGCGGATCAATATAAAACAATTAATATAAAAGTTAACCAAATAAAAAGAATTCTTGATGAGGATCAGGAAACAATAGCGGCTTTAAAAGTACGATTTAAAAGTGGAGATGAGCCGGGATTCTTTGAAAAAATTAAAGTCAAAAGAGCAAGGGATAGTAGAGTTAACAAAATTAAAGACTTACTTGGTGATATTAAAAATCAATTAAATGACGACCAGAAAGTAAAATTTTTCAAGATGACTAAGCCCGAATTAAAAGGACTGAAAAAAGAAGAAATTTTTGAGAAATAAAATCTTGGAAGTTGAATGTTTGGTTATTCCTTGAAAATTCCACGGTTATCGTTCAAAGGAGAATTGGTAATTCCAACGATAAATAACATTATCATTACAAACTCATCTCAAATGAATTTATTTCAATATTATCTGACCCGTTCGTTCAAGAGGATCACGGTTATTAAAAAAATATGAAGGCAATGGTTTGGATAGTGTCTTAGCTAGGAGATTTTGTGAATTGAACAATGCCTTAATTAAGGTTGAAAACAAGAAAAACAAAGGTTTAACTTTCGGAGTAACGATGAATATCTAAACCGGATGAGTGAATGGAGATGAAAAGATTTAACTTTACTAGTCACTTCTTAATCTGATTAAAGCTATTGTTAGTTACGTCTACTTTGAAAATCAAATTCTCTTCCTTTTCTATGTCTTCAGTTCAATCCTTAGAAGTTTCATTTTTTTCACTACTAATCATCGCGTAAAATTCATCAACAATTTCATCATTATAATCTTTATGATATTCTTTCTTCATCCCGTAATCAGTAAGCACATAATGAACATCCGGTTCTACACCAACATTGTTAAGACAACTTTTTGCACATTGTAAAACACAACCGTCAATTGCAATGATTCTTCTACCGGATTGTGCTATCTTTACAAGAGGTTTAACATTTCCACCAACTCCGGCAATGCAGGACATTTCAGCTAAACCGTCTCTGTCCATTTTTACTGCAACATCATTTGCAAGTTGAGCAATATTACTGCAACCGGAACATGAATATACAAGCGGTTTTTTATTAGCAAAAGATCTATCGGTAATTGAATTCAATTTTTCTTCCTTGTTTAATCATAGCTTTGAACAGAACACAGTACTTGTTTTACCTGTTTTCATTTTTTAGCTAAGCGGTCTAAAATTTTGTACATCATCTTATTGCATTTTTCAATATTTAGTATGCTATCCCAAATTTGATCGCTCGTTTGAATATATTTTCTTTTTATCAATTCCGATTTCCCGTGCTTTATCATATCATGTAATGATCGTTTGGTCACTTCAAGGTGAAACTGTAAACCTAAAACCTTTTCCCCATACAAGAATGCTTGATTTTGACAGCACGCATTAAAAAATAAATGTTTAGAATTTTGTGGTAAACGAAACGTATCTCCATGCCAACAAAAAGCATTGAAAGATTCATCAAAGTCATGAAAAACGGGAGACTGTTTCCCCTGTTCCGAAAGTTGAACCGGGAACCAACCAATTTCTTTTTCTTCATTCGGATATACTTTTTCTCCTAATACATCCGCTATCAGTTGCGCACCTAAGCAAATACCTATGACAGTCTTGTTTTCGTTTATAGCCTTCTTAATGAAATCCTTTTCTAATTTTAGCCATGGGTATTTTGCTCCATCGTTGACACTCATAGGTCCACCCATTATAATAAGCCAATCAATAGTATTTAAATCGGGAAGTGAAGAGTTTTCATAAAACTTAGTAGCAGAAAGAGAGTGCCCGTTCTGCAATATCCACTCTTCGATGCATCCCGGACCCTCAAATGTTACATGTTGGAAATAATGAATTTGTAATGATTTCATTTCACTTCTTTATTCCGTTTCAGCGATGGTTATTATTTAATCATCGTTAAGAGCATTTTGGATTTACCTGTTGCTTTTAACCCATGAGGAATATTGGGCGGCATTACAAGTATCTCTCCTGCTTTAACAGTGTAAGGATTCCCACCTATCTTTATCTCCATCTCACCATCAACTAAATACACTACCGCTTCATATGGAGAAGTGTGTTCAGTTAATGATTCATCTTTATCAAACGCAAACAGAGTAATATTCCCATTTGAATTTTTAATTATTTGTTTGCTAACGATAGAACCGTTTTGATAATTAATAGCATCGATAAGCACTTCTTTAATAATAGTTTCTGACATTTTATAACCACTTTTTATTTATTTGATTTTTCTTTTTTGAATTTTATTGATAATTGAAATACAAAGTAAACCAGAACCACGGCTCCAATAGCAAAGATAGTATCACCAAAAGCTCTCAGCCATCGTAACGTTTGCATTAAACCTGTTTGTAAAAACTCAGCGCTTCTTGCATACCAGTATCCATGCTCAACAGACGCCCATGTCTGCATCAAACCGACCGGTAATAAACTAAAAACAACCATTGCAAAAAGACCAAAATTGATTAACCAGAAGGACCATTTTAAGGGCTTCTCGTTCCATAAAATATCGGGTCTGATTCCTCTTAGTGAAAACAACATTAAACCAATACCAAGCATGCCATAAACGCCAAATAGTGCAGCGTGTCCATGGAGAGGCGTTGTATTTAATCCTTGCATATAATAAAGGGCAATCGGTGGATTAATCATAAATCCGAACAAACCTGCGCCAAGCATATTCCAAAATGCTACCGATACAAAAAAGTATATGGGCCATTTATATTTTTTTACCCACTCGGTCGTGCGTGAAAGTTTTATGTTTTCCCATGCTTCATAACCAACAAACATTAACGGGACAACCTCCAACGCACTAAAAACAGAACCGAGAGAAAGGACAATCATTGGTGTACCGGAAAAATAAAGATGATGAAGTGTTCCTATAATTCCTCCGGAGAGAAATATTGTTGCCGATAGAACTGTCGCTTGCCCTGCTGTTTTAATTGAAATTAGTTGCAATTTGGCGAAGAGGAATGCAACGACTACGGTCGCGAAAACCTCAAAAAAACCTTCAACCCAAAGATGCACTACCCACCATCGCCAATACTCTGCGATGGCTAGATTTGTATGCTTCCCATACATTAATGCCGCGCTATAAAATGATGCAATTGCAATTGTTGAAATAAGAAATAACACAAGAATTGGTTTTTGTTCATCATTCTTTTTTAAAGCGGGTTTAATAGCGCGCACTATTAAGAATAACCAAAGCAGTAATCCGGTTAGTAAAGCAATTTGAAAAAATCTTCCAAGGTCAATATATTCATATCCGCTGTGTCCGAATAAAAACCATTGTTCTTCCGGTAAAAAGTGTTTGATACTTAGCCATTCTCCTGCCATTGAACCAAGCACAACAAATAACAACGCGATGAAAAGAATGTTAACACCTATTTTCTGCCCTTTGGGTTCTTTGCCACTTACAGTTGGCGCAATATACAAGCCGGCTGCGAGCCAAGCAGTTGCAATCCAGAATATACCGAGTTGTGTATGCCAGGTTCTTGTTATTACGTAAGGAAAAATTTCAGAAATAGGAATTCCGTAAAAAGCTCCGCCTTCAACACCGTAATGCGCAGTTATAACGCCGAGAAGAATTTGCAGGAGAAATAATCCTGACACAACCCAAAAATATTTAATCACCGCTTTTTGAGAAGGAGTTACAACTGCTCCAAGAAGCGGATCTTCAGACGGAACTTTCTTGTGTACAACCTCACCTCTATTTGACGCATAGTACCAAGCCATTCCGCCTATACCAAGGAGAAGTATAATAATGCTTACCCCGGTCCAGACGATTGTATCCGGTGTTGGAACGTTATTTATTAATTCCTCGTGGGGCCAATTATTTGTATATGTAACGTGCTCATCAAGTCTGTTGGTTGAAGCAGCCCAGGCGCTCCAGAAAAAGAATGCATTTAGCTTTTTAAGTTTTTCGGGATCACTTTGTGCATTTCTTTGAATTGCATATTCATCTCTTCCATTAGTAAAGATTTCGCTGTAATGTTTTGTGTTTAATTTAATTGCATCGAGACGGGTATTGTTGATTGTAATAATTCCGGTTTCAGCATTATAAGTGTTTTTTCTGAAAGTCTCCGCTAACCTTGTTTTAAGCGCCGATTGTTGTTCTGTTGAGAGCTTATTAAATTCTTTTTCATAAAGCTGTTTAGCCCAGATATCAAGAACAATAATTGCTTCGCGATGCAGCCAGTCTGCTGTCCAGTCCGGTGCCACATAACTTCCGTGACCCCAGACAGAACCGACTTCCATCCCTCCCATAGCTTGCCAGATATTTTGTCCATCTTGAATGTCTGATTTTGTAAAAACCAACTCACCGCTTTCCGTAATAAACTTTTCAGGAATTGGCGGTTTTTGCTGATAGATTTTTACTCCCACCCAGCTTAAAACAGAAAATGAGAGTACTATTACAACAGAAAAAGCAATCCAATATTTTTTCATATAGCTTCCTTAAGGTTTTCTAAAAAACAAACACCAATTTGATTTAATAAGTAACTGCAACTTTTTTTATTCATGACGATATTTTTCTAATTGCATTCATCGGGCAGATGAGGATGCATTTAATTTTATTGAATCCAGAACAATTATTGCATCTGCCGGATACAATAAAAAAATGTTCGTTAGAAAGCGGATTATAATATTTTTCATGCTCTATCCAACTTTTACCCGGGCTGTAAATTGCTTCTGTTGGACACTCAATTGCACAAGCGCCACAATTTATGCAATCATCTGTTATTATCATTGTCATTAGAATTTTTCTCCCTTTGCTTCACGGTACTGGCTTCCAACGGCTCTTATTCTTCCCCACATCGAGTAGAAAAATAATATCATTGCAGCAACTTGTATTGATGAGAAGATCGCAATGGCAATGTTTACCCAATGGATATAATAGAAAGAGGCTGTAATCTGAAAAATAAATCTTAAAGCAGTTGCACCAGCTAATAACCAGTATGTAACTAAAATTAAATTCGGATTGTATTTCTTATCATCTTTTTCCGGACGCGGGAAAAACCACAACGCCACTCCCATTATCATCATCATAACAGAGCCGACAAGAATTAAATGGGTGTGTGCTGAAATCATCTCTTGTGTATAACCGAGTTGAAAAACATACCTGGTAAAAGACATATAAAGCCCTGTAAGAATTCCAATCACAAGAAAGATCAAACTTGTTTTAATAAAATATCTTACTGTCGTAAACATAAAATGCTCACCTACATCCCAAGCTGTTCACGCGCTTCACGTGTCATTTTAGCGGGCGTCCATTGCGGTTCCCAGACAAGATTTACAACAACTTTCTTCTCCGGTTCAAAATGACCAATTACATTTTCTACCCATGTTGAAATACTGCTGTGCATCGGGCAGCCTGGAGTGGTTAACGTCATTGTAATTATATTTATGTCGGCTTTCGATTCAACTTCGTATACTAGACCGAGATCAACGATATTTATTCCTATCTCAGGATCAATAACACCTTTAAGCACTTCAAATATTTCTTGTTTGTTTGCCATACTAACTATTTCCTAAAAATTGCAATCATATTGAAAATGAAGATAATGGAACTGATGAACATTAATGAAAATGAGATCAATAAACCTATGTCACTTCTAAACGCTAAAGAATAAAGAGAACCCAAAACTGCACTAAACATGAGATAGAATTCAACATGCGCAAACTTTTCGTTGAACATATCCTTTAACACCGGCACCGGTGCAAGCCCGACCTTGCCGCTGTATTTATGATACCATACAAGAAAAGGAACGATTTTATACATCTGCCCAACAATCAGCATTGATATGTAACCAAAGATTATCATATAACCATAAACTAACGTTAGGTTAAAGATGCTCTCATAATTTACGAAAGCAATAAAAGTCCCGAGCGCCGTAGTTAAACCGAGCATTAGGTAAGCAACAGAAGAAAACTTAATTCCGATATAAAATTTTTTTCTTATTCTTTTTTTGAAAATGATATAGATTTGAAGAAGAAAGAAAATAATGCCTAGAACAACCAGCAATGTAAAAGTGTAGTAAAGGAATGTTGTCTCCTCAAAAAGCATTGTGGTTGCTATTCCAAATAATCCGATGTTAATCATCCAGAAAGCCAGCTTTGCATATGTTAAAGAATAACCGTGAGATAGTGTAAACATTGGGATTAATTTGTATGAAACTCCCATTATCACCATTGAAACCCAGCCGATGAAAGCAATGTGTGCATGTAAATTAAGATATTGAAGATGACTCACTTTTATATATGGCGTCCAAAGGTTAATTGCCAGCAATAAACCAACAATTGCAGTTACAATCAAATAAAAAATTGCCGCGGCAAGATATCCGGCTGTAAGATTCCACTTCTTTACACTTTTCATTGTAAGGGCAATGTTAAACGAAAAGATGAACATTGCCAGATTAAGAATTATAGCCGAGAGTGTCATAATAATTCCGGTTTCAAAAACCCAGAAGCAATATGCCAAACCGATTACACCAAGCAGATAAATCCAGAATTGTATCTCCGCGAGTATTTCGCTGAATAATTTTGTTTCAAGAACTACAGGAACAAGTTGAAACATCGCGCCAAATATTATCATCGTAATCCAACCAAGTGTTGCGATGTGATTTATAGAAAGAATCTTTGGCTGAAAATGATGTCCGTGTATTGAAGAAGAGTTGAGCAATAAAAGAAAATTAAGAACAACAAATGATACCATTGCGGCAATAAAATATTTTGAAACTATTTTAAACGGAGGCGCATAAGCAGATACTATTGATTCCGATTGAACCATAGTTACACATTCCTCTTTTTCGTTATCACAACCTTGAAATAGTTCTCTTCTATTTTATTAGAAACTGCTTCGTAACCTCTTTCCTCAAGCTTCGGATAAAGCATCATCGGTTCGCGGTGATGATGAACGAGCAAAAGGGTGTTATCATCAACCTGTGATAAGGTCTCAAGTATTTTGATCATTGGTTCCGGCGGAACAAGTTCTCTCACATCCACTTCAATTACCTTTTCATAATCAGTTTCTTTTGATAACGTCTTCTGCTGTTCGGAATTTTCATCTTGAACAGCTTCTTTATCTTTATAAAAATAAATTCTGAATACATCATTTTCTTTTTCAGTCCAATGTTCGAATCCTTTTTTAGCTAATACGGCATAAAGAGGAATCGGTTCAAAAGAGTTTATAATTAACAATATTTCGTCGGTAGTTAGTTCCTTAACTGCAGCCATTATATTCTGAAATGGATCTTTTCCTGAATCAATTACCGGACGAACATCAAGATGATGAATTTTATCAACGCTGCTCTTCTCTATTATGTCAGGTTTTTGTTTAACTATTTTTTCGCTATACATTTCATCACTCATAATTTTGATAGGTTCAGTTGAATTGTTTATGGAGTTATTTAATTCGAAAAGGAGTGAATATAAATCCACCCCTGCAATCGATGCAGCTTGTGTAACTGTTACCCTGCCTGCCAATGCTTTTCTGAGAATTTTATTTTCAAGTTTTTTGAAGTGAGGACTTGCTTTTAGCAACACATTTAAAGTATGAGGATACAAAGCAAGCATTTTCGATATTTTCATATCTTTAGTTATCACAGCAAAATCTTTCACATTATAACTTTTTAATGTTCACACGCCAAACTTGCGGACCCTTTTCAACATATTCCCAGCCAAATTGATTTGTTCTCTCGGCATTGAACTGATAATAAAGAGGCATCGGGTCGTGATCATTTACCAGTTGAAACTCTTCGCCAATATGCAGCGCATCAAAAGTCTCAAAAATTATTGGGTGTTTTTCGCGCGGCGGTACCGGACGAATATCAAGTTCTTTTAATTCCATTTTAAACTCCTATTTTTTTCAGTTATTACATTTCAAACATAGTAGTTACGGAAAAGGATTTCCTTGACTTAAGTCAGTTTTATGATCTTTAAAGGAAAAGCGATAATTATTTGATGAATAAGAAGATGAAGGGGGGATGGCGTTATTTTGCCAATTCTTTTAATCCTTTAAGGTCTTTTACAAATATTTTTTTTCCGTTAACACGGATAATACCCTCATCTTGTAATTTTTTAAAGGAACGCGATAAAGTTTCAGTTATTGTGCCGATGTATGCAGCAATTGTTGATTTGGGAATTGTTAGTTTAACAAAAGGCTCAGGTAAATTTTCCGTACCGGCTGTCTTTACTTCTTTTAATAAATATTTAGCTAAACGATTGGGAACTTCTTTTGACGATATATCTTCAAGCTGGTTGATAATTGATTTTAATCTTTTCGCAAATCCAGCTAACATCTTTAAAGAGACGTCAGGTTCCGTATAGATAAGTTCAAGAAATTTTTCTTTGGGAATGAAGAGAGTCAAACTTTCTTCAAGAGCTTCGGCACTAACCGGATAATTTCCCCCTTCAAATAATGGAATATCTGCAAATGCGGTTAACGGCCTAATGATGTGTAAAACGGATTCTTTTCCACTTCTTGATAATTTAAAAACTTTTACACTCCCTTTTAGCAGAATATAAAATCCAAGATAACATTCATCTTCATTAAAAATTCTATCGCGCTTTTCAAAACTTTTTAATTTGCTGAACGATGATATTTTTCTTAATTGCTCAATGCTCAGCTCGGAAAATAACGGAATATTCCGCAAGGTATCTTTATTTTCAATCAACGTTCCAGGCATTTTCTATAAAGGATTATTTATTAATTATTAGCTACCCAAATATAGTAATAATATAAAATCCCTTACCGGTCTAAACCGATAAGGGACTTAAATAAAAGGTGCAAACCTGCGATTCTATTTATCGGCGGGCAGCAAATCGGTTGTCTTTAATTTTGAAGGCATAAAAATTCCGATCACACCATTCAACCCGACACTCATAACGATATTATAGAAGAAAGCCAAAAAGGCGAGAAGAAGCAATGAGCCGGAAAGCGCAGCCAGTATCATGTATGAATTGTATTCGCCATTGAAGTAGATTGTCCTGCGTAACATTCCTTTTAAGCCTGCCATTCCCATAAAAGCACCCATTCCGATACCGCCGAGAAGATGTGCCCAGAAATGGAAGCTTGCTAATCTTTCGCTATAGAGTTTTGCTCCGTTGGTTAGAATTGGGAAGAGAAAATATATTGCGGAATATAACGTCATCGTCAATCCAACTAATATTGCAACATGAACATGAGGACCAACAATCCATTGTGTGTTATGCAAAATTCTATTTAATCCTAAATCTGCCTGCATAATACCGGCAGGAACAGCTAAAGCAAATCCGAGTAATCCGCCGAGTAAAAACTTTAGAGGATGACTCATTTTTAAGGGTCGTGCGCTCCAAAGTGTTGCAAGAGTAATAAAGAAAGCTAGACCTTGAGTAATAAGCTCAAATGCTGTAACCATTTCACCGGATAGAATTTTTAAGATACCGGGTTGAGCTTGATCCGACATTAAATGATGTGACCAAACAGTCCAACTGACAACCATTTCAATAAATAAAGCTGCACGAGCCCAGTTTTCCATAAATAATTTTTTACCCGTAATTAATGTTGCGAGTAAATACCATGTGCCGGCGACAAATATTAAAACCAGCCCATCCGCAATTAAATCAAGTCCCCACCAGAAAATATTTTTATATAGTAAAGCATCAATAGCAGAATGTTTAAGACTTACTCCAAACAATTCCGCAACCATATAAATTAAAATTAGAACGCCGGCGAATAAAATAACAACAGCATTAAAGGCTGTGTCAACTGTACCTCTTGCAATAGCTGCAACGGGAAGAGAAACCAAATGTTCTTTTTTCTTTTTTGAAAATAGATTTGTTAAACCGGTTAGACCAAGCGCAGATTTAATTAACGCTCCTTTAGGTTGTTTCTCCCATCCATCGGGAGTATAAGTAATAGTCTTATAAATATTGATAACAAAGAATGCGGTTCCAACCATAACAAGTGCAATCCCAACGATGAAGAATGTTCCACCTAAAACACTAAATTGGGAAAAGTCTGCCGGCAAGGGCCAATAAAGTGTATAGAGTGGGGAGTAGTGAGATACAAACCCCGCGAACCAAAATACGAACGTACCGATTGTAATTAACCATAAAGTCCAATTTCCTAATTTTATACTCCACGGTGGTTTTTTCATTAAGAAAGGGACAAGAAAAAGAAACGCACCAAAGACAATTGAATACGTAGAACCAAAAATTCCGACGAGTGGATGTGCAGTCATTATGGCAAAGAACTGCTTTGGTTCTACGCCTAAGGCGATGCTGGGACTAACTTCAAATAATCTCATCAACATCCCTTCGATAACAACAACGCCATAATAGATCAATCCAATTACTACAAATCGCAATGTCAATTTTTGCATTGGAGTTAAAGAATTCGGTTTGAATAAACCTTGTTCACCGTTTGTGAATGTTTGTACTAAGTCCATTTTTATTTTCTCACATTTGTTTTAAAAATAGTTATTCAACAACCTCAACCACATCGCGGACAATCATATTAATTCCTTTAGGTCCTGAGTATTCAGTTGATCTGATGGAATAAACCTCCGGACGATCGAATTGCCAAAGAATATCATTAATGTGGCCCGGGATCACTTGCATCTGGAAAGCCATCGTGTTGTCGCGTCGGAATAATCCAAAGCCGTATGTTAGATCTTTCGATTCCACATTAAATCGTATTATCTCATTTTTTCTTATTATGAGTTTAGTGGAGGGGAGCCGAAATTCATGGTTTTCCATAGTTATACTAAATTCCTTATCGGCTTTAATCTCTGCACGATTTAAATCCATCGGCTTCCAGGGAATTGTTTCATGCGTTACAATATGAAGAGAAACTCCGATAACTACCAGAAGACCGACAAACGAATAAAAAATTGCCGGTTTGATTTCTTTACCAGAACCATCTCTTGTTATCTTGTAAGCAAACCATCCCATCAATGCCATAATCGCAAGGACATAAAGCGTGTAGGCAATTGTTTGTCCGGTTAATACAATGTTTGAATCAATCATAGTTTCACCTTTCTTTGTATGTTAATTTGTTTAATTAATATCTGCATGTTGTATTTGAGGAAAGAAAATTTAGATTTAATTTTTTCTCCTTTGCAAGAGTAAGCTGTTTTGGAACTCTTATTTTTCTAGTGCTAGTTAAGAGACCTCTATTCTTATCTTGAAATATCATCATATTGAGAGGCATATCCTTTGACTTAAGTCGGACTTAGTATTTTTTTACGAGAAAACCTGGAACGATGGCGCAGAAATTTATCTTGCTAAAGCTTTTAATTTATTTATATCAAGAATAAAAATTGATTTACCGTCGACCCGAATTATTTTTTCATTTTGTAATCTTTTTAAAAGTCTAGACAATGTGTCTGTAATTGTTCCGAGATAAGAAGCCAGATTTTTCTTGGAGATAGTTATTTTTACAAATGGTTCCGGAAGATTAGCTGTGCCAGATTTTTTAATTTCTTCAAGTAGATATCTTGCAAACCGGCTGGTTATTTCTTTGGTGGAAAACTCTTCGATTTTTTGAGTTAGACGACGCATTTTCTTTGCAAAACCTACAAGTATATTAAAACATATGGTCGAATTATTTTTGATAAGTTCAACAAACTCTTGATGTGGAACGAAAGCCAAAACTGAGTCGGCAATTACTTGTGCATTTACGGGATATTTACCTCCGTCAAAAAGAGGGACATCACCGAATGATTCGTATTGCTTTATCAGATGAAGTATTGACTCCTTCCCTTCGAAAGAGATTTTATAAATTTTAACAGAGCCTTCTAAAAGTATGTAAAAACCCATGTAATTATCCCCTTCAAAAAATAAAATTTCGTTTTTTTTATAATTCCTAATCTTACAAAGAGAAATTATCTGTTTTGATTGATGGGGTGTAAGCTCTGAAAATAGTGGAAGAGTGAGGAGGGTTTCAGTGTAAATGTTATATCCATTTTTCATAATCACTGTGAAATTAAATAGGTAATTTTTAACAACCGAAATTTAGTGATTATTTTTCAATACTATTGGATAAAAAAGAAAAACAAGTGGATAATTGAAAGGACAATCCTTGGTGGCAATTAAATTTGTCGGATTCTACCGTGTTTCATATTCACTGATTTTTATACAACAAAGGCTGCGTGGCCAAAGTATGATGTAGCAAGCATCAGGTCCCAGCCAGAGGCTGGCACACACATTTAATCATGTACCCACTATAACCCTTGTGATATTATAACTGAAACAACTTACTAACTTTCATCTGATAGCTTGCTCGCATTCTCTGATCAACAACATGGCTGATGTACCAAGTTAAATAGTTATAGAGAATCCATTGATTCCCCGGACTCGGTTGGTCGTTCACGTATTTAGCTATGGTCTTTCCAAGCTGCTTATCAACCGACTCTTCCAACGATTTTGTTACACCGATATTTTGTAGTATCCCTATCCGTTCTTTGATAACCGGTATCTGATCGTAAGTCTGTTCAACTTGTTCTTTTAGATTGTCAAGCCGGATACCGCTTGTATGTCGTGCATAAAACTTCGCCAACACTTTCCCGAATACCATTCCGTTTGAACAAATGCCGCGGATAGCTCCCCAGAATAAACGTACTCCTTCGCTTCCATATAACTGTTATGCAAGAAGAGTGACAACGCTATGTCACTCCTCCCATCATTAAATGTTAGCTCTGGAAAAGTTACTTGCAACCGCATACGCTGATCAGATACAAAACTATGACTGGAATCAATGATCCATTTGCTGTCAAGAGTTTGCAACTGCTCCATCAACGGTTGAATGATCTCAGCGTTCGGGACTATCCGGTAAGTGTCGCTCATAACAGAGATCAACTTTCCATTGTCTTCTCTTATGATTGCTTGGTAAGCCTCGGTGAGAACTGGATTCCCATTCTCATCTCCGAAGTACACTTTTCTCTCAGCAACGGGGAACATGAAATTAATTAACTTATCCATCTCAACCTCCACACACTTTAGAACGTGCAATGAACAACGTAACCGCAAGAGACTTCGGATCCATTAGTCCACCTAGATCAGTTTGTATCCGCACGGCATCCTTGCATGATTGCAGCATCATTTCGTAGAAGCCGTCTGATGTTTGAGGGATAATGGTTGACGGTTGATGGAGTGACAATGGTTGTTTTGTTTCCTCAACTTGCACGTCATACTTAGTGAGGATTTTAGAACCTTTCTGTTCTGCAAGTTTTATTACAACAGCTTTCGTTCCTTTCTTTAGGTTTTTCAATTTATCGTGAACTTCATCGGGTGCGAAGAGGCTATATTCAGTAGCTCCGTCTCCGTTACGCACTGCATAGAGATAATATTGACCAAATTTGCTTTCTCCCACTACCGGTTCATCAAACAGCAATTCGATGCGGGTAGGCTGGTTCAACTGTAACTCCAGTTTCTTTCTCTCGCTCATTTTCGTTCTCCTTTTCTTTTAGTTTGTAGGTAAATTCTTCTTTGCCTTCAGTGACAGTTACTCCCTTTGGAATAACTCTTTGTTTAATGAAGGCTTTGATTTTATTTAAGTCTGGTTTTACTTGTTCTGGTATGATGGTGAGGAGTTCCGGTTTAGCATTAGCAAGGAACACTTCCATATCAGTGATCTCCACTTTATTTGGTTTCTTATGATACTTGAGTGTTCCATGAGCTAAGTCAATTGTCTTTTCTTTTCTCTCACGGATAAATCCTTCAAGCTTTATCTCTAACCATCGAACCTTCTCTTGCAACACTACATTCTTATGCATGGTAAAATCATTGATCATTGAACATTCTTTCTCAGCCTCACTGAAGTTATAGGCAATCTGATTTTCCAATTGCTGTATCTGTAACAGCAAAAGATCAAAGTAAGCTTCAGTACGTTCTTCTTCTTTTAGTTCTGCCTCTGCCAAGAGTTCTTCTAAAAAGTTCATATCGGTTTTCTCCTTTCTTTAAGCTGTTTTCTTTAGTATCTGCAAGGGGGGGCGATTCATTCTTCTCCTTGCACTTTTGTAAATATTCAACAACTGCCTCGTTGACCATTTTAGTCATAGGCTTTCTGGTTGTTTGTTTTAACCGATAGAGTTCCGGAATGAGTTTCTCATCTATCCTTGGGCTATACATACAAATCCTCCGCGTCAAGTAGTTGATGACAATGTTCACATCTATTGTTTAATCTTCCGTCGTAGTAGATGGTGGATTCAAAACAGTAGGGACAATCAACAAGTAGTTCATCTCTTTTGTAAAGGGGGGACATTCTCCAATTCTCTCTTCTTGGTGTATACTTTTTATAAGACTCAACACCATCACGGTTGATAATGAGAGCGTGGTTGTTCTCCATCGTGTAGAAATGGAATCCCCCCTCACCGAGATTAAATCCGCACTTGGTTACGTTCTTAAGATTTAGAGATTCCCGCATGATCTCCCTTTCACTACAGAAGTAGAGTATCTCATCTTTTTCGTCGTAGTACATCTCTACCGGATTATCATGTTTTAGGAGCTCAAGTTTATCCGGTTCTTTAGCCGAGATTGACGCTACTGCGAATGAGCCTTCAATCTTTTCAAAGACATCCTTTATCTTGTTGCCTTTCTTCTTTGATGATAGCAGATAGAGGATCGCCTCACTATCAACCTCTGCGTCTCGTTTATCCTTGCCGAAGATCTCTCTGTCGTTATGGATCATTCCGTTGTGTACGATACAGAGTCCTTCTTTGTTAAACAGAGGATGATTGTTCGCGTTGTTCTTTTCACTCCCTTGGGTTTTCATTCTTGTATGAGCAATCATTATTGATAGTAACTCCATGCTTTTCCAATCATAGGTTGTTGCCGTCATTGAAGATCGTTGAGCAAGTTTGTGAACGATGAGATTTCCATCTTTGATAAAAGCGTAGCCGCATGCATCTCTTCCGCGACTTTCGAGTAAGGTGAACATTTTTGTTATTTTTTGTTTGTCGGGTTTCTTTTCACTAAAGCAATAGAAACCCATGATACCGCACATATGGCATTACTCCTTTCATATTAATTACAAATGATTTTTTAAGCAGCTAATTCTTCTACAGATAGTCTGCTGATTTGATTAATGAGTTTCAGTAGTTGTGGGAAATGATTTTGTCTTAGTGCATAGTCGATACCAAGCCGGTTACAACCAATCCCTTCCGTTACTTTCCAGTCAAGTCCGTTCAAGAGAATGAACTCTTTCACTCCATCAATGAGGTGACTACTAACAGAGAGTTGATAGTCTTCGCGGCCTTTCAAGCCAAAGAGATAAATGGATTGATCAACAAGCCCAACTCTTTCTTTGATACGTGAGAGTAAATAGTCTTTCTGATTGACCTTCAATACGCATCTCTTTGCATGTTTGCCTAGTAACCAACTTCGCGAGAGTTCAACTATCAGTTTTCTATCCACATCATCAACGTCGGGGTTCTCCGGACAGTCCTCATCATTTACTTCATTCCAGCAATTCGAGCAATGAGCATTGCCCATATCATCAAAATATGCGTTACTTCTGCGAATCACTTCATCACAGTGGTCGCAGTGAGTGAACAGTTCACTAAAGCAATCTTCACAATAGGCTTCTTCTTCAGCCCAACTGATTTCTCCCTCACCGAGCTTTTCACTACAGCATGAACAATAAATTATACTCATGATTTTTTACTCCTCAGTTATTAGTGACTCCCCAGTTGGGGAGAATGTTTTCGTTCCAGTTAAGTGATTTATCAAGCAGCATGTCCAGTTCCTTTAGTCCCTCTCTGCAATCATCGGGGATGGTGATGAGATAGTTCTTTAAGTTCTTAAGGAACGTGCTTGAATGTTGTCTTGCCTTTATCTGTTCAAAGTCAAGATGATCTTCAGTTGCTCCAAGTACAGCAAGCTTGGCAAGGGTGAATGTAACCAGCGTTGTAGCGGGACAGAGTAGCCAACTTTCGGGAGTACGATATTCAAAACCGTAGCTTTTTGTACGAATAGCTTTTCTCTTTCCATATCCGCTTCTCTCTCTTCTTTGTCTCCGCTGCTTATCATCTATGCAATTACTAAGTGAGTAAAGAACAGTATCATAAGATGATTTGAGTGGATATTAAGTAAATAGAAGAGCTTGTTTCTGAGAAGAAAAATAAGCGAAATGAGATGGTAAACTCAATGAATTACTGAAGTAGTATTGAAGTAGTTTGCAAGATAATTGGAGTGAATTTGACAACATTTAAGTCGTTTTGCCAAAATGGCAAAATTCTTTAAAATAAAAAAGTGCATAATTCGATTGAATTAAGCACTTTTAAGAGCCACCTAAGCGACTCGAACGCTCGACCTGCTCATTACGAGTGAGCTGCTCTACCAGCTGAGCTAAGGTGGCAGAAAATGTACAATGGTGAATAGAAGGATGGCTCTCTTCCATTATACATTAAAAATCTATCTTACTCTTTTTTTATGACGATTCTTTCTAAGTCTCTTTTTTCTTTTATGCGTGGACATCTTGTGTCCTTTTCTTTTTCTACCGCAAGGCATTGATTAGCTCCTGTTTAATTTAATGTGATGTTAATAATTGTTTTGCTTTTCGTCCAACTTCAGAATTTGGATCCAAATCTACGGCTTTTTGAAGCCATTCTTTCGATTTTTCAATATTTCCTTTTGCTAAATTAACAATTCCTAAGTTCATATGTGCAATTTGGTGCTTCGGGTCTATTTTTATTGCTTTTTCCATTAACGGAATTGCTTCGTCATATTTCTGCAGATCGAAATAACAGACACCCATATCGACCAAAACATCTGCGTTCTTCGGGAATTTTTCTAAATATTTTTTATAGAGCACTATTGCGTCTGGTTTAAAACCGGAATCATTCTTTAAGTGAGCTAATTGAAGCATCAAATCATAATTATCAGGCTCAGCTTTTAGTTGAGCATCTAACTGATTAATTCTATCAATACTAGCTAAATCAATTCCGGAACTTTGTTGTTGGTTAGTTGCCGGTAAATCTTCTACGGAAGAAATCTTTGGTTGATCAAAAACTCCTGCTAAGTACAACATCGCGCTGGCAAGAAGAAGAAGAACTACCAAAGCTATTACAATATTTTTGGGACTAAAATCCTTCGAGGTTTTTATCCCATTATTTTTAACAGAAAGCTCCTGTATTGGTTTATTGCTTTTTGTTTGACGCTTTTTCTTGTTGGAATTTCCGCTATTTATTTTTGGGGGAGAAGCAGGAGTTAAAACTTGTCCTCTGGATTTATGAATTTCTTTAGTTTCATTGCCGGATTTTGCACCGCAAGAAGGACAATAACTTAATCCAGGAACATTTTCTTCACCGCAATATTTACAGACAACATACTCAGTCTCAGATTCAACCAGGTTTTCATTCTCTTTAACTTCTTCTAATGAATTACCGCAGTTTGGACAAAACTTATATTTTTCTTCAACACTACTTTTACAAACCGGACATTTAAGCACTTTATACAATTTCCTTTTCTGCCATACCTTTACTAACGGCAGTTTTAAAATCCTTAGAAAATTTGAAAACAGGGACATAATGTTCGGGGACGTTAACTTTTTCTCCGGTTTTAGGATTTCTTGCTAATCGAGCTGATTTCTTTCTTACTTTGAAAGTACCAAATCCTCTTATTTCAATTCCTTTACCGGCTTTTAACGATTCGATAACGCTGTTAAAAAAACCTTCAATAACGGCTTCTGTTTCTAATTTTGTTAATCCGGTTCCAGTAGCTACAATATCAACTAAGTCGGCTTTCGTCATATCATTTCCCTTGTAGAAAAAAATCTTTCTAAGTATTTATAAATGAAGAACTTAAATTAATGAATTCGTGAAAGAAAAACAAAAATTTTTCTTTTTACCTTTTAAACGATCAACACGTTTACGATTGTCTCGTATTGAGAGGACTTCTCAAAAAAATTCATCATTTTCTTTCAAAAGTAAGTAAATCCGCCAAATTTAGCTTGGCATGTCAATTGGTTATATAGGGAAAGACAAATTAGAGGAAGAAATGGAACTTATACCGATTATCAAATTAGCTTTAGTTGTTTTTGCAACAGTTGTTTTCTTTGTTATTCTTATTTCATATATGATTTATAAAGCGAAAGAGAAAATGCAAATTCATCCTAAAAACAAGAGCAACAGTAAAGAAAATAACAGCAAAAAACAAATTGTTATTAGCAAAGATGAAAGCACTTTTATCAGAAATCACTATTCTGATCATGCGAATAAAGAACAAATCTATTTTGTCCCCCAGAGACAAGCTGTACAAGTTCCGGCTTTAGCCAAAGTACAACCAAGGTCGAAAGAAAGATTTAAAGTTGTTAATGATCAACAAATGAATTATAAAATTTATGAGACAAAAGTAGATAAACCGAGAGCATTTTATCACCCGAATAGTCAAAGTGCAAAATCCTTCACTTTTCGATCTCCGAAGGGAAATATTCTAGATAATTATTCCCTTCCGAATGAACCATTACGTAAACTTGCATTAAAATAATTGACTTCAAAGTACGTAAATTAAGGTCATGCTTAGGCATGACTTTTTTATTTTAAACTTAAGGAGAAAAATGAAACCTTTTGAACTACAACTAAAGCCCTTTGTCGTTCCAACCACCGACGGAAAGTTAATTGAAGAACATTTTGGGATGGCAAGTATTTTTTGTGGAGATTTTAGCTTTGCACATATGATCGCTCCTGCCGGATGGAGTGAACCATTTCAAATACCTGAATTTGATGAAGTTACCTTTGTGTTTTCCGGAAAGAAAAAAATTGAAGTTGAAGGTGAGACAATAATTTTGGAGAAGAATCAATCAATCTGTATAAAAAAGGGTTCAAGTGTTAAATACTCAAACCCTTTTCAAGAATCGTGTGAATATGTTTCCGTGTGTATTCCTGCTTTTACGATCGATCGAGTAAAACGACAAGCATAATAATAGATTAGCTATTAAGCTTTGGGTAAACGTTCGAGATAGGAGCTATTACTTAACACGGTAAACGTTTCGGTTTTTCTTAATTCATCAAGTGATAGACAATTCATATAACTCATTGCGCTTCGCAATCCGTCAGAAATGCTGTTGATTACATTTCGTACGGTTCCTTTGTATGCGACCATTGTCTCTTCACCTTCGATGAATTCGTTTTTCATTTTTACACCAAAGGAAGCAGAACCCCGGTATTTCTTCCAAAGTTGACCATTGTATTTTATTACTTCACCCGGAGTTTCTTTTGTCCCGGCGAGCATTCTTCCGAGCATTGCAACATCTGCCCCCAATGATAAAGCTTTTGCAACATCGCCGGCGCTTTTTATTCCTCCGTCAGCTATAATTTTTATTGCCAACTTTTCTTTCTTACGTGTGAAAAGAACATCCAATATTGATGAAACCTGACCGATCCCTATTCCAGTTTGTATTGAAGTTGAACAAACACTTCCGCTGCCAATACCAACACGGACTGCATCAGCCCCGGCGTCTTCCAATTGTTTTAGTGTTGCCCCGTTTGCAATATTTCCAACAATCAGTTTTACCGCAAAATGTTTTTTTACTTCTTTGGTTTTATTTAGAACCTCCTTGTTGCTTGCGTTAGCAGTATCAAGACAGAGAATAAATTTCCGGGCAGCTAATTTTTCGATGACAGCTAAATCCGTAGTCAATCCGATTGATGCGCTATATATTTTTTCAGTCCCATTTTCTGATGCAAGAATACTATTCAAAGAAGAATCAAATCGGTTAAGAATTCCAAGACATCCGGAATGTGTTAATTCAATTGCCATATCTAAGCCGGTAACCGTATCCATTGGGCTTGATAGCACTGGAAGACTTAGTTTAGCTCCTAAAAAATCACAGGACGTAACCGGTTCGTTACGTGATTTAACCCTGGAAATTTCTGTTGGGACAAGACTTATATCATCATAGGTTAACGACTGATAAAATTCGTTTAAATCTTTCTTTGTATATATTTTCATTTCTTCCTCGTTTAGTTAATAAGCTTTTCTATTTCATCAAGAATAAAAGACATTTTGTTAATTGTTGCAAGTACCGGTTCCGAAGAAGTCATATCAACACCCGCATCTTTTAGGATATCAAGCGAATACTTTGAGCTTCCTCTGCCAAGAAATTGCAAATACTTTTTAACTGCCGGTTCACCTTCTTTTTTAACTTTTTGCACAAGTAATCCTGAGGCTGCAAATCCGGTTGCATATTGATAAACATAAAAATTATAATAGAAATGAGGAATCCGAGCCCAGGTAAATTCTTCCTCATAGTCAACAAACATTTCATTCCCCCAATATTTTTGATAAAGACTTTTATACAAATTACGAAAATCAACAACCGTTAAAGAATTTCCCCCTTCAACTAACTTATACATTTCTGATTCATATTCAGCAAACATTGTCTGACGATAAAATGTTGTTGTTACATTGTTCAAGTACTTTTCGTATAAAAATAATTTTTCTTCTTTGCTTTCGCTGTGTTCTAAAAAATATTCAAGCAAGAGCGATTCGTTAAACGTTGATGCAACTTCAGCTAGAAAGATTGAATAATTAGCATACACATACGGCTGTTTATCTCCTGTAAAGTATGAATGCATGTTGTGCCCCATCTCGTGAGCAAGCGTAAAAACATCGTTTAACAAGTTATTCCAATTTAAAAGAACGTATGGATGAACACCAAAGGTTGTCCCGGAAGAATAAGCGCCACTGCGTTTGGAACGGGTTTCATAAACGTCAATCCATCTTTGCGAAAAAGCTTTATCAATAATTCCAAGATAATTTGTCCCAAGTGGTTGCAAAGCTTTTTTAACGATTTCCAAAGATTCATCGTAAGAATATTTCTTGTCCTTAAAAGGGAAAATTGACACATAGGTATCGAATGGGTGAAGTTTATCAAGTTTAAGCATTCTTTTCTTGAGTGCAGTCCATCGATGCATTGGTTCTAGATTCCGGTTTACGGTATCGATTAAGTTGTCGTAAACTTGTAGTGAAATATTATTTCTAAATAATGAAGCTTCGCGCACGGAATTAAAGTTTTTAACTTGAGCGGTGAATATATTCCCTTTAATATTGCCCATAACGAGGGAAGAGAAAGTGTTTGCGTGTTGTATGAACGGCTTATAGTAAGCGCGATAAGCCTCCTCGCGGAAAGTTCTGTTGTCAGAATATAAAGACGAGTAATATCTTCCATGCGAAATTTCAATTTCATTTCCTAAGCCGTCATCTATTTTAGGGAACTGAAGGTCGGCATTTGTAAATAGCGAGAATGTATTATACGGAACATTTTTTAATTCTGCGGTTAGGGCTACTATTCTTTCTTCATTTGGAGACAGCGTATGTGGTTTTTCGCGGAAAAGATCTTCAAAAAAATGGGAATATTTATTTAGTTCGTCAATTTCTTTACACCATCTTTCAATTTGTTCTTTATCGTGTTTTAAAATTTCCGGTTTAAAAAATGAAGTGTTTGAAGAAAAATTTGTTATTAATGTTTTAACCCTGCTATCCATAGATTGATATTTCGGTACTGCCATATCTGAATCTTTTGAAAGCATAGCATAAAGATGAAGCCGCTCCAAAATAATTCCTATTTCTTCTTCTAATTTGAGATAGTCAATAATCGATTCGACAGATTCGTTTAATGTTCCTTCAAACTTTTTAAGTCCGGGAATTTTTCCTTCAACGATACGAAAGACTTCTTCCCATTTTTCATCAGACTCAAAAATATCGCACAAATTCCATTTGTACCTGGCTTCAATTTCGTCTCTTAAAGGTAGAGAAGTTGGTTCTGACATAAAAAAATCACTCACAAATAATAAATAAAAACGTCACAAATATACAAACTTGGGGCAATTCCGTTAATATTTCCCCAAAACTACCTATTAATAAAATCTTAATTTCAAATTTTATTGCTTTTTTTACCCTTAAAGAGTAACTTTGAACTCTTAATTAATTCACTAATCCAACTAATTAGTATAGAACCCCTTATGAAAGCATTGAGATTTAGGTTTATCATTATTATTGCTGCAATTGCAATAAGCATTTATTTGCTGTATCCTACCTATAAGGATTATCAAAATACGAATAGAATTTCGGAAGCAGTAAAAGAAAAACGCGAACTTTTAAAGAAAGTTGATCCCGGTCTAACTGCAGATCAACTTGACAGAATACTTCAAAATACTGCCGACAGCATTAAAGCCAGCGATCCTTCGATTCGCGAAGCACGAATGAAGAGAATAAAATTGGGCTTGGATTTACAAGGCGGTATGCGTGTGGTGCTTGAAGTAAATACCGTAAAATTGTTAGAAAAATTAGCAAACAACCCCGATGACCTTTTCAGACAAATACTCGCATCGGCAGGCAAGGAAGCTGCTTTGTCAAATGAATCGGTTGTAAATATTGTTGGTCGTAAATTTCAGGAAAGAGGAATCCGTTTAAGCCGCTACTTCGGAACGATCCGCCAGGATGATGCTGAAATATTAAAGGATTTGAAAAAGCAGACCGATGAAGCAGTTACACGGGCTAAAGAAATTATTAGAAACAGAGTTGACCAGTATGGCGTTTCTGAACCTAGCATTCAGTTGCAAGGCGATAGAAGAATTATTGTTGAATTACCGGGTGTTGCCAAAGAAGAAGAAGCAAGACAATTACTGCAGGGAACAGCCTTGCTTGAATTCAAACTGTTAAAAGAACCGGCATACACTGTTAACGTAATGGAGCAGGTTGACAAAGTTTTGGCGGGCAAAAGTTTAGAAGATTCTTCTTCAACAGATTCCACAAAAAGTGCTAAGGTTGAAAAGAAAGATTCAACACTTGCAAAAAACGATACAACCAAGAACAAAAAATTATCTCCGGAAGAATTTGCGAAAGAACATCCTTTCTTTTCTGTTGCTTTGATAAATCCTCAGAGTCAATCAGCAGATGCGTATGTAAAAGCTGATCAGAAAGAAAGACTTTTACATATGCTTGCTAAACCTGAAGTGCAAAACATCCTTAACTTAAGTAATGCAGAGTTTTTATTTAGCGCTAAACCGGTTACTTTTCAAGAAGGTCAGGGAGTTTTCATCCTTTATCTTGTAAACAAAACTGCCGAACTAACAGGCAGTGTTGTAACCAATGCAACATCAAATATTGATCCTTCTACTTCTGCGCCTGTCGTTAATATGGAAATGAATTCCGAAGGTGCAACAGAATGGGCAAGAATTACCGGCGCCAACATCAACAAAAGATGTGCGATTGTACTTGATAACGTGGTTTATACAGCACCGGTTATTCGCGGTAAAATTCCCGGAGGAAGATCGCAAATTGAAGGTAGCACTGATTTAGCAGAAGCAAAATTATTAGAAATCGTTTTGAAAGCCGGAGCGCTTCCGGCACCGGTAGATATTATGGAAGAAAGATCCGTCGGACCGTCACTCGGGCAGGATTCAATTAACCAAGGATTTAATTCTACACTCTACGGTTATTTACTCGTCGGACTTTTTATGGTGGTTTATTATAGAAAAGCGGGAGGTATTTCTGCAATTGCTTTATCACTTGTAATCTTATTTATACTTTCAATACTTGCATATTTCAAAGCCACACTAACCTTACCTGGTATTGCGGGCATTGTATTAACCATAGGAATGGCGGTTGATGCCAACGTGCTGATCTTTGAAAGAATTAGAGAAGAACTTGCAACCGGGAAAACAATGAAGGCTTCAATTGATAGTGGATTTTCAAAAGCGCTTTCCGCTATTGTGGATTCAAACATTACCACTATGATTACTGCTATTATTCTTTATCAGTTTGGAACCGGACCGGTTCAAGGATTTGCCCTTACCTTAATGATTGGTATTGGAACAAGCTTGTTTGGAGCTTTAGTTATTACACGAGTTTTTCTCGATTTCTTATTAATTAAAGGTTATAAAATTACTCTCGGTTAATTATCAAAAAGACTTTTAGGAGCAAAAATAAATGCAGCTATTTCATAATTTAAATATTGATTTCATGGGGAAGAGAAAGTACTTTTATGTGCTTTCTGCCTCACTCTTTTTACTTGGCATGTTAAACATCGCTTTCCGCGGCCTTCAATTCGGTATTGATTTCAAAGGTGGAACGGAAATCGTCGTGAGATTTGACAACCCGGTTAAAATTTCAGAACTCCGCCAGGATCTTCAATCGACAGGGTTGGGTGAAGTTGAGATAAAAACCTTTGGCGATAATTCCGGCGCTTTAATCAGAACGGAATTGCAGGCGCTTCCTCAAAATCTTTTTCCAAAGATCCAACAGCAAATTGAAGGAGATATCAATTCTTCATTCCCGGCTGTTGCAGGGAATTATCGATCTGAAAAAACTTCCAACACTCTGACTTATTCATTTAATAATCCTGATACGGCGTCAGCAATAGCAAATAAACTTTTTCTCGATGGATTTCAGTCAGGCAAAGTATCTGAAGAAATTACCAATACACAGGTTGTAGTTCAAGTTGGTATTTCTGATTGGGTGAAAGAAAGTTTGAAACTTAAATTAAAAGGAAATCCATTTCAGGTTTTACGCGAAGAAAGAGTAGGACCAAAAGTAGGAAATGAATTGAAGCAAGATACAATGATTGCTATTGTTCTTTCGTTAATTGGAATTTTAATTTATTTGGCTTTCCGCTACAAATTTGTTTTTGCGTTCGGAGCCGTAGTGGCACTTTTCCACGATGTACTTATAACTTTAGGATTGTACGCCGTTCTTTATAATGTTATCCCTGGTTTGAATTTAGAAGTGAATCTCACAGTTGTGGCGGCATTTTTAACTCTTATCGGATATTCAATTAACGATACGGTTATTGTTTTTGATAGAGTGAGAGAGACATTAAAAATTCATAAAACTGAACCTCTCGAAATGTTGATGAACATGGCAATTAACAAAACTATGAGCCGTACAATTTTAACAGGTGGTACAACGTTAATGAGTATCTTTGTACTGCTGCTTTTAGGCGGTGAAGTGCTTCGGGCGTTTGCATTCACAATGTTCTTCGGTATTATTATCGGAACGTATTCTTCGGTCTTCGTTGCTAGTGCTATAGTTTTAGATTATGTTAAAAAGTATAACAAGAAAATTGAATTTTAGTTCGTTTAAGTTCAAAATAAAAAAGCCGGATTTAGTCCGGCTTTTTTGTTTTAAACCGATAATTTTTTTTACGTTACAAGAAAGGTTATCATTGTAATATCGTCAGACTGCGGTTCTCCGCTGACAAATTCGTCAATCTTGCATTTCACTTCATGGAGGATCTCGTCAGACGACGAAAATGTTTTTTGTGTAAGAATCGTTTCTAATAACCGGTCGGAAAATTCATCATCGTTTCTATTTTTTGCTTCAGTAACCCCATCTGTAAAAAGGACCAGAATATCATCTTTCTGAAGTTGAACAGTTTCACTTTCATACTCCATAAATGATTTCATCACTCCCAGCAACATCCCCCCTTTGTCAAGATAAGTGATTTTTTTATCCCGGATTAACAACGGAGGATTGTGCCCCGCATTTACGTAAGTGATTTCTCTTTTTTGATCATCGAGTAAAAGCCAAAAAAAAGTTATAAATCTCCCATCGGTAGTATTTTCAGAAACAAGATCGTTGATAATCCGTGTCGAAGCCGCTATATTATATCCTTGCCTGGTAATCGATTTTAAAAACGCTTGCAGATTCGCCATCAGCAATGAAGCTGGAACTCCTTTGCCGGAAACATCGCCAATCCCTATAAAATAACGACCATCCTCGGCTCTGATGATATCGTAATAATCACCACCAACCTGTTTTGAAGAAATACTAACAGCGGAAATTTGAAAATTGTCTAGCTTTGGAATTTCTTTAGGAAGAAGGTTTCGCTGGATGCCTTTTGCAATTTCTAACTCTTCTTCAAGTTTTTGCTTTTCAAGCGCTTCTTGAAAAAGTCTTATATTCTCCAATGAAATTATAGCAAGTGTTCCTACCGAACTTATAAACTCGATATCCGTTTCCGAATAGGGAATATTTTTCATCCTTTTCCCGAGCAGAACAAGTCCGCTGGTTTCACCCTGCAATTGCATCGGAATCATTAATTCAAAATTATATTTTGAAAGGTTGGGGAAATCTTTTTCAATGCTCTCTTTATCGTGGACATTTTCAATCGACTGAATATTAACATGAGACAAAACATCCAGCAAGGGAGCTTTGGGAACTGTTGATTCCAAAATTTTCAGCTTATTCTCATCTAAAATTATTATCGCATAGGTTGAAAGGAGAAAATGACCGAGCAACGAATAAACTAATAATTTACTAATCCTGCTTTCGTCGGTTAGCACCCCAAATTCTTTTCCCAATTCAAACAGAGAACTCAAACGGTTAACGCGTGAGTCAAGCATCCGGTTTACTTCTTTAAGTTCGGTGATAAACATTGCATTCTCGATAGCCGTCGATGCAATATTTAAAATCGTAACGAGAAATTCTTTTTCCTCTGTCAAATATTCTTCTTTTGTTATTTTCTCTCCAAGACAAAGAATCCCCAAACATTTTCTCGGTGAACATATTTTTTCAGAGTAAACTAATTTGTTCTGAAATAAAAACTCCTTTAGTTCTTTACTTTCTTCAATCTCATCAACGTGGAAGACCACCGGGAAAGAGGCAATCTGTTCTTCACTTAAACCTTTGGAAGATAAAATTTTCATCTCATTTTGAATGGAAAGAATTATACATCCCTTAGTTGTAATGAATTTACCAAGACAGGTTAAGAGTAAGTTGTTAAGTGTAAATTGCAGGTCAAGGCTTGAATTTACGACTCTGCTAAATTCGACTAAAGCTGTTAAGTTTCGTTTGAGTTTAGTGAATTCCAGTTTTTCCATTACTAGATCATGCAATTTTTTTTGTTAAAATAAGTTGGTTGCCGTCTCCCGCAAGTTTTTGATACTCCACCTTATCCATTAAATGACGCATTAAATGTAATCCTAAACCACCTACACGGCGCTGTTTTAAGTAGGTCGGCATATCCGGGTCGGTAATTTGATTTGGATCGAAACTTTTTCCATGATCAGTAAGTAGTACTTTAAATTCTTCTTTTGATATTAAAACGCGGACAACAAATTCAGTTGACGCATCATAATTGTAAGCATGTTTGATAATGTTGGTGCTAGCCTCGTCAACGGCAAGAACAATTTTTTCGATGACGCTCTTATCGATACCGGATTGTGAAGCTTTTTCCTCTACAAAAGCACGGATCACCGCGAGATTTTCCGTGGTGCTTTTCACCTTCATTTCATAAATATTTTTTGCTGTCGTTTTCACAATAAATTATTACCGTTATCGATTAAACTTTTCTACCGCTTCCGTCTCTGTCGAAAAAATTTCGTACAGAAGTGGAAATCCTAAAAGATCAAAAATGTTGTAAACGCTTGGTTGCATAGCAGCAAGCTTAATGTCACCTGCATTTGTCCGCATGGTTTCAATAAATGCCATAAAAACACCTAACCCGGCGCTGCTGATATATTTTAAATTTTCAAAGTTTACAACAACCTTGTATTTATTCTTTGTAATTAAATCGGAAATGGCGTGTTCAAGATGCTGGGCAGTGTGAGCATCGAGATAGCCGTTAAGTTCAAGAATATTAACCTCACCGTTTTCACGATGTTTAGTTGAAAACTCAGCCATGCTGTTTCTCCAAATTATTTTTCCATTTAAAAAGTAGTAACGTTATATCGTCATGCTGAGAAGTTCCCTGCGAAAAGAGAGAAACTTGCGTCATGATCTTTTTTGCAATAGTATCAACAGATTCATTTTGAAATTCAGAAATAATTTTTTTCAGAGTAGTAATTCCAAAGTCATCCATGTTACCATCTTTCGCTTCAGTAACTCCGTCAGTGTACAAAACAAAAATATCATTTTCTTTTAATTGAAGAGAATATTCTTCCAAAAATAATTCAAATTTTTCTGAGTAAGTTAATCCTAACCCCACCCCACCGGGCAGAATTTCTTTAATTTCATCATTTCGAACTAATAAAATGGATGAATGCCCGGCGCGCGATAAAAAAAGTTTTTCCGCATCCAAATCAAAAACGCCGAAGACAGCAGTAATAAAATTCTTTTTCTCCAGTGTTCTTTCAATTATCGTATTGGTCCTTATTAAAATTTCTTTCGGATTATCAAACGTAACGACTAACGATTCAATAATTCCTCTCAGTTCAGCCATAATAAATGCAGCGGAAATTCCCTTACCGGAAACATCGGCGATGATAAAACCAAGTTTGTTATTCGGCAGTTCAAAAAAATCGTAATAATCTCCGCCAACTTCAAATGCCGGAACAAAGACTGCCGAAATTTCCAGATTTTTTACTTTAGGAATTGACTGCGGCAGTATCTTTCCCTGCATTTCACGCGCAACATCAAGTTCCCGTTCGAGTCTTTCTTTTTCAATTGATTCTTTAAGTAGTTTGGCATTTTCAACCGCTATGGATGAATAATCAGAGAATGTTTCTAGAGCGCTTTTGTCTTCTTCATCAAATGGAACATCGGCTTTCCTGGCTACAAAGAGATACCCGTTTATCTTTTTATGCGATTTTAACGGTGCAGAAGCTGCATAGCAGAAGAGATCGTTTTTTGTTTCGCTCTCATTACATACAGCCACATTGGCAAAGGAAATTTCATTTAATGCATGCTGCTGGTTCTTTGGTGAAAAAATTACCGATTGAATTTTATCTGCAGTAACAAAACCGATGTTTTTAGGAGCGACCGGAGTTTTGGTTTCGTCATCGTTTAAAATGATCCATGCGGCATCGGCATTACACACCTTAATGGCAAGGTCGGTTATGGTGTCACCTAACTCCTTAAAATCTAAAACCTGATTAATCAAACGGCTCAAGATTTGAAGTGACGTAACCTCAGTAGCTTTGCGATCAAACGCCTCGGCGGTTGGTAAGTGAAAAAGCGTAATCACAAATAAAAAGCTAAAGTAGATAACGCCATATACATTTAGCAAAAGATTAAAATAGTTAAGAGACGGTGAAAAATTGTTCAATACTTTTGAAATTCCATTTTCCGAATTAATCAGCGAGATAGAAATACCAAAAAGAACGATCAATGCAAATGAAAAGAGCAGAAGTTGTTTTTTCTCTTTTTTTGTTAAAAATGCGAGCCATGAAATCTTTAAAGAATTTATTGCCATCAAGATTACCGCGTTTGCCGTAAAAGCCATTTTAATAAATTCCCAACTACTGAATTTATCGAGCAACGTTGCAAATGAGGAAAGGAGTAGAAAGACTACAAAAGCGGTAAAATATGTTTTTACATTTTTTCTTTGCTTCAGGAAAAAAAGCAAACGGAAGACAAGAAAAAGATACGAGAGAATGATTATAATCAATAAATCAAAACTATACGTAACAATAGAAACGAATAGTGCATTGGCGGTGAGCCGCTCCATTTCGTTAACACCCAATAAAGACCGGAACCCATCTAAAAACTTGTACAAAACAATACTGACCAGGGTTAAGAAAATCAAACTTTTTATAAGGGTTATAGCCGAAAATTGTTTCTGGGAAAGTACCCGGCTCAGGTTTAAGAGAGCAAAATAGAACACAATTAGAACAAAAGCATCATTAAGTACGGAAAGGAATAGACTCTCAGCAGAAAAAATCATTCTGAAAAAAAACAACCCAACAGCCGAAGCAAGGAAAAGTTGTATTCTTGGTTGTGTAATTTTAGTCGAAATTTCCATTTCTGTATTTACCGGTTAAAAATTAAGTAACTTTACAATTTTCTGCTTCAAATTATTAACTTTTTGTGGTAAAAAAAAAGAGTGTGGTATAAACGGTAATTAGGTTGGATTGGGAGAAGATACTTCAAATGAAAGGAAGCGCGGAAAAACGCTTCCTTTCATCAGAAAAATAGACCTATAAATTCCTTGTTAAATCTCTATCGGATCCTTCTTTTCTGCCTTCTTTTGCATTTCTTTTTGAAGTTCCTTTTTCATTTTTTCCATTTCGGTTTTGAATTTTTCCATCTCTTTTTTAAAGACTTCCATGTCTTGATTCATTTTGTTATTGAACGGAAAAGTCTTGGTTGAATCTTGAAAATAAAACCGGAAAAAATTTGCTAAGGAATCGGGATTAGGTATAACAAAATCTTCGTCTCCTACTTTGAATTCAAATTTCTGAACATTTTTTCGTTTTCTTTTATCATTGAATGCAGCAGGGCTTTCTTTTCCATTCGATTCAACACGTATGTCGAACTGAAAATTTCTAAGTTGATTGAATGCTTCGTCCAACGCCGAGTTCATCGATTCAAAATTCGGGACGTAACTCTCCATCGCGATTTCATGAGGAATTTGTATCCTACAGATATTTGAATCGATCAGCACTTTCATCTTCTGCGAAGAGGTAAACTCATCCGGGAAAACTTTTACCTCAATTTTAAATCTTTTCAACTTATTTAATTCGTCAGAATGCTGGCTCATCTCCTTTTTGTATTTTCGGATATCGCTTTTCAACTCTTCTTTATTGATGTGAAGTTTTTGAGTAAAAATAGTGTCGGGAGAAAAAACGAAATAGGTGTCTTCGTTAGGATCATTCGATACCGACATTCTCCGGAGAGATGAAACATTGTTTCCTGTAAATGCTACGGGCATAATTTTATCTGATACTTCTTTGTTCACACTGGCGACATACGAAAGCAAATCTGAACGGATTGCGTTGTGGTAATTCCAAATACTTGGGTTAACAGCTACTGTATTTTTGTCATTAACCAGAATATGAGAAGCAATGTCATCAGAATAACTGAGGAGAATAGAATCAACTGCCTGTTTCTGAACATTGTTTAGTTTGAGTGTTTTTATAAACCGGGGGAGATTGAATGCATCAGCCGAACTTCCTGCATATTTCACCTCAACAAACTGATTTCCATTTGCATCTCTATCTAATTGAAGCATCTGGTGATCTTCTTTATTTAAAGGGAGATTATTATTAAATGCAAAATTAAAAATGTCCTCACTGTTTAAATCTGCCACATAAGTGAACGGTTTCATATTTTGTGTATAAAAATCGAGGATAGTTGATTTTTGTTTCGAGAAGAATGTCGGGAAAAAATCAGGATAAAATTTCAATATCCCCATTAAAGAAATTGAAACAATTCCGAAAACAACAACAGGTTTTTTCAGCAGAGAGAAAAGAGTATCCGATTTTTTTGCTCCTTTAATTTTTTCCATCAATCTGGAGGCAAAATACTCATCTTCAGGTAATCGTTTTAAAGATGAAAATACTTCTTTTACTTTTCTATTTTCTTCCAGTTCTTTCCGCAATTCTTCGGATGTAATAAGTTTATCTTCAAGCAAATCTTTTTCGTGTTTTGGAAGTTCATCATCAAGATAAGCAGACACTTGTTCTTTAATATTTTGGTTGTACCATCTCATCATAACAGCTCCTTTTTATAAGGCTCAAGAATTTTCTTTAATGCTTCCCGAGCCCTAAAAATTCTCGACTTTATCGTTCCAACTTCTGTTCCGAGCGTTTCGGCAATCTCTTGATAACTTAGTCCTTCAAAATCCTTCAGGATGAGAGGAGTTTTTAATTTTTCCGGAAGTTGAGCTACACCATTGCGGACAATTTCTTGAATTTCATTTTCATCGTGTACCGCAGTTGACGAATAGGAGAGTTCTGCTTCTGAAGCTGATAATGGAGAGAGGATGCTCCGTATCTTCACCCTGCGTAAGTGGTCTCTGCATTTATTTATCGTAATCCGGTAAAGCCAGGTAGTAAACTGAGATTCAAAGCGGAAACGGTCAAGTTTTTTATATACGGAGATAAACACTTCCTGGGATAAGTCGTCAATCATGTCGGGGCTGTTCAGCGTTACAAAAATGAGATTGCGGACTTTCTCTTTATGCCGGTTCACCAACTCTTTAAAGATGGATTCATCACCGTCAATAAATCGCTTAATAAGCGAAAAATCATCGTTTAGCGTTAAAATTGTCTGTGGTATCACTTTTTCGTTTTCTTTTATTTCGTTCATATATTTTGACGGTTTACTATGAATTTTGTTCCATTTATTTATTCGGACAAAAATAATTCTATTTGAGAAATTAATCACCTCATTTTGAAGAGTGGTAACATTATTAAAGAAACGGAATTAATTTCAGATAACTTAAAAAAAAGAATAATTAATCGTAAAATAGCTTGGAAAAGAAACCGTAGCTAATTAAATTTTAGGTGAAAAAATTAAGGAGAAATCAATGAAATTAAAAGTAGTTGAAAAATACGAAGCAGTTATTATAGAATTGTCGGGAAGTGCGCTTGGCGGCAATGAAGCTACCGAATTTAGCGCAACCTTGCGCAAGCTTTTGTCCGAGGGAAAGAAAAACATTGTAATTGATTTAGGTGAAGTAACTTTTATGAACAGTTCCGGATTAGGAATGTTGATCAGTGGATTAACAACTGTTAAAAAAGAAAATGCTTCATTTAAACTTGCTCGTGTTACAGAAAAAATTGAAAGCCTGCTAGTAATTACTAAGCTTACTACAATTTTTGAATATTATGATACTGTTGAAAACGCAATCAAGTCTTTCTCTAAGTAATAATTTTTAATATTTTGTTAAGAACTCCGGATAATTTTTTATTCGGAGTTTTCTTTTGTCTAAATGTAAAGGAATTTTATGGCAGTATCCGTACTCGTCGGAAGTCAATGGGGAGATGAAGGAAAAGGCAAAATTGTCGATCTTCTTTCAAATTCATATGATATCGTCGTTCGCTACCAGGGCGGCGCTAACGCTGGACACACCGTTGAGATAGGCGATAAAAAATATGTTTTACACCTCATCCCTTCGGGCATCCTTCGGGAAAACGTAATTTGCGTAATAGGTAACGGCGTGGTCATCGACCCCGTTGCGCTGATAGATGAGATTTCTTTTCTGGAAGAAAAAAACATTTCCGTAAAAGATAGATTGTTTATAAGCCAGAATGCTCACCTGATTATGCCCTATCATAAATTGTTAGATTCAATTAGCGAAAGCGGTAAAAATAAAATAGGTACAACCGGAAGAGGAATTGGTCCTTGCTACATAGACAAATACGCACGCAAAGGAATTAAGATAAACGACTTACTTCATCCTGAAGTTCTTAAGCGGAAAATTCGTGAGAACCTAGCTGAGAAAAACTTACTCTTAAAAAACATTTATCATCATGAAGAACTTGACGTTGATGAAATCATCAAATCCTATTTAGAATTTGATGAAAAAATTGATCAGTATATAAAAGATATTCCTTCGTACCTAAATCAGGCAATAAAAGAAGGGAAATCAATTTTATTAGAAGGCGCCCAGGGCGCTTTACTAGATGTTGACTTTGGAACATATCCGTTTGTTACGTCTTCTCATCCAACTTCAGGCGGAGCCTGTACCGGAACCGGTATACCGCCAAATAAAATTACCGATGTAATTGGAATAGTTAAAGCCTATACCACGAGAGTTGGCGAAGGTCCCTTCCCTACTGAATTATTAGATGCAACAGGAGAAAAACTTCGTGCAGTTGGAAATGAATTTGGCGCTACTACCGGCAGACCAAGACGATGCGGCTGGTACGACGCTTTTCTCGTCCGTTATTCTGCAATGATAAACGGAATCAATTCGGTTGCACTAACAAAATTAGATGTATTAAGTGTGTTTGAAGAAATTAAGATCTGCACCGGTTACGAATACAACGGGAAATTATTAAAATCTTTCCCGACTGACTTTGAAAGACTCTCTTCCGTAAAACCTGTCTACAAAACTGTTCCGGGTTGGAATACAGATATTTCGAAATGCGAAACCTATGCGGACTTGCCACAGGCAACCAAGAATTTTCTAGCGGTTATTTCTGAAGAATCGGAAATTATGATAAAGATTATTTCCGTAGGACCTAAAAGGGCACAAACATTTTTTGTTTCATAACTCAATTTATTTTTTCGGAATCTAAAGTATGAAGATGTCCGGCGGACCTGCCTCTGTAAATATTAAAATTATTTTATTAATCATTGCGGTTAGTATCGGCGGAGGTACACTTTTTTTTACAAGCGATTTAGTTGAAAAACTTCAAGAAAAGGAGAGACAAATTGTTCAACTTTACGCCAAAGGGTTGGAATATGTGGCGAATACTTCCGATGTAAATGCAGACATTACTTTTCTGTTTGAAAATATTATCAGACCCATAGACTTCCCCATTATCCTTACCGACGAAAACAACAAGATTAATTTGAAAAGCAAGTCGGACATTCGAAATGTTAGATTCGACTCGACACTCTCTGATGATAAATTACTTCGTTTTTTTCATAGCAAACTGCTCGAGATGGATGAAGCGAACAAGCCTATTAACGTTACATACATCACCGGAAAAGATACTATCATTTTAACAAGAATCCATTATGGAAATTCAAGTTTAATTAACCAATTAAAATTTTATCCTTATCTACAAATTTTGATTGTTGGACTCTTTATCATTATCGGCTATATCGGATTCAGCCAAATTAAAAAAAATGAGCAGAGTAATATTTGGGTGGGCATGGCTAAAGAAACCGCTCATCAGTTCGGCACGCCAATATCAAGCCTTATGGGATGGATTGAAATATTGAAACTTCATTACAGCGATCCCGACAAAGTTTTAGATACTGCGGAGGAAATTGAAAATGATGTGGAGAAATTAAATAAGATAACCAACCGCTTTTCAAAGATTGGCTCAAAGCCAGAATTAAAGAATGGGAATGTTTACGAAGTACTCCAGAATGTGGTTACATATTATCAACGGAGAATACCTCAAACCGGGAAAAAAGTTTCGATTGAACTTTCAGGCGAGACAAAGATAGAGATAAAATTACACGCAGAGTTATTCGAGTGGGTAATTGAAAATCTTATAAAAAATGCTTTGGACTCTATTTCACATGATAACGGGAAGATCGCTCTTTCCATAAAAAAAATTAAACACAAAATTGAAATAGAAGTCGCGGACAATGGAAAAGGGATAGACGCCAAACGGCGAAAAGATATTTTCAGACCCGGGTATAGCACTAAAAGGCGCGGCTGGGGTTTGGGGTTAAGTCTTTCTAAAAGAATTATTGAAGAGTATCACAACGGAAAAATATTCGTTAAGAATAGTTCAATAAATGAAGGAACAGTTTTTAAAATCATTTTAAATGCTTAATACAAGAAATTCTTCGTTTTGATAATTTTTTCTCTGCAGATGTAATAACGTAAATAACGATTTCATTTTAATTAATTTTCAAGTCTTTTCTGGTGGCATAAGAATTGTTTAATAAGGTTATGCAAAAATATTAACTTATTTCTGCATAGCACCCTCCTTATAGAAACACACAAACTGCCAAGGTCTAGCCCTCTTCCTTGGCAGTTTTGCTTTTAAATAATTATCTCAAAAACTCTCATCACCCGGCAATATTTCTTTTATCGTAAAAGAATCATTTTCTTGGTTATTGCCTTTCCGTTCGATTGCAGTTGATAAAAATATGTTCCGCTGGAAAGTTGTTGGCTTGAAATATTTTTTGCGTCAAACGAAGTCTGATATTTTCCAGCCGATTTATATTCGTTTACAAGCGTTGCAAT